>CAUJCR010000061.1 GCA_963169355.1 Bacteroidota bacterium | reverse complement strand
ACTTTACACTACAAAACGAATTTTAGGGAAATTATTGGCAACATTAATACACTAAGGCATAACGGACACAAAAGCCCTAAAACAAAAATCCCGATTGACTTTTTATATACCGACGATGGACACGTGTTGTGTAAACGCGTAGCCGAAAAATATAAAATTACTCGTTTAATGGTGCGTGGGGTTGCTGGAAAAATGGGTAGTAATTTTAAAGAGCAAGGCGTTGTTGAACAAATAAAATTAGATACCGAAAGATTAGTGGAACGCTTTTTAAATCAAAGCAAGCAAAATTTGTTTGAGTATTTAATAGACTACAAATTCCCAAAGGCAGTAGGTACAGTAAGTTTTGAAGATCGCTTGTCTTTATTTGTTGAAATTGCTATGGAATACCAAAATCAATTAGATTTTAAATATCGCTTACAGTACTACGATTATACAGTTAATGAAATGAAGAAAAGGCTAGGTTATACTTTAATATGGCCAAGTAAAGAAAAAGTAAAAAAAGAAAAAACCACTAAAAAATAACTAGTGATGGAAGAAACAACTAATTACAATTTACCTAAACAAACGCATGATATATTTGCTGTAATGGCACGCGGAAATTTTATTTCGAGTAATGGCACCCGAGATGGCATGAATCGCTTGTACGATATAATTAATAATCCAGAAAATTTTGACCGACTACAAGCTTACTTCAATGTTATTCGTTATAACATTGAGCGTGGTAATAATTATTTTTATTTCTCTAGGTTAAACGAGCCAAATAGCGAACTCGAAAAAAAATTAGAACGTTTTGAAAGATACATCGACATTATAGATTTATTTGCGAGCATGGATAATAAGATTGGTGTAGGAAGTCGTTTTAGGCCTACCGAAATTGCTGAAGAGTGTAATGCGAATGTGCGTTTAAAACAAAAACTACAAAAAATTCCGTTGTATCGTTCAGAGACTTTGCATAACAAAGTAAGAGAAATTTGCGACTTAATGAGCCGTGATTCGTTTTTAGAATTAGAAGACGAAAAATCGGAATCCTATAAAGTTTTGGATTCATACAACTACTTACTCGATATTATAAATGCGATTGCTATTTATGATGACGCTGGCTCTGAAGACACTCAAGGCATTGTATATAACTAAACAATTATAACTATGAAAAATTTGTTTTTACTTCCAATGTTATTTTTGGCTTTTGGCATAAAGGCACAACAAGCCGAATATTCAACACCCACCGAGAATATTATTTCATACCATGAAAATATATCGGCGGCTAATAGAATGTTTAAACACGATTCTTTATTACAAGCATTCGGAAAATTTGATGTAGCTATCCAAAATTATAAAGGTGGTATCAATGCCAACGATTACTTTAAAGCCGCCTTATGTGCCATACATATTAAAGAAGAATTTAAAGCCTTAGATTATTTAGAAAAAGCCATTACAAATGGTTATGAACTTGATAGTGCTAAAAAAGAGGACATGTCTTTCTATAATCAAAACACTAAAAAAGAATATATAGATGGTGTTAAGAAATGGCATGATCAAGCTGCACAAACTCGTAATACAGCGTATGAGACCGAAATTGTAGCTTTATTTGAAAGCACCAAAAAATACAATAGCTCAAAATATACGGCCGCATTAGATTATTGTATAGAATGTGCTCAAGCTGGAAAAAAATGCAATAAAACAACCCCCGATTATCAAGCAAAATACCGCTTAGTGAGAGAAAAAAGAAAGGCAGACTCTGTAGTGGCAGTGGCTTTGGTTAATCAAATTCAAACGAATGGATTCCCAAGTATTAAAGCTGTAGGAAAAAAAGCAAGTGATATGGCTCGCCAAATATTACTTAATTATGACTCGGATAGAACCAACAAGATTTTAAGTTCTATTTTATATCGCGCCTTGATAGATGGAAATATCTCTCCCGAATTTTACGCAACCGTTATAGATAGACGTAACGTGTTGAATGGAGGAACTCCTGAGTTCTACCAACCATCGGCAGGATACGAGAAAATAATTGCCACTACCATTGCTGCTATTAATAAAAAAAGAAACAGTATAGGGCTTTATCCTTTAGTGGTACAAAAAAGCACAGGCACAAAACCAAAAACGCCCGCTGCTCCAACAAATACGAATGTGTACGATTACTAAAAACAAATACAAAAATTATAAAGAAGATACGTTTAAGAAATGGAAAATAATTGTAGAATATTAAACAGAATTGTAGAAATAAATATTGCCAACGTAAAATATACCGACTTAGAATTGAATGGTAATACTTGTTTTGTTGGTACTAATAATTTTGGGAAGACTTCCTTACAAAGAGCTATCTTATTTTTTTATAGCGCAAATACCAGAGGATTAGGCATCTCGTCATCTCAAAAGCCATTTGAGGAACACTATTTTAAATTCGAAAACTCTTACTTAGTTTACGAAATACAAACTGAACAAAAACCATTTTTTGTAATAGTGTATCGTCATAATAAATTAGTATTCCGTTTTGTAGATGCAGCGTATAATCCAGATTTTTTCTTTAACGAGAATGATGAGGCACTTAAGATTAAAGAAATACTGGCAGGGCTTGATAAACGAGGCATTTTCTTCTCTCAACAGATTGATACTTTTGAACGTTATCGTAATATTTTATATGGTACCGAAACCGATAAACAATTATCTAAGTTTTATTTATTAAAAGGTAACGAAAAATATCAAAACATTCCTAAGTCTATTACTAATGTGTTCTTAAGTTCTAAGAGTAGTATTGACAGCCGTTTTATTAAAGATTTTATTGCCAACTCACTTACTACAGATACAAGTTCAATTAAACTCGAACAGGTAGATCGTCAGTTGCGTCAGTTTAACGAAAAATATACCGATATTGAAACCTTTCTAAAGAAAGAATCGCAACAACTTATTGAGTTTATTGATAAAAAATACGACCAGGTTCACATGCTGAAAGGACAGCAAATGGAAATGGCTGATAAATTAGGTAGTAGCTTGCGTTATGCTGAAACACAAAATGAAACTGTAATTAAGGCATCTCAAGCTAAACAAGAAGAATTAGATAAACTCTCGGAAAACTACGAAGAACAAAAAACACAGCTAGAAGAAAAACAAAAAGATGTTCGCGAAGAGATAGGCTATTACGATAAATCTATTCGTGAAGCTAACAAAAAACTTAAAGAGTATAAAGAAAAAAATATTGAGGCTGCTGTAGAAAAAAATACAGAACGTGAGAAACTACAAGTTGAATTAAATATTGCTCGTCGTGAGTATGAAACCTTAACATCTAATGTTCAAAGCATTGAGATGAAATATTCCGCACTTATTGAGCAATTACGTAATGATAAAACGGCTTACATTAATAAAGTAAACTCTAAAACGAGCGAAATCTTTAATCATTACAATGAGTTGCAGTTGCTTCAAAAAAATGAGTATAGTAAAAAAGAAACCGATTTAAAACAAAAACGAGAAGAAGCCCTAAACGAGCTAGGTGCAGAGGTTACTGCCAAACAGATTGAATATAATGAGCTTAAGGCAGAAGAAAAGGTAATTCGCAATACTCGTTTTTATGAAAACGAAATTAAGGCGCAAGAAACAGAACTAGCCGACTTAAGAGCGATTAATTACAAAAACAAATCGGAATTAGCAATTAAAACTAATTTGGTTCAAACCAACCAAAAAGAGTGGGAAAACCTCGAAAACAAACTTAAAACCTCATTAAGTAACCAAATACAAAAAACAAATAATGAGATTATTCGTGTAAAGGCAGAAATTAAAGCTATTGAAGACAAGTTAAATGTTCAACACGATGCGTTATACGGTTACTTAGAAAAAAATGTAAAAGATTGGCATACTACTATTGGTAAGGTAGTAAATGAAGATTTATTATTTAGAACTGATCTTAATCCTACACTTACCGATAATAAAGATGTATCGCTTTATGGTGTATCATTAAAATTAGATGATGTGCAAGTGGTATCAAAATCAATTGAGGAATACCAATTTGAGAAAAATGAACGCTTAGCCATCATCCGCGATTTAGAAGAATCACTCAACCAATTTCAGGTAAGCACCAATGAAGAGAAAATGTTGGCTGCCGATAAGTTTGGTAAACAACTTGGCGAGCTAAAAGAAGACATTAAAGTGTTAAGTTATTCGCTAGAATTAGCCGAAAAACGAGAAAAGAAATTAATACTTGAGTTAGAAGACTGGAAGCAACGTGCTAATACCGAAATTGAAGAAGCGCTTACAGGAAACCGCCAAAAATTAGTAATTGTAGAAGAAGAATTGGCTGTTTTAAATAAGCGTAAAAACACTTTATTGAACGATTTCAACGAACAGTTTGATAAATTAAAAACATTTAGCGAAGAACGAATTGCTGACCTTAAAAACAGACAAGAAACAGAAATTAGTGAGCTTGAAGTAGAAAAGAAAAACCAAGTAAAAGAGTACGAAGAAAAAGAAGCACAGCTATCGTCAGAAAAAGAAACAAACTTTAAAGCAAAAGGCGTAGATAGCAAAGAAATTAAGAAAATAGATGCTCGCATAAAAGAATTGCAAGAAGCATTGAAAGAAATTGAACAATATGCCCAATTAGTAAACGACTATTTAAAAGACAAGCGCGATATTTTTGATAAGCTTCCTGACTTTATTCAAAAGAAAGAAGAGTTTGTAAAAACAGCAAATGATTTAACTACAGAGATAGAAGAAATAGCTCGTAAATACAATGTAAAACGCATGGAGCTTAATAAGCAAAAACGTGCTTATGAGGAAGAGTTAATTGAGTTTAATAATGGTATTAACTATTTCACAAAAAATTTCCGTGAAACACCAGTGTTTAATAAATATGCTGATATCATTGAACGTGCCGAGCCTAAGAAAACGAATTATAGTGTGATGGATTTGTGTACTCAGTTATTAAAAAATGATTCTCATTTTAACGAGGAGTACACGGCTTTTCAACGTTATGTAAATGAGTTTGCAGGAAAATACAGATTAGAGAACCATTTCAACTTTGTAATTCGTAATGATGCCACACAGGGCGAATACGAGCGCTTTGCACAAAATTTACGTTCGTTTGTAAATGAAAATAAAATTCAGTTATCCATTGCTGAAACAGCTACTCAAATAAGTTTAGTAACCGAAAGTATTGCTACTAAAGTAAAAGAACTGAGCGGACAAAAAGATAAAATACAACATATTATCTCATTAATTGCCGAAGACTTTAAAAAAGCAGAGTTTGAAGAATCGAAACTGATTGAATACATTAAGATACGTTTAGAAGACTCGGATAATAAAGTATATAAACTCTTAAAACGAATTCAGGAGTTCCGCGAAGAAAACGGCTTAATATACAACGAGGGATTATTTAATACCGATTTCTCTACGCACAAAAACCGAGAGATAAGCACACGTGCCGTAAAATTATTAGACCAATTGCGTACTGCTATTAAAGAACAAGAGCAAGAAGAAATTAGATTGCAAGATTTATTTGAATTGAAATTTAATATCAAAGAAGGATTAAACGAAACCGGTTGGACTCATAAGATTGATAGCATTGGTAGCACAGGAACTGATATTTTAGTGAAAGCTATTATTTATATTACATTATTACATGTATTTATTAAAGAATCTTCTCACCGTAGCAGTAGTGATTTTAAAGTACATTGTATTATTGATGAGGTAGGTCAAATTTCTGCGCACTACTTACGTGAATTGTTAAGATTTGCTAAAGCTAGAAATATTATGATGATTAATGGTTTACCTAATAAATCAGGTTTAGAGAGCCATTATAAGTACACCTATCAGTTTAAGAGGGAGGAAAACAACAATGTGCGCATCTTCCCAAGTATTGTAACGGAGGTTGAGGCTTAAATAACTGCTTTTTATCATTCTTGTAAGTAATAAGATTATTATATCTTTGCACCGCATTTTTTAAAAACGATGTTCTTATGAGAAATTTAATGTTCCTTTCTGCGGGCTTGTTATTCGTATTAAGCTTAACAGCTCAAGAATCACATCTTAAAAACTTAAAGCAATTAACCTATGGTGGCGATAATGCGGAGGCCTACTTCTCACCAGACGGAAAGATGGCTGCTTTTCAAAGCAACAATAAAGCGTGGGGCTTGCAATGCGATCAAATTTTTGCATTAGATATTGCAAAAGCTGAAAAAGACACCACTTACAAGCCGCTTATGATAAGTACGGGAAAAGGAAGAACAACATGTAGTTACTACATGCCAAACGGAAAAGATATTTTATATGCCTCTACTCATTTGGGTTCAGATGTTTGTCCGCCAGCTCCTGAAACTAATGGAAAATACTTGTGGGCTATTTATAAAGATTTCGACATTTTTGTAGCTAATTCATCTGGAAAAATCATTAAACAATTAACGAATGCGCCAGGTTATGATGCTGAGGCTACTGTATCTCCAAAAGGCGATAAGATTGTATTTACGAGCGATAGAAGTGGTGATTTAGAGTTGTGGATTATGGATATTGATGGAAAAAACCAAAAACAAATTACATTTGGCTTAGGATATGATGGTGGTGCTTTCTTCTCACCCGATGGTAAACGATTAGTGTTTCGCTCATCTAGACCTAAAACAGAGGCTGAAATTAAAGAGTATAAAGAATTATTAGCCCAACATTTGGTAGCACCTACCAATATGGAAATATATACTTGTAATATTGATGGGAGTGATTTAAAACAAGTTACTAAACTAGGAAAAGCCAATTGGGCGCCGTTTTTTCATCCAAGTGGTAAGAAAATTATTTTTTCTTCAAACCATCATAGCGAGAGAGGATATGATTTTCAACTGTATATGATTAACGACGATGGCACAGGCATAGAACAAATTACAAATCAAAGTATCTTTAATGCTTTTCCAATGTTTTCGCCTGATGGAAAAAAATTAATTTTTTCATCTAACCGAAATAATCACGGAAACCGTGATACCAATTTATTTATAGCCGATTGGCAAGATTAATACAACTGTACTTAATAATTGATTGTTATGAAAAAACTACTTGTACTAAGTTTCGCTGTTTTATCAGCTCATTATGTTATCGCGCAAACTATTTCTAAAGAGCGTATAAAAGCCGATATCTCGTTTTTAGCTTCTGATGAACTCAAAGGTCGTGGAACCTCTACACCCGAAGAATTGCAGGCAGCGCTTTATATTGCCAATGAGTTTAAGAAATTAAACTTAACGCCTAAAGGTGATGCGCCTCAAAGCCCTAGTAAAAACAATAATCCGTATTTATATTATTTTGATTATAAACATAACCCGAACCCACATGATACCAATACCGCAAATATTAAATCAAAAGAAGGAATTAATGTTGTTGGGTTTTTAGACAACAAAGCCAAATACACCATTGTGATTGGGGCACATTTCGATCATTTAGGATTAGGACACGACCATAATAGCTTAGATGCAAATCCTGAAGGGAAAATACACAATGGTGCTGATGATAATGCCAGCGGAACATCAGGGGTACTAGAATTAGCGCGCTATTACACTAGTAATAAAACCAAGGTAAACTATAACTTTTTATTTATGTGTTATAGTGGCGAAGAATTAGGCTTACTAGGTTCAAAAAAATGGTGCGAAAAACCAACATTACCTTTAGACCAAATTAATTATATGATAAACATGGATATGATTGGGCGGTTAAATGATAGCACTAAAAAACTAATGATATATGGCTTTGGAACTTCTCCTACTTGGGGAACTTTATTAGATGAACAAAATAATTATTTTACACTAAAGAAAGATAGTTCGGGGATTGGTCCTAGCGACCAAACCAGTTTCTACTTAAAAGACATTCCTGTATTGCATTTCTTTACAGGGCAACATCACGATTACCATAAACCCAGCGATGATATCGATAAAATAAATTTTGATGGTGAACAAAAAGTATTGGAATACATTGTAAAGATTATAAATGCAACTAATAAATTACCAAAACTTACATTTACTAAAACAGCAGCACCTGCATCTACTGCTAAAAGTTTTAAAGTAACTTTGGGTGTTATGCCCGATTATGCTTTTGATGGAAAAGGTATGCGTGTAGATGGCGTAACCGATGGTAAACCAGCTTTTAAAGCAGGTGTGCTAACAGGTGATGTGATTATACAATTAGGAAACGAAAAAATAACGAATGTGTATGATTATATGGATGCCTTAGCTAAATTTAAGAAAGGCGATGAAACGACATTAAAAGTCATTAGAAAAGAGAAAGAACTTGAATTGAAAATTCAATTATAGATTACTTTCCCTCTATCCAGTTCACAATTTTATCGGTGTTGGGCTTACGCATAGAGTTAACGTAATCTACCAAATAGCCGTTTTCGTCAATGAGGTATTTTTGGAAGTTCCATTTCACAGAACTACTCATTACCCCATTTAAAGTTTTATCAGTAAGCCATTTATAAATTGGTGCTATGCTATCGCCTTTTACATTTATTTTTTCCATCATTGGAAAAGTAACACCATAGTTTTTAGTGCAAAAAGCTTTAATCTCTTGGCTATTACCTGGCTCCTGATTTCCAAACTGGTTGCACGGAAAACCAACAATGGTAAAGTTTTTATCTTTATATTTCTCATACAACTCTTGTAAATCTTTATACTGAGGAGTGAACCCACACTCGCTAGCGGTATTTACTACTAATATTTTTTTACCCTTTAAGTTTGCAAAATCAAAGACCTCACCCTCCAAACTTGTTACTTTAAATTGATGAATAGAAGACGTGGGCGTTCCTTTTTGATTTGTAAATGCAAAAACCATAATTGCTAAGATAATACTGAAAGATAAAAGAATTAATTTATTCATGTTACAAATTTAAGATTAATGTGGAAAAACCATTCATTTCATTGTATTTTCAAGTTATTGAACGTAAATTTGTAGGCCGAATGATTTTACCACTTATAAAGAAAGAATTTACCATTGAGTTTAGACAAAAATCTACACTAGCAGGTATTTTGGTGTATATTGTTTCTACTATTTTTATTTCGGCACTTTGCTTCAATAAAATTATTCATCCCGTTGTGTGGAACTCCTTGTTTTGGGTAATTTTCTTATTTATTGCCGTTAATATTTCCTCCAAAAGCTTTATGACCGAAACGAAAGGGAAAGGTCTTTATAACTATTTATACTATCATCCTACCCATTTTATTTTAAGCAAAATATTATATAACATGGCGCTACTGGTGGTGCTAAGCTTATTAACGTTCTTTTTTTACTCGTGGTTTGTGGGATCAATGCCAAACATTAATATAGCTATGTTTTTGGTAAATTTGGTCTTAAGTTCTTCGGCCTTTGCGGGAGTACTTAGTTTAATGAGTGCTATAGCCTCTAAGGCTAATAACAACATTAGTTTAATGGCCATTTTAAGTTTTCCGGTGTTGATGCCATTGTTATTGGTTTCTATTAAGTTTAGTAAACATGCCATTGATGGCTTAGCTTGGAGCGTGAGTTATAAGTATGCACTTATATTAATTATGCTAAATTTTGTTGTAGTGGTTTTGGCTTCATTATTATTTAATTACCTTTGGAAAGATTAAGATGATAAAGTGGTGGAAAATAAGTTCTGTAGTGTTAATACTCTACACCATTGTGTGGGGATTAATAGGCAATGTGCCTCGTTTAGATATTTTAAATGAAACCATCCGAAATGTGTATTACCACGTACCTATTTGGTTTGCTATGTTATTTCAAATGGGCTACTCGGTAGTGTTTGCCGTAAAACATTTATATAAAAACGATTTAAAGTTAGATATTGTAAGTAACCAAGCTGCACAAACTGGTTTGTTTTTTGCCATTCCAGGCTTGCTTACGGGTTGCATGTGGGCTAAGTTTACCTGGGGCACTTGGTGGACCTTTCAAGACCCAAAACTGAATGGTGTAGCTATTGCTGTTTTAATTTATTTCTCATACTTTATTCTTCGTAGTTCTATTGATGATGAGTTGAAAAGAGCACGCATTGCCGCTGTGTATAATGTATTTGCTTTTGTAATGATGCTGGTGTTTATTATGATTTTACCTCGCCTTACCGATTCGTTACACCCGGGTAATGGTGGAAATCCTGCTTTTGCAAAATACGACATGGATAATAACATGCGTATGGTGTTTTATCCAGCAGTTATAGGTTGGGTATTATTAAGTATATGGATTTTTGATATTAAAAAACGTTTAGCTTTTATTGAACATGAAGAAAATGAATCATAAATTATTATGGAGCTTATTAGCTTTATTATTACCTGTGTGTTTGATGGCACAACCCAACGAGCCACAAATGGCAGATACCTTTCGTAGTGAGGGTAAAATATATGTGGTAATTGCTGTATTATCTATTATCTTTGTATGTTTAATAGCTTATTTAATATATATAGATATTAAAGTAAAAAAACTAGAAAAATCGAAGAACCGATAATACTTAAAAAATACTCTTATGAAAAAGATGCACATTTTAGGAATAATTGTTATTGCAGTAGCAATAGGTGTTATTCTTACCTCGTTACAAAGCAGCGCTACTTATTCAGATTTTACAGAAGCTACTGAAAACCCAACTACCGAGTATCATGTAGTTGGTAAACTTAATAAATCAATTCCTATTCAATACGACCCAAAAATAAATGCCGATGAGTGTTCATTTGTAATGACCGATAACAAAGGCGTTGAAAAAAAGGTAGTGCTCCATAAAAGCGTGCCTCAGGATATTGAGAAATCAGAACAAATTGTATTGATAGGAAAAATGAAAGGCGAAGAGTTTCATGCCACTGAAATTCTTATGAAATGCCCAAGTAAATATAATGATGGGCAACCACAAATTAGTGAATCGTAAGCCTATCATAATAATCGTAAACGCATAGGCAATTTAGTTCTTTTGGAAAAAGTTTCATACATAGGCGAACATCTTTGGATTGGGCAGTTAGGTCACGGGTTTGTAGTGTTATCATTAGTAGCGGCGTTGGTTGCTAGTATTGCTTATTATTTTCATTCAAAAGAAGGTCTCCAAAACGAGTGGAAAAAATTTGCCAACATTGCATTTAGTATTCACTCTGTTTCGGTTATTGGAATTGCAGCTACATTGTTCTTTATGTTGTTTAACCACTATTTCGAATACTCGTATGTGTGGCAACATAGTAATAAAGAAATGCCTATGCACTACATCCTGTCTTGTTTTTGGGAAGGGCAAGAAGGTAGTTTTTTGCTTTGGTCATTTTGGAATGTAGTGCTCGGTAATATTTTGCGTAAAACGATTGATGCTAAATGGGAAGGGTCAACTATGGCTGTCTTCTCTCTAGTACAGGTATTTTTAGCAAGTATGCTTTTAGGTTCATATATCTTAGATTATAAAATTGGCTCAAGTCCTTTTATATTATTACGAGAAAATCCAGAGTTTGCTAATTTACCATTTGTTCAAAACGAAAACTATTTGGCTAAATTAGATGGTAGAGGATTAAATCCACTATTAATGAATTATTGGATGACGATTCATCCGCCTATTTTATTCTTAGGTTTTTCATCTACTTTAATTCCTTTTGTTTTTGCATTATCTGGTTTATGGAAAAGCGACTACACTACTTGGCAAAAATCGGCATTACCTTGGACTTTCTTTAGTATTATGATTTTAGGTACGGGTATTTTAATGGGTGGTGCTTGGGCTTACGAATCATTAAACTTTGCTGGTTTTTGGGCTTGGGACCCAGTAGAAAACTCATCGCTTGTGCCATGGCTTATTATTGTAGGCGCTGGCCATGTGATGATTATTAATAGAAATAAGGGCGGCTCATTATTTATGACACACATTTTATCTATTGCTTCTTTTTTAATGGTGTTATATTCCACCTTCTTAACTCGTAGTGGTATATTAGGTAAAAATTCGGTTCATGCTTTTACCGACTTAGGTATGGAAGGGCAATTAGTTATTTATGTTCTTACATTTATTTTCTTGTGTGTGCTGTTACTAATTAAAAACAAACTCATCAAAATAACATATTTAGTTCTATCGTTTTTATTATTGTTCTTAGCTATCCTTATAGGGCATAAGGTGTCTATTCTGTTATCGTGGAGTTTAGTTACACTAGGTGTAACTATTTATAGTTATATGAAATTTTTTCCAAAGGAAGCCGAGGAAGAAAGTTTATACTCTAGAGAGTTTTGGTTATTTGTTGGTGCTTTAATTTTACTTCTCTCTGCTTTAGTAATAACGTATTTCACTTCTATTCCAGTTATGAATAAATTATTTCAGGGCTGGCTGTACGAAAGTGAAAAAGCAGGTATAAAAGTAGCCGACTATAACCAATGGATGACACCATTTGCTATTATTATTTTATTTATAATTGCCATCGCACAATACTTTAAATATAAGAACACTGATAAAAAAGCCTTTTTGAAAACAGTAAGTATTCCGCTTGGTTTAGCGGTTGTGTTTGGCTTGTCGGCTACTATTCCTTTATACTTCTTAAAAGATTACAGCACGGCAAGCAACACTGTGAAATGGAATTTAATTTCTTATGCTTTATTATTTATAGTGGCTTTGTTTGCCATTTTCACCAACTTAGATTATTGGGTAAGGGTTTTAAAGGGTAAAACAAAACGCGCAGGAGCAAGCATTGCACATATTGGCTTTGCTTTATTATTATTAGGGGCTTTAATTTCTACTTCTAAAAAACAAACCATCTCAAAAAATACTTCGACTAAAAGAGTAGAAAGTTTGGGTGAGGATTTTAACGCAAAGAAGAGTTTAGTGCTTACCGTTGGAGATACCTTGCCAATGGGAAATTACTTAGTTACTTATACAGGAAAAAAACGTGAAGGCATTGATGTGTATTTTAATATGGATTATTTTACACATAACGAAGATGGTAAATTAGTAAAGGCATTTGAATTAAACCCTATGGTGCAAGATAATCCACGCATGGGAACTGCTTCAAATCCAGACACCAAGCACTTTTTGAGCCATGATATTTATACACATGTAACTTACGGGACATTATCAGATACACAGAAAGCAAGAGATGATGCTTATAAAGAGCCAACTAATTTTGTTGGTCATATAAACGATACTATTTTTGCAAGTAATGCTATTATTAGAATTGACAGCATCACCACTAATTTATCGGAAGAAGAGTATGCGAAAAACGATAGTTTACTTATTGTAACGGCTGTTTTAAAGGCTACTGACATAACAGGCAAAATTTATCGAGCAACACCTCAGTATATTCTTAAAAATAATATGGTAATGCCAGATGAATTTGAGCTAAATGAATTAGGGCTTAAGTTTATTTTCTGGAAAATAAATCCAAACGAAGGAAGTGTTGAAATTCAGATGGCGGAAAAAGTAAACAATGTTAAGGATTTTATTGTGATAGAGGCCTATATGTTCCCGATGATTAACCTGCTATGGTTGGGTTGTTTAATTATGGTATTTGGAACTACAATTGCTGTTATTGAAAGAATTCGACTGAATAAAAAAACCGCCGAAGCGGTTTAAATTATTTCTCTGCCTTTTTAGCGGCTTTCTTGGCTGCTGCTTTTTTTGGTGCAGCTTTAGCAGTAGTTTCTTTTTTAGTAGCGCTTACTGGTTTTGCTTTTTTACGAGGACGTAGTCGTCCGAAAGAACCAATGGCAATCTTACCACGTTTTGATTTTTGATCTCCTTTTCCCATAATGTAATAGTATTTAAGATAATTAATAATTCAAATTTAAAATAATATTTAAAATTTTAAAACTTTTTATTAGGATTAAATGGCTTGGTAGGTTTTTCTATGGTTGTTAAAATAGTAGCCATCTTAGCTGGGTCATTCAAAATCTTTTTACAGGCTTCTACTTCCGCATCTGTTTTAAGGCTACATTCTATACGTCCTTTTTGAAAAGCAAAACGTGAGGCAATTTCTTCCTCGATATATTCTTTAATTTCATTTTTAAATCGCATTAAATCGTCTTTTTTATTGTCTTCCATTTTAGCCGACAATGCTTCAAATTGGGCTTTAATACTTTCAAAATATTTCTCCTTTTCTGCATCTTCTTTCAATTCTTCTAAAGAAAAATCGCTTTGGGTTTTGTAACTATAATCTTTGTCTTTTAAATAGTTCACAAAATCTTTATAGTTATCGTCGGTAAAGGCAGTTCCTAATTTATAATCTGGATGTTTTAATAAAAACTGATTTACAAACGTAAATATATGATTGCGACTAGCCAAAGTCATTAATATATTGCTATACACTTGTGGTTCTAATTTTACATCGGGAGAGATGCCCGCTCCGTCGTACACAATACGCCCGCCCTTCGTTTTAAAAGCTGTGATTAAAGAATCAGGAACTCGTTCTACTCTTCCATCTTCATCTTTATGAGTATAATCTAACGCTTGGATGCAGCGCCCACTCGGGATATAATATTTGGCAACGGTTACTTTTAATTTGGTATTATAGTTTAAATCTTTTACTTGTTGTACTAAACCTTTACCGAATGAACGTTGTCCAACCACAACAGCTCTATCTAAATCTTGTAAAGCGCCAGCTACAATTTCTGATGCCGAAGCAGAATTGTGATCAATTAAAACAGTTAAAGGCAACTGGGTATCAACTGCTGAGTATAAGGTAAAGTGCTGTTTGTTCCAATCCTTTACTTTACCCTTGGTTGATACAACCTCGTTGTTTTTCTCAACAAATAGATTTACAATATTTACGGCTTCATTTAAAGAGCCACCAGGGTTTCCTCTCAAATCAAGAATTAATGATTTGCAATTCTGTTTCTTTAAAGCTAATAAAGCGTCTTTGGTTTCTTTAGAACAATCAAAGGTAAATTGCGTTAGCTTAATATAGCCAATCTCGTTAGTGAGCATGCCGTAATATGGTACCGCTTTAATTTTTATTTCTTCACGCATTAGATTTATTTCTTTAGCGGTGGTTTGCCCTAACGGAATTACTTTAAGTTTTACTGGTGTACCAGCTTGTCCTTTTAATAGTGTGGTGATATCCTCGGTTTTTTTTCCTTGCACGCTTTTATCATTTACTTCAATAATTTCATCACCTGCTCTTAATCCCGCTTTAAATGCTGAAAAGCCTTCGTAAGGTTCGGTAATGGTAATTTTTTTATCAACGTCTTGTATCAGCGCACCTAAACCTCCGTACTCGCCAGTAGTCATTAACTTATAGTCTTCCATGTCGTTTTCGGCGTAGTAATTAGTGTATGGGTCGAGTGACAACAACATGGCGTCGATGCCTGTTTTGATTAATTGACCAGGCTTCGTTTCATCTACATAAGAAATGGTTAACTCACGATAGAGTGTATTAAAAATGTCGAGGTTTTTAGAAATCTCGAAATAATCTTGCGAGAAACTAAACGTAAATACAGACGCTACTACAAGGCAAATGATGATGATATATTTTTTCATTTATTTTAATTAATTTATGCTATTAACAAGAACATACATCTTTAACGATTTTGTTTTTTGTACAATATAAAAGTAACGAAAAATTGCACTAAAAAATACGCTTTAAGATTATTTACATATTATTTAATCGTTCTAAAAACGCTTCTTTCTTTCGGCGGCTAATTTCTAATTGCGAGTTGTCGCTCATAATTGCATAACCGCTATCTACTTTTAAAAAACGCACCACATGATTCATATTAATGAGGTGGTGGTGATGAATTCGAATAAAATCATTACTAGGTAATAAATCTTCGTAATGTTTTAAACTAGCCGATACCATAATTTTTTTACCACCTACTAAATGAAAAACAGTGTAACTACCATCGGCTTCGCAACGAATAATGTCTTTAATATTTACAATTTCGTAGGCGTTACTTGTGGGTAAGGTAATTTTATTGTAGTTGTCGTCTGCTCGTTTTAAGTTTTGAATAAGGAACTGTAAGTTTTCCATATTAGGCAAGTTGGGCGAACTTTTACTCAATACTTTTTCTACGGCTTGTTTTAATTCATCAATATCAATGGGTTTTAATAAATAATCGCAGGCGCTATATTTAATGGCTTTTAAAGCATGTTTATCGGTAGCTGTTGTAAAAATAATTTCAAATTTTTGCCCTTGTACTTTTTCTAATACATCAAAGCCTGTTCCATCGGGCATACTAATATCTAAAAACAACAAGTTGGGTTGTAATGATTTAATCAACTCAACGCCCTCTGCCACATTTTTTCCAAGTCCAACAACTGTTATATTTGGGAAATTTTTTTTAAGCAAAGTGGCTAGCATTTCTCTGCTTTTTTGTTCGTCTTCTATAATTAAAGCTTTCATATAAAAATACTTGAGTGAATTTACTTTTTTTATTTGATATATGGAATAAAAATATCTACTTGGGTGCCAATTGGCTCTTGTTGTTGGTTGTATAAATCGATAATATTTACGTTCAGTTCCGATTGGTGCATTAAGTTATGAATACGTACCCGCTCGTGTGTAATTTTCATGCCCATTGATTTATGTTTACCAGAAGCTTGTATGCTATTTAGTGCCATTGATTTTTTTCGTCCTATACCATTATCAATAATAGATATTTTAATAAACTGTTGGTTTACCAAGGTTAATAGCAAATCAATGTGCCCGCTTCCTTCTTTAGGATTGATACCATGCAAGATGGCATTTTCTAAATAAGGTTGAATTAACATCGGTGGAATTTCATCGTAATCTCCATCAATAGCATCGTCAATTTTAATATTGTAGCTAAATTTATTATCAAAGCGCATTTTTTCAAGTTCTAAATACAGTGTAATAGCCTCCATGTCTTCATGTATGGTAACTGTAGGTTTTTCGGAGTTATTTAAAATAAGGCGAATTAACTTTGCAAATTTATTAAGGTATTTAGCCGCTTCTTCTTCCTTACTATTTAAGATATAATGTTGTATAGAGTTTAATGAGTTAAACACAAAATGCGGATTCATTTGAGCGCGCAAGGCTTTTAACTCAGCTTTAGATATTTCAATTTGTTTTTCAAATTCTAACTTTTGTTTCTTTTTTACTTGATAAATACGGTATCTGAAAACAGCTATTACCACTACAAGCAAACTGATGCTAGATAACAAAATAAACCACCAAGTTTTATAATACGGCGTTTCTATCATAAACGAAAAAGTAGTGGGCTCTATATTCCATAAACCTTCGTTATTACAACTTTTAACTTTAAAGGTGTATTGCCCAGGTGGTAAATTATCATATTTAGCATAGTTTTCATCGGTATAGGGGCTCCACTCTTTATCATAACCCTCCAGTTTATATGTGTATAATACCTTTTGTGGATCAGTTAAACATACACCATCAAAGTTGAAACTGATTTTATTGTAAGAGTAGGGTAATACAGCATTATTTAATAGTAAAGTATCCTCATAACCTAACTTAATATTGGTAATACTTGTTTTAGATGGATTATCATTAGCTATAAACTCTTTTGGATTGTATTTAATTAATCCATTTACTGTTCCAAACCAAATACAACTATCCTTATCTTCAAAAATACCGTGTGTATTCGACTCAACACCAGTAAAACCATCTTCTTTGCCATACTTAGAAATAACAACAAGGTTGTATTGCAACTTTTGTACATCAATTCTGTTTACACCCTGATTGGTTCCTGCCCACACATATTTTCCATCTTTAGTAATACCCAGCGCATACACTAGTTCCGAACTTAAACCATCTTTTTCGGTAATGATTTTGTAGTTGTGTTTTTCGGTATTAAACATTAACACACCATTAAGCGTAGCAGCATATATGTTTCCAAATTCATCTTTACACATATCTAAAGCGGTTGTTATAGCAGGCTTTGAGATGTTTTTTCTAATAAACTGATTATTCTCTAACTTAAATAAACCTGCTAAATAAGTGCCCGCCCAAATATTTCCTTTGTTGTCTTCTATGATGCTCCACACGGCATTACCATCTTGTTCTACTTCTACCTCAGCCATTTTATATTCTTTAACGGTGTAAGTACCATTAGTTGGATTTAAAGCATATACTTTATTGTAGGCACCCACCCAGATAATGCCTTTGCTATCTCTATAAAAACAATTAACGGGCGATGATTTTTTAAAATCAATACCGATGTGTAATGGCGAAATGGTTTCGTTTTTATACACTGATATACCTGCTTCACCACCAAACCAAACCGTACCATCATTAAACGATAAAATACAACTGACATGGTTGCCTAACAAACCTTGCTTAACCGAGTAATTTTTAAAAAAACCATTGGCTAATTTGTACACACCATTATTTTCGGTAGTAACCCATAAATTTTGATTAACGTCTCTTTCAATTTGAAAAATAAACGCACCCGCTAAGCCATTTTGTTTATCATATACCGAAAAACCTTTGCCTCTGTATTTGTATAATCCGCTGTGTGTTCCAATCCATAAATTATTTTCATAATCCATTAATAACGAACGGATATGATTAGAATTATTATCAAAGCCAATGTTGTAATACGAAAACTCTTTTTGATTAAAACTTATTAACCCCGATTTAGAGCCTATCCAAACGGTTCCGTTATTTTGACATAACACAGCGCTAACTGCCTCATCTAGCAAACCATTACTAACATGTAATGTTTGGTGCGTGTTGGTTTCTGTATCTAATACATGAAGCCCAAAAGTAGTACCAACATATATTTTCTTCTGCTGTTGGCACAGCGACATGCAAGTAACATTGATGCTGTCTATTACACATGTAAATTCATGCGTGTTTTTATTTTGAATGTAAAGCCCAGTGGTGGTGCCTACCACAACACCCGATTTTTTTGAATACGCCAAGCAAGTAATGTTTTGCCCATTAAAATAAGGCACTCGAATAACTTGTTTTCCATCCCAAATACACAAACCCTTGGTAGTTCCAGCCCACAAGCCGGTGCGAGGATCGAGGCAAAAACTGGTTACATTATTTGAGGGCAAGCCATCTTTTTCGTAATAATTACTCACCTTGCCTTTTACTTTATCTATAACACTTAATCCATCAATGGTTCCAATAGTGATTAATTGAAACTGATCTTCGATGATGGCATTGACATAGTGATTAGCTAAGCCATTTTTAGGAGAATAATTTTTAAATGATTTACCATTAAACTTACTCGCTCCGCCATAACCGCCACTCCACAAGTTACCCTTACTATCTTGAAACATGGCAAATATTTGCACATAGGGTAATCCACTCTCAACCGAATAATTTTTAAAATTATATTGTTGAGCTTGCACCAGTTTATGGATACAAGTAAAACTTAAACAAAATATAAGTATCCTTAACATCATGTTGTGAAACTAGACTAATTTACAATTTTATTTACACTTTGTACATATAAGTTATTAGCTGGTTGAGTTTACAAGATAAGTGGCAGATAAATGCTATTTTGATTAAAATATTCCTAAATTAGATTCATTGTTTTTAATTACATTTTTATGACGAAGTATTTTACCTCTGTACTTATTTTCTGTATGTTTTCTATTCGCGCTTTGGCACAAAACATATCGGGTGTTGTAGTAGATAAAACAACAGCCAAGCCTTTAGAATATGTAAACATAGGCATCCCTGGAAAAAGCATCGGCACGGTGTGCGATGCCAACGGAAAATTTAGTTTAAAAATAGATACCGCACGCCTTAATGATGTTTTGTTGTTTTCGTGTATTGGCTACAAACCTGTTAGTTATAAAATAAGCGAGTTAGTTAAACCAAACCTTACCATTGAAATGCAAGAGGCTAATTATAACTTAAACGAAGTTGTAGTTAAACCCAAAAAGATAGTGGAAAAAATATTGGGAATTAAAACCACCAAACGTAGCGTAGAAGCAGGGTTTAAAGAAAATAAATTAGGTTATGAAATGGGAGTGATGATGAAAAACAAAAAACTGGCCTATCTTAAAACTGTAAACATCAATATTGCTACCTGCACTTACGATACCTTGTTTTATCGTTTAAATATTTATAAAGCGACATCCGATAAAACATTTGAAAATATATTAAAGGAACCTATTTATATTAAAATTGCTAAAGACCAAGTAAAAGAAACCATCAGCATAAACTTAAAAGACAAAAACATTGTGGTAGAGGGTATTTTTTTAGTAGCCATAGAGCATGTTAAATATTTGGGCACAGGCGGCCTTATGTTTTGTTCGGCATTGGGGCACAAAACTTATTTTAGAACAACCAGCCAAGGCGATTGGGAATCTATCTCGATAGCAGGCGTAAGTATCAGCGTGATTGCCGATGTGGAGAAATAACTTATATTTTAATATAAGCTAGAGATAGAAGCGTAAGCCAAAAAATCAGGACTATTTGTTAGAAGAAAAAACTAATAAATTAATTGATATCAAGATTTCTTTCCCTTTTTGTCATCTAATTTTCTGTTTATTTTGGGTTAAAAACATGAAATAGCCTAAGATTATTTTAATTATGTAATTATTCTATTATATTAGGAGTTCAAAATTTTAAACATGAACAAATTACATAATTATGCTTGTGGCCAATGGGTAGCAGGCGCCGAAAACGGACAAGAACTTTATAATGCGATAACAGGAGATGTTGTTGCTACTGCAAGTAGCAAAGGGTTAGATTTTGCTAAGATGTGCGATTATGCCCGAACTGTAGGTGGACCTAAACTTCGTAAAATGACCTTTCATGAAAGAGGACAAATGCTAAAAGCATTAGCCATGCATTTACAATCTAAGAAAGAAGAATTTTATAAAATTTCGTGGGCTACCGGTGCAACACGTGCAGATAGCTGGGTGGATATTGAAGGAGGCTTTGGCAATTTATTTACCTATGCTTCGTTGCGCCGTCAGTTTCCTAATGAAACCTTTTGTTATGATGGTGATGTGGCGCGGTTGTCTAAAAACAACACCTTTATAGGACACCACATTTGTGTGCCAAAAGAAGGAGTGGCTATTCATATCAATGCCTTTAATTTTCCAGTGTGGGGTATGCTCGAAAAAGTGGCTGTAAACTGGTTAGCGGGCGTTCCAGCTATTGTAAAGCCAGCTACGTTAACATCTTATTTAACCGAGGCAGTTGTAAAAGAAATTATTGCCAGTAAAATAGTTCCAGAGGGTGCTTTACAATTAATATGCGGTAGTGCCAATGGGATATTAGATCATGTTATTAATCAAGATGTAGTAACATTTACAGGCTCCGCCTCTACAGGTAAGATGCTCAAATCTAATGCGCGACTTATGGAAGAATCGGTCCATTTTAATATGGAAGCAGACTCTTTAAACTGTTGTGTATTAGGAACCGATGTTACACCTAGTATGCCCGAGTTTGATATTTTTATTAAAGAAGTTACTCGCGAAATTACAACCAAGGCAGGGCAAAAATGTACAGCCGTGCGTCGTGTTATTGTTCCCGAAAATTTAGTAGAGGATGTTCAAATTGCATTAGGAAAACGCTTAGCAACTAATATTATTGGCGATCCAAATGTAGAAGGCGTAAGAATGGGCTCCTTAGCGGGGCATTCGCAATTAAAAGAAGTGAAAGAGAAGGTGGAAATTTTATCTAAAACACAAAAAATTATCATCGGTAATTTTGAGAATTTTGAGGTAAAAGGTGCTGATAAACATAAAGGTGCTTTTATGCCACCAATTATTTTTTATAACGATAATCCTTTTAAAAATACAGATTGCCATAATATTGAAGCCTTTGGCCCTGTAAGCACGATTATGCCTTATAAAACAATTGACGAGGCTATTGCATTAAGTAAATTAGGAAAAGGCTCATTAGTAAGTTCTATTGTTACCGCCGATGAAAAAATTGCTCGTATGTACACCATTGGCGCAGCTTGCATGCATGGTCGTATTTTAGTATTAAATAATGAGTGTGCTAAAGAAAGTACGGGTCATGGTTCGCCAATGCCAATGTTAATTCATGGTGGCCCAGGAAGAGCTGGGGGCGGAGAAGAAATGGGTGGAAAACGAGGTGTGTTTCATTATTTACAACGTACTGCCATTCAAGGTTCACCAAGTATGATTACTGCTATTTTAAATTCTTATCAAGTGGGCGCTAAACAAATTATAAAGGAGGTTCATCCGTTCCGCCAATATTTTGAAGACCTAGAAGTAGGGGAAACAACAATAACTCCAACGCATACAGTAAGTGAAGATGATATTGTAAACTTTGCAAATTTATCTGGCGATAAGTTTTATGCGCATTTACAACCCGATGCCCTTGAAGGCACTATTTTTAAAAGAACCGTAGCGCATGGTTATTTTATATTATCAAAAGCTGCTGGATTATTTGTTGATCCTCCAAAAGGTCCTGTTTTATTAAATTATGGTATTGATGAGTGTCGTTTTACTCGCCCAATTTATCCAGGCATGACTATCGGCGTGAAATTTACTTGTAAAGAAAAAATTGAAAACGATAAACCACTTAAAGCAGCTAATGGCGAAGATGTAAAAGTAGGTATTGTAAAATGGGTGGTAGATATTTACGACGCCAGTTTTATGGATGTGTTAGAAAAATACGATGCCGTAGATCAGGCAGGGCAAACCGTAGGAATCGCAACTATTTTAACGATGGTGAAATTGAAAGAGCAAGGATAATGCATTATATTTTTAAAAATATATTAGTTACTGTAAGTTGTTTATTAAGTCTAAGTGCTGTGTGTCAACGATCAGTAATAGACTCATTAAAGAAATTATCCATTTCAACAAACAACGATTCTATAAAAGCTCTTTATTTTTCTAAAATTGGTAAAGAATATTGGTTTATTAGCCCTGATACTTCATTACAATATACTAATCAATCTTTTGAACTAGCAAGTAAAAAAAACATTAAAGGTTTATTTCCTTATTGTCAGAATAACTTTGGTGTTTTGAAATATTTAGCTGGTAATTATCATGAAGCTCTTGAATGTTACTTTAAAGGGCTTAAGTTTTCAAAAAGTAATCCAATAATCCATTGTATCTTATTAAACAATATTGGTATGGTTTATCAAGAACTTAAAGATTATGAAAAAGCGAAGAAATATTATTTGGAAACTTTAATTTCTAAGAAAGAGAGAAGAGATAGTATTAGATTTGCTAACACATATAATAGTATTGGAATAGTTTATACTTCTCTTCATCAATCCGAAATTGCAAAGTTATATTTTGATTCATCGTATTATTATGGTAAGAAATTTGAAAATCCTTATGCTGAGGCGGACGCTTTGGGAAATATAGCAAGTTATTATACTCGTAAAAAGGATTTTATAAATGCTGAATTTTATTGCAGAAGAGCGCTCTCTATAAAACAAAAATTAGAAGATGTTTATGGTGTTGCTACTTCATGTAGTGATTTAGCTGCAATTTTATTAAATCAAAATAAAGACAAAGAAGCTGAGTCTTTTTTATTGCAAGGCGAGAAATTGGCGTTACAAAATAGTTATCTCGAACTTTTGGTGCCTCTTTATCAAAACATGAGCGATTATTATAGAAAAAAAGGAGAGTATAAACAAGCTTTGTTTTTTATTACTAAAACTATTGCTATAAAAGATAGTATTCTTACTGATGGTAAAATTAGAGAAGCAGCGATTAAAGAAAAAGAATTTACTTTTAGTGTAAAACAGGCTTCAGATAGTTTGAAGAATGAAGCTGAGCGATTGCAAACTCAAGTGATTCATGAAAAAGAACTATACAAACAAAGATTATTTGTTTATGGAGCTATAATTTTAGCTGTATTAATGTTGGCTGTTGCTATAGTTGTTTTTAGAGCATTTAAAGAAAAACAAAAATCGAATCGAATTATTGAACAACAGAAACTGGAAGTTGAGAATCAAAAAGCATTGGTAGAAGAACATCAAAAAGAAACTTTAGACAGTATTACTTATGCAAGACGCATACAATATGCTTTACTAGCAAAGGATTTATTATTAAAAGAAAACTTAGAAAAACACTTTGTATTGTTTAAGCCAAAAGACATTGTGAGTGGTGATTTTTATTGGGCAACAGAGAATAATAATAAATTTTATTTAGCAGTGTGCGATAGCACAGGGCATGGTGTACCTGGCGCTTTTATGAGTTTATTAAATATTGGTTTTTTGAGCGAAGCCATTAAAGAAAAAGGGATTGATGAACCTAATGAGGTATTGAATTATGTGAGAGAACGATTAATTTCAAGTATTGGAGTAGATGGACAAAAAGATGGAATGGATTGTATTTTACTTTGTATTAATAAAACAACTAAAGAAATTACATATTCGGCAGCCAATAATGCGCCTGTACTAATTTCCAATAATGAAATTATTGATTTAGACAAAAACAGAATGCCCGTAGGCAAGGGAGAGCGTAATGATTCTTTCACACTGTATCAGTTAGATTACAGTAAAGGAGATATGTTGTATCTTTATACAGATGGTTATGCTGACCAATTTGGTGGACCAAAAGGCAAAAAGTTTAAATATAAAGCACTAAATGAATTGTTACTCAAACATTCCACTCTACCAATGGAAGAGCAACGTATTAAAATAGAAACAGAATTTGATAACTGGAAAGGCGATTTAGAACAGGTGGACGATGTGTGTATGATAGGAATAAAATTATAGAATAATTATAAAAAACAGTATAAAATAAGTAACAAATCATACCCTA
Organism: Bacteroidota bacterium; assembly: GCA_963169355.1. Classification (GTDB taxonomy): domain Bacteria; phylum Bacteroidota; class Bacteroidia; order B-17B0; family Aurantibacillaceae; genus UBA4416. The sequence continues at coordinate 76,809 of CAUJCR010000061.1, read as the reverse complement.
TGATGAAGTTCATATCTAAAAGCAACGTACTTTTTTTATTACTGATTATTTTCAGCACCAAATCATTTGCAACGCATAAAATTGATAGCTTGCAAAATCTATATAATAAAACTTCACAAGATTCTGTAAAGTTTGATCTCACAGCAAAGATCCTTAATTTATACATAAAAAAAGGAGAATATGATGGGGTATTTCATCAAATAAATCAATTGGACGCACTTTCTAAAAAAATTAATAGACCACATTTTACCGACACTTATTTTCAGTTAAAGGCTTATTATTACTACAAGTTAAATCAATATGATTCTGCCATTGTTTATGATTACAAGAGTATCGAAGTCGCTTCTCAAATAAATCATTATGTGCCGCTTATTAAATGTTATGTTAATCTTGGCAACATATATAATCAAAAAGCAGATTATCAAAAAGCCATTTCTTCATTTCAACAAGCAGAACAGTACTCTTTAAAATCTAAAGATACACTTGGTAGAATCACCACTATATTAAATATTGGTAGTACGTATTATCTTATTTCAGATTATAAACAAGCAAAAGCACATTTTAAAAAAATAATTACCCTTTGCGAAAAGAATGACAAATATTTGTCTGAATTAGCAACCGCCTATAACAACATTGGTACAATTTATCAAAACCAAGAACCAAAACAATACGATAGTGCGATGTATTATTATGTTAAATTTAAAGGCATAGAAGAGCATTTAGGAATTCAACGGCATATAGCACTTGCACATTATAACATAGGCGAGGTATACCGCAATAAAGGAAACATAGAAGCATCTTTACAAAACCTGAGTATTGCCGAGGAGATATATAAAAAAGAAGATGATAAAGTAGGATTAGCAAAAATTTGCTTATGCTTAGGAGATATTTATATGACACAAAATAAATTCAACCAAGCAATTAATGTATTAAAACAAGGATTAGAATACAGCATTATTTGTGAAACAATAAGCCAAACCGCTGATTTTTATAAGGGCATTTCTCGTGCCTATTATATGGCAGGACGTTATAAAGAAGCCATGGATAATTATAGAATGGGTGTTGCTATTGCTGATTCGATTTATAATGCCGAGAACTCCGAAATATTGTATGAAATGCGAACTAAATACGAAACAGACGAAAAAGAAAAACAAAATAAATTATTAGAAGCAGAAAATATTATTTCGAGTAAAACCATTAAACAACAACAACTAACCACCTATATTATAGTAGGTGGTTTGGTACTCACATTGCTACTAGCTTTCTTTATCTTTAAGGGATTAAGAAACCAAAAAAAATCGAATCGAATTATTGAACAACAGAAACTGGAAGTTGAGAATCAAAAAGCATTAGTAGAAGAACATCAAAAAGAAACTTTAGATAGTATTACTTATGCTAGGCGCATACAATATGCTTTATTAGCTAAGGATATAATTTTAAACAACAACTTAGAAAACTATTTTGTATTGTTTAAACCAAAAGACATTGTGAGTGGCGATTTTTATTGGGCAACTGAGAGTAGTAATAAATTTTATTTAGCGGTATGCGATAGCACAGGGCATGGTGTGCCTGGTGCCTTTATGAGTTTATTAAATATTGGTTTTTTAAGCGAGGCTATCAATGAAAAGGAAATTAACCTGCCAAATGAGGTTTTAAATTACGTGAGAGAACGGTTAATTTCAAGTATCGGAGTGGATGGACAAAAAGACGGAATGGATTGTATTTTACTTTGTATTAATAAAACAACTAAAGAAATTACATATTCGGCAGCCAATAATGCTCCAGTACTAATTTCTAAAGGAATGTTAGTTGAGTTAGAAAAAGACAGAATGTCTGTTGGTAAAGGAGAAAGTGAAGATTCTTTCACACTGTATCAGTTAGATTATAGTAAAGGAGATATGTTGTATCTTTATACAGATGGTTATGCTGATCAATTTGGTGGGCCAAAAGGCAAAAAGTTTAAATATAAAGCACTAAATGAATTGTTACTAAAACATTCTTCTTTACCAATGGAAGAACAGCGAGCAAAAATGGAATTAGCATTTGATACATGGAAAGGAAATTTGGAACAAATTGATGATGTGTGTATGATAGGAATTGAATTATAAATGATTCGAGTAGATAAAAATACAGTGTTAAAAATATTAGTTAGTGTATTACTAACTTTTCCTATCTTTTTTATAATTAACGATAAAATTCAGCAATTTGAGGGCAAAATTGAACTTGTAAAAAAATATACGACTGTAACAAGGTATCTCGACCTTGATAACGACGGATTTACAGAAGGTATTAATATTAGTAATATTGAGAAAGATCAACTCTATCTTGAATTATGGGGGCAAAAGGGATTGTTAGGAGTATCCTCCCAAAAAGCTAACCTTTTAAGAAATTCATTGATAATAGATGATATTAATAAAAATTCATTAATTGATTATGCTTGTCTTTCAATTTTTCATGACACTCTTTTCCTGATTCATAATGAAATTTCTATTACTAATCATCAATCTCATATTCAACCATTAAAAAATATATGCATCACCCCTTTAATAGTTAAAGATGCGTTGCCAGAAATATTAAAAACAGACTTGATAGACTTAGATAATGATGGGTTTAAAGAATATATCTTTACTATAGCTCATGGCGCAAGGCATAGAGCCATATATAGTTATAATTTCCGTAGAAATGAGATACATAAGACTAAAAATGAATTTACATTCTTTACAGATTTTAATAAAGTAACAATAAATAATAAAAATAGTTTGCTTTATACTTCATACGCCAATGCTAATATCCCTAAAGAATATATTAAACAGGCATTAAAGAAATTATCATGGGATACACTTTATCCTGATAAATTTTATTCAGACGAAAATGCTTATATGGGATTTTTGAACCAAAATTTGGTACAGGTTGGTAAACCAATTTTAAAATTTGGGTTTACAGCCATGATTCGCGCCAATCCCTTTGTGTTTAATAACAAACTACATTTTATAGAATTAGAAACTTACTTAAATCAACCAGATAGTTTTCAAACGATAAAATTATTGGACGTGAATTTTAATCCAATTAAATCTATTAAGTTAAACTTACCCCTTAATACCGAATCATTTAATAAATATAACAAATCAGTTTTTCAGAAAGTAACATTTAATACTTCAGACCATTTTATCCTTACAGGACGAAATGATTCAATTTTCGAATTGTCTATTAAGGATAGCCTTCACTTGAAGTATTTATTCTCAGACTCTAATATCCCAGAAGGAACTACTTTAAAGCAAATGGATTTAACTAACGATAGTGTGCCTGAAATCGTTTTTTTTGGCCCTTCAGGATTAACAATTTTCTACAACCAGTTTAAAGAGAAGATATTTATTCCATCTCCTTCAAAAATAAACGCCTCTGTTAACTTTGACAAGACAGGTTACAAAGAGTTTCATCAAGGCTATCTCTTAAAATCTGACAATGGTGGTCTTCTAGTCTTTACATTTGAACAAAACACACTTTATCAATATAAATGGTTGTTTATAATGCTTGCACTCGTAACTTTCTATTTATTATTGACTTTTATTGTACGAATTAATACACGTAAACTAGAACATGAAAAAATAAGGTTAGAAGAGATTGTTGATAATAGAACAAAGGAGATCTCTGAAAAGAATAAAGCACTACAGCATAGTAACCATGTTATCAAAGAAAAACAAAAAGAGATTCTTGATTCTATAAATTATGCAAACCGTATTCAGAAGGCCCTTTTTAGTGGAGAGGAATTACTTGCTAAAACTTTTAAAGAGTATTTTATACTTCTAAAACCTAAAGATATTGTGAGTGGAGATTTTTATTGGGTTACCAAACGAGATAATTTGTTATACCTTGCTGTTTGCGATAGTACAGGTCATGGAGTGCCAGGCGCTTTTATGAGCTTACTTAATATTGGTTTTATTAATGAAGCTGTAAATGAGAAGAAAATTGTTGAACCACATCTTATTTTTAATTATGTACGCGAGCGATTAATTGAAAGTATAAGTAAAGAAGGACAAAAAGATGGTTTTGATGGAATTTTATTTTGTTTAAATATAGATAACAATGAGATGACTTATGCAGCTGCAAATAATGCACCTATATTGCTATCATCTGATAAATACGAGGAGTTGCCAAAAAACAGGATGCCAGTAGGCAAAGGTGAACGCAATGAACCCTTCACGTTGCATAAATTAAACTGGGTGAAGGGAAATACAATTTATTTTTATACTGATGGATATGCTGACCAATTTGGAGGGCCTAAGGGTAAGAAGTTTAAATATAAAGCTCTAAATGAATTGTTACTAAAACATTCTACTCTACCAATGAAAGAGCAGCGTATTAAATTAGAGTTGGAGTTTGAGAATTGGAAAGGCGACTTGGAACAAATAGATGATATATGTATAATTGGACTTAAATATTAATTGTGAAAAACTTACTTCTTCATATTTTCTTACTTACTACAACATTTTTGTTTGCTCAAAAAGAACTCGATACTGTTTTTAATAAAATTAATATAAAAGTACACGATACGGTTAATGCACGAGTACTCTATCATGACGGAGAATACATTTCTGAAATCGACCCTGCGCTTTCTATTAGATACTTATTAAAGGCGCATGATTTTGCGAAGCCACACCACAATAATCGTTTGCTCTCTGATATAACTAATAAACTAGGAACTTCCTATTATTACATTTCTGATTACAACAATAGCCTAAAGTACTTTATCGCATCGCTAAGAGTTTGTGAGAATGATAGAAACAGTTTAGGCATTGCAGGATGTCATAATAATATAGGTACTATCTATCTAGAGTTAGGCGAAACAAATAAGGCTTTAAAACACCATGAACAAGCTTTAAAATTAAGATTAGACTATAAACCAACGAGCAATGATGTTCAAAATATGATAGCGATGTCTTATGGGAATATTGGGCGGACTTATTTTACCATGTCGCAATATACTAAGGCCTTAGAGTATTACAAATTGTGTTATGATTTATCAAAACAACTAGGAAATAAAAAAAGAGAAGCCTTAATGCTAAATAATATAGGCAGTTTGTATGGCGAACAAAAAAATTATAAAGAAGCATTCTATTATTTTAATGAAGCTTATGATTTGTATAAAGACCTAGATTCTAAAGAAAATATAGCTTTATGTTTAAATAATATAGCCGAAGTTCATTTTAGAAATAAAGCTTATGATAAATCTATTGAACAATACAATGCTTCACTACTACTTGCTAAGGAGTTATCGAGTTTGTCAGATATGAAAACTAGTTATGAAGGTTTGCATAATTGTTATCTTGCATTAAATGATTATAAGACAGCACATGAGTATTTAACAAAATACAGTGATATTAAAGATTCAATTTTTAATGAAGTAAATGCTAGTGAATTAAATAATTTAATGACAAAGTTTGATGCCGATTCGAAAGATAAGGAAATAAAACTACTCATGTCGGCTCAATCTTTAAAAGATGCACAAATAAAAAATGGGCAAATAATTACTTACGCCTCCATCATTGTTGTTATACTGGTGAGTGTATTTGCTATTTACATTTATTACATGTTGAGGCAAAAACAAAAAATAAATAAAGAATTAGACGTAAAAAATCAGAAGATAGAAATTGCATATAAGTTAATTGACTCAAAACAAACGGACATTTTAGATAGTATCAATTATGCTAGAAGAATTCAATATGAATTACTGGCTAATCATGATTTTTTAAAAAAGTCTTTAAAAGATTTTTTTATCATGTTTAAACCTAAAGATATAGTGAGTGGTGATTTCTATTGGGCTACCGAAACTTCAAATAATTTTTATTTAGCTGTTTGTGATTGTACTGGTCATGGTGTTCCAGGAGCCTTTATGAGTTTACTAAGTATTGGGTTTTTAAACGAGGCTATTAATGAAAAAGGAATTATAGAACCTAATGAAATATTTAATTATACAAGAGATAGATTAATACTTAGTATTAGTAAAGAGGGACAAAGAGATGGTTTTGATGGCGTGTTGATATGTAAAAACAAAAACACAGGCATTATAACTTATGCCGCTGCTAATAATGCTCCTGTACTTGTTTCTGATTGTAAAATATGTGTGCTGCCAAAAGATAGAATGCCTGTAGGTCAGAGTGAAAGAGCTACCCCATTTAATTTATTTTCTATTCCAGCTAAGTCAAACGACATCTTGTATTTATATACTGATGGGTATGCCGATCAATTTGGTGGGAATAATGGAAAAAAACTAAAAAATAAATTAGTGAATGAATTAATACTTAAACATAGTGCTTTGCCTATGAATGAGCAGGGTAAAATTCATGATAATGAGTTTAATGTATGGAAAGGTAATTTTGAACAAGTAGATGACGTCCTCATTGTTGGTATAACAATCTAATTCTTAATGTTTCAAAAAAAATTATAGTTAGACATTAATAAATACTCAAAAATGGTATCTTTAGGCTGTGTTAACCCCTCTTGATATAAATTTCATTTCGTTTGGTATTCCAGATGCAATTGATATTTTATTGGTAGCATTTATCATTTATCGTTTATATAAAATGGTAAAGGGTACAGCGGCCGTTAATATATTTATTGGTTTAGCTCTTATTTATGTCATTTTTATAATTGTACAGGCTTTCGATTTAAAATTGTTAGGTTCTATATTAGGTAAGTTTATCAATATTGGTGTAATTGCTATTATGATTGTTTTTCAGCAAGAAATTAGAAAATTCTTGCTATATATTGGCTCTAATGAATTTTTAAAGGATAAACAATGGAGGAAAATCTTTTCTTTTACAAGTTCCTCTCAAAACACTTTTACTTTTCTTACAGATGAGCAAGCCATTATTGACGCCTGTTTTAACATGAGTAAAACCAAAACGGGAGCTCTCATTGTAATTGCTCGAAAGTCAGATTTAAAGTTTTATATAAATACAGGTGAAACGGTGGATTCGGCTGTAACAGATAAGATGCTTGAAAATATTTTCTACAAAAATAGTCCATTACATGATGGTGCAGTGATAATTAAGGATAATAGAATTGTGGCAGCACGTTGTGTATTACCTGTTACCGAAAAAGGGAGTTTCCCATCTCACTATGGCATGAGGCATAGGGCTGCTGTGGGCATTACAGAAACCACAGATGCTATTGCAATTAGTGTATCAGAACAAACTGGAGCAGTTTCTTTATCAGTAAATGGAGAAATTAACCCAGAGTTGAATAAAGAAAAACTACGTTACCTATTAGAAAAGAATTTAAAGGCGTAGGTAAATTTTAAATTCGTTTATGAATCTTCTTTCTATTAATCAATTAAGTAAAAGTTTTGGGGATAAAGTGTTGTTTAAAAACATCACTTTTGGAATTAATTATGGTGATAAGGTGGCGCTTATTGCTAAAAATGGATCTGGAAAATCCACCTTATTTAAAATATTACAAGGTATTGAAATACCAGATAATGGTGAAGTTGTGTTCAGAAAAGATTTACGTATTTCATTTCTTAGTCAAGAGCCTGAATTAAATTTGCAACATACAATAGAGGAAGCTATATATGCTTGTGATAGTGAAGTTGTGAAAACAGCTATTGATTATGCTCATCTAATGGAATCTCATTATGCAAACCCTACTGAGAAATCGGAAGCTAAACTTGATGCCTTAACACATCGTATGAATGATTTAGATGCCTGGAATGTGGAAACACAAATTCATGTGGTGTGTTCTAATTTGGGATTACATGATTTAAAACAAAAAGTAAGTACATTAAGTGGAGGTCAGAAAAAACGCTTGGCTTTGGCACAGGTCATTTTAAATGAGCCTGATTTGTTGATTATGGACGAACCAACAAATCATTTAGATGTTCATGTTATTGAGTGGCTCGAAGATTATCTTCATAGTTATAAAAAGAGTATTTTATTGGTTACACACGATCGTTATTTTTTAAATGCAGTGTGTGATAGAATTATAGAGATTGATAATCACCAACTTTATGAATACAAAGGAAATTTTGAGTATTACATTGAGAAAAAAGCAGAACGACAACAGCTAGAAGCTTCTGAAATTGAAAAAGCTAAGAATTTATATCGTAGAGAGTTAGAATGGGTAAGAAAACAACCTAAAGCAAGAACTACTAAATCTAAGTCGCGCCTTGATGCTTTTAGTGCCATTGAAGCAAAAGCAAGAGCAAAAAAAGTTGAGAAGAAAATTGAGTTAAGTGTAAAAGTTGAACGCTTAGGTAGTAAGATATTAGAAGTAAGAAATCTCACTAAATCTTTTGGAACCAAAAAAATCATCGAAGGGTTTAATTATACTTTCATAAAAGGAGAGAAGATTGGCATTGTGGGACCAAATGGAATAGGGAAGAGTACGTTTATTAATCTGCTTCAAACTATTGAGCCACCTGATGCAGGAACTGTAACTGTTGGTGATACGATAGTTTTTGGTTATTATTCTCAAAAAGGAATCCAAGTAGCAGACGATAAACGTGTAATAGAAGTTGTAAAAGATATTGCTGAATTTATTCCATTAGCCGATGGAACCAATTTAAGCGCTTCTGGATTATTAACTAGATTTAATTTTCCTCCAGATGTTCAATATGGGCATGTTGGAAAATTAAGCGGGGGAGAGCGTAGAAGATTGTACCTTTTAACAGTGTTAGTTAAAAATCCGAACTTCTTAATATTAGATGAACCTACAAATGATTTGGATATTCTTACATTACAAACGCTCGAAGAGTTCTTGTTAGATTTTCAAGGCTGTGTATTAATAGTATCTCACGATCGTTATTTTTTAGATAGATTGGTTGATCATGTTTTTGCATTTGAAGGTGATGGTGTAATTAAAGACTTCCCTGGTAATTATTCAGAATATCGTGAGTGGAAAGAAGACCTCGATATACTTAAATCTTCGGAAACCATAGAAGAAAAGTCAATATCGAGTTTGGAGCAATTAGATAATCAAAAAGCTAAATCAGATAAAAAGAAATTATCATTTAAGGAACAAAAAGAATTGGAGACTTTAGATGAAGAAATCTTGCAATTAGAAAAACGTAAATCTGATGTTGAGCTTTTATTATCTAATTCTTCAACTGATGTAAAGGAAATCGAGAGGCTTACTGTCGAATTTACAACCATCATGTCGGATATTGATAAGAAAACACTGCGCTGGATTGAGCTTCAAGAATAAACTAAATTAGGCTAAAACTTCTAAGTACTTTTCCGAAAATTTGGAGGTAATTTTTTCTATTTTTTCGGAGTATTCATTACTGCAAAATAATTTTTGACACTTAGGTAAACTCAAACTTAAACGTTCGAGCTGACTCATTAAGTTTTGTTTAGCTACTTCTTCTACGTCATCAATTATAAATAATTTTAATTTAGTGATATTAAAAGTACGTTTAAGATAAATTTCCACTAATCGTTTAGTAGTGCCTATTACAACATCGGTTCCAAAATAAATAGCATCGGTTTGTTGTTCAATCTTTCCGCTATCGGTTACGCAAGTTACTCTTAAGTCGGTATAATGGGCTAGTTTTTTAAACTGTTCGGTACAGCTTAATGCTTTTTCTTCGCTAGAGGTAATTATGAGTGCACGAGGCGCATCTTCAAAGGCATAGTTTAATTTTTGAATGCAACTTAATAACAACAATGTTGTTTTGCCAGTACCTTCTTCGCTATTGATGTACAAATCCGAACCACTATTTATTTTTGACAAAGCCTTTTTTTGAATAGGTGTTGCCTCCTCAATAGCCAAATCGGTTAATGCTTTTAGTAAATTTTTATTAAGTTTTTCTTTAAACATAGCGTAATATAGTTATACAAGTGACTTATCGTTTTATTCCCTTTTTGTTTAAAGCATCTTGATAGGCTTGTGCATTTTTTAAATGTGTTTTAAAATTGGTGGTAAATAATGAAGTACCACTAAAATCGGAATTAGCACAAAAATAAATGTAATTATGTTTTGTGTAATTTAAAACTGCATCTATTGTACTTGGTTTTACTAAACAAATGGGACCAGGCGGTAAGCCGTTATATTTATAAGTGTTATAGGGCGAGTCTATTTCTTTGTCTTCAGCCAACACACGTTGCACTTCAAAATTTCCATTGGCAAACACAACAGTTGGGTCGGCTTGTAATCGCATATTTTTATTTAGACGATTGATGTAAACCCCAGCAATTTTTTGTTGCTCGGTTTTTATGCCACTTTCACTTTGTACAATAGATGCTAATGTTACTAATTGAGGAATGCTATATCCCATTTTTTTTGCAATTGCTTTTTTAGCCTCTGTCCATTGTTGGTTATAGCTTGTTTCAATACGTTTAAATAAATCGTTTAGTGTAATAGCCCAGTTTACTTCATACGTTTCAGGAACAATTAAGGCCATAAAGTTGTCGCTATTAAGATTATACTTCTCTTCCAGTAACTTGTTATTAGAGCAATAATCTTCCAGTTCGGATTCGTTGAGTTCGAGTTTATCTGCAATGTATTCTATAAACTGTTCTTTAGTTCTAATTTGTGAGTTAAAATATAATTTTACTTTTTCTTGCTTAGCATTAATAATCATTTTAATGATGGAGCGGTTACTCATAGTGCCATCAATGCGGTATTTTCCAGGGTTTATGTTTTTAGCCAAATTCATGCCTTTAGCTGTCCATCTAAAACTTTCTTCGTCTTTTATTATGTTTTGCGAAAACAATTCATCTAATACATCGTTAAGTGTAGCTCCTGTTTTTATATAGATGTAGGTAAATTTTTTTCCATTTAGCTCCACATTACTCTTAAATAAACTTTGGTAAGTCCTGTAGCCAACATAGGCCAACACAGAAAGAATGAGTATTGAAAAAAACTTTTTTATCACTAACTAACTTCTAAAAATAGTTTCTTTAATTATAACAATAATTCCAACAACGAGTGTAAACCATCCAAAGGCTGGTTTCAATTTGTGAGATGAAATATAATTAGATAATACACTTCCAATAATAATACCTAAACTGCAAATGGTGGAAATGGTTATTAAAAATAGCCAATCAATTTCGTAAGTTCCTATGTTTCCTGTAAAACCAATTAATGAGTTTAATGCAATAATACATAAAGAGGTACCTACAGCTTGTTTAAAGCTTAACCGTAAAAATGATATTAATACTGGCACTATGATAAAACCACCGCCAGCTCCCACAAAACCTGTAATAAATCCAATGATTATACCTAGTGTGATTACAAAAGGAACCCCTAATGGACTTCTTGAAAATTCATCCCATTTTATTTCACTTATTCGATTTGGTTTTCTCTTTTTAATCATATTATATGATGAAGCTAATATAAGTAGTGAAAACACTAACATGATAAGTGTATGTTTAGAGAGTTCAATTCCCAATAAATGTAATTCTTCGGGGATGGCAGGCATTACAAATTTTCTAACGCAAAAAACAGTAATTAGAGAAGCGATGGCGAATTGAAGTATAGCTTCAACACTTAGTTCTCCTTTTTTTAGGTAAGCTATTGCTCCAATTAATGAGGTTAATCCTACTATAAATAATGAATATCCAGTTGCTATCTCGGCGTCATAGCATAAAATATAAACTAATACAGGAACGCCAAGTATTGAGCCACCACCACCTATTAATCCTAAAATTAATCCAATAATAAGAAATGCGATATAGCCTAATATAACCATAATTAAGAGTGCAAATATAATATAAAGCTAAGGAATAAACTAAGATTTGGAAGTTTGAACAAATGGAATATCAATTACTTTTATCTGAAATTTTTAAAACGAGATAAATTCGGATTTTTGTATATTTTTCGTTAACTTTATAAAAAACAAATTGTTAAAAAACAAATGGATACTTATTAATGGTTTATGCATTATAATTGTATCTTTTGGACTCATAAAACTTATGCCAATACTGCTTTCTATATTTGTTTCACTTAAGTTGTTTTTATTACCGCCAGATAGTGGTATGGTAATGAGTGAGACGCCTGTGACTGTGGATTTGAGACAAGATGTGATTTCAGTTAAAAATTTTAAAACCAACGAAAAGCACGATTTTGTATTTGACACTGATATTTACCGTTTAGGTTGTGATACCATTCAAAATGTAAAATTTTGGCGTAGTATTATGAATTTACATAAAGATTCAGCTTTATTTAATACACCTTATGATAGAGTAGTGTTATGTAAAACAAATATTAAAACCTGGAGTAATTATGATTTAGCTACAAAGTCTTGTTATAAAGATAGCCTTAGGAATTGGTATTGTTTAGACGACTCGGCTAGAATTTTACTTACTAATGGAAAAAGTTTTTTTTATGATTTCGGGAAAGCCTCTCAAAATTTTGAGAGAGGGATTAATGGATTTATAGCTAATGGAGTTGACCCGTGGTATGCCCAAGCTATATTAATGATAGAAAGCCCCAATCGGTTACAAAAATCAAATGCTGGGGCTTATGGACCATTTCAATTAATGAAAGATGTTGCGCGATTATTTGGCTTAAAAGTGAATAAGCATATTGATGAAAGAGCCGACTTTGATCGTTCAGCCTACGCAGCATCAAGTTTAATTAAAAAAATATGTATTCCTAAAACCAAAGAAATTTTAGACTCATTAGGTATTTCTAATTATAATGAAACAGATTTGTGGTTTAGATTATTAGTGATGCACGCCTACCACGCAGGCGCAGGAAATTTGAAAAGAGCACTCTTTACATTTAGACCAACCATAGGCGACATGAATGTAATTTACACACTTTGGAGAACAGAAACAAAACAATTTCGTTCGGCATCACAAAACTATTCGCAGTTGGTATTAGCTGCTTATTTAGAAGTAAATGATTTGTTTGGGTTGGCACCTAAGCCACTCCATTTACCTCAGAGTAATGCCGATTCAGAAACCTCTTTGAGGTGATTAATGTTAAATTTTATTGAATGGAAAAATGATTTGGTTCTTCAAGAATAAAAGAACGGTGTGTGTATTTATTCATTAAATCTAAATCGTGCGAAGACACTAAGATGAGTTTAGATTGTTGTTCGCACAGTTGCTTTAAAGTAAAAAAGAGTTGATGTTTGGAATTGTAATCTAAGAAAGCAGTAGGCTCATCTAAAATGATGATTGGCGTTTGTTGTGCTAAAGATTTTGCAATCATTACCTTTTGTCTTTGTCCGTCGCTTAGTTCGTCTATTAAAATATCTTTAAGGTGCAGAATTTGCAACCGTTCCATACTTTGCATAATAATTTCTGTATCGCTTGCGCTTAATTTTCCAAATATATTAATATAGGGTGTTCTGCCTAATGCTACCACATCCCACACAGTCAAATTAAAGCCTCCTATGCGTTCTGTATTAACAATTGATATAACCTGTGCCAGTTGTTGTGATGAATAATGAATGCTATTTTTTTGCTGAATAATAATTTCACCACCTATTGGTTCTATAGATTTAGTAAGTGTTTTTATAAGCGTAGATTTTCCAACGCCATTATTTCCAATAATCCCAATGAGTTCTCCAGCATGAGCCTTAAATGCTATGTTTTCAAATATGACTTTGTGTTTATGATACCCTATTTTTAAATCCTTTACTTCTATCATGAAATGCTAAATTTAGATTTAAACAATAAGTAAATTACAATAGGCGAACCAATAATGGTGGTTACCGTATTTAAAGGTAATGCAAATTGATGGCTTAACAATTGACATAAAATATCGGCTACTAAAACAACAATGGCACCAAGCAATAAACAAAATACAATTTGGTGTAAGTGATGTGCAGTTTTAAGAAATAATCTACTAGCAATAGGAACAGAAATTCCTACAAAGGCAATAGGACCACAATATGCAGTTATTAATCCTACTAATAGCGCACAAATGATGATAATACTGATACGCATGCTTTTAATATTTATACCTAAGTTAATAGCATACTGTTCACTTAATAAGATAGCATTAAGAGATTTAATACAAGTAAATGAATATAGTACAGTAATTAAATATACAGGCAGTATAAAAGATAAATCACTTAATGTTGTTGAGCCAATATTTCCCATCCCCCAAACAATAAATGTTTTAATGTTTTCGGCATTCCCTAAATATTCAATAAGTCCTTGTATAGCCCCAAATATTTGAGATAACATTAAACCCACTAAGAGCACTGTAACATTTGATTTATTTCTTTGTGCAACCCATAAGATGATAAGTGTAACTAATAAAGCTCCCAAAATAGCAAACAAAACAACAATGCTTTTCCCCATAAAATAATGTCCAGCAAAACTTACTGTGGATACCATAATGGTTGCAATGGCTACAAAAAGTCCCGACCCGCTACTAATACCTAGTGCATAAGGTCCAGCTAATGGGTTTCTAAATAAACTTTGCATTAACAAACCACACAATGCCAACCCCGAGCCAGAAACAATAGCGGTAATTGCTTTGGGCATTCTAATATCAAATAAAATAGTAGAAAATAAAGGGTCGTTTTTTGAAATGGAGAAAAGATTAATGCTTCCAAAACTAATATCAACAATAAACAGCAGAAATAATAAAACAACAAATCCAAGGATGGTGAATATGAATTTTGATTGGCTCAATGTAAACTATTCAATGTGTTTATAATATTTTAGTTGATGATTAGGAAGTAAGCTTGGTGTAAAAATAGCAATTAAATCAGCAAGTATATCGTCAGGATTTGTAACACCTGTTTCCCAATAATTACTAAAGCCTAATTTATTTTGTACTTTATTGTTGTTGTAAAGTTTATTGTCTTTAAAAGCTTTAAATAAGCCATATCGTTCGTCGTGGCTTAATAGTTCTGCCTTTGAATTTATATTGTATTGATTAATCCAAAAATCACAATCTTTTGCTTTTTCATACACAACCTCAAAAGAGAGTGGTGTACTACCTGTTTTTTCATCTTTCCAAAAATAATCGCCGCCTGCATCATTTATAATCGCCGCCATATAACTTTTACCCGATGGAATATACCATGCATCGCCATACTTAATTTCGGTAAGTACACTTGGTTTTTGAGTTAGCGATTGAGTTAACGATTTTAAGCGATTATAATTAGTTTCGGTAATTGTAAATAATGAGTCACCTAATGATTCTTTATTAAAAAAACACGCCACAAATTTTAACCATTCGGCACGCGCTAATGGTGTTTCCTCAACATGGTCGAGTGTAATAGCTACGGGTATTCCTGCTTGTATTATTTTGGTTTCTACATCTTCTTTAGGATTTCCCATGCCAAAGGTTAAAAACAAATCTGGATTTAAAACAATCGTTTTTTCAATTTCTACTTTTGGTCCTTTTGATAATTCAATAATGTTATTTTCACGCACTCTTTTTTGAATGCTAGTGTCGTTATAATAATCAACATTATCTATGGCTACAATGTATTGATCGCAATTTAATTTCTGCATCATAGTGGTGTAAATAGAACTCATACACGCTACACGACTTACAGGTGTTTTGATATAAAAATAATCGTTGCCTAAATTTGGTTTATTGTCCCTATACAATACTAAACTACTTGTTACATGTCGAGAGGTTTTGTCTCCAAATAATTCGATAATTGTATAATCTTTGTTCTTTTTAATCTTAAATTGCTTAGCGTATTTTAGAGGCTGTTCAGTAACCGATAAAGAATCGGTTTTTACACGGGCATCTTCTGTGGTAGATGAATGACAAGAAACAAGTAGAACAAGTGAGCAATAAAAAAGAAATTTCATCATAGTTTAGGCGTTAAAACGGAGTTCGAAGATAGTTCCTTTAGGGGTATTATCTTTTACTGAAATAGAAATCTTATGTAAGTTGCAAATGTTTTTTACAATGTATAATCCCAAGCCTGTACCTTTTGTTTTACGAGTATTTTCGTTACCAGCTCGGTAAAATTTATTAAATAATAATCGTTTGTCTTTATCGTCTATACCACAACCATTGTCGGCAATTTTTAAAACAGCAACATCTTCTTTTTTTAAACTAACTGTAATGGCTACATCATTAAATGAATATTTAATGCTGTTTTCAATTAGGTTAATAATTACCGAAGAAAGCAACTCTTTATCGCCTGTATAAGTAATGGCATCATCAATATTTAAACTTATGTGCTTAGATTCTATAAGTGCATTGAAATAACGAGTAAGGGTTTCCTTTACGAGGTCGCTTAGGTTGAGCAATTGTTTTTGTGTGCCTAAATTATTGTTTTCAATTTGGTTAACTATTAATACATTATCTACTAGCTTATGTAACCTGTTGTTTTCTGTCAACGCATTATTAAGCAATTCTTTTTGTTTTTCTCTATCTAATTCATGCTTTAGTAAAGTTTGTAGTTGTAGTTTAGTAGCTGCAATGGGTGTTTTTAATTCATGTGACACACTTAATATAAAATTATTTTTTTGACTTAATAATTCGTTTTCTTGTTTAATGGCTTTTCTTACTAAGTAAGCACCGTATAAAAGAATAAGTAGGAATACCGTACCCTCTCCAGCAATCATGTAAACCTGTAAGGTTTTTCTATTTTGTAGTTCGGCAATATCTCTTAAAATAATTTTTTCATCGCTTGATGATATGGCCGCTATGTTTTGCTTGAGATGAATGATTTCGTTAGAATGACGTACTAGTAAAATTTCCCACCAAAGAAATTGTAGAACAATGTAAGATAAAAAAATAAAAAATATCCAAGTAGTTCTTTTCGACACCGTTAATTAAACTATTGGTTGAATATCTGAAGAAAGCCTTTTAGTTTTCTAGGCTCTGTTTTCATTACCCTAATTTCGTTCACCTCGCAAATGTAGAAATAAGTACCGTCTGTACACGGTAGTTTTGATTGCAAGGATGTACCATCCCACATAAATGCTGGGTCAGTGGTTTCAAATACAAGTGTGCCCCATCGGTTATAAATTTTCAAATCAATATCTTTCACATATCGATTTTTGATGGCTTTAAAGAAATCATTCACACCATCGCCATTAATGGTAATAACATTAGGTAATTCGTATTCAGGGCAATTATCAATACACACTTTGTCAGTAATTGCACTTTCATTACCTGATGAATCTACGGCGGTAATAGCATAGCATCCTGCTATAGACGTTAAATTATCAAACACAATAATTGTATCAGATAATGTTCTAATGGAATCTATAATTTGTAATGGGGTATCTTCATCGTCTGTTTCGCTATAATAAATATTATATTTTACCACATCATTAGCACAACTATGATTAGGATTATTCCACACTAATTTTACGCTAGGCGTTATGCAATTAGATGTAATGTTTAATAATGGCGAACAAGGCGGTGTGGTGTCTTTTGGTTTTTCACAAGCCTCTTGCGAAAAGTTTAATAATGGTCGAATAATGCTTGGGTCGGAATATTGTCCAACAGATTGTACTTTATAACAATATAATGCGTTATTTGCCAGCCCTGTGTTGGTGTAGGTGTGATTAGTTGTACTGTCAATTAGGGTAAACGAACCTTGCAATGGCGCTTTTCTATAAATGTAATATTTATAATTTGCCCAAGGTGTAAGTTCTTGCCAGCTTAATGTGATTTGATTTCCGGCTGGTGTTAAACTTAAAAATACAGAAGATGCTTTTTGTCCATCACCTACAAAAATGCCATTGGCATAAAATTCAATTTTATAGGTGTGAGCTGATGTTTGTGTATTAATGTTCGTATGAATAAAAGTAGTATCGCTTAATTGATTTAACGCTGCAAAGTATGGCTTAGTTACACTATAAATTTGTGAGAAAGTGCCAGAAAAGCCATTGTAATGATACAATCTAAATTCATAAGGACCAGTAACGGCAACGGTATCTAAATTACTAGCGCCTAATACAGGTTTAATCCATCTTACAGAAACCGTTCCGGTGCTTACATCGGTAGATTGCACATCTACATTTACCAAAATAGGCACATCTCTTTTTAATTGTACGCAATTACTTTGTGCAGAGGCGTAGCTCTCGGAGCCATCTAAATACACCGCCACAACTACGTAATGATAGTTGGTGCCTTGAGAAAGACCATTGCCACTATTTGTATCAAGCAAGGTGGTGTCATTTAAACTACTTGTACAACCAATTTTTGTATAGCCTGCACTACTAGGCACGCCAACTTCGCAATAACTAGGTAACCAAGGGTTGCAATCTGCCTTTCTATATACGCAATAGCGTACTAAAGGATTAGGTGCTGAGCTATTATAACAAGCTGGTTTATTCCAAGTTACTTTAATGCTTGTGCCTATAGGTTGTGCGGTTACATTTTGAGGAGCAGGAGGAATAACTTTGATGTTAAACGATTTAAAATCAACAAGACTTACCATTGGATCGCTATCTTTTACTTTAACGGTTACTTGATAAGGCGTTTTTCTAACATGTACACAAGTTGTTTGCCAAGTAAAAATACCGGTTACAGGGCTTACACCAGGAGGTGATGAAAATGTAGCAAGTGGTGCCGACACATTAAATGGACCACCGTTGGCCTCTAAGGTTAAAAAATCTACATCAGGGTCGCTTGCCGAAATCGTTTTGGTAATGATGCTACCTGCTACAATACAGGTATCGGTAATTGGTTTTATAACAGGAGGGTTGTTGTTACACGCTCCTACATCTACTTGTAAATCTCTTAATACAGAGCCAACCATAAAGTAAGTGCCGTCATCTTTTTTTCGCCATTCTTTTATTAAAATAGCTAAGTTGTATTCTCCTTGTAATTGTGGTGTACACCAAGTAAGTGTTCCAGTAATAGGATCTATGGTATAAATACCGCCGCCAGTAGCAGGATAAGTATAACCAGCACAGGTTACACCAATATCGGCTTTGCAAGTGGTGAGTTCGTAAGATAAACTATCACCATCGGCATCTACCGCACCTGGGTTGTGCATAAAACATTTTCCAACACAGCCATTATCAATAGGTGGAAATGTAAGTATGGGAGATGAATTGTGAGTAATACCAAAGGTAGGAATTATCAAATAAGATTCAATATAAAAAGCTTGATTCACTGAGTTGAGCATATTCAAAATACCTGCATTTCGGTTTGGATCTTTCATGCTTAACCTATAAGTGCCTGGACCAGGATAAACATGTTGTGTGATGTATTCATTTAGTTTTATGGTTGTAGTAATTGGAACCCCTTCATGCGCTGGCGAACAGCCACCTACAGGGCCATTGCTCCTAAATACAACTGCACTCGTGCCGTCGCCAAAATATAAAGTGTCTTCGCAACGATCGGCTAAATTGGCAGAGCCAATATTAGTATAGGTTGTTATTTTAATTTCATATTTGTAGCCTCCCAACCAACGGTAAGTAATTTCTCCAGCCCTATTATGCGTAGCCTTGGCATACACACATAAGATGGTAAATAGTGTTGTGTATAATATATATCGGAACTTAAACATCACTTATTGTTTCATTATTTTTTTAAATAATACGTTTCCTTTCTCATCATTTATTTTTAAAAAATAAATGCCTTTGCTAAGGTTTAAAGGAGAAAGATTTACGGTTATAGAATGTTCTGTATCGTAAGAATTAAAGCTGGTTAGCGCTCGCCCTGTAACATCTAATAAAGTAATTTGATGGCGTGCGTTATTTGTTGGGTTAAATTGTATCTTAATTTCATTTAAGAATGGATTTGGACTAACTGTTACCATTTCATTTAAAATACTTACATCATGAATGCCAGTACAGGTGTTTACAACAAAGCGCACATCTCTTTGTGAGTAACCAATTAATTGGTAATTACCACTACTATCATTTTGCCATTGTTTAATATTTATTAAAGTATTGTATTTTCCTTGAAACTGTGGATTGCACCAACTTAATAAACCATTTGTTGCTTGAATACTATATGTGCCGCTTGTTCCAGCATTGGGATAGGTGTAACCCGATACGCCACTACAAGGTAATATCTCGTAAGAGAGGCTATCGCCATCTGCATCATTACCAACGGAGTTAAAATTAAAACAATTACCGTTTAAACAGCCGTCTAAAATAGGAATGTTGTTATAATTAGGAGATGTGTTGTGGGTTACACCAAAACTTGGGATAACCAACATAGCTTCTAAATGTAAATCTTGATTAATAGAGTTTGGAATATTAATAATAGACGAATCTCTTTTTGTATATATAGAATTATGGATGTAATAAGTTCCTGCACCAGGATAAGTATGTGTTGCAATATATTCGCTATACTTTATGTATGGAGTAATAGGAATACCATCGTGTGCAGGCGAACAGCCAGCTATAGGACCGTTACTTCTTAGTACAACTGCACTCGTACCATCACCAAAATCTATGGTGTCTTGACAGCGTTCGGGTAAACTAGCGGAACCTATTTCGCTATACAAACATAACTTTACTTCGTAAGTATAACCATTTAACCATTTATAAAATATTTCGCCTGCAATAATACCAGCATTCATATTTAATGAAATAAAAATCCCAATAAATCCCGATATAATATAACGTAGCATAAGTTAAAAACTAATACTTTTTTAAGTATTTAAAGATATGGAAAAAATATGGAAAACAGACTGTTAAAAAAGCTTTTTTATGGTTATGTTCTTAGGGGTTAAAAAGTTGGTTATAAACTTGCTTAATTTCTTGTCTAAAATTTATTTCTGAACTTGAATTTTATACTACATTTACACCTTTATTTTGCTTATTTCACATGGCATCTCATCAGCATGAACAGTTAAACAAGGTAACCTTAGCGGGTTTATTAGTAACACTTGGTATTATTTACGGAGATATTGGCACCTCGCCACTTTATGTAATGAATGCAGTTGTAGGTACAGATGTAATTAATGCTGATATTGTTAAAGGTGCTATATCCGCTATTTTTTGGACACTAACCTTGCAAACAACAGTTAAATATGTGATTTTAACTTTGAGAGCAGATAATAATGGTGAGGGTGGAATATTTTCATTATATACACTTGTTAGAAGAACTAAATTTAAGTGGTTAATAGTCCCTGCAATTATAGGAGGCAGCGCATTATTAGCAGATGGTATTATTACCCCAACCATATCAGTATCAGCAGCAGTTGAAGGTTTAAGGTTTTTTAATCCTCAAATAAATACAGTGCCGATTGTAATAGGTATTTTGTTTGGATTATTTTTTATTCAACAATTTGGTTCTAGTTTCATAGGTAAATTTTTTGGACCATTAATGACTTGTTGGTTTTTGATGTTAGGTATAATAGGAGTTTCTCAAATTTCAAATAATTGGTCAATCTTATCTGCATTAAACCCCTATTATACTTATTTGTTATTAAAATCGCACACGTCTGGAATCTTAATTTTAGGCGCTGTGTTCCTTTGTACCACAGGAGCAGAGGCTTTATATTCAGACTTAGGGCATTGCGGCAAACAAAACATACGTATTTCTTGGGTATTTGTGAAAAGTATGCTCATTTTAAATTATTTAGGACAAGGTGCTTGGCTCATTTCTAATGAAGGGAAAACAATGAGTATGTTTAAAGCTACGAATCCTTTTTATGCAGTGATGCCAGAAAGCTTTTTGCCTTATGGTATTGCCATTGCAACAATTGCAGCTATAATTGCTTCTCAAGCCCTCATAAGCGGTTCGTTTACTCTAATTAATGAGGCTATGCGCTTAAATTTATGGCCTAAAGTTGGGGTAAAATATCCTACAGAATTAAGAGGTCAGTTGTATATACCTTCACTTAACTGGTTATTATTGGCAGGGTGTATCGGAATTACTTTATATTTTAGGGAGTCAGCTAATATGGAAGCTGCTTATGGTTTGGCTATTGTATTATGTATGTTAATGACAACAACGTTACTTAATTTTTATCTTCACATGAAGCGCTATAATCCATTTTTTATTTACTTCATAATTGCTCTATATATTGTGATAGAACTTTCGTTTTTGGCAGCTAACTTGAGTAAATTTTCACATGGCGGTTGGATAACACTATTAATTGCTTTTGCTTTGATGTCTATTATGGCGGTATGGTACATCGCAAAAAGAATTAGACAAGGATATGTTGATATGGTAAAATTATCCGACTATACTAAAAAATTAATTGATTTGAGCAACGATAACTCTTTGTATAAATACGCTACTCATTTGGTTTATATGACAAGCGCTAATAATCCTGAGGAAATAGAATCAAAGATTATGTATTCTATTTTTCAGAAACGACCTAAGCGAGCCGATGTGTATTGGTTTGTGCATGTTGATGTTATGAATGAGCCGTATCGTATGGATTATAAGGTAACTCATGTAGCAAGCGATGATATTATTAGAATTGATTTTAGGTTAGGTTTTAGGGTAGCACCTAAAATCAATTTACTTTTCAGAAAAGTTGTAGAGGACTTGGTAAAAAACAAAGAAGTAGATATTACCAGTCGCTATGAATCTTTAAATAAAAATAATGTTATTGGCGATTTTAAATTTGTGGTATTAGAAAAATTCTTGTCTTATGACAACGAATTACCTTTCTTTGAAAAAGTAATTTTAAATATTTATTTCTTTTTAAAGCGCTTTAGCTTAAGTGAAGCTAAGGCCTTTGGTTTAGATAGCAGTTCGGTGAAAATTGAAAAATTTCCTTTAATAATTAGTCAACCAAAAACATTGAATTTACATAGGATAAGCTAAGTAAAAGAGGTTATTCTTTTACGCTAATTGCTTATACAGTTTTTCTCTTTGTTCTTTTACAGCAGCATTCGATAAATATTCATCATAAGTCATTTTTTTATCAATCATACCATTGGGTGTAAGTTCAATAATACGATTAGCTACTGTTTGTACTAATTCGTGGTCATGACTTGTAAATAAAATAGTACCAGTATAATCTTTTAACGCATCGTTGTATGAAATTATACTTTCCAAATCTAAGTGATTAGTTGGCTCATCAAGTACTATAAAATTTGGATTAAACAACATTAATCGACTAGTCATGCAACGCACTTTTTCACCACCCGACAACACGTTGCATTTTTTTAGCACTTCTTCGCCGCTAAACAACATCTTACCTAAAAAGCCACGAATAAAACTTTCATCTTTATCTGTAGAGAATTGACGTAACCAATCTATCAAGTTTAAATCTGAATTAAAATATTTGGCGTTGTCGTTCGGTAAATAGGCTTTATGAATGGTTGTTCCAAATTTATATTCGCCTTTATCAGCCTTAGCTTCTTCGTTTATAATATCAAACAAAGCAGTAATGGCTAAATGATTTTTAGATATAAATGCTATTTTATCTCCCTTAGTTACATTAATATTAACATCTTTAAATAAAATACCATCTGAGTTTGATGCTTGTAAATTTTCGATGTGTAAAATTTGATCACCAGCCTCTCTTTCTTGTTTTAAAATAATACCTGGATAACGGCGTGTGCTTGGTGGAATCTCGTCAACTACTAATTTATCTAATAATTTTTTACGAGAGGTTGCTTGACTTGATTTACTGGCATTTGCACTAAATCGGCGAACAAACTCTTGTAACTCGGCACGTTTTTCTTCAATCTTTTTATTTTGATCTGCTTTCTGTTTTAAGGCTAATTGACTCATGTGGTACCAGAAGCTGTAATTGCCAGTATAGGTTTTTAATTTTCCATAATCAATATCACAAGTGTGTGTACACACAGCATCTAAAAAGTGTCGGTCGTGGCTAATTACAATTACGGTATTTTGAAAGTCTGCTAAAAAATTTTCGAGCCAAGAAATAGTTTCCACGTCTAAGTCGTTGGTAGGCTCATCTAATAAAAGAATATCAGGATTTCCAAAAAGAGCCTGAGATAATAATATCTTTACCTTATCTTTTCCTGTCATGTCTTTCATTTGTTTGCCGTGTGTTTCTACAGGAATACCAAGATTGGTTAACAAACTTGAGGC
This sequence comes from Bacteroidota bacterium, assembly GCA_963169355.1. Lineage (GTDB taxonomy): Bacteria > Bacteroidota > Bacteroidia > B-17B0 > Aurantibacillaceae > UBA4416. The sequence goes on along the minus strand of CAUJCR010000061.1, from coordinate 52,938 downwards.
GTCACTCTCTGCATCCCATCCATTCATTTCAGCAAACTCTGCTTCTAATTCCGCTGCTTTATTACCATCTTCTTCACTAAAATCGGCTTTAGCATAAATAGCTTCTTTTTCCTTGATGATATTATACAAGCGTTTGTTACCCATTAAAACAATATCTAATACAGAGAACTCATCAAACTCAAAGTGATTTTGTTTAAGTACACTCATACGTAAGCCTGGCAGAATGCTTACTTGTCCTTTAGTGGGCTCAATATCGCCTGATAAAATTTTCATAAAAGTAGATTTACCAGCGCCATTAGCACCAATTAATCCATAACAGTTGCCGGGTGTAAATTTTACATTTACTTCGTCAAATAAAACACGTTTGCCATATTGCAAACTCACATTCGTAACAGTAATCATCTCAAAAAAATTAGGGGCTAAAGATACAAAAAATAAGGGAGAAAAAGTGGTAGATTATGGGTTTTGAGCAATTTTGCTTATTTTTTCTTCTATTTGTCTTCGTTCCTTAAGTGTGGCTACTTCCTTACTTAGCGCTTGTTGGTAGTAGTGTGTAGCGTTTTGAAATTGATGTCTTGATGCAAAATAATTTCCTAAAATTTCATAGGTATAATAGTTTTCAGGATTGGAATGAATGAAAGCTGTTTCAAATTTTTTGTCTAGTAAAATCTTTTCAGATTTTTTAGTTAGAGGTTCAATGTAGTTTTTAAGGGCTTTGTAAATGATAAATTGCTGATAGGCTTTAGAAGATAAAAATTCATCAGCAGGAATTGTGAATCGTGTCACATTAATTTCTTTAGTTATATCATGTGTTCTTGCTTTTGCAAATACACTATCTAAGTTGTAACAAATAAATTCGCCACATTGAAATGGATTAGCACTCACCCACATGAGTTTATCTTGAGGTTTAAATATAACGGCGTGATGAGCCAACAATTGATTCAAATTTTTTTCGTTGGTCATGCCAATGTTTCGATTATTTAATCCTTTTTGATTTCTTAGTATTTCAGCAACTTGTGTGTAATTTACAGTAGAGTGTTGCGCTAGCAGTTGCTCTAATCGTATTTGGCGATACAGCGAGGAGCTTTCAATTTGGTTAGTTAAGTTGGCTAAATTGTTTTTAAACTCATTACCTTGATAATGGTTAGGACAAACTAGCTGAGTAGAGTTGGGCATTTCAAATACATCCATGTCTTCAGGTGTCTTTTCGATGCTGATGGTTTTATTATCGGAGGCGCTACCTACTAAAATACTTTCTGACACAAATACTTTTCTTTTTTTGGCAATTTCAATAGCCTCATTAATGTTTTTAGCATATTGCAAAATTTCTCTGGCTAATAAAGCAATGGGTGTAGCAACATCGGTAGGGATGGAGCTTTTAGCAGCATTAATAGTTACGGTTAATCCTTTTTCATTCATGCCACTACAAGCGCCAATAAATCCGCTCCAAGTAACAGTTGCAAATTTATAACCTGTGGTAGGATTAGTAAACTGAACTATTTTATTTTTTGCAAAATCATCGCCACTATAAAAATCAAAGTTACGCCCTACCAGTAATTTCCCGTCTTCGCTTTTTTTGTCCCACACCGAGAATGAGGTGCAACCTACCGTCATATTTTTATCTTGCAAGGCGTGGCCAATATCGTGAGCACCATGATAATTTAAAATACGATGATATTTAGGAGCAATAAAGTCGTATTTGTCGCTCGCAAATTTGGAGATACCATAAATCTCTTCCTTGTACTCTTGGGTAATATGATTAGGGAGATGACGATTGAAATAACCCACAAAATATTTTAAGAATTTTAAATAATTAAGATTAGGAACTAAAATTTGAATTTGTTTAAAGAATGCTTCTTCTTGAAAAGCATGCAATTCTTTTGTTAGCATACCATTGGCAATTCCACGTTCGTAGGCGTCTCCTTCTACATATAATTCCCACAAGCCGCTTTTGCTATGTCGCAACCAGTTGTTTTGAACTTTGTAAGTTTCTATTCCTAAAGAATCTCGTTTCCAATTTAAAGTGATGTCATTTTCAATTTTAGGTGTTTCTATTTGCACTGCAAAAATGAAATAGACAATAAAAATGAACAACAAGCAAGTGAGTACTAAAAAGGATTTTAAAATTATTTTGGTAATTTTTTTCATGAATGTTGTTACAAATTTACTTAAAATATATGGGGATTGTGGTATAAAAAAAGCCTGTCGGGTTCGACAGGCTTCTTAAAAAACATTAAACGCGTTACTTAATTAAGTTGTTTCTTAATGTATAAATTTTCTCAGAAATAGATTTGAATTGTTCTTCTTTCATGTCTTTCGGGTCTTTTATAGCATCAATTTCAGTATGAATTTTTTTCAATTCATCATTTAAAGCTACGCATTCTTTTTTATCCTTGTAGTCATTTAATAGTTCAGTTAAGTTTTTTAAATAAAAACGTTGATCCCATAAATGTTTGTATGCTTTTTCTTTAGTAGCCGCATCAGTTACCGATTCAGTAATTTTACAAGTTAAATTTAAACTCTCTACCCACGAACCAGCAAATACTGCCGAAGCGGTATATACACGCTCGTTAGTTCTTAAATAAGAATCGCTTTTAGTAAAGATTTCATCTAAGATAGATAATAAAGAATCTTTATTAGAAAGGTTGTTTTCAGCACGTTTACCAACCATTTGGTCAACAGCACCTTTTAAACCTAATGCATCTGATGTGGTTAAAACAGTTTTCATATATTTTAATACATCTTCGCCACGGTTATTAATCATGGCATAAGCCATATCAATATTGTAAATACCAAGAATTACGGCTTTGTTGAATTCTAACGAAGCGGTAATAGATTTTTTAGCATCAACTAAAAAGGTGTTGTTATAATCTACACCCCAGTTTGATAACTCATTAATACTAGCAACTGGCGAAGGAATATTAGCGATGGCAAAATCGAACTTAAATTTTGTTTCTTCGTTTACGGTAACAGGTGTAGTATCTACAACTGTTTCAGGAGTAACATTTTCGGCAGTTTCTTCAATGGGTTTATCACCTCCACAAGAGGTTAAAATAAGAGATAATGAAATTCCAGTGGCTAAAAATAATTTATTCATAAGTATTGTATTGATAAAAAACTACACAAAAATAAGAGAGTTCTTTTAATTCGCAACAAAATATGAATGATATTTTTAGAAACCGTTTTTTATAAAGTAAAAGAGGCAGGAATTCCTGCCTCTTTTCATAGTTTATCTATCTAAATTTCCGTAATCTAATTTTCTGCCTTGTATTCTCAAAATCAGCTTTAAAATTAGAATTAAGAAAGGCACATACATTACCACTCTTGGTAACTCAAAATGCTCAAGTATAACGATAGATTTACGTTTTAATCGCTCGGTTATTAAATACATAGATGGAATTAATAAAAGAGTTAATGCAGTTGCAAATAATAACCCGAAAATCATCGTCCAGCTTAATGGACCAAAGAATGCAACACTATCACCGCCAAAGAAAATATGAGGATTACCAGTAGCTAATAACGATTCAAAATCAATATTAAATCCAACTGCTAAAGGTATTAAACCTAATATGGCAGCTGTGGCAGTAAGAATTACAGGTGTCATACGAGTTCTGCCTGCTTCTACCGTAGCGTCATATAAATTCATTCCACCTTCGCGGGCAAACTCGGCAAACTCTACTAATAATATACCATTTCGTACTACAATACCACCTAATGCAATAATACCAACACCCGTCATTACAATACTCATATCCATTTTAAATACAGATACACCAATTAATACCCCAACTACACTAAATATAATTTCGGATAAGATAATTAATGGTTTTCCTAACGAATTAAATAAACCTACTAATACCAATAACATTAATCCAATAGCAATTAACATAGCGTTTCCTAAGAAACTCATTGTTTCTATTTGTTCGGCTTTATCACCAGCAAATTGAATAATAACATTACCCGATTTTTTGTAACTTTTCATCACGCGCTCTACATTGGCAACTACTTCGTTTGGATTGAAGCCATCTTTCACGTCAGATGATAAAGTAACAACACGCTTGTCGTTTTTACGTTTGATGCCAGCGTAAGTATAGTCATATCTAATATCGCAAACAGAGGCAAGAGGCACACTACGAACCATACCACCCATATTCATGTCTCGGTAAGTAATTTTTAAATTTCGCAATGTTTCAATATCAATACGTTGATCAAATTTATAACGTAATTGTACTGGATATTCATCATCTACATCTCTAAACTTTGTAGCCTCTACACCATACACAGCACCACGTATTTCCATGGCTAATTGGTAGGTGGAGATACCTTCGCGTAAAGCACGTTCTCTGTCAATATCAAATACAATCTCTGGCTTGTTAGTTACAAAGTCAGATTTTAAACTCACCACTCCGCCAATTTTAGCATCGGTAATGTGTTTTTTTAATCCTTCTGAATTAGCAACTAAGTCTTTAAAGTCCTCACCTATAATTTCAATACTAATAGGTTTTGGAGTAGGAGGACCGTTTTGTTCTTTGTTTACAACAATATCTGCACCTGGTATATCCCATTTTAAATTTTGTAAGTCTTGCAGATAGCTGGTTGTAGATTGTCCGTTTCTGTGCTCAAATTCCACAAAAGCAATGGCAATTTTTCCTCTGTTTGGGTAAGAGTTTTGATCGCCATCTTTAGGATCAGTGGTTCCAATGGTTACATTTGTAATCATGGATTCCACTATAGGATTATCTTTCCCTAAAACAGTTTCCACTTTAGCTTCTACTCGTCTCATTAAGTCGTTAGTTACTTTAGGGTCGGTACCTTCAGGTAATCTAACATACACATAAATGTTATTCGGGTCACCATCTGGGAAAAATACCACTTTTGGTTTACGAACTGCAAATAAAATAAAAGAGAAAACGAATAAAACAAGCACATAAACTAATGGTTTCCATGGTTTTCTTAAACACCACTCTAATACTTTTACATATTTTTTTACAATGCTTGGCCAAATTCTTAGCTGCCACGCCTCAATAACTTTATATAACCACAAACGATTTAATACTAAGAAAAACGCTAAGAATACAGTGAAGTTAGCTACAGCAAAATGACCTGTTAAGTACGAGAACAGTGCCACTAAACCATATATAACTAACTGTAATCGGGCTTTTTTAGTAATCCGTCCATGTTCTTTAGCTTCTTCTTCGTGTGGTTTCATAAAATCAACTGCAAATACAGGATTGATAATGTAGGCCACAAATAAAGAAGCTAATAAAGAGATAATTAAAGTTACTGGTAAAAAGTACATAAATTTACCAATAATACCTTGCCAAAATACTAAAGGAATAAATGGAGCAAGTGTGGTAATAGTACCTGATAATACTGGCATAAACACTTCGCCTACCGCACGTTTAGCGGCTGTTACAATAGGTAGTTTCCCATTATCAAAAATACGATGGGTGTTTTCAATTACCACAATGGCATCATCTACCACAATACCAAGTGCTAAGATAAAAGAAAACAGTACAATCATATTAAATGAAAAACCAATACTCGGCATAATTAAAAATGCAATAAACATAGATAATGGTACAGAGAGTGCAACGAATAAAGCGTTGGTAACTCCCATAAAGAACATTAACACGACGGTTACCAAAATAAATCCAATAATGATGGTATTAATTAATTCGTGAAGAGAGTGTTTGGTTTTATCACTTTGATCGCCGCTTATGGTGATATCTAAACCTTCTGGAAATTCATTTGCTTTCATTTCAGCAATCACTTTTTCAATATTCTCTGCCGCATGAATTAAGTTTTCGCCTGAACGTTTTATTACATTAAGTGTGATAACATTTTTACCTTTTGAACTCGAGTAGCTTTCTTGCTCTTTAAAGCTATCAATTACTTCAGCAAAATCTTTTATAAATAATTTCGCTCCACTGGCTGATGTAACTACAATGTTTTCAATTTCTTTTGGATCTTGAAATTCGCTTTTTATACTCAGGGTTGGTTTCATTCCATTTAATGGAATGGTACCCCCAGAAATAGTTAAGTTTTCTTGTGCAATGGCTCTTTGAATGTCTGTTAAAGTAAGTTGAGCCGCTTGTAATTTATAGGCATCAATATTTATTTGAATTTCTCGTTCTAAGGCACCCACTAGTTTTACTTCATTTATCTCTTTCAATGCTTCTACTCTGTCTTCTAGATCTTCGGCATATTTTTTTAATTGTTTTAAGTCGTAATTACCTGCAATGTTGATATACATAATCGGAATCTCCGAAAAAGCAATTTCTTTAATAATGGGTTCACGAGTAAGTGTAGCTGGCATATCAGCACGAGCTTCATCTACCGCATCTTTTACCCGTTGCTTGGCTACTTCTACTTTTACATTAGTATGAAATTCAACCACTACTACCGATACATCTTGTAGAGATGTGCTTGTGAATTTCTTAATTCCAGATAAACCTTTTAATCGTTTTTCGATAGGCTTAGTAATGGTGTTTTCAATATTTGTAGGAGAGTTGCCACCATTTACAGTGTTAATATAGATGGTTGGTACTGTAATGTCTGGGAATTGTTCTTTAGGTAAGGCATTATAGGCCATTATCCCAGCAATAGAAATGAATATGGTAACTAAATAAATAGTTAGTTTGTTATCAATAGCCCAGCTTGAGGGTTTAAATTCTTTTATTTTATCTAACATATAGTTGCGTTTAAAAAGTTTAATGACTTAAAATATAGAGTCCTATTTGCTTGGATTTACATGGTCTCCTTCGTTAATTAAATCGTAACCTTCGGTTATTAATAAATCACCTTCTTTTACGCCTTCAGCTATCTCGGCATTACCATTATATTCACGTGAAATAGTTATAATTTTTTTCACTGCAATACCATTTTCCATTATCATCACAAACTGATTGTGTGTTCCTTTTTGAATATATTTTACAGGAATCACAACTTTAGGAGTAGGAGATTGGTAATCGTTGATTTTTAATTTAGCTACCATATTAGGATGGTATTCTTTTTTATTGTCAAGTAATACTTCTACTAAAAAGGTTCTTGTTAAATTATTAATAGCTCTTGCAGCATATTTAATCTTTGAGCTTAATGTATCTTTGATGTCTGGAAATAAAACTAATACTTCGTCTCCTGTTTTAACTCTTGAGGCATAACTTTCAGACACGTCTGCTTTTATTTTTAGGTTAGAAAAATTAATTACATTAATAGCAGGAAAGCCTGGAGCAACTGCTTGTCCGATTTTTATATTTACAGCATCTATTGTTCCGTTAATTGGAGAAATAATTTTACTCATTCTCACTTGTTCTTGCATGGTTGCAATTTTATGTTCTAAACTTTCTTTGGTGTTTTTAGCTTGTAAGTATTGAATTTCGGTGCCAATTTTTTGATCCCACAAGTTTTTTTGTTTTTGATATACTTGAGTTGCTAAGTCTAAATTAGTTTGTAAATCAACTATCTGTTGTTGTATGGCTCTAGCATCTGTTTCGGCTAATACTTGACCTTTGCTTACCTCATCACCAACTTTTACATTAATTTTTGTAACTGTTCCAGGCATCTCAGTTGATAGTGTTACGTTTTCATCTGCATCAATTCTACCTTGAACTTCAATGTAAGTTTTAAAGGTTTGAGTGGTTAATGGCGAAGTAGTAACATCTACTAGTTTTTGTTTAGTTGTATCACTCTTAGCTAATTCTTCCTCAAGTGCACTTATTTTTGTTTCTAATTCAGCTTTTTGATTTTTTAATTTCTCAAGTTGAGCTTTTTTGTCAGGCGATCCGCAAGCTACTAATAAAGCTGAAACTAAAATGATTGAAAATTTGTTTTTCATATGATGTGGTTGTTTTTTTATGATTTAATAGTTTATTTGATTAATGATCCAGTTGCTTTTAGATAATCTATCTTATAGATGAGCATATCGTAAACAGCATTAAAATAATTAGTTTGCGCTTCTTTGTAAGCTGTTTGTGCATTTACTACTTCTTGATTTGGCCCTACACCTTGTTCGTATTTCTTTTGCGTTACATTTAAAACATTCTCGGCCAACTGCATATTACGTTTTTGTATTTGAAGTGATGATATAGCGTTGTTGTAATTTACTACTGCCGATGCGGTTTCTAACTCAATACCTAGTTGTAAGTTCTTGATAGCGTTTTCTCCTTTTTTAAAATCCATTTTGGCTTGTTGTATTTTATAATGGCGTTGTAGCCCATCAAACACATTGAATGATAAGGTTGCACCGATAATGGAAGTAGGAAACCAATTATGTTGGCGAGAGAAATAATCTAGGTCATTTCTCATACCTGCGTATCCTAAGCTACCATAAGCTACTAAACTAGGCATATAACCAAATTTTAATCTTTTAATATTTATGGAGTTTAGTTTTTGTTGTGATTCTAGAATTTGATATTCTATTCGTTTGGTAAAATCCACTTTTTCAGCACTAATGTTTTCTGGGTTCTCCGAAATAGCCAATGAATCCGTTAATATTAAATGATCTTGACCAGTATATCCCATTTGAAATTTCAGAATGTTTTCACTTAATGAAATTAACCGTTCTGTTTTTTGTTTTTCGGTTACAAGATTATTAAAGGCCACTTCTAGTCTATCAACGTCTATTTGCTCTACAAATCCTTGTTTATTAATTGCTTTAGTGTCGTTCAATATTTTCTCAAGTTTGGTAACATTAGCATCTAATAGTTTAATTCTTTCTTTGTTTACTAATACTCCATAATATGCTTTTGAAACTTGTGTAACTGTTTCGGTTTTACTGCGAGTTACATTTATGTTCATTAAGGTAATCATTTCTTTTGTTGCTTTTAGGCTAACTAAGTAATCAGCACTAAAAACTAATAAAGAGGCTTGGGCAGTTCCACTTGCTTGAAATTTTGTTCCAAATTTCACAGGGATAAATGTGCCAGGAGGCGCACCAAATATTTCGCCTGGGATAAGTGAAGTAGGAATCTCCAAAAAGTTTTTCATATCCACACTCGTGGTAATTTGTGGCATTGCCATTCCTAATACTTCTTTGCGCTTATATTTTGCCATAAGCACATCATTTTCGGCATTTAAATAATTAGGACTGTTTTTGTAGGCATAATCAATTGCCTGTTGCAAACTAAAACTATTTGAGTTGGCATTTTGTGATTTTAATTGACACGCAAGCATTGATAATGCAAGTAATATAGCGTGTTTGCTGTTTTTTATCATAAAGTGATAGATTATTCTTGTTCTATATTGTTTTTATATTGTTCTACTAATTGAAGTCCTTTTTCAGTACAAATACTATGAATAAATAAGTCTAATAAAAGCTCATGCGCTCTTGAAAAGCTTATTTTTTCAAATGAAAAGATATTACCAAACATTAAATTGTCAATTTGTGCAAGGCGGTATGTAGTTACAAAATGAGGATCAAGTTCAGCTCTATATAATCCATCATTAATTCCTTGTTGTATATTTCTATAAATATCCTTGTAGGCACAATCTCTCTTAAAGGTTTGAATAAACTCAAAAGATGAGGTATGATATTTTTGTAAATCCATAAAGAAAATTGGATTTACATTTTGCATCATTTGTTTCAAACTTTCTGAAATAAGCATAATCTCATGAATTGGATTCTCTGAAGTTTGAAAAATCTCATTAAATCGATGTTCGTGTCGTGTTACTTCTAATTGGCATAGCTGGTTTACTATTTTGTTTTTATCATCGTAATATTGATAAATTGTTTTTTTCGACATGCCTAACTCTTTGGCTATGTCGTCCATCGTTACTCGCTTAATGCCATTCTTAAAAAAAAGTTCTAAAGCTGATTTTAGTATTTTTTCTTGTGGTTCCATTTTTCGGAGACAAAACTATGGAAACTATTTTTGTTTTGCAAGTTTCCTTTAAAAAATTTATGGTATGATATTTGTTAAAAACACATGTTTTTGTTAAAAAAATTAACAATATGCTTTTTTATACTCTACAAAATCATGACATTTGTCGAACTAGATTTGACTTTTATCAATTTTAAAATATTTTACCATTTGTTATATAATTATGTTTAAGAAGAAAATTATTCTGTTGTTGTTGCCTCTAACATTTATCTTAAATGTTCACGCTCAAATAGATACAAGTTTTTGGTTTGTAGCTCCTGATATTTCTCAGGGCTTAGGAGATAGACCTATTTATCTATATTTTAACACCTATGCTCAAGCGGCAAATGTTAATATTAGTCAGCCAGCAAATGGTTCTTTTGTGCCTGTAAATCTTAATATTCCTGCTAATTCTATTGATTCTATTAATTTAACACCTTTTATTGCTTCAATTGAAAATAATACACCAAATGCTGTATTAAACAGAGGATTACACATTTCTTCTTCTCAAAAAATTTCGGTTTTGTACTCTATCAGAGCTGCTGCAAACAGAGAGTTCTTGAGCTTAAAAGGTTCTAAAGCCTTAGGAATGGATTTTTATGTGCCTATGCAAGAGTTTTGGAATCAAGCCCCTGCTACTTCACCTAAATCTTTTTCATCATTTGATATTGTAGCTTCAGAAAATAACACAACTGTATTAATTACTCCTAGAACAGCTATAATAGGACATGCTGCTAATGCCACATTTACTGTGTTACTTCAAAGAGGTGAAACATTTTCTTGCCAAGATACGGCGCGTTCGGCTACTACAAGTTTAGCAGGTTCTATCATCTCATCCAACAAGCCTTTAGCCATTACAATTCAATCTAGTGGGTTAAATGAGTTAGGATGTTTAAGTTCAGTTACAGATCAAATAACATCTTCAGATTATGCAGGTACAGATTATGTCGTAGTAAGAGGGAAAGCGAGTTCGGAAAAAATATTTGTATTAGCCACTCAAAATAATACGCAGTTAACGGTTGATGATGGTACCGTTACTACTAAAGTGATGAATTATGGTGAGAATTATACTTATACTGCTGCACAAAATATTACCTATATAAAAACGGATAAACCTGTATATTTATTCCATGTGTCGGGCTACGGCTGTCGTTTGAGTGGAGCTCAATTACCACCTTTATATTGCGCTGGTACTTTTTCTACTGCATTTACTAGAGCTTCATCAGATTCATTATATGTCAATTTATTTACACGTACAGGATATGAAGGTAACTTTGCATTAAATGGAAATGCTTCATTAGTTCCTGCCTCTGCCTTTACTGTGGTGCCAGGTACTTCTGGGTCTGTTAAAGCTGCTAGAATTTTATATAGTACAGCAACTGTTCCAGTGGGATCACATAATGTAATTACTAATAGTGGCGACGTTTACGGTTTAGGTATTTTAAATGGTACATCTTCTAAAGGAAGTGCGTATGCTTACACTTCAGAATTTGTATCTTATCCATCAATAAATGCAGGAAGTAATTTTACAATTTGCGCTAATGGAAATCTAGTTTTAAACGGACAAGTAGGTGGGGGTAATGTAACGGGTACTTGGTCAACAAATGGTTATGGTTCATTTGCCGCAGGCGCTTCAGCACTTACAAATACGTATGTACCTAGTCAATTAGATACTACGGTGAAGCCAGTGAGAATTGTTTTAACTTCAACAGGACAATGCCCACAATTAAAAGATACATTATTCCTTAGTGTAAAACCATCACCTCTTGTGAATGCTTCGGTTGATCAATTAGTTTGTGCAAACAATGCGAATACTTTATTAAACGGAAGTGTAACAGGCGGTTCATCAACTGGTATATGGACAAGTGCAGGAACAGGCTCTTTTACACCATCAAATACTACATTAAATGCAACATACGTACCTAGTGCAGCGGATATCTCATCTGGTAGTGTGAAACTTATATTAGCATCAACAGCTAATGGCATTTGTTCTGCTTCTAAAGATTCTATTCTTGTTTCTTTTACACCTCCGCCTTCAGTAAATATTGCTGCTACCACTATTTCTGTGTGTGCAAATAACCCATCAGTTGCAGTGAGTGGTACAGTTACAGGTATTACCACAACAGGTAAATGGACAACAAGTGGAACAGGGAATTTTAATCCGAGTAATATTCAGTTAAGTACGGGGTACATTCCTAGTGCAGCGGACATCTCTGCTGGAACTATTAAACTTTATTTAAGTTCAACTAGTAATGGAAATTGTAATCCTGCTCAAGATAGTGTAACTATTGTATTTACTGCACCTCCAATGGTAAATGCAGGTCCAAATAAATCGGTTTGTAAGAACAATATGCTTACCGTGTTAAATGGAACAGTAAGTGGTGCTACTTCAACGGGCGTTTGGAGTGGAGGTTTAGGAACTTTCTCACCAAGCAACTCTGCTTTAACTGTAACCTATACACCGACACCAGCTGAAATTTCGGGTGGTTCTGTAAATTTAATTTTAACCTCTACTGCCAATGGTAATTGTAATGCGGTAAGTAGCAATATTAATATTTCATTCACTAATCCACCTTATGTAAATGCAGGATCAGATTTAAGTGTTTGTAAAAATAATGTCAATACTGTACTGTCTGGAGTTGTATCTGGAACAACAACTACTGGAATCTGGAGTGGTGGTACGGGAACCTTTACACCTAGTAATTCGGTATTAAACCCAACCTATACACCAACACCAGCTGAGATTGCATCAGGTTTAATTACATTAACCTTAACATCAACTAATAATTCTAATTGTAATGCAGTAACAGATGTTATGCAGATTAACTTTACAAATCCACCAGTTGTAAATGCTGGCTCTAATCTTTCGATTTGTAAAAACAATGCCGCAACGCCTTTAAATGGTGTTGTTACAGGTACTACAACTACAGGTGTATGGAGTGGCGGAACAGGAAGCTTTAATCCAAGTAACTCAGTTTTAAACGCTACATATACACCAAGTGCCTCAGAACTTACAGCAGGGTCAGTAACCTTGACGTTAGCATCTTCAAATAATGGTAATTGTAATCAAGTAACAGATGATGTTGTGATTAATTTTACGGCACCTCCAGTAGTTAATACTGGTTCAGCTATGTATGTATGTAAAAACAATAGTACATCAGCCTTAACAGGAACCATTTCTGGTGCTACCACAACAGGTATATGGAGTGGTGGAACTGGTACTTTTACACCTAATAACACTACAATTAATGCAAACTATCAACCTTCTGCAACCGAATTAGCTAATGGTTCTGTGATTTTAAATTTAACTTCTACTGGGAATGGAAATTGTAATGCGGTAAGTAGTAATGTTACCATCTATTTTACAAATCCTCCTTATGTAAATGCAGGTGCGGATTTGTCAGTTTGTAAAAATAATATCAATACTGTATTATCAGGTGTTGTATCGGGCACTACTACAACTGGAATTTGGAGTGGAGGTACTGGTACGTTCACGCCAAGTTCGGCTGCTCTTAACCCTACTTATACTCCAACTCCAGCCGAGATTGCTGCTGGAAGTTTAACCCTTACTTTAACCTCTACTAATAATGCTAATTGTAACGCTGTAAATGATGCTATGGTTATTAGCTTTATTAATGCACCAATTGTTAACGCAGGAATGGATTTATCATCATGTAAAAACAATGCTTCAACAGCTTTAACAGGTTCTGTTACAGGTATTACAACTACAGGAGTATGGAGCGGAGGCGCAGGAAGTTATAATCCTAGTAACTCAGTTCTAAATGCAACTTACACGCCTAATTCTACAGAGTTGGCAGCTGGTTCGGTTACCTTAACATTAACTTCATCTAATAATGGAAGTTGTAATCAAGTTACAGACGATGTGGTCATTAATTTCACTTTGCCACCTTCTGTAAATGCAGGAACGGATGTGTATGCATGTAAAAATAATGCTTCTACAATATTAACAGGAACAGTTTCTGGTGCTACTACAACTGGTGTTTGGAGTGGTGGTACTGGTACTTTTACACCAAATAACACAACATTAAACGCAAGTTATCAGCCAAGTGCTTCAGAGTTATCGGCAGGTTATGTTAACTTAGTTTTAACTTCAACCAACAATGGAGGCTGTGTTGCTGTAAGTGATTATATGCAAATGTTCTTTAATAATGCGCCAATAGTAAATGCTGGAGTAGATATGTATGCGTGTCAAAATAACGCTATGCCGATTATTGCTGGTGTAATTACAGGAACAACTAGTACAGGTATTTGGAGTGGAGGTGCTGGAACATATAACCCATCTAATACAGCACTTACCACAACTTACACCCCAACAGCATCTGAATTGGCAGCTGGTTCGGTTACTTTAACTTTAACGTCAACAAATAATGGAAATTGTAATGCAGTGGTTGATAGTATGGTAGTTTTCTTTACTAATGCACCAGTTGTATCTGCAGGAAGTGATATTACATCTTGTAAAAATAATCCTGCATTTGGATTATCGGGTGTAGTAACAGGACCAACTACAACAGGGATTTGGACAGGTGGTTTAGGAAGTTATAACCCTGGTAGTACAATTTTAACTGCAACTTATACACCTACATCAGCTGAGTTGGCTGCAGGTTCAGTAACCTTAGTATTGTCATCAACTAATAATGGAACTTGTGCTCAAACAAAAGATACCGTAGTGGTTTCGTTTATAAATGCACCTGTTACTAATGCGGGTATTGATGTGTACTCATGTAAAAACAATCCATTATCTATTTTATCTGGTACTGTTACTGGTCCTACTACAACAGGTATTTGGAGTGGAGGAAGCGGTACCTTCTTACCTAGTAATACAGCACTTACGGCTACCTATGTGCCTACAGCATCTGAGATTGGTGCAGGATTTGTGAATCTAACATTAACATCAAGCAATAATGGTAATTGTAATGCGGTGAGTGACATAGTAAGGGTGAATTATATGCCAGAACCATTTGCTAATTTTAATTTCAATAACGTGTGTTTAAATTTAGCAACATCATTTACAGACTTTTCATTGCCTGCAGCAGGCTCAATTACAGATTGGGAATGGAATTTTGGCGATGGTAGCCCAGTAGATACAAATGCAACTACTACTCACATTTTCCCATCTTCTGGTTCGTTTACGGTTCAATTAGTAGTTAAAAATACTTACGGTTGTTCTGATACAATTAGGCAATCTCCAACTGTTTATCCTTTACCGAATGCTAATTTTGGTATTACGAAAATATGTAACGGAACCGATTTGAGTTTATATTTCTCTGATAGCTCAACCGTAAATTCCCCTGAGATGGTAAATCAATGGTTCTGGGATTTTGGAGGACCTGGAGTAAGTAATTTACATAATCCTACTCAGTTATATCCAGGCTCCGGTTTATACAATATCACTTTAATTGCTACAACCAATCATAATTGTAAAGATACTATTGTGAAACAGATTAACTTATTACCTCGTCCTATAGCTGGATTTGCCTACTCTATGACATCTGGTGCAAATGTAGGAACAACCGTATCATTTGTTGATACATCGAGCTATGCAAGTAACTGGTCTTATAATTTTGGTGATGGTACTGGCTCAAATTTACAAAACCCTTCAACTGTTTATTTTGATAATGGTGTGTTTGTTGTAACGCAAATTGTAAGTGATGGATATGGCTGTACAGATACAGCTAGAGTTGCTATTAAGATAAGCAATATTACTACAGAAATCTCTACTCTAATTCCTAATGCTATTTCGCCAAATGGTGATGGGAAAAATGATGTATGGAAATTAGAATTCCTTGACTTATTATATCCAAATGCGACCGTAGAAATCTATAATCGTTGGGGAGAACAGATTTACACAGCCTATAATGGTTACAAAGATCCTTGGGATGGAACATATAAAGGTGAAAAACTTCCTGTTGGAACCTACTATTATGTTTTAATATTAAACGATTCAAAAAATACACCACCATTTAAGGGAGGAATCTTATTGGTTAGATAAAAAATAAGTAATAGATAGACAGAATTATAAACAGACAAATGAAAAAGACATTATATATAAAATGGATAGTACTAGTCATAGTGATGACTACGACGACTTTATTAGCACAACAATTACCTATTTATACAAATTACGTATTAAATCCTTATGCTTATAATCCAGCAGTTGCTGGTTCTAAACCACACGTGGTTGCAAATTTCAATTTCCGTAACCAATGGGTGGGGTTTCAAGATGCACCAAAAACATATATGGTAAGTGCTCATAGCCCAATTGGTAAAGCCAAAAAAGTGGCAATTGGTGCATTAGTAAATTCAGATAACACAGGATTGTTATCTCGTACAAATGGCTATTTAACCTTTGCTTATCAAATAAAATTAAATGAGAAATATAAATTAGGATTGGGTGTTTCATTAGGGATGGTGCAGTACCGAATAAAACTATTTGATGCAAAAGTGGCTGATTCGGGTGATGATTTATTAACAGGAAATGTATTAGCAAATAACACTTTCGATTCGAATGGAGGGTTGTATTTATATAGCGACAAATTATTCTTTGGAGTTGCAACCTATCAATACCTTGGTAATAAAATTACTTGGAAAGATTCTCACAGTAATTTATCTCAACATGTTTTTGCAACGTTAGGTTATACATTTAAAGTATCAAAAGTGTTTTCTATTCAACCATCGGCATTAGCAAAGTTCAATGCGCCATTACCTATCCAACCTGAATTTTGTTTGAGAGGTATTTACAAGGATATGATCTGGATAGGCGGTTCTTATCGTATGAATGATGCAGCAAGTGCGTTACTAGGTGTAACTATTAAAGAAAAATTAAGTATTGCATATTCGTATGATATTACAACATCAAAACTAAAAAGATACAATACAGGTTCACATGAAATTAGTTTAATGTATCAATTCATAAAACCTAAACGTAAGTTAGACGCTGATGAACAAGAGTTAAATGATATTGATAATAGTATTAAAACAAAATTAGAAAAGGATAAACAAAATGAGAAGAATAATAAATAGCCTATTATTACTAACTTTCTTAGTAGCTAGTAAGCCCGTTGTGGCTCAAATTGACACGGTATTTTGGTTTGCTGCACCGTGGATAACTGTTGGTCACGCTAATAGAGTGCCTATTGTGATGCGTATATCAACGTTTAATCAACCAACAACGGTAAGGATTCAACAACCTGCGGGAACTTATGATACTACTTTTACAATTGCAGCTAATTCATTATTTTCTAAATTTTTGAGTCATATTGTTAATCAGGTTGAAAACTCACCTGCAAATGTAGTTCATAATCGAGGATTAAAAATTACATCTGATTTTCCAATAACAGTTGTTTATGAGATTGTAACAAGTGGTAACAATCCTGAAACATATTCTTTGAAAGGACAAAATGGAATGGGGTATGAATTCGTATGTCCTTTTCAAACACAAAGATTTAATTGGAACTTTTCTCCTACGGCAAAATCACAAATTGATGTTGTAGCCACTCAAAATAATACGGTTGTATGGATTACACCTCGATGTAATGTAGTGGGGCATGCGGCAAATGTAACTTATTCCATTTCTTTAAATGCAGGGCAAAGTTATGCTATTGAGAATGTAACAAATAATACAAATGTGCCAGGTCAAAATTTAAGTGGAACTATTGTTGTGGCCGATAAACCAATTTCTGTTACAGTAACAGATGATTCTGTGAGAGGTGTAACAGGTTGTATGGACGCCTTAGGTGATCAAATTGTACCAGTTGAGGTTGTAGGAATGAACTATATAATAAATAAAGGTGGTTTATATGCAGCCGAAACTGAAGGCGCATATATTGTAGCAACTCAAAATTTTACCCAAGTAAATATAAATGATGGCGCTGTTACAACAGTATTGTTAAATAAAGGAGATACTTATTATTATCATATACTTAATCCATTAACTTATGTTACTAGTGATAAGCCAGTGTATGTAATTCACGTAAGTGGTTTTGGTTGTGAAATGGGTGAGGCTATTATTCCTCCGTTAAACTGTGCAGGTTCAGAACAAATTAGTTTTACTCGTACTAATTCACAAACCTTTATTTTAAATATATTATGTAAAACAACGGCAACAGGTAACTTTTTATTAAATGGAAATGCTACTTTGGTGCCTGCTTCTGCTTTTACTGTAGTGCCTGGAACTGCTGGGTTATGGAGTGGAGCTCAAATCACTTATAATACTGCCCAAATACCAGTTGGAGTAACTAATTTATTAAGAAATACACATCCTGTGGATAGTATTTTTTCAATGGGAGTAATTAATGGCGGTGCTGCTACGGGTTGTTACTACCACTATATGTCTTCTTTCTTACGTAGAGTATATACAAATGCAGGTATTGATCAAAACATTTGTACTGCCACCACACAAACAATTTCTTTATCAGGAACAGTGGATGGAGGTGCGGTTGCTGGCGTTTGGACAACCACTAATGGAACAGGAACATTTGCTAATCCAAATAATCTAAGCACAACTTATACACTTAGTCCTGCAGATTTTGCTTTACCTCAAGTTAAATTTGTGTTATCCTCTGTTGGAAATTGTACTCCTGTTCGAGATACAGTAGTATTAAATGTATTTCAATCTCCAACGGTTAATGCAGGCTTAAACCAATCTTTATGTAAGAATAACATTTCTAATATTCCTATTAACGGTTCATTAGCAATGGCTGCTGGTTCTAATTGGACAACAGCAGGAAGTGGTTCATTCGGAAATCCTGGTGCGTTAAGTACAACCTATTTGCCTTCGCCAGCCGATTTGGCTAATGATAGTGTTAAGATATACCTTACATCAACTGGAAGTATGAATGGTTGTCCTAATAAAACAGATAGTTTAATGTTGTATTTTACTCCGTCTCCTACAATTGCTATTTCTCCTGTAACATCAATGTGTGCTAATAACGCTACTATTGTTATTAGTGGTACAGTTACAGGTGGTACCAATACAGGAATTTGGTCTGGTGGAGCTGGTTCATATAACCCAGGAACAACATCATTAACGAATACATACGTGCCTACACCTTCAGAAATTGCAACAGGTTCTGTAAATATAGTATTGGCTTCAACAAATAATGGAAATTGTAAAGTAGTGAAAGATAGTATTCAAGTTTCTTTTACACCAGCACCAGTTGTACAACCTGGAAGTAATTTATTAATATGTCGTAATAATCCATCATCTGTTTTGTCAGGTACTGTTTCAGGCCCAACTACAACTGGAATTTGGAGTGGAGGTTCGGGAACATTTAACCCGAATAACACAACCTTAAATGCGATTTATGTTCCAACACCAGCAGAGTTAGCCGCTGGGTCAGTTACTTTAACCCTAACTTCTACAGGTAACGGTAATTGTAATCAGGTTCAAAATAGTATGGTGATAAATTTTACCAATCCAGCAAGTGTAGGAGCAGGTTCTGATATTTCGGTTTGTAAGAATAATCCATTACCTGTGGTTAATGGTTCTATTAGTGGTCCTACTACTACTGGAGTATGGACAGGTGGAACAGGATTGTTTAGTCCAAGTAATGCAGCACTAACAGCTACCTACACACCAAGTCCTGCAGAAATAGCAGCTGGAACTACTACTTTAGTTTTAACATCTACTAATAATGGAAATTGTAATCAAGTTACTGATACTGTAATTGTAAACTTTACTAATGCACCTGTTGTAAATGCTGGATTTGATGTATCAACTTGTAGAAACAACATTAATACTCTAATTTCTGGTACTGTAACAGGCCCTACAACTACTGGTAATTGGACAGGTGGTGCAGGAACTTATAACCCAGGTAGTTCGGCTTTAACTTCTACATATACGCCAACACCTGCAGAGTTAGCCGCAGGTTCTGTTACATTAACTTTAGTTTCAACTAATAATGGAAATTGTAATCAAGAACAGGATCAAGTAATTATTAATTTTACTAATCCAGCAACAGTTGTAGCAGGGCCAGATATTTCTGCTTGTAAAAACAATGCTAATGTTGCTCTTAATGGTTCTGTTTCTGGTGTAACATCTACTGGAATTTGGTCTGGTGGTACTGGAACATTTACTCCAGGTAACACGTCATTAAATACTTTATATTCTCCAACAGCCTCTGAGATTGCGGCTGGAACTGCTACTTTAATATTAACATCAACTAGTAATAATAATTGTAATCCAGTAACTGATACAATACTAATTAATTTCACTAATCCTGCTACTGTTGATGCTGGTACTAATATTTCATTATGTCAAAATAATGTTACAACACCTTTAAATGGTAATGTAAGTGGTATAACTACAACTGGTGTTTGGATAGGTGGTTCAGGAACATTTAATCCAAATAATACGACATTAAACGCCAATTACACGCCAAGCCCTTCAGAAATATCTGCTGGAACAGCTTCGTTAGTATTACAATCTACTAATAATGGAAATTGTAATCAAATTACAGATACAGTTTATATTAACTTTACAAGTCCACCTGTGGTAAATGCTGGAGTTGATATTTTCACATGTAGAAATAATATTAATACAGTGATATCGGGTGTTGTGAGTGGACCAACATCAACAGGTACTTGGTCGGGTGGAATGGGAACATTTAATCCTGGTAATTCTGCCTTAACAACTACTTATACACCAAGTGCTATTGAAGTGGCAGCGGGTTCTGTAACCTTAACGCTCACTTCTACCAATAATGGAAATTGTAATCAAGTACAAGATCAGGTAGTTATTAATTTTAGCGACCCAGCAACTGTGGCAGCTGGTCCAGACATCTCTGCGTGTATAAATAACGCCAATGTTTCATTAAATGGTAATGTAAGTGGTATTACAACAACTGGTATTTGGTCGGGAGGAACAGGAACTTACACACCTAGTAATACCTCGTTAAATACTTTATATTCGCCAAGTGCTGCAGAGTTAGCACTCGGTTCAACAACTTTAATTTTAAATTCTACAAATAATAGCGGTTGTAATTCAGTAACAGATACGCTTATTTTGAGTTTTACGAGTGCTCCTGTTGTAGCAGCAGGTAATGATTTGACATTATGTAAAAATAATGTACTGGCGGCATTAAGCGGGACTGTAAGTGGCGCTACTACAACTGGCGTTTGGGTTGGAGGTTCTGGTTCGTATAATCCAAGTAGTGCAGCCTTAACCACGAGTTATACACCAAGTGCTTCAGAAATTTCTTCAGGAACTGCTACTTTAGTATTACAATCTACTAATAATGGAAATTGTAATCAGGTGGTAGATACTGTTTTGATTCATTTTACAAATGAACCAGTGGTTTATTCAGGTCCAGATATAACAGTGTGTGCTAATAATCCTACTATAGCCATTAGTGGAACGGTTACTGCTGGAACTACAACTGGTGTTTGGTCAACAAGTGGTGGTGGTTCTTTCTCTCCTTCTACTACTTCTTTAACATCGGTATATAATATTGATCCAGCCGATATAGCTCAAGGTAGTATCACTATCAAATTAACTTCAACAAATAATGGAAACTGTAATGCTGTTTCAGATAGTTTAGTAGTAAACATTACCCCTAAACCAACAGTAGATGCTGGTTTAAATGATACCATTTGTGCAAATAACATGTTCTATCCATTAAATGGTTCGGTAACTAATGGTGCTAGTGCTGGTGTATGGACAACATTAGGTAATGGTACATTTGGAAACCCAAATAACTTATCTACAACTTATACTTTAGGTCAAGCAGATACAACTGCAGGTGTAGTTAAAATTGTATTAACTTCAACTGGAGGTAATTGTTTGCCAGAAACAGATACGCTACAGATTGTGCTTGCTAAAATTCCTCAAGTAGATGCAGGGCCAAATAATATGATATGTGATAATGAACGCATATTATTAAACGGTAGTGTGATAGGTTTAACAACTACAGGAGCATGGACAACTCTTGGGACTGGAGTGTTTACACCAGACGATTCATTATTAACTACCTATTATCAACCTTCGGCATTAGATGTGGCAAATGGTTATGTTAACTTAGTGCTTACATCAACTTATAATAAAGGATGTTTGGCTGTAACGGATACAGTAAGATATACTTTTAAACCAACACCAGTGTCTGACTTTAATGGTAATAATGTGTGTGCAAAAACAGCTACTAGTTTTACAGATACATCTGTGCCAACAGCTAGTTTAACAGGTTCATGGTGGGATTTTGGAGACATGAACACTTCTACTGCTAATAATCCAACACATGCTTATACTAATCCAGGAACTTACACGGTAACGCATGTGGTGTATAGTAATAATGGCTGTAACGATACCATTAAGAAAACAATAGATGTGTATTTCTTACCACAGGCTTTCTTTTATAACTCAACCTCTTGTGTGGGTAATAGCACGCAATTTGTGGACTCTTCTAAAACATTATCAGGTAATATTATACAGTGGCAATGGAATTTTGGCGACTCTCAAACGTCTTCAATTCAAAACCCTCAGCATGGCTTTGCTTCTCCTACTGTTTATACAGTATCCTTAGTGGTAACATCTTCGTTAGGGTGTAAGGATACCATACAAAAAGCAGTAACCGTAATTTCTGGACCAACAGCTGATTTTAGTATTAATCCAAATCCTGTACAATCTTTAGAAACTGTAAACTTTACAGATTTATCTACTGGTCCAGCCTCTCTAACTAATTGGTATTGGCAATTTGGCGATTCAATGGCGAGTAACCAACAAAACCCAACACATATTTATAATACGCAAGGTGATTTAAGTGTCTTCTTAGTAGTAAAAGATATCAATGGTTGTGTTGATACAGTAAGAAAAGATATTACGGTAATATTATTACCTGATGTTCCTACGGCATTTTCACCAAATGGCGATGGACAAAATGATATCTTCCGTGTGAGAGGAGGTCCTTTTAAATCAATTAATTTTAGAGTTTATAATAACTGGGGTCAGTTAATTTTTGAAACTAACGATCAAAAACAAGGATGGGATGGGACCTATCAAGGCATAGATCAACCATTAGGTGTTTATGTGTGGGTGGTGGATGTTGAGATGCTTAGTGGTAAACAAGTTAAGAAAACAGGTGACGTTACATTATTAAGATAACATGAAAAAGAAACTAATTATATTTTACAGTCTTTTATGCTTAACAACTTTGAGTATAAAAGCTCAGGATTTCCATCTATCAATGTATGATGCAGGTCCTTTATTCTTAAATCCTGCTTTAACAGGTGTAGTAGATGCTAATTTGAGAGTACATGCTCAATACCGAAACCAATGGCAGGCAGTTGCATTTAAACCGTATAATACTGCATTAATAAGCCTAGATGCTCCTAAAGGTAAATGGGGTTTTGGAGGTCAAATTATTAATATGCGTGCTGGGGTAGGTAATTATAATGTCTTACAAGGCTTGTTCTCAGCTTCGTATGCCGTGCCATTAGATAAGTATAAACGTAATAACTTGTCATTTGGGATACAAGCTGGTGCAACCCAAAAGCGTGTTGAAGCAGGACAATACACTTTTGATAATCAATATAACACTTCTAATGGAGGCTTTTTTGATAAGAGTATTGCTTCTGGAGAAACTTATAGTCGCCAGTCATTTGTAACTGAACAAGTAAATGCAGGGTTTATGTATTTTAACTCAAGACAACAAGCACGATTAAATCCTCTTTTTGGTTATTCGGTTTTTAACTTAACAATGCCTAGAGAAACATATTATGGATATAATAATCGTTTGCCTATGCGCCATTACGCACATGCGGGTTTAAGAATTAATGTTACAGAATTGTTTTATGTGTTACCTAAAGTATTAATT
The DNA here is from genome assembly GCA_963169355.1 of Bacteroidota bacterium. Lineage (GTDB taxonomy): Bacteria > Bacteroidota > Bacteroidia > B-17B0 > Aurantibacillaceae > UBA4416. Next base: position 29,252 of record CAUJCR010000061.1, on the reverse strand, counting down.
ATGATGCAGAAGAACGCTATGGAGCAATTATATTCTGTTGATATGGGTTACTTCTTTAAAGAACAAGAGTTTTATGCCTTAGCAGGATTGAATTATCGTGCGCAGGATGCCGCAGTAATTTATGTAGGTGCTAGAAAAGATAATTACATTCTAAAAGTTGGTTACGATGCTAATGTGTCATCATTAAAAGAAGCATCAAAATACAGAGGTGCTTTTGAAATTTCATTTACTTATATGGCTAAAAAATCAAACAAACAAACTGTACGCCATTGTCCTAGACTATAAAATTATGAGAAGATTATTATTCATTTTTGTTACTTTATCTACTATTAATGTATTTGCTCAATCAAAACATTTGTGGTTGAAATATGCTGATGATGCTTTTGCTAAAAAAGATTATGCTACGGCTATTGATTATTATAAAAAAATAACGGATGACACAACTGCCCTAAAAATAATGGTGTTGCCTTATGAAGTGCAATTAGTTAATTTAAAAACTAAAGACTTTCAACCAGACACCACAAAACGTTTAGGTAAGGAGCGTAAGACAAAGATCTCTAAACTAGATTATGTTAACCATCAGTTAGCTCATTCGTACCGTTTAAATTATGATTATCAAAATGCAGTTGCCCATTTTAAAAAGGTAGTGGATAATGGTTCGTATCCTGAAGATATGAATTACTATGCTTTAGCTTTATTACAAACTAAAAATTACGATACTGCTCTATTTATTTATGATATTTTAATGGAGTCTGAGAAAAATGACTCATTGAAAAAAATCTTTCAGAAAAATTTAAGTTCTTGTTATTTCGCATTAGACTCGAACAGTCATAAAGAACTTATTACTGTTAAAAAAATGGATACTATAGTGTTTAACGTAGGTACTTCAAACTTTGCACCTATGTATTGGAACAGCCCAACTAAGTTGTTATTTACCAGTGCCAGAAAAGGAGGGGTGTTATTAAATCCAGAAAAACAAGATTCGAGATACTTGTGTGATTTGTATTATACCGAATTAAAAGATACAGGTTGGGCTAAAGCAACTAATTTTGGAAGACCTGTAAATACTGGATTACACGAAGGTTCAAGTGTGATATCATCTGATGATATAATGTTTTATACTAGATGGAGTGATGCCAATAGAAACGAATCATTTATTTATATGGCTAAGATGAAAGATGGTTATTTTTATGAATCGTATAAGTTAACTGAGACCGTAAATAAGCCTGGCTATAAAGCTATGCAACCTTATGTTTCTTTTGACGGCACTAAATTATTTTTCTCATCTAATCGCCCTGGAGGGCATGGCGGTTTCGATTTGTATGTTTGTAATATAGATGAGAAAGGCTTAACTGGTGAAGCCAGAAATTTAGGACCAGTAATTAATACTTCTGGTGATGAAGTAACTCCTTTTTTTCATACGATCTCTAACACTTTATTTTTTAGCTCCAATGGTCACGTAGGTATGGGTGGTTTAGATGTATTTAAGAGTTCATTAAATACAGACGACTCGGTGTATGCTAAACCAAAAAATTTAGGAAATCCTATTAATTCCAGTAAAGACGATGCTTACTTTATTTTAGATAGGACACAAGCTAAGGGATATTTTTCGAGTGATAGAGAAGATTGCCCAGGAGGAAATTGTTATGATATTTATGAATTTGAAAATGAACCAATTTTATTTGATATAACAGGTACAGTTTATGATTATGAGAATTTAGAACCAATTGTGGGAGCATTAGTTACATTAAAAGATGTAACTGGCGAAGAGGAGCCGCAGTTCTTAATTACGAATGATAAAGGAGTTTATTTCTCTACCTTAAAGGTTGATAAACAATATTTCTTAAAAGCACAGAAAAAGGGATATCAAGCAAGTTCTGCAAGTGCAACAACTAAAGGATTAACAGAAACCACTCATATTGTACAAGATTTCACCTTAACATTAATTCCTCAAGAAGATGTGGTGATTGAAGGTATCGAATATGATTTTAATAAAGCAACGCTACGTCCTAAATCAATGGAAGTATTGGATAAGATTTATGATTATTTGGTGTTAAATGATAACTTTAGTATTGAAATCAACTCTCATACCGATACACGTGGTAGTGATAAATTAAATCAAAAACTATCACAGGCTCGTGCACAATCATGTGTTACTTATTTAATTAGTAAAGGAATTAAGAAAGAACGTTTATTACCAACTGGTTATGGAGAATCAAAACCTTTGGTGAGTGACGAAGAAATTGCCAAGTTTACACCTAAAAGCGAGGAGTGGGAGGCTGCTCATCAAAAGAATAGAAGAACGGCATTTAAGGTGTTGAAAGAGGAAGATTTAAGAAAAAAATAGGCTAGACTCTATCTTTTAACAAATAGAAATGTTAAAAAAAATAGACAATGGCTTAGTTTTTGTTAAATTAGATTAATAATTAAAACAATAAATTCATGAGAACAAGTAAATTTTTATTAGCTGTAATCACTTTGTCGGTTATAGGTGCGGTAACTTTTTCAGGTTGCCGAAAAAGCAAAGCTTTTAGAAAAGAAGATGGACAGGCTTCTGCCGATTCTAGAACTGCTCAAGGCGAAAACGATGCTGCTATCAGCGATATTAATGATGTAGTAAGTAATCAACCGTTATTACATGGACGTACAAATGGCACCTCTAATTCTAATGGAATTATGGGTAATATTTGTGGTTTAACGGTAGATACAAATGGTGCTTATATGGGTACTATTAATCTACATTTTAATGGAACAACTTGTAATAATCGTACTCGCGAAGGTGACATACGTTTAACAATCTTAGATTATGCTTCTGGTAAACGTTGGAAAGATGCTGGTTGTGTAATGAAAGTAGAGTATTTCTTATATAAAGTAACTCGTGCTTCGGATGGGAAAAGCGTAAGATTAGAAGGGATACAATATTTAACTAATGTGAGTGGAGGTACATGGTTCAATTTATTATTCTTAGGACAGCCAAATTTAGTATCTACTGTAACAGGAGAGAATTTATCAGTAAACTTTGATAACTCAAGTACCGCAGTATATAATATCAATCGTAAATTTACTTACACTTGGGCAAACAATATTTTAACATGTACAGGTGAAGGTATTGGTTCTGCTGATGGGTTAAGTAACTTAGAAAATTACGGTACTACTCGTGATGGCGACCCATTTACTAGTCAAGTGATTACACCAGTAGTTTGGAATACAACTTGCGGTGCTTGGGCTCCAATTCAAGGAGAGGTAGATATTAAAGTAGATAGCAAAGACTTTAAGTTAAATTGTTTGTTTGGTGTTAATCAAACAGGTAATGCAATTACAGTGGGCTCTAATAGCTGTCCTTATGGCTGGAAAGTAAGTTGGAAATATAAAAACAAAACGAATACTAAAGTATTAGGATACTGGTAGGATATTATAGATTAGAATTTATTAAAGAAGGCTTCAGAAATGAAGCCTTCTTTGTTTGCCTTAGTTTAGTTTAATGTTATTGGTAACTCCTGATGTAATTGTGAAATTTCTTTCAATGGTTTTTAGAGTTTCTTTAATATTTTCATATCTAAATTCCAGTTTATAATTACCGGGTTGTAGATAGATGATTTCTTGTTGTAAATTATTGTTTAGATTACAAACCCAGGTTAAATGCTTGCCATCATCTATATAAATGCTTCCATAACCTTTATAGCCTTTGGTAATATAGGCAATACCTGATGTAGGGACTTTAATGGTATTAGTAGTGCTTTGTTTTATTTCTACATCATTCATTTTAATGCGAGGAAGTGTTAGTATTTCTAAATCATATTTGCCAATGATATACTTTTCTGTCTTTCCAAAATCTTGCACATTTAATGTATTCATATTGCCGTTTTTTCTTACAACCGTAGTTGGATAATATTTACTTAATGCGCCATCCAGCTCAAGTCGTAGATGACCTTGAGGCGCATCAACAGGAATAACGTTATGCTTACCTTTTTGAATTGTAATGTTTTTTTTCTCAATAGGTGGAATGGTATGCACCACTAAATCGTAAGTTAAATCTGGATTTAATACTAAAGTATCTGGTGCGCCACGATGATTGAGTGTGTGTAGATAATTGTATTTGGCTTGCTTGGTTTTACTATCGTAAAAAGTCATGTTGACATCTGTTTCAGTTGGTTTTTTGTTTATGTCCAATAAATCAACCTGAACAGTAGTTTGTGAAATAGCCTCGGTTAGCACTAAGTTTAGTACATCTTTGAAATTGGCTTCGTTGCTCACGTCATAAAATTTACCCATGCAGCCAAATACATCAGCAAACTTTACATCAAGCCCTACACCAATAACAAATGGTCGTAAAAAAATACCTTTTTTTTGTAAGGCTAATGATACTTCGCAGGGTTGCCCTTCACATTCTTCGATACCATCGGTAATTAAAATTACAATATTTCGACAATTACTGCATGGTGTAAAATCTGCTACACTCTCGCCAAGTGAATAAGCAATGGGTGTGGTTCCTAATGGTTCTAATTTTTGAATGCGTTGTTTTATAAGTGGTGCCGATTTGGAGGCTGTTCCAAAAGGCACTTCCAGTTTCGTATCTTTACAATCTCGGGTAGGTTTAATAAATGTTTGATGTCCATAACAACGCAAGGCTAGTTCAAGGTTTGGAATAGTTTTTAAACTATCTAAAAACTCACCCATTATTTTTTTAGCCACTTCTATTTTAATATTACTATTCCATGGCGCATACATGCTATACGAATCATCGAAAATAAATAAGATGCGATTGGTGATTTGCTGCGCTTTAAGATTGAAGAATACACATTGAATAAGTATTATTAAAATAACACTTATTGTTTTTGCTTTTATTTGTTTTGAAGTGGAGTGTTCGTTTTTCAAATCTTATGTAATTAATAATCGCCGATGGTTTCTTCGAGTTGAGCGAGTGCTTTTGCTAATTGTTCGTCGTTAGGAGCGGAGCCGTGCCATTTATGAGTACCCATCATATAATCTACACCTTGTCCCATCTCTGTTTTCATGATGTTTACAATAGGTTTGCCTTTACCTATAAATGATTGGGCGGTTTTTAATCCTTCAATAACTTTAGCCATGTTATTACCCTCGGGTGTTTCAATCACTTGCCAGCCAAACGCTTCGAATTTTGCTTTTAAATTTCCAAGAGATAAAACTTGATCTAAATCACCATCAATTTGTCTTCCATTATAATCAATCGTTGCGATGTAATTATCTACTTTATTAGCGGCTGCATACATGGCTGCTTCCCATATTTGACCCTCTTGTAACTCTCCATCGCCGTGTAAACTATAAACTATATGTTTGTCGTTATTTAATTTTTTAGCTAAGGCAGCACCAATAGCAACACTCATGCCTTGTCCTAACGAGCCACTCGCAATGCGTACACCTGGCAAATGTTCGTGGGTAGTTGGATGACCTTGCAAACGCGTGTTTAATTTACGAAATGTGCTAAGTTCGCTTATTGGAAAATAACCACTACGCGCTAAAACGCTATAAAATACTGGTGATATATGACCGTTACTTAAAAAGAATACATCCTCGTTTTTACCATCCATGGTAAAATTTTTAGGGTTATGAACCATCACATCGTTATATAATGCTACTAAAAAATCTGTACAACCTAAGGAACCTCCAGGATGCCCTGAACTAACGGCGTGTACCATTCTTACAATATCTCTTCTAACTTGGGTTGCTAATTTTTCTAATTGCTTTATATCTGCCATAAGTATTGATTTTGTTGCAAATTTAATATTTATTAAAGCTATGTAACGCAGATGTTGATATAAAGTAACGAGATGTTAAAAATTAGATTTTTGCCTTAAAACCTGCATTCTTGAAACACTTTACTCCTAAATATTCTCATTTTAATACCTAGTAGTGCCTTGGTTTTTTTACTATATTCGCAACCTAATTAAAATGAGGTAGCTCATTTTTAAAAATTGTAATTAAGAAAATAAAATAGTAAAGATTATGGCTTTAAAATGTGGAATTGTTGGCTTACCTAATGTTGGAAAATCAACTTTATTTAATTGTTTAAGTAATGCGAAAGCGCAAGCGGCAAATTTTCCTTTTTGTACAATAGAGCCTAATGTGGGAGTTATAACTGTGCCCGATGAACGATTAACTAAGCTAGCCGAGTTAGTAAAACCACAAGCCATTTTGCCAACCACAGTTGAGATTGTAGATATTGCAGGTTTAGTAAAAGGCGCTAGTAAAGGTGAAGGATTAGGCAATAAATTTTTAGCTAATATTAGAGAGTGTCATGCTATTTTACATGTTTTGCGCTGCTTTGATAATGATAATGTTATTCATGTAGATGGTAATGTAAACCCTGTGAGAGATAAAGAAATTATTGATACCGAACTTCAGTTAAAAGATTTAGAAGCTGTAGAAGCAAAACTGAAAAAGTTTGAAAAGCAAGCTAAAACTGGTAATGATAAAGATGCTGTAAAAACGTATGCCGTATGTTTAAGATTAAAAGAAACTTTAGAAGCAGGTAAATCAGCAAGGGCTTGTGCAATAGATGAGGCAGAATATTCTTACATACAAGATTTACATTTACTAACAATTAAGCCCGTGATGTATGTTTGTAATGTAGATGAAGCATCTGCAAAAACAGGCAATAAACATGTAGAAGCGGTAAGAGAAGCTGTAAAAGGAGAAAATGCCGAAATATTGATTATTACGGCTCAAATGGAAAGTGAAATTGCTTCATTAGAAACGTATGAAGAAAAACAACTTTTTTTACAAGAAATGGGTTTAGAAGAACCAGGTGTAAATAAACTAATTAAACAAGCATATCAATTATTAAAACTACAGACTTATTTTACAGCGGGTGTTAAAGAAGTACGCGCATGGACTATTGAGAAAGGAATGACAGCACCACAAGCAGCAGGTGTTATCCATTCTGATTTTGAAAAAGGATTTATTCGTGCTGAGGTAATAGCGTATCAAGATTTTATTTCTTTAGGTTCAGAAAATGCATGTAAAGAAGCTGGAAAATTAAGAGTAGAAGGTAAAGAGTATATTGTAGCCGACGGCGACATTATGCACTTTAGATTTAATGTGTAATTAAAGGGCGTTCTGTTGTAGCAGATAGTTGCTTTGTTTTTAATTATCACGAGTTAGTATGATTTTCTGCGTATAAGAAAAATCCTTACCCGAAACCTGTAAAGAATACACACCTTGATTTAATGATTGAAGGGATATGCTTTTTATATTTTCTTCATTAAAAACTTTCACTATTCTTCCATGTACGTCAAATACAGAAACCTTGCTAATAACATGAGATGGTAATTCTAGATTTAAAAAGTTAGTTGTTGGATTTGGCCAAACACTGAGTGATGGTTTATTTAATGAATGAATGTTAGTGCTGCTATTTAAAGTGTATTGCCTAAAGAATCGCCAAATTTCAAATCTTGCATCAAAGTCCATACAATTAACATCGCTTGAACTTGGCATAGGGCATCCTGGCCATGTGTGTTCACCACCAGTTACTTTAAAATGTTCAACAGTATTGCCATTTATTCCATTACTATATAAATGTCTTTCTGCTGTTGCGCCATCCGTAGTATTGATATTTGGAACAGAGGTTATACTCGGAATAGTATCACAGCCATTTTGATTAACCCAAAATCTAGTAACTAGTGGAATGCTTTTAGATGTTGAATTGCCGTTATAAGGATTGGTAGGGTCGGCTGTACCATGAATATGAATAGAGGGCGTTGGATGTTGTGCATTACAATTGTTATAAGTGTCATTACTCATTGAGCCAGTTACAGAACCAATTGCTGCAAATCGATTTGATTGACATGCTAAATAATAGGTCATAAAACCACCATTAGACATGCCCACACTATAAATGCGATTTTGATTAACTGCATAATGAGAAGATATAGTATCTATTAAAGCTTCTAAAAATCCCACATCATCAACTGTAGAACCCATAACATTTCCAAAGTTCCAAAATTTAATTCCAAACATAGTGGATCCATCTGGATGAGCCATGATGAAGTTGGCAGTATCAGCAATAGGTCTGAAATCGCGATACTGCGCAAATTGACTTCCACTAGAACTAGTGCCATGTAGCCCAATAATTAAAGGCAAGGGTTGTGATGGATTATAAGATGCAGGCACATAATACGAGTAGGTACGGGTTATGCCCCCATGTACAAATGAGCCATTAACTGTAGTTTGTGATTGTGTACTGCCTGCTATAAATAAAGTGATGATAAGATGTGAAATTTTATTCATATTTTTTCTTTTATCTAAAATACAAATTTTCCTTATAAATCAACAATAAAATTACTTTTTATGGTGGGTTGAGAATATTTTTAACACAATGTCATTTGTTAAAAATAATTTTTACATTTATATACTTTCAAAGTATAATATAAAAGCATGAAGAAAATTTTTTACAGTAGTTTGTTTTTCACAATCTTTTACATCGGTTATTCCCAAGGTTATCAAGTTAATTTGCAAGGTCAAGTACAACAAGGTATGGGCGGGGCAGGAACAGCTTGTATGCAAGATGCTGCCAGTTTGTTTTTTAACCCAGGTGGAGCTTCGTTTGTTAATGGTACTGCTGTAGATATAGGCGTAACTCCTACCATTGCTCGAAGTGCTTTTATGGATGCTAACACCAATCAAGTTTCAAGAACTAACTCGCCAGTCAGCACGCCATTTACTGTATATGGATTGTTTGCTGTTAAAGATAGTTCAAAGTTAAAGTTAGGACTAGCCATCTATACGCCGTTTGGTAGCACGGTGCAATGGGAAGATGGTTGGACTGGCAGATTTGCTCTTACAAGGTTGCAATTAAGAGCTATTTTCTTTCAACCTACAGTAAGTTATAAGATTAATAATAAACTTGGTATTGGAGCTGGATTTGTATATGCCGACGGCAAAGTTAATTTACAAAAAGACATTCCTGTAATTGATGCAAATGGCAATTATGCCCATGCAGAGTTAGAAGGTAAGGCTAATGGATATGGATTTAATGCGGGTATTTATTTTAAACCTATCGAAAAATTATCCATTGGTTTAACGTATCGTTCTCAAATTAATATGAAAGTAAATTCCGGTGATGCAGTTTTTACGGTGCCTGCAGCATTAGAAGCTAATTTCCCTGATGGGACTTTTAAATCGAGTTTGCCATTGCCTAATGTAACTACGCTAGGACTTGCTTATCAAATTAACTCGAAGTTAGATGTAGCCTTAGATGTAAACTATGTGGGCTGGAAAGCATACGATACCTTATCTTTTGATTATGAAACAAATACCACTTCTTTAGTAGATACTAAATCAGCTAGGATGTATAAAAATACGTTTGCCTTTAGAGCAGGAGCACAATATAAAATTAAAGAGAATTTATTTGCACGTTTAGGAATTGCGTATTGTATGACTCCTGTTCAAAATGGTTATGTAACTCCCGAAACCCCCGACGCTAACCGAATTAATTATACAGCAGGTGTTGGTTACAATATAGGCAAACACTTTGTACTAAATGCTTCGTTTTATTTTACGCATTTAAAACGCACCGATACAAATTTGGAGACGAATTTAAGTGGTACATTTAAAACTAACGTAGTTGCTCCTGGCTTATCAATAGGGTATAAATTTTAAAGATATATTAACGATGAAAAATAATTTTTTAAGTATTCTATTTTTACTCGCTGTAATAATGACGGCGTGTAATCCAAAATTTAAAGAACCGAATGTGGATAAAGGAAGCATTGATGCTTCTAATTACGTGGCGCTTGGCAGTGCCATGACGGCAGGTTATGCAGATGGTGCATTGTATTACAAAGCTCAACAAAATTCGTACGCCTACATTTTATCCGAACAATTAAAACTAGTTGGTGGCGGTGAATTTAAGGTACCTTTTATTTCTCCAAGTTCATTGGGAATTGGTAGTTCAAATAATGCACCCTCTGTTTTAGGAAATAGAACAGATTGCCAAGGAGTAGTTTCTTTAGGACCAGTGAAGTTGGCTACACAAGGCGATTTATCAATTATAGGAAATAATGTATATAGCGTACAAGGGCCATTTAATAATTTTGGTGTTCCTGATGTGAAGGCGATTGATGTAGATAAAAATGCATATTCAAATATGTTTTATCAACGTATGGCATCAAGCCCGTCTTCATCTATATTATCCGATGCGGTTGCTAAAAACCCAACCTTCTTCACAGTAATGTTAGGATTAAATGATGTGTTAAATTATGCTTTAAAAGGTGCAACAGCCGATAGCTTAACTGAAGTTTCTGGTGCAGTTGGAGTAGGTTTTGAAGCGAGTATGAATAACATAATTGATAAACTAACGGCTAACGGAGCAAAAGGTGTGATTGCTAATATTCCAAGTATTAAGTCAATGGCGTATTTTAATACCATTGCTTGGAATGCTTTGGCGTTAGATGCCGAAAAAGCGACTTCCTTAACTCAATTTTATTCGGTTTTAAACCCAGTAGTAGTATTTAATGAAGGAAATAACGGATTTATTATTGAAGATAACTCACAACCCCTAGGTTATAGACAAGCAGTGGAAGGAGAAATGGTATTATTAAATGTGCCATTAGATTCCATTAAATGTTTTAAGTGGGGTTCATTGCTTACAATTCCTGATCGCTATTTCTTAACACTTAGCGAAATTCAAGCAATAGACGATAGAATAAATCAGTTTAATGTGATATTAAAAAATATAGCCGATGCAAAGGGTTTAGCTTTTGTTGATGCTCATGCTTTTTTTAGTAAAGTAAAAACAGGGTATAATTATAATGGCGTATCGGTTAATGCTGCTTTTGTATCTGGTGGTTTTTATTCGTTAGACGGATTAAATTTAACGCCAAGAGGCAATGCTTTATTAGCTAATGAATTTATAAAAGCAATTAATGAAAAATATCAAGCTACTATTCCTCATGCCGAAGCTACAAGATATCCAGCGGTAGTTTTTCCATAAATCAATCAATACATTTAACGTTAAATCAGATGTACAAAAGTTAAAATTTTATGGTTAACTAAAAGGATAAAATATTTTTTTTATATTTAACACACACAAATACAAAAACACAACAAAGTCTATGAAAAAACTTTACACACTTGCACTTAGTTTCATCACAACTATTGGCATCTTAAATGCACAAACACCATGCTCGAGTGGTAGATATGCAAACGACACGTTTACTGCAGTAACAACTAGTTCAGTAGCTTATGGAGCTAATACCAGTTTTAGCGGGAGTAATACAACGCTTGTAATGGATATTTATCAACCAGATGGTGATACTGAAACTAATCGACCTTTAATTATTTGGGCACATGGTGGAAGTTTTATTGGAGGAACAAGAGCAGATGGTGATATGGTAGCCTTATCACAAGCCTTTGCCAAAAAAGGATTTGTTTGTGCTTCTATCGAGTATCGTTTAGGATTTTTTCCATTTGATTCAGCAAATGCCATCAAAGCGGTGTTAAGAGCAGTACAAGACATGAAAGCTTCCATTCGTTTCTTTTATAAAGACAAACAAACAGCTAATAACTATAAAATTGATACGAATAATATCTTTATAGGTGGTAGTTCGGCAGGCGCCATTACCGCTCTACAAACTGCATACTTGGATAAATCTTGTGAAATTAATTATTATGTATCTCCTACTACTTTATCTGCAATGGGTGGTATGGATGGATATAGTGGAAACCAATGTTACTCTTCAAAAGTAAAAGGGGTGATTAACCTTTGCGGTGCTTTAGGAAGATACGGTTGGTTAGAACCAGGCGATATTCCTTTCTGTTCAATGCATGGAACAATAGATGGAACTGTGAAATATAATAGAGGTATGGTAAATCCAGGAACGCCTTTAATGTTGTTAGATGGTAGCCGTATGTTGAAAGAACAAGCCAATGCAATTGGTGTAAATAATCCTTTTTATACTTGGTATGGACAAGATCACGTACCTTATGCTTCTAATTCTGCATATATGGATACCACAATTAAATTTATCAGAGATTTTTTAGTTTCTACAATGGGTTGTACGGTTACCCCTTTAATGCCTGAAAATACACCTGCTCAAACAGCTACTTTGTATTCGTATTCTACATGTACTACTAATGTAACGATGCCATGTGCGCCAGTTAGTGTTAAAGAATTATCTATGCAAAATACGATATCTACGGTATATCCTAATCCTTCATCTAGTGATGTTACTATTGAATTTGCGAATCTTTCAACCACCCATTTTGTTGAACTCTTAGATATTACAGGGAAAACGATTATAAAAGAAACTACTGATGAGCATACCATAAAGATTAACCGTGCCGAAGTTGCGGATGGAATGTATATCTTGAAAGTAACTGATAAATCGGGTGAAACAGCTACTCAAAAATTAATTTTTCAATAAAAATTATTCACAATAAAATAATAGGCTGTCTCAAAAAGAGACAGCTTTTTTTATAATGTATAATTAGGTATATTTTAAATTCAGTAAAAATAAAATTTATCAACCCACTCGCGCGGATATGAAGCATTGTAAGTGTGTGAGGTATCCGTGCGCTCATATAAATTAGATTATTTTTACTTTCTTTTGCCTTGAAGCAAAAGAAACAAAAGTTCAATCTTTTTATAAAACTTTTTGTCTTGATACAAAAAGTTACAAAAAAATCAAGGCTCCTTAAAATCTTGCCAAAATCATCGTGGTATCAAGCTGATTCTTTGAAAGCGCTTCGCGAACAGCCCGAACAATCTTCGCACATTCCAACACATTTGATAATATTTGATTTTTACGTGAAATTTTAAAATGCCTCTGTTCTAACCGGAATAGCTTGATGCAAAAAAAAACATACAACAAACATACGAACAGGCTTTTGAGTGCGTGGACTTTTATTTTTTGCAGATATAGCCGTGAGAAAATCGAAGGGAGGGTATAAAATTTAGCATAGCTAATAAAATTAATTAAAAACAAAAACCGCCTTTAGAAGTACCAAAGGCGGTTTAAGTAATGGATTTGTTTTTAGGTTACTCTTTAATAATTTTGGTTGTTTTGTTGTTTAATTTCAGAAAATAAACTCCTGATGGATAAGAAGTTAAATTTAACTGATACGAATTGCCTTGAATTTTATCTGAACTCAACTTTTCGCCCACAACATTATACAATTCAACAGTAGTTGATACATTATTTTCCATGGTTACATAAACGATACCGTTGGTTGGGTTAGGAAAAACTATTGCGTTGGTTTTTGTTGTTTCTTCTATTGCTGTTGAAATTCCAAACCTTGCAATTTTGTCTGCCAATGTATTTCCTCCTGCATCAGTAAAATTTCCACCAACATATAAATCACCTGAATTTGGAACTATTTCAGTTACATAAGCATTTAATCCGCCGCCAACATCATGCCAATTAGTACCGTCAAATCTTGCAATATAATCAGCCGTTGCTATTCCTGCAACATTAGTAAAATCACCTCCAATATAAATGTCTGTCCCAACAACCTTAATTTTTCTTACCTTTTGGTTAATTGCTGTTGAACTTCCTAATATTGACCAATTTGTTCCATCAAACTTAGCAGCTTTTAAAGGAAATTCTCCTCCAATATATAAATCTCCATTGGTAGCAATATCCATAGTAAATATGCCTCCTATTTGTGCTCCCCATCCGCCAACAGAAGAATATGAACTGCCATCCCATTTGGCTAAATAATCAATGGCTGAATTTCCAGCCATATTTTCAATGTTTCCTCCAATATACAGATCGCTTCCAGAAACAGCTAATGCATTTACAGAGGCAAAAGAACTTGTACTAATTACTGTTGAACTTACTGCACTCCAAGAACTGCCGTCCCATTTTGCTATATAATCAGCATTTGCATCTCCCCCAGCATTTGTAAATTTTCCTCCAACAATAATATCAGAACCCATTTGAACTATTGCATTTACATACGAATTTAATCCTGTTCCAAGTGGATGCCAAGTTTGGGTTGTTATATTCCATCTTGCTATTTTATCCATGTTAGGGTCTCCTGCCCCATCATTAAAATTACCACCAACATAAATATCATCGCCTACTTTTAATGCACAATTTACTACACCAATACCGCCTGAAATGCCTTTCCAGTTGCCTAAAGGAAACCACTGTCCTCCAGAAAATTTTCCATAAGAAAATACATCAGGGCCATTTTGATAACTACCATTTGCATAAATATCATTGCCATCAATAATTATGGTGCTAACAGTTGCTGAAGTTCCGTTACCTATTGGATTCCACGTTTGAGCATTTAATGTTAAGCTAGCTGATAAAACTAGACTGATTGATAATGATTTGTACATTTTTTTCATGGTTTATTTATTTTAAGGGTTAATTTTTGTTACTTATTTTAATGACGGTGTTTCGACTCTCATCGGTAAATTCTGAGCATAGATTCCAACCTTTGTTCTTATTAATATTTTCTAGATCGAATAATTTAGTGGTTATTTTTAATTGTGCAGATGCGACTAAAGTGCAGACCATAAACGCTCCGCTAATAAATGCTTTTTTCATGCTTCATCTTTTAAACTCATAAATCAAAGATATAAAAATGAAAGAATATACATCTAAGCTATTTGTCGTATTTTATCTACGTAATTTATCGTATTTTATAGAGTTATCCTAATAAAAGCGGTAACTCCATTTGCTTGTTCATTGTCGAAATTTAAAAACCTTTTAATCATTTCAATTCGACATATACAAAAAAATCACTAAACAACTTTTGTCTAAATCATAATTATATTTAGTATGAATTATATTTAAGTTCAGTAAAAATACAATTTATCAAATTAGGTTTTCGTATAGTTGCTCGTATTTAGGTAGTATTTGTTGTATATCAAATGCTTTTGCTCGTTCAAATGCTTGTTTTTTAAATTGAGCCAATGAAGCTTCATTAGACAAAAGTTGAATACAATTTTTAGCCATATCTTGAAAGTCGCCAACAGCACTTAAATAACCAGTTTTACCATGCATATTTAACTCTGGAATACCACCTGTGTTAGTTGAAATAACAGGCACTTTAGAGGCCATTGCTTCTAAAGCTGATAAACCAAAGCTTTCGGTTTCTGAAGGTAATATAAACAAATCTGCAATAGATAGTACTTCTTTTGGATTAGCAATTTTACCTACAGATATGATACCATTACAGGTGTCTAACTCTCTGCACAATCTATCAATAGCTGGTCTTTCAGGACCATCACCTACTAAAATTAATTTACAAGGTACTTGTTTTCGTACGATATCAAACACACGTAAGACATCCTCAACACGTTTTACTTTTCTAAAATTAGAAATATGAATTAATGTTTTCTCGTCATCATTAGCAAACTGTTTGCGATGACATCTAAATTGAATTTTTTCGTACTCTTCAATCTTTATAAAATTGGGGATGACCTGTATGGCTTTATTTATTTTAAATGTATTGAGCGTGTCATTCTTTAAGCTTTCAGAAACAGAAGTAATAGCATTGCTATTATTTAATGAGAAAAAAATAACAGGTTCAAATGCGGGGTCTTGTCCCACGAGGGTAATATCTGTCCCATGAAGAGTAGTGATGTAAGGTAGTTTAATGCCTCTTGAAATGAGAATTTGCTGGGCTAAATAAGCAACAGATGCGTGAGGGATGGCATAATGCACATGAAGAATGTCAAGCTTTTCATAAATAGCCACATCTACTATCTTGCTTGCCAACACGCTTTCGTAGGGTTGATAATCAAATAAGGGATAATCGTTTACGCTTACCTCATGGTAAAATAAATTTTCGTTAAAGGTGTTTAATCTAAAAGGTTGCGAATAAGTAATAAAGTGTACTTTGTGACCTTTATCAGCAAGAGCCATGCCCAGTTCTGTGGCTACCACGCCACTTCCCCCAAACGTAGGGTAACAAACAATTCCTATATTCATGTTGGTGCGTACGATTTAAAAGTGGTTATTTTAATTTATTACCATTTACATCAAGCTCAACCAATTCATAACCTAACTTAGCTAATTTTTCGTAGTTAGTTGCTTTGTCGCCAACCACAAGTATGATCATTTTATCATAAGGAATATTTTTTTTAGCTAATTCGTTAATCTCATCTTTGGTGATGTTCTTAATAATATCTGCCTGTTGAGTGGTATAATTCTTATCTAAATTATAATCTACTACTCTTTTAATAAAACCTAGTTTTTGATAAGGCGATTCGTATTTTAATGCTTCCGATTGAGCCATGGCATTTTTAGTAAAAGATAATTCCTCATCGGTAATGCCATTATCATGATATTTTTTTAATTCATCCATCATAATCACTACTGAGCTATCGGTTGTATTTGCCTTTACACCTGCAAATAATACATAAGGACCAACAAATTGATTTCCTGCAAAATATCCTCTTGCGCCATAAGTAAAGCCTTTTACCTCTCTTAAGATTACGTTAATTCGACTATTAAATGCCTGTGCCAATGGATAATTCATAATAGATGATTTAAAATATTCGCCTGTGGCATCGTAAGGTAAAGCTAAGTAGCCAACTCTAATTTCTGATTGAGGTGCGTCTTTTTTATCTACAAAATAAATTCTTGTTTTATCAATGCTTGGTAGTTGATACCTTGCTTGTGGCATCGTGTTAGTAGATTGTAACTTATTTAAGAAATCTAATTTTTTAATGATAGGTTCTTTCTTAACATCTCCTGTAATAGCCAAAACAGCATTAAATCCAGAGAAGTTTTTGTAGTAATCTTTCACATCATTAAGTGTAATTGAATTAACGCTTTCTGTATTACCAATTGTTGGAATTGAAAGATTAGAACCTTCGCCATACAATAATTTATTGTAAACATTACCAGCTATAGAGGTGGCTTGGGTTAATTGATTTGTAATGTTGTCTAATTGTTTCTTTTTTACTAAATCAAAATCCTCTTGAGAGAATTTAGGATTAAACAACATTTCTTCGGCTATCTTTAAAGTAGAATCTAAGTTTTGTTTTAAGCAAGAAATATTCATGGTAATTTCATTGTCGTCTGCCGAGAAGGATACTTTACTGCCAAGATTTTCAAGAATTTCATCAATTTCTTCGGAGCTATATTTAAAAGTTGATTCTTCTAACATAGAGGCTAATAATACCGCTATACCCGATTTTGGTTCGTAACGATGACCAATTGGCATAGAGAATAGGATATTTACTTTTGGAATATCTGTATTTTCTACACCTATGGTTTTAATACCATTTGGGTATGATGATGTCCAGTAATCAGGTAATGGTACTAGTTTTGCTGTGGTAGATGCAGGCATCTTACTTCTATCAAAACTATCTTTTGGTTCTTTGTACGTTAAATTTTTGTACTCATTACTTTCTTGTTCAACGGTTCTTTCATACATCTTCCAATTATCGGGCTTAGCTACTAACTCGCTTTTTCCTTTAGGCACACAACTTAAAATAACACAAGGTTTATTTTTGATGTAGGTGTTATATACACGCATAACATCTTCTTTAGTAACTTTTAAATGATTGGCAATCTCGGTTTTTAAGTAATTGGGGTTTCCTGTAAATGTTTGGTAAGAGGCTAGTTGTGCTCCTTTACCAGATACTGTGGTTAAGCGATTATACAACTTACTTTGATAGTTTATTTTGTAGCGCTTCATATCAGCATCGGTAGCACCTTTTTTCTCCCATTCATTTAAGCATTGAAATAGCATAGTTTCTATGTCTGCTAATTTAGTGTCGGCGTTTGCTCTAATGATAATCTCAAACTGACCGCTTACTTCTTTATTATAATTAAAGCAATCAGCTGCTACTGCTTTTTGTGATTTAATAAAGGTGGTATAAAAAGGAGAATTTTTTGAACCAGATAAAATTTCGGTTAATACTTGTAAAGCGGCCTCGTCTTTATCTAAACTAGGTACTGTAGGAAAGGTAACTTTTAGCATTGGAAACTTTATTTTGTCTTCATAAGATATATAGCGAGTTTCGGTTAAAACAGCAGGTTGTTTAGGCATATTCTTTACTTCTGGTCCTCGTGGAATGGAGCCAAAGTATTTTGTAGCAAGTTTTAAAACCTCGTCTGGATTTACATCTCCAGCTACAGTAAGTACCGCATTGTTTGGGCCATACCAACGCATGTAAAAACGTTTTAAATCATTTACATCTACTCTATTTAAATCTTCGATGTAACCAATTGTTGACCATGAATAAGGATGTCCTTTTGGATAAAGTGCCTCACCTGTTTTTTCAAATATTAAACCATAAGGCGCATTATCATAACGTTGTCCACGTTCGTTTTTTACAGTGGCACGTTGCACTTCAAATTTTTGTTGTGTTACTGAGTCTAATAAAAAACCCATTCGATCGGCTTCTAACCACAGCATCTTTTCTAATTGATTAGAAGGAACGGTTTCGAAATAGTTTGTTCTATCGGTATTTGTAGTTCCATTTAATGTTCCGCCAGCCTCTGTAATAATTTTAAAATGTTGTTCGTCGGCTACGTTTTTTGAACCCTGAAACATCATGTGTTCAAAGAAGTGTGCAAATCCAGAACGCCCTTGTTGTTCTCTACCAGAACCTACATGATACGTTACATCTACATAAACTACAGGATTGCTATGGTCTTCGTGAATAAGAATGGTTAAACCATTGGCTAATATGTATTTTTTGTAGGGGATACATATCTCATTCCCTACTTTTTTTACTGTTTCTATTAATTTAGGATAGATGGTTTTAGGAGCTGGTTTTAAAGTTGATTTAGTGGCGGTAGTTTTAGGAGCTACTTGAGCAAATAAACTAAATCCAGATATGGCAATGGCGGTTAAAATAAAGTGTTTCATAATAATGATTTGATAGTTTATATTTCTTTACTTGCTAAGAAGAAGATGGTTAAATATTTTGTATCTCTAATTACCGAATAATATTTTATATTCTAAAATATTTATTGGATTTATAACAAATTTTATAAAGCTTGAGTTTTGCTTAATACTTCAACGGCTTTTAAAATACATTTATCTTTTTCGTTAATAATTGGATAGTAAGCATCTTTATCAAACACATCACGACCAATAAATGCTTTTAAATAGGGCTTTAATGCCTCATCAGTTTTAGTTTTATATAGGGAAGGAATACTTAATTTGTATTCATCTAGGCAATATTTATAAAACTCATCTAATATATTGGTGTTAATGTTAAATGATTGAATGAAATCATTAGCCGAAACGTATTTTTTTAATTGTGTTCTGTGTTTGTCTGCATACTCAAATGCAAAAGTATTGATAGCGCCAGTGAAGAAAATTTTATTAAGATAGGTGTTTGTTTTAGCGGTATCTATTGGCACAAATACATCAGGCATAATGCCACCACCGCCATACACAGTTCTTCCCTCAGGTGTTTTGTATTGTTTTGATTTATCTAGTTTGATACTGTCTTCATTTAATAATTCGCCGTGATTATATCTTTCGTATTCTTCATTATAGTATTCGTCTTTATCATCTGTATATGGTTTTTGAATACATCTTCCAGTGGGAGTATAATATCTAGCGATAGTTAAACGAATAGCTGAACCATCGGAGAGTTGAATTTGGTCTTGTACAAGTCCTTTTCCAAAACTTCTTCGTCCAATAATTGTTCCTCGGTCGTTGTCTTGAACGGCGCCAGCTACAATCTCACTAGCACTTGCAGACCCCTCGTCAATTAACACAACTAACTCATTATTCTCAAAACTTCCTCTCTCGGTTGCTTTGTAAGTTTTCTTTGGACTAGCTTTACCTTGTGTATATACAATTTGTAAACCTTTAGTTAAAAATTCATCAGCAATATCTACAGCCGCATTTAAGTATCCACCAGGGTTTCCTCTTAAATCTAATACTAATTTTTTCATGCCTTTTTTACTCAGAGCGTTAAATGCTTTAAGGTATTCATCATACGTAGTAGCAGCAAACTTGCTTATTTTAATGTATCCAATGTCTTGATTAAGCATATACGATACATCTAAACTATATAAGGGAATTGCATCACGTGTAATTTTAAAATCTAATTCTTGCGACACATTACTTCTTTTAATTGTAACTAAAACCTGTGTTCCTTTTTTCCCTCTTAGCTTATCAAATACTTGTTTATTCGTAATTTTTATACCTGCTACATTTTTCCCATCTACTTTAACTATTTTGTCACCAGCTTTAATTCCCATACGTTCTGATGGACCACCCTCTATGGGAGTTACAACACGAATGGTGTCTTTTAAAATATTAAACTCAATACCTATACCATCAAAATTTCCTTCTAATGGTTCATTTACAATATTGAAATCACTTGCTGGGATATAAGAAGAATGTGGATCTAAACTCTCCAACATGGAAGTAACTGTTTTTTCAACTAATTGTTTCCTATTAATTGTATCCACGTATTGGTATTCAATAAAATCGAGGAGGCTGTTTAATTTATCGCTTGAGGCATGTGGGTTTCTGCTAGATAGAGTTTCTGTACCACTGGCAATTTGATTACTTAAAACATAACCTAACCAAATACCTAATACTAAAATAATAGATAAAATAATGGGGAGAAATATCAATCGATTTTTATTTGGAATTGGGTCAGGAGAATCCGTCATCATTATATTGCTTTTTTACTATATTTGTACAAAGGTATTTGTTTATCACAAACAGAAAGTAATGTTTAAAAAAATTAGCATATTCTTTTTAGGTGTTTTAACGCTTGCAGTGATGGTGAGTTGTAAGAAAAAAACAAAAACAGTGCAGGATAATATTGCCTATCAAAACGTTAATATTACTATTTATCCTAACGATCCATTGTATTTTAAACTGCAAGTGGCAGGTGGATGGGTTTATATAAATGGAGGAGTAAATGGAATAATTGTGTATAGAAAAACAGTAACCAATAATCCAGGCGACTTTGTAGCTTTGGAGCGTACATCTACAGCCTTACCAGATGACCCTAATGCAAAAGTGAAAGTGCAAGCCGATAATTTTACTTTACTCGATACTATTAGCGGATCGAAATGGCAAATTTTTGATGGTGGACTCATTTCGGGACCAGCTACCCAAAATTTAAGACAATACAATGCTCTATTTGATGGAGTTAATACCTTAAGAATTACAAACTAATTAAGTCTTAATTAAAAATGAAAACAGTATTAATAACAGGAAGCACAAGCGGAATAGGCTTGGGAATTGCCACAGAATTTGCTAAAACCAAACAATACCATATTGTATTTAATGGATTAGAAACAAATGGATTAGAAATCGCCACTCAAATTGGTAAACAATATGGCGTGGAGGTTATGTTTAGCAATGCTAATATGTTAAAGCCCGAAGAGTTGCGGAAAATGGTAGATGAAGCTGTAGTCAAATTTGGTAAAATAGATGTATTAATTAACAATGCCGGTATTCAACACGTTTCTCCTATCGAAGATTTTCCTGATGAAAAGTGGAATGCCATTATTGGTATTAATCTTACATCGGCTTTTTATTTAACTAAGGCAGTGTGGAAAGGGATGAAAGAACGTAAGTTTGGTAGAGTGATTAATATTGCTTCGGCGCATGGTTTAGTAGCTTCGGAATTTAAAAGTGCATATATAGCTAGTAAGCATGGCATTGTAGGCTTTACAAAAACTATTGCTTTAGAAGGAGCTCCATTTGGTATAACAGCTAATGCTATTTGCCCTGGTTATGTAAAAACGCCTTTGGTAGAAAAACAAATTGCCGACCAAGCCAAAGCGCATCAAATGAGTGAGGCAGATGTGGTAAGTAAAGTGATGCTATACAAACAAGCTGTAAAAGAATTTGTATCGGTAGAAGAACTCGGACAATTAGCGGTGTTTTTAGCTTCTGATGTTGCTAAAACATTAACTGGTACTGCTTTGCCAGTTGATGGTGGATGGAATGCTCAATAGTTATTGTTGAACAAAAATCCCCATCTTTTCTAAATCTTCTAAATACACTCGTTTTCCTTTGTAGATGGCAGTTACAAAGGCATCTTTTTGTCCTCTATTTATTACTTTTTTGTTATGTTCATAAGCATCACCAAGAGTTTTAAATTCACCACCTATAGTAATGCGTGTTATGCCATCATCTAATAATAAATTCTCTACCGTTCCTAATCCTTTTAAGTGAGCGTATTTGTAATTTTTAGGTGTTTTGTAAGCTGCAATTTGAACTTTAAACACTAAACCCTCTGCACTTATATGACCATATTTGGCGCTATAATCTTTAGTTAAACCTTGTACTTTATTGTTAGGTACAAAGGTGTCTTTTTTAGGTTGTTCAATTTTTGTAACCACCGCCACCACCGAGTCTTTCTTAGGCTCTTGAACAGCAATGGCAGGTTTGGTTGTATCAGCATTTTTAAAATTAATATCAAATAATTCTTCTTCATAACCCTCCAAATTAGTTGTATTGACATCTAATGTTTTGTAAGGATAGGATTTGTATTTATATGTAATTTTAAATTTTCCGCCAGATGGTAATGAAATCATGTATTTACCAGTAATATCATTACTAGTAAACTCTCCAAATTTTTTAGTTTCTTTATCAACTAACTCTACAATAATAGTGGATCCAACAGGAACATCTTCAGACATGATAGTTCCTTTAACTAAATAGATAGAAGGTTTTTTGCCTACATAGCCAGGATAAACCGTGTATATGTCTTTTAAGCCCTGCCCACCAGCTTTACCAGAGGCATAATAACCTCTTTCGCCATTAGCTGATAATACATAGTAGATATCATCATCAGTTGTATTAATAGGATAACCTAAGTTTACACCTTTGCTAAATGTAGAATCTTTCCAACTCATACGAGCTTGAAAAATATCATAACCACCCATACTATTGTTACCCTTTGAACTATAAAATAACGTAACACCATCAGGATGTATAAAAGGAGCATCATCATCATAAGGTGTATTAATGCTATCACCAAGGTTTATAACATTTCCCCAAGTACTATCAGGCATTAAGGTAGCTCGGTAAATATCTTTACCACCAAATCCACCACCACGCTCGCTACTAAAATATAGGGTGCGACCATTTGGTGTAATGGAGCAACTACCATCCCACGAATAAGAATTGACTTCTCCTTTTAATTTTTTTGGTGTACTCCATTTTCCACTTATCGAGCTACTCATGTATATATCTCCATGATCATCGCCAATATCTCTATAAATGAATAGGTATAATCCATCAGCACTTAAGGCAATTGAACCATCATGCGTATTGGTGTTTACACTATCAATAGGAGTAGGTGTTGTCCATGCCCCATCTTTTTTTATGGATTGAAACACGTCTTCGTAATATACGCCATATTTATCAGGCTCGTTAAATTCGTTTTGTAATCCACCTTTACTTTCACTTCCTCTATAAGTAAAAATCATTATTGATTCATCAGCCGATATAACGGGAGCATACTCGTCGTTTTTGGTATTAATAATGTTACCAATATTGGTAATAGTAGCGCCTGTTGGTTTAGCATATAATATTTTACCATTATTACAATATTGTTTTAACTGTTCGGCTTTTTTCTTTTTTTCGGGAGTTGTTTTCTTATTAGCGATGTATTTATCAAGTAAAGCTAGAGCTTCATCAAATTTGTAATTAAAATGATTAGCACGTGCTAAGTCGTATTCAATATCTTCAGCTTTTTTATTTTGTTGGTAAACCTCATCAAGTAATTGTAAAGCTATGGCATGTTTATCGCTCCTGTATAATGATGTTTTTCCGTAGCAATATTTTAAAAACATTTCTTTAGGGTGTTGATTGTATAAGTTTTCATAAAATGGTAATGCCATTAAGTAATTACCATCATCAAACATCATCATAGCACTTTGCATAGAGTCTTTTTCGGTGCTACGCCACTTGCGTGTGTTGGTAGTTTGAGAGGTTACAAATAAGGGTAGAATAGTAACGCTAGAAATAAATATTAGCCTTTGAATGGTGAACATATACTTTTTTTTAATAACTAAATGTAACTAGAAATAATTTATAAATCAATTGTTTGTTGAAAATTTTAAAACCTAATTCTGCATTAGAAATTAGTATTTATAGTTAAAAGCTCTATAAATAAGAACTTTTACGAATGAAGCGTAGCCAATGCTACGGTGATTGATAAAAAGTTGCGGAGCTTCGTGTTTTACAGGGATTTTAGCTCGTAATAGAATTGCTAAAGCGCAATCTGGGTTGCATGAAAGGATTTAGCTAGTCTAAAATATCTAGACTACCCAAACCTTCACGCACTACTACAATTTCATCGGTTGAACAATCTAATACAGTAGATGCGTACAGGTTCCCAAAACCACCATCAATTACCATATCTACTTTTGATTCGTATTCGGAATGAATCACCTCTGGGTCGCTAAAGTATTCTACTATCTCATCATCCATATTATGTAAACTGGTAGATATGATAGGATTTCCTAATGCTTTTACAATAGCTAAGCATATTGGATTATCGGGCACACGAATACCAACTGTTTTTTTATTTTGTTTAAGCAATTTAGGCACATTGTTATTAGCTTCTAAAATAAAGGTATAAGGACCAGGTAAAGCTTTTTTTATAATTCGAAATAAGGAATTAGAAATGGGACGGCAGTAATTTGCTAAATGACTTAAATCGCTACACACAAATGAAAAATTAGCTTTTTCGGGTTTAATATTTTTTAATCGTGCTAATTTTTCGATGGCTTTTTGATTGGTAATATCGCAGCCTATGGAATATACTGTATCCGTTGGATAAATAATAATACCATCATTTTTTAAACACTTAACTATGGTGTCAATATCTTTGGGTTGAGGATTTTCGTAGTTAAGATGAAGTAACATGATGCGGTGTTGAATTATTTTAAAACTTCTGGTAAGGGTTCTCCAGTAGTTCCATTTGGAAACGAGATGTGCAACATCATAGAGAGTGTTGGAGCAATATCTACCGTGTGAATTTTACGCACCGAGAAGCCTTTGCTAATACCTGCTCCATAAAATAAAATTGGAACATGTGTATCGTACGGATAAGGCGAGCCATGTGTGGTGCCTGTAGGAGAGCTGTAATAATCAATCCATGCGGGGTTATAGTTATAAGCTACGTTTCCACTACGCTTATGGTTAAATCCTTTTTGAATAAGGTATTTAGTGCTAATATCGGTAAAGTTACCGTTTCTTAAAAGTTGAGAAGGATACGCTTCTGCAATACCATCTATTGTTATTAGATAATCGGCAATGGATTCTTCAACCTGATTTTTATTTAAGCCCAAGCTTTTGATTTTTGCTTCGTTCAAAAATAGTTGTTGGTTAATTGTCATTAACACTAGGCTATCTTTAAATTGAGTATAGCAAAATGATTTTACTTTTAATGAAATATCATCATCGCTAATATAACCAGCTGGTATTTTTAAATCTTTAGAATATATAGGATTATCAGCGCCACCATGATCGGCTGTTA
This sequence comes from Bacteroidota bacterium, assembly GCA_963169355.1. Taxonomy (GTDB): domain Bacteria; phylum Bacteroidota; class Bacteroidia; order B-17B0; family Aurantibacillaceae; genus UBA4416. The sequence continues at coordinate 3,823 of CAUJCR010000061.1, read as the reverse complement.
AAAACAAAACATAGTTTTCTTTTCCAATATAACTATTCAAATAATTTAAAAGCTCTTCAAGGTCTTTATCTAATCGTAGGTAAGTATCTTCTACTTCAATGCTTCGTGGTGCGTAATAATGACCAACATAATCTGTTGCCGAAAAACTAATACACAACATATCTGTTTGTTTGCCTTTTCCTAACTGTTCGGCTTTTATGCAAGCAATGGCAGCATCTTTTGTAAGTGTGTTGCCAGCAGGCGTAGATTTTATAATGTCATAATTATTTTTTTCTAATTGTTGTTTGTAATCATACGGAAAGGTAGGCGTTGATTTTTTATTAGGTGCTCTTTCGTATTTATTATCATCTACAATGCTTTCGGTATAAGTTTCAATTGGATATAAAGTATTCCAGCCATTCTGTAAATAGGACTTGGCAAGTTGTTTGTCATTAAATTCATTAAGCCAAGCAGGTAGTTGCGATATATAATGTGTGCTTGTAATAAATTTACCTACGCTTCCATCAAACCAAAATGCACCATTGGCACTGTGCCCCGCTGGAAGAATTGAACTTCTGTCTTTTAAGGAAACGGCAAATACCTTAGCTTGTTGATTAGTGGCTAGTTTAAGCTCATCGCCAATAGTAGTAACTAATAAATTTTTAGGCGACATTAAACCTGCTTTACTCTCTGAACCAACTGTTTTTACTGTTTCATCATCTGTGCAATAGGTCATCTTTCCAGTTTCCTTTACAAACCAATCGTTTGAAATAATACCATGCGTTGCTGGTGTTGTGCCACTGTATATAGAGGCATGTCCTGGTCCTGTATAAGTGGGCATGTAATTATAATGGGCATTTCTAAAAAAATAACCTTCAGATACTAATTTTTTAAATCCACCATTGCCGTATTTATTCCAGTATCTGTAAATGTAGTCGTGGCGCATTTGATCAATCACAACACCTATCACTAATTTGGGTTGTTTTAAATCTTGTGTACTTGTGGTTTTACTTTGTGCAAGGCTATGGTTTACGAAGCCTAAACACAATATACTTAAAGAAATAAGGAATAGTTTTTTCATTTAGTTGTTTTTATCTAATGTTTGAAATACAGAATTGTTACTCACAAACTCTGGAACAATCTCTTTCATTTTAGTAACAATTTTTACATTATCCTGTGTGTTAAATAATAAAATAAGCTCATTAATAAATTGAGTTACTACGTTAAATTCATATTCTCTTACTTTACCAATTAAGATTTGTTGGTGATGAGTAGGCAACGCATTTTCGGTACTTGATAATAACTCTTCGTAAAGTTTTTCGCCTGGTCTTAAACCAGTAAATGTTATTTTAATATCCGTATTTTCTATTAGCCCCGAAAGTTTAATCATTTTTCGAGCCAAGTCAATAATTTTTACTGGCTTGCCCATATCAAACACAAAAATTTCTCCACCCTGTCCCATGCAACCCGCTTCAAGTACAAGCTGACACGCTTCGGGGATTGTCATAAAAAAACGAGTAATGTCAGGGTGCGTGATGGTAATTGGGCCACCTGTTTCTATTTGTTTTTTAAAACGTGGAATAACCGAACCGTTAGACCCCAATACATTTCCGAAACGGGTGGTGATGAATTTAGTAGAACTTGTTTTGCCTAAGCTTTGCGTATAAATTTCGGCAATACGTTTTGATGCACCCATCACATTGGTAGGGTTTACAGCTTTATCAGTAGAAACCATCACTAATTTTTCTACACTAAACTCTACGGCTAAATCGGCTACTACTTTCGTGCCTAATATGTTAGTTAAAATAGATTCAGATGGATTATTTTCCATCATAGGAACATGCTTGTAAGCCGCTGCATGAAAAACCAATTGAGGTTTAAAAGTGTTAAACACATTGCGCATCCTATCCGAATTTCTTACATCGCCAATAACTACTTCAAATGGGCAAGTGTGTTGTTCTGCAAACTCCAAATTAAGTTCATGCAAGGGGCTTTCTGCTTGATCTAATAACACCAATAACTTAGGATTGAATTTAGCACATTGCCTTGCTAACTCAGCGCCAATAGAGCCAGCAGCACCTGTAATTAAAATAGTTTTATGATTGAGCTGTTGATTAATAGAGACATTATTTAATTGAATAGGTTCACGTTCTAACAATTCCTCAATATGAATAGTTTTAATTTGATTAAAACTCAATTCACCATTTATCCATTTAGCAACTGGCGGCACATTAAGCACTCTTACACCTAATTGCAAGCAAATATCAATAATTTCATTTTTTTTGTTAGGTAGTAAATTTTGAATACTAATAATAACCGATTCTACCTCGTGGTTTTTAATTAGCTCTTCGAGTTTGTTGGGTGGATAAATAAAAACGCCTTCTAAACTTCTACCTTTCTTTTTTTCATCATCGTCAATAAAACCTACTACTTTGTATTTAACAGCGGCATCTCTGTCTAATGTACGTTTAGTAATAATACCGCTTTCTCCAGCACCGTAAATAATAACATGAGTTTTTTGTTTCTCAGGATTTTTATTTTCAAAATAAATAGCTTTGATGGCAAGGCGAGAACTTATCATTATAAAAATAGTAACTAAGGCATCAATAATAATAACCGAGTGCGGAATGATATAATAGCCTAATAAAATTTGACGTGTAAAAATATTGATGAGGTACAAGATAAAACTACCAAGTAACACAATTACAAAAATACGAGTTGCATCTTTAGCACCTGTGTAACGCACCACACCTTTATAGGTTTTAGAAATAAAAAACGAAATAGCTCTTATTAGCAATACAATGGCATAATCGTAAGGTAAATTTTTTAAATCTTCGGGTGGAATTGACTTAAAATTAAAACGTAAAAAGAAAGCGAGTGTTAGCGAGAAAGCACAAATAGCAAGGTCAATAATTAAAATTGACCAGCGAGGTAGATTATATTTCCAAAAGAAATGAAGTATCTTGTACATTAGTGTAAAAATACTCTTTTTTTATTAAATTTGATGGAGGTAATGAATAGTAAATTAGCTTAGTCTATTATTTATTACATAAAATAATTAAGTAATAGACTGGTTATTTAAAAGATTAAGTACAAGTCGAATATAAGATCAATTCAAAATCCCACTCGTGATGATATGAAGCGTGAGATGATTGACTGGTATCCGTGTGTTTCATATTTTTCTTTTACGATACTTTTTTCGGAAAAAGTATCCAAAATCGTTTTATTTTTCGGAAGGATATTATTTTACTATCATAACTTTTCTTTGCTTCTCCAAAGAAAAGTTACAAAAGAAAAGAGCCCACAAAAGCCAACAGAAAGTTTCATTTGTCGCACGAGCCTGCGCTTGCAAGCCATAAAACCTTCAGTTCGCACCTTTCGTGGACGTCCACGCACTCAAAAGCCTATTCGTATGTTTGTTGTATATTTCCTTTGCATCAAGCTATTCCGGTTAGCACAAGGGCATTTGTAATGCTGTGGCTATAAAAACAAAAAAAACCGCAGCTATTCACTGCGGTTTTTTTTATTCGGGTGAATTGTAAAAGTTGTTTACTCTCTTACCATTTTTTTACTATCCACTACTTGGCCATCGGCTACTAAGGTGTAATGATACATACCGCTTGATAAATCAGCAGCAAATACATTTACCTTGCCTTTGCCTCTTGTTTTAATATCTACAGTTTGTATAATTTGTCCTGCGCTGTTATAAAATAATAGTTGCGCTTTGCCTACACTACTTGGTACATTGTAGGTAATGGTTGTTTGCTCGGCAAACGGATTAGGTACATTTTGATTTAATACAATAGCATCTTTATCACTCAACTCTACATCCATTTGGTTTAAT
>CAUJCR010000060.1 GCA_963169355.1 Bacteroidota bacterium | reverse complement strand
ATACGAACTTTATTTTTTGAAACAAAAATGGCAGCCTAAAAATTTGCTATCGTTATAAGGCAATTATGCAAGTCTAAGTTTTTTTACAAGCCAATTTTTTTAGTAATAAATTAAATTGCTAGTTTTTTCACAACCTGACGGATTGCAGCTAGAACTTGTGCGGTTTTGAAACACTGTCTGCCGAAATGCCTTTAACAAAGCTAAATGTTTTATGGACATTTGCAAAGCATAAATAAATGTCTTTCCCGAAGGGACTGCTTTTGCAAATGCTTTGATGTCGCCCGCATAAGTTTTAGGTGCTGTTACCTGATGCCAGCCGCATTTAGTGAGAACAGTACCAATAGAAACCAATGTTATTAATTACGAACCCATATGTCTGACAGAAACCGAATGCCACCCAAAGCAATTTGTGAAAATTGCCAGAGCGTAAGCAAAGTTTACAAGCTTTTTTGCAAAATTAGGATTGCAGGGCTGATTTGTACGTTTTGCAAATGGGCTTGGAAACTTAGGGGAGCAAATAAACGTAGGTCTACTTACTATTTTTGTGCCCGTTGATGATTTTAACGATTTCACTTAACTGGTCTAAGGGAATTGTTTTGATTGTGTCTTGCCAGTTTAGGTCGGTATTTTGTTTCTTTAACCTAGTTATAGGGTGAGTGTCTGCTAATTTCTCATTGCGGTTAGGAGTCCAAACAAGTAAGTCGTTTGGTGTACAGTTGAGTAAGGAACAAAGCTTGTCGATGTGACTTAACCTAAATGTCACTGTCTTAGCATTAAGAAGGTTATGCGCAGTATATGAGGGAAAGCCTGCACTTGTGAGGTAAGAGAAGGGTTTATCAATACCGCGAGCTTTAAAAATGGGTAGTAAGTTGAGAGATAACATATTGCAGTCGCGAAAAATTAAAACGCAGGTTAAAGATATTAAAAATCCTATTTTAAAACTTAAAATGCAGGAAAAAAAAGTTAAAACGTCGTAAGTAATTTTTAAAACGCATATTAAAGAACTTATAATTCCTAATCAAAAAGTTAAAACCCCAAATAAAAAAATTAAAACTCCTATTGAAAAATTTAAAACACCTGTTGACGTATTTAAAATGGAGTTAACTCTAATTAATATTGCAAAAAAAGGTAAGGTTAATTCTTAACTAGTTTTTTTGATATTGTTTTGTCCGAGTAATAAATATTAACAATGTATAATCCATCATTAAGATATTTCATGTCAAATGTTAGTTCGTAAAGCACCGGATTAACAATTGTTTTAATATCCTTACCCATAATATCTCGTACAACGATCGACTTAGGAAGTTCAATTTGATTATTAAGAACTAATAAAAATTCTCCGTTATTAGGATTTGGATAAATATTCAAATCATAAACTTGAAGTTTAGAATTATCATTTATTGTGCGGAGAGTATTTGAGTTAGAAGTATTACTGTCATTTGAATTTGACATTCTTGCGGCGCCATTACAAGCAGGAGTTATATATAACTCATTATCAGAACCACTTGCAAAATTTATTTCTGGTAATAATTCAATTTCAGTATTTGAAGTTATAATTAAACCAGAGGAAGGTAATGTCGATACATTTTGCAAGCTTACTTTTGAATTATAATGAAAGCTTTGAGATGAATTAAATGTTACATTTTTAATATCTATTTGACCATTAAATTGTGGGCCAACGCCTACCGCATACCAAGCAGAAACTACTTGTGCTACTTCATTTGAATTAGCACCATATAAATCAGTTGCTGCCTGAATAGATGCGTATCTTGCAGCAGGAAAATCTTTTGTAGTACCGCCTATATATGAAGTCAGGGTATAATACGCGATTTTTTCGGCTTTATTCCTACCTATACCATTTACACAATATGAATGACCATTATCATTTGTACCACTACCACTTTCTGCTAATAGATAAAACCATAGGTTTAAAACTCCCATTTTAGCTTGTTTTGAACCGCTATAATAATTTCCATTATAAGTACTTGCTTGACTGTGTAGATTCGGATTAGCAAAGTTTCGTGTGAAATCTACTTTTGTAAATGGATAGATGCCACCATGAATATAATCAGCTATGGAACCGCTAAATGAAAACCTAGACATCGCATAGAATTCTATCATTTCACCAAAAATATCTGCAAAACCCTCATTAATAGCACCTTCATCATTGTTTGAAGCGCCTAAATTAGCTGTGTTTGCATTTATACCGTGTGAAAGTTCATGACCAATAATGTCTAATGAAACGTCCCAACTACCATTCGTTTTTCCAATAGTTATGCCTGCTGTACCTGAAGAACCCGAAGACCATTGTGTATTTGCATTACCATTTGTCTTAATTACGATCCCGACCTCAGAACCTTGATTATCGTATGAATTTCTACCCCATACATCTGCATAATAATCTCTAGATGTTCTCAAACCCCATAAAGCAGTTGTACCTCTTCTATCTGCAGTTTGTGGCCATCCTGAATTAGTAGACCAAAAATCATTTGTTTGTTGAAATGGTGTTTCTTTAACAAATAAAGGGCTGGTACAATTATCATGTAAACGATAAGTGCAAATCAAATTACGTTTTTTATGTTCCGTGAAAATAGTTTTACCACCATAAAAATATAAGGAAACATTATTACTACTGCAATTTCCATTGCAGCTTGCAGAAATAGAATTAGTTGTATTTTCTTTTAAATTAGCAGAATCATCCAAGCTATCTAAAGGATACTGAACATCATTAATGTCATTAGAAGGATGACATATCACAGATAATCCTTTTGATAATAGCAAAGAACCGTTTATAGCATCAACGTAATACGCTGAGTCGCAAAACGTGGAATCATTTTTAAAAGACATGGAAGATATTGAAATTTTATAAGCATAACGATAATTGTTTTTTGCATTAAATTCTAAATTATTTAACTTAAGGATAACTAATTCCTCTTTTGGAAAATAAGTTGCTGTGGAATCGTTTTTAATTTCTTTAATTTGATTTTCCCAAGTTGTATCTTGCCATTTATATAAGTCTCTATTTAAAGAAGAAATCAATTGATTTATAATATTTGGAAATGGAATTAAGCTATTTGGTGGCGGTATTTGTATGTTGTGCTCAATAAAACCATTTGCAGATATTAGTACATTGTTTTTAGATCTTGAAAAAAACAAAGCATTTTCGATAGGAATATTATAATAAAGTTGTTCATGTATAGAATGAGTTAAATCATTTTCAGATAAAAAAGAAGAACGTAACTTTAATTCAAGATTTGGATTTTGATTAGTTTTGATAAAGTTTTTAAAACCATCAACAGATATATGTGTGTTATTCTCATTAAAATAGTAATAGTGAGTTATGCTGTCAATTCTAAATTGTAAAGAGTCATTTAGCTGACCAAAAACGCTATTGATTACTAAATTTAATAGTAAGATGATTTTTATATTTTTCATAATTTAATGTCGATGATAAGATTTAAAAGAAATGTTTTACTCGGGTCATTATGGGTTTTTAAACTATATGCGCTTATGCCATTAAATCCAATATTATGGCGATTTCTGTTTGTATAACTAGGTATGTCAGGATTTTGATTAGAATTTGGGATTGAATATGAATCATTTATCATGGTTTTTAAACCAATGCCAAATTCTCTATTATTTATTGTTCGACTAAATAATATTTTTATAGGACAATACAAGAAAAAATCAAGTTGAGCGTAACTCCATTTTTCAGAATGGTTGTAGTTATATGTCTCACTGTAAAATGATTTAGTGCCAAAAGTAAAAAATGGAGAATAAAGGCCTATGCCAGTGGATAAATCAAGATAATTAAATTTAAAAAGTTTGAGATGAATACCAAATTCTGCATTTATATGATAAGTCAAATAACTAGATTTTTGATTTATAATGCCAATGTTATATGAAATGTCATTCTCGATACCTAATTTTTGAAATCTTTCATTGTATAAATGGAATTCATTGACAATACCACAATGTAAATGTTTTTTCAATTTCCTATTGAAAGAAAAGCCAACACCATGACCTATGTTCTTTTGTGGTGTAATTTTCACATCTTGTAAATATCCATCACTCGATTTTGGAATATATAAATTATTGTATTGACCTGTTTTATTTATTAAACTATTTAAGAATAGAGAAATGCTAATATAAGTTCTTTTAACCTTAATTGAGTCACGTAATACATTGGCATTTGATTTTGGAATATAAATCGATAATATAATAACTAGTATTTTAAATCTATTTAGCATTTATTTATTTTTTAAAGCATCAATTTCTTTTTGTTGTTTTACCATCAAAATAGTTATTTCTTCAATTTTCTTTAAAAGAAGTTTATTCATTTCAACAATATCAACACCGTTCTCAATTACTTCTTTTTCAGAAGGTATTTCAGGTAGATGCTTATTTGCTAAATAATATTTCTCAATTTCATACAGATTAGGTAATTTATAATCATTGGCAAAAACATAATCAGCCCAGTTAATTGTTTTGATATAGCAGGATTTAGCTACAATTTTACCGTCTATTGTGAGCATTGCATCGCTATGAGTACCCGTTTGAGTAGCTGGACCAATATGCGTTTTTCCTAAATGAACTATACCACCTAATGCTCCAGTATTAATATACGTATCATTTCCACAAAAATAATTCAATAATAATCCTCCCGAAGTTGTCATGTCTCCACCAATACTTGCATCAATAGAACTGCCTCCAGACCATGTTTGAAAATTAAGAAGACCACTGTTTTGAATATATTGACCAGTTATTGGATCGGCGTCAAAAATTTGTAACATACCGCCAAATTGATGATTAGCCCATGGTTGTGGAAGTGCAGCGCATGATTCGGGTATATCTAATACTTTAGAACCATAATGAAATTTTGCAGAACTGGTATTTGTGGAAGGAGTGAAACTTATACCTTTAGCCCCATCAAAAGTAAAACCCTGATCTAAACGAGTTACGCCTTTTAATCTTGATGAACCTTCTATGTTAATATCATTATCAACTTTAAAATCCCAACCTTTAATTTCTGTAATAGCACTAATTTTATCGCTTATCACAATTCCGCCACCAACATATAAATTATTTGAAATTCTTGCGTCTCCAATAACATCTAATGGAAATAACGGGTTGTTAGTTCCAATGCCAATTTTATTATTTAATGTATATATATTACTACCACTTTGTTGCCAAAGACTACTTACTGTTGAAGTAGGAATAACACCCCAAGTACCATTACTAAATAAAACTTGATTATTAGCCGTATTAAAATCTAATCGTGAAATTTCACCTTGACCGTTTGTCAGAACTAAACCACTTGGGGCAGAACTGTTTAAATCTAAAGATTTTATTATTAATTGCCCATTAGGTTTTATTCTTAAACCAACAATGTTATTTGATTTTAAAATCAGAGCCTCGTTATTCGTTGTTCCTATAAAATCACCATTGGTTGCAGCGTTACCATTTGCAGACCATTTTTGACCTGATTGCGCATAGTTTAGACTAGAAATGAAAATTAATAACGTCGCTGTAATAACTTGTTTTTTCATAATTTAATATTTTTGAGGTTAATACGAATATATATCTATTTTTTTAATTACCAAATTAATTTTCAATTAAGTGATTGTTAATCTAAATTAGATTGGTGATTGCAAATAAAAAGCCGCACGCCGTCAGGTTGTGAAAAAACTGGCAATTTAATTTATTACTAAAAAAATTGGCTTGTAAAAAAACTTAGGCTTGTATAATTGCCTTATAACGATAGCAAATTTTTAAGCTGCCAATTTTGTTTCAAAAAATAAAGTTCGTATAAGCGCTTCTTTTTTGTTAGTTTTTTGTGAATAAAGCCACTCCTTTTTGTATTGCGGCTTCCAAGCGTTGAGTTTTTGCATCAGTTCGTCAAAACTGAGTATATTAATTGTTCGTTTCATGTTATAAACTAACATAATTAAACTCCATTCGCCATTTACTTTTTTTAGTCCTTTTAAGTTGGTGTAATAATATCCCCAAACTCTTTTTATGGTTCCAAATATGTGCTCATTAATTTCTTGTCGCTTGCGATATAATTGATACTGCTCCTGGTAGTTTTTATTATTAAGTTCTGTTGCATCTGCATATTCGCTTCGTTCAATCTCTCTTTTCCCATCAGCTTTGGCTGTACATAAACTTAGAGCAGAACACGTTTTACAAGCGGGGGTTCTGTACTTTTTATATTGATGCGAACCTCCTTCTCTTTTTTTAGTATGCCATTTGCCTGTTGTT
>CAUJCR010000059.1 GCA_963169355.1 Bacteroidota bacterium | reverse complement strand
TATATTTACTATTAAATCTACAGGGGTAAAAGAAATAGCTTTACAAATCTTTAACCGTTGGGGTGAGAAATTATACGAATTCAGCGGAGCAAAAGCCTCGTGGGATGGAAAAGTACCAAATGGTGCTTCTGCTCCTGAGGGCACCTACTTCTTCTTTGTAAAAGCCACTGGTTTTGATGGAAAAGAAATTGAAAAACATGGCTCAGTGAATTTGTTTAGGTAAACTCATTCAACAGCATATTTTAAAGCCCACTCCACAAGTGGGCTTTTTTTGTTATTGCTAAAGTAAAAACGACACAAAAGAAATTCTGTATATTTGAAGTTAATTCACGAAAGATGAATAGTTCATTATATCTAAATAAAATTTGAAATGAGAAATTATGTTTTATTTGACGATCATTCATGGAATGATTTATTACCATTAACCTATACAAAGCCTTGTGCAGAGCTTCGAATTGGTATATTAACGATTAGAGAAAAATGGGAAAATGTATTAAATGAGAAATTGTCATTTCAAACTCAAGAGTATTTACAAGAAAAATATGCCTTGAAACTTACATCTGATACAACTTTTATTAATGGGAAGTTATTACCAAGTAAACAACTAGTAGAAGCCATCAAGAATTTAAAACCAGAAACAGGATTAAAAAAAGATAATCAATTAATTGCATATAGAACGGATAAACAGAAGCGATTAGACGTAATGGAACAAATTACGAATGCTACTGAATTTACAAATTATATCACTGCAATTAATTATCCTTGGGATATTTTCTTAAAAAATGCCGAGGCTATTGAACTAGATTTTGAATCCTTAACTCAAAATAAAAAATCACAACCATTATCAAATTCAAACAAAGTAATTGGTGATGTAAGTAGAATATTTATTGAGGAAGGTGCAGTTGTTGAAGCTTCTATTTTTAATACTAAATCTGGCGTTATTTATATTGGAAAAGATGCGGAAGTTATGGAGGGTTCAATTGTGCGAGGTCCATTTGTCTTGGGCGAACATAGTGTATTGAAACTTGCAACTAAAGTGTATGGCCCTACTACTATTGGACCTCATAGTAAAGTAGGTGGAGAGATAAATAATTCAGTAATTATGGGATATAGTAATAAGGCGCATGATGGTTTTCTTGGAAATAGTGTAGTAGGGGAGTGGTGTAATTTAGGTGCTGATACTAATAACTCAAACTTAAAGAATAATTATGGCTCTGTAAAATTGTTTAATTATCAATCGGAAACCATGAAAGATAGTGGGTTACAATTTTGTGGTTTAATGATGGGAGATCATAGCAAATGTGGTATTAATACTATGTTTAATACAGGCACAGTGGTAGGAGTAGGTGCTAATATTTTTGGTGGGGGCTTTCCTCCAAATCACATCCCGTCATTTACTTGGGGCGGAGCGGAAATGATGGAAGAATATCAGTTTGATAAAATGATAGAAACAACTAATAGAGTGTTAGCACGTAGAAATTTAAGTTTGGATGATGTAGATAAAAAAATTCTGCAAACTATTTTTAATCAAACTAAGAAATTTCGTCAAAAATAAAATACCGATTTTAATTTTCAGTCTCATTTTTGCTAGTTACTTTTGTGTATTATTTGTTGTAAACTTTGTAAAAGATGAAAGTGTATAGGGAATATTCGCGCAGTGGAGAGTTATTGATAGAAGGCAAACTAAATACAGCTCGTTTAAAATCGGGAATCTGGAAGGAATATAACAAAAAAGGAATCTTATTAGTTGAAGAACGCTATCGCAATGGAAAACGGCAAGGTGTTTACAAAAGTTTTCATGACAATGGTACAATTTGGTGCGAAGGAATTTTTAAAGCAGGAAAAAAACAAGGAGATTTTAAAATTTATAATCAGCGGGGAGAACTTGTGAAGATACAATTTTATAAAGAAGATAAATTAATACGCGATGAAGTGATTGGGAAATGAAGCCTAATTTAATTATTAAACGCATATACGAAGAACCAACTAAGAACGATGGTTATAGAGTGCTTGTGGATAGATTATGGCCGAGAGGTGTAAAGAAAGAATACGCTAAGTTAGATGACTGGTTAAAAGAATTAGCTCCTTCTAGCGAATTAAGGATTTGGTTTGCTCATGATCCAAAAAAGTGGAAAGATTTTCAAACTAAATATACGATTGAATTAAATAGTAATGAAAATGTAGAAAAACAACTCTCGGTTTTTAGAACTAAAAAATGTGTTACACTATTAATTGCCGCAAAAGACCCAGAGCACAATCACGCCATTGTATTAAAGTCTTATCTAGAAAAATTTATCTGATTTTAATCATATAGTTTATAAATAATATCGGCTTTTTACCTTTAAATCAAATTAAATAAGTAGTATTGTTTTACAATTACAACGAATTAATAGAATATAAAAATAATTAATATGAAAAATAATGTAGATGTATTAGTCATCGGTGCTGGACCTTCAGGAACTATTTCGGCTGCTATGCTTAAGCAAGCAGGATTGACGGTTCAAATTGTAGAAAAAGTAAAGTTTCCAAGATTTGTAATAGGAGAGAGTTTATTGCCTAGATGTATTGAGTCTTTAGATGCAGCAGGATTATTAGATGCTATTAAAAAGAAAAATTTTCAAGAAAAAACAGGTGCTAAATTTGTATTAGATGGAAAGATATGCGATTTTAAATTTGCGCAACAATACACAAAAGGCTGGGATCATGCTTACCAAGTACAACGCGCCGATTTTGATAAAGCCTTAGCTGATGCTTGCGAAGAAAAAGGCATACCTGTACAATACGAAACAGAAGTGGTAGATATAAAATTTAATGCTGATGGTTCATCTATTACTACAGTAAAATCTTTAGATGGCACTACGCAACAAATAAACGCTAAGTTTATTGTAGATGGTAGTGGTTATGGTCGTGTTATTCCAACTTTATTTGGACTTAATAAACCTTCCACACAATATACTCGTAAAGCTGTGTTTGCACATCTAAAAGATCCATATCGCAATGAGCATGATGAACCAGATAGAATTACTATTTATGTTCATAATCATAGTACATGGATTTGGGTTATTCCATTTTCTACAGGAACTACTTCACTTGGTTTTGTGAGTAGTCCAGAGTTTTTCGAAAAATATTCGGGTACTTTAACCGAGAAGTATAAACAAATGATTGATTCTGAACCAGATATTAAGAGTAGATTTAGAGATTTTGATATGATTTGGGAGGAACCAAAAGTTTTACAAGGTTGGAGTGCAACCACCGATACATTTTATGGAAATGGTTATGTGCTAACAGGAAATGTAACAGAGTTTTTAGATCCTGTTTTTTCATCAGGCGTTACACTTGCTTCTGTGTCAGCACAAAGAGCTGCTGAATTAGTTATTAAGCATTTTAAGGGAGAAAAAGTAGATTGGGATAAAGATTATGTAAAATATATGCAAACGGGCATTGATGTGTTTAGAGTGTTTGTAAATGGATGGTATGATGGCACCTTATTTAAAATCTTTTTTGCTGAAAATCCAGATGAAGATATGCGCAACAAAATTTGCTCGGTTTTAGCGGGTTATGTGTGGGACGAAACGAATCCATTTGTGTCAAAATCTGAGAAAATGGTAACAACATTAGCCAAGTTTATTGAGTCATCGAGTATTAAATCTTAATCTTGCAATAATTTGATAATCAGCTGATTGCGATTTTATAAAATAAACTAAAAATTAAATAAAGAAATCAGTTGTATAAAAAATCTTTTGATTAAAAATTCTTTTTGTATTTTTACAAAAAAAAATAGATAACCTTTTAATTTATAAAATATGAGTTCATCAAGTCACAGTAATACAGCACCAAGTGGATGGTTTGAAAAACAAGCATTTATCTTCGAAGAAAAAAGATTTTTTTGGATGTCGGTTGTAATGATTGTACAAAGTTGTTATGCTTCTGCTGCAGCAGGGTTAATTTTAGCAAACGGTTCTAATATGACACTTTTATTAACGAGTGCAGCAACAGCTATGGCTTGTAATGCAGCTTGTATTGCTCAAGTATCTGGTAAAGCTTGTTTAATCACATTTTATCTTAGCTTGATAGCAAACTCAATTTTCTTATTCATGTTTATTTAACTTTTTACTAAATATCTTATATAAAACGGAGTGGAGTTTTTCCTCTCCGTTTTTTTATTTACATAAAAATGATTTTTCTCATTTTCTTGTTTTTAATAAAGGACATTCATGTCTTTTAATAAATAAGTTCCTACTTTTGTGAAGTCATTATGTTTTCTAAAGCTTGTAAATATGCTATTCGTTCAACAATATATATTGCTGAGCAAACAAGCTCTGGAAAACGTGTTGGCATAAAGGAAATAGTAAAAGCTATTGATTCTCCAGAAGCGTTTACAGCAAAAATTTTGCAGCAATTAAGTAAAGCTCAAATTATTGAATCTGTTAAAGGGCCTGCAGGTGGATTTGTGATTAACGAAAAGAAATTAAACAAGCTTAAACTAAGCGAAGTAGTGGAGGCAATAGATGGCGATAGCATCTATAAAGATTGTGGTTTAGGATTTAAGGTATGTTCAGAGAAAACACCCTGTCCAATGCATCATAAATTTAAAGGTATCCGAAATGAATTAAAAGAAATGTTAGAAAATACATGTGTGATAGAGTTATCTCAGAGTTTAGAGAAGGGACTATCATTTTTAAATAGGTAAAACCAAATAAATTAGAAATTATGACAGACAATGTAAAAACAATTGGACAGTTTGTGGCAGATGATTATCGTACGGCAACTGTCTTTGAATCTTACGGAATTGATTTTTGTTGCAAGGGTAATAAATCAATAGATGAAGTGTGTGAGGCAAAAGGTATTAATAAACAGGAATTAATTCAGAAAATTAAGGATGCAACTTCTTCGAGTTCTAACACTGGAACGGATTATAAAACATGGCCACTAGATTTATTGGCAGATTATATTGAGAAAAAGCACCATCGTTATGTAGAGGAAAAAACGCCGATTATTAAACAATACCTCGAAAAAATATGTAGTGTACATGGCGGTCATCATCCCGAATTATTTGAAATAAAAGATTTATTCTTTCAATCGGCCGGAGAATTGGCAGCACACATGAAGAAAGAAGAGTTAATATTGTTTCCATTTATTAGAAAATTAGTTGCGGCTAAGCAAACAGGCGTTGCGCCACAGGCTGGTTTTGGTTCAGTACAAAATCCAATTAAGATGATGATGCATGAACATGACAACGAAGGAGAGCGTTTTAGACGAATTGCAGAATTAACTCAAAATTATACACCTCCAAGTGATGCTTGTAACACATATAAAGTTACTTTTGCATTTATAAAAGAATTTGAAGACGATTTACATTTACATATTCATTTAGAGAATAATATTTTATTCCCTAGTTCAATTGAAATGGAAGAGTCATTTGTAAAAGCATAATAAATAAAATAAATAGTAATCCTAAAAAACAAACAAACATGAAAAAAACAATTCTAGCAGCTGCAACGGTATTATTTTTAGCTGCATGTGGAAACAAACAAGAAGCAACATCAACAGAAACAACTACTGCTCCTGCAACTACTGAGGCTCCAGCTCCAGAGCCTGCAAATGAGATGGCTGATATTGCTATTAGCGCAGGTGATGATATGAAATATGATATCACTGAAATTTATGCTAAAGAAGGACAAAAAGTTAAAATTACTTTAACTCACACAGGTAAAGCCCCAGTTGCTGCTATGGGACATAATTTTGTATTATTAGCTGCTGGCGTTAATATGGATGAATTTGCAAAAGCTGCTGCTGGCGCAAAAGATAATGATTATATTCCTGCTGATATGGCTGATAAAGTGATAGCACACACTAAAACAATTGGTGGTGGCGAAACAACTGAAGTAGAATTTACAGCACCTGCTAAAGGAACATACGATTTCTTATGCTCATTCCCTGGACATTATGGAATGATGAAAGGACAATTTATTGTTGAATAATTAAACAACTCTTAGAATAATTACATCAATTTTCTAATTAAATTCAAACCATAAAGAGTCTGTTTAATTTAAATTAAACAGACTCTTTTATTTATAAAATCAATAATGGCAAACCATTTTAACCATAAAGATGCAGAATGGAAAGCGTATAATGTTAAGGGCTTTTCAGGAAGCGAGATTATTAACTTACCGAATGGTACTTTAAAATATGTGAAGGTAGAGGCAAATTCTGTTTTCCCAACTCATTTGCATGTAGATAAATTAGAATTTGCGGTTGTTGTTGAAGGAACCGCTACACTTACGGTTGATACAAATAGCTACATTGCAAAGGTAGGTGAGGTAGTAAAATTTCCTGAAAAAACAAATCATGCTATTGCTAACCATACCAATCAAACATTGATATTATTGGTAGGAGCCATTAATACAGAAGAATAAGATGATAGCACAACCAATTAAACGTAGCGAATATTTAAAACCACTTAGTCGTGAGCACCACCATGGCTTGTTGGCTTGTTGGAAAATTAGAACAGGTTTTAAAAAGAATATAAGTATTGATAGGATAAAGGCTTTTACAGATTGGTTTTATGAAAATCATTTAAAGGAACATTTTGAACTTGAAGAAAATTACATATTCCCAATATTGGGTACGGAGCACGACCTGGTAAAAAAAGCAATTACTGAGCATAAACGCTTACGCCGTTTGTTTCTTGATACAACACATATTGAAAACTCATTGAGTTTAATTGAAGAAGAATTAGAAAAGCACATTCGATTTGAAGAGCGTGTGTTGTTTATGGAAATAGATAAAATAGCTACGGAACAACAGCTCCAACAAATTGAACTCATTCACAGCCGATCGGTTGAAGATTTGAACTGGACGGATGAATTTTGGGTGTAATAAGTTTAGCTTTTTGCCCTAAAATAAAATGATAAAGGCACACCTGTAAAATTAAAACTCTCTCTAAATTTATTTTCTAAAAATCGTTTGTAAGCATCAGTTAAGTATTGAGGCGAGTTGCAAAAGAATATGAAGGCGCAAGTATCTTTTATTTGTGTAACATATTTAATGCGTACCATTTTACCTTTTACAGCTGGTGGTGGATATGCCTCAATTAATGGTAAAAAATATTCATTTAACTTACTAGTAGGTATTTTTTGAGATTTTGAATTATACACATCCATAGCTACATCAATCACTTTCATAATGCGTTGCTTCTCGGTTACAGATGTAAAAATAATAGGCACATCATTAAATGGCGCCATGCTTTTTCTAATTTGTTCTTCAAATCGTTTAGTGGAGTTTGTGTCTTTATTTTCAACTAAATCCCATTTATTTACTACAACAACAATTCCTTTATGATTTTTTACAATGAGATGGATAATATTTAAATCTTGTGATTCTAATCCTTGCGTAGCATCAATCATTAACACACACACGTCTGAATTTTCAATTGCTTTAATAGTACGCATCACGCTGTAAAACTCAATATCCTCGTGCACCTTTGCTTTTTTACGCATACCAGCGGTATCAATAAGTAAAAAATCGTGACCGAATTTATTATAGCGTGTATGAATGGTATCTCTTGTAGTTCCTGCAATCGGTGTTACAATGTTTCTGTCTTCTCCAAGTAAGGCATTGGTTAAAGATGATTTTCCAACATTAGGCCTTCCAACAATTGCAATTTTTGGGAGATGACTGTCTTCAATAGCACCCAAATTTTCAGGAAAAGATTTAACTACGGCATCTAATAAATCACCTGTACCCATGCCACTATTAGATGAAATGCAATAAGGATCGCCAAGTCCTAATGTGTAAAACTCAGAGGCATAGGCATTCCGTTCGCTATTATCAACTTTATTAACTACTAAAAATATTGGTTTTTTACTTCGTCTTACAATATTAGCAACATCCTTGTCAAAATCAGTTACACCATCGGTTACATCTACCATAAATAAAATGGTGCTACATTCATCAACTGCAATTTGTACTTGTTTACGAATTTCTTCCTCAAAGATATCATCACTCCCTTTAATGTAGCCACCAGTATCTACTACCGAAAACTCAATGCCATTCCACGATGATTTACCGTAATGTCTATCGCGTGTTACACCTGGTTCATCATCCACAATGGCCTCTCTCGTTTCGGTTAAACGATTAAATAATGTTGATTTTCCAACATTTGGGCGACCT
Organism: Bacteroidota bacterium; assembly: GCA_963169355.1. Lineage (GTDB taxonomy): Bacteria > Bacteroidota > Bacteroidia > B-17B0 > Aurantibacillaceae > UBA4416. Next base: position 45,166 of record CAUJCR010000059.1, on the reverse strand, counting down.
ACAATAGCTACTAAATTTGACATAGGGGCAAAGGTAACAAAAAAATGTGATTATTTTTTCTTTACACTTCTACAGTCGGGGAAAATGACAATATCGTATAAATCGGGTAAATCCTCTAAATGACCCTCTTTGTTTTCAGCTTTTATTTTTAATAACCAAACCTTTGTTGCTTCCTTTTTTTTCTTTGTAAAAAAGTCGATAGTTTTTTGAGGAAAGGAATTACCTGTTATTTTAGCTTCATAACCATTTTCGCCTTCTTTATAAAAAATAACAAAAGATTTTACAGCATTTTCATGTGGATTACCGTATCGGTCAATGGCTACAACTCTAAACTCCGTATCGTCAAATGCAGCTTTTACAAATAAATTCTCTTTCTTTATTTTAATAGATTTAACTTCTTGCTCATCTTGGGCTCTTAAAACCGATGGATGGAACAAGTAAATTAATACTAAGAAGTATAAAATTTTTTTCAATTATAATTGCTTTAACTGTTGTTGTAAAAACTCAATGGTGTCGTCTATATAAATTTGATTTTCAGACTGCGTTCCCTTTAGTTTTTCTAATCCTGTTTTTATGTCTTGTTCGTTTAACTGACCATCCATTTCTTGTATAACGGTAAAGGCCTCAAAAGATACATTAAAATGCGAATGAGCTACTAACTCAACAAAGGGTTGTAAATTCTTACTAAAGTCTAACCCTGTTTCCCAGCAGGCTGCAATTAATATGGCTTTATGATCTGGATTTTTAGTTTTTTCAATCGCTTTAATAAGAAATGCACTGGCGTTATTAGCCTTTAAGGCTATGAGTGCTTCATCTTTTTCTTCTCTACTGGCTTTGTTGCTTATTAAGGCTGTTACCAAATCGGCATTTTCAATGTCTTTTTTATGTTTTACATCGTCGCCTAAAATGATAGTGGCATATTCTTTTTCATCAAAAAGCTTTTCGGGATTTATCTCTGGAATAAAATCACCTTTTACTTCTTCAGGTATATCTTTATCATCAATCATAGCAAATATCTTATTGTTTCAAAGATAGGAATATTTACTAAAATAAATCTCGTACTGTTGCATAATACTGGTTAATTTTCTTATAATTTGTTTATAACAATATTGTTAGTGAGAGCTTGATAAATGCTACAAATTTTGTATTATTGTGTAAACAATTAAAATAATTATCACATGTTATCGAACAAAATTAAAAACGCCCTTAACGAACAAATTCAGAAAGAAGCTTATGCTTCAAATGTATATTTAACATTAGCTACTTGGAGCGAAGAAAGAAACTTAGATGGTATAGCCGAATATTTTTATGCTGCTAGTAATGATGAACGTGAACACATGCTCGAACTTTATAAATATTTGAATACCTATGGAGGTTCGGCACACTTAAAACCTTTAAAAGATACTACTGTAAAACAAAAAAATCTATTAGAGGTATTTAAGTATGTATTTGATTTGGAACATGAAGTAACTGTTTCAATTAATAAGTTAGCTAAATTAACTTATGAGGAAAGTGATTTTGCGACGTTTAAGTTTTTAGAAGCTTTTGTTTTGGAACAACAACAATCGGAAAAAAGTGTAAGCGATTTAATAGATATGATTAAGCGTGTAGGCTACGATGAAAAAAATCTATTTTATTTAAACAAAACTTTTAAAAAGAACGAAGAAAGAAAGGCACAAGGCTTACCTCCTGTAGTTGGCTCGGAACCTGACAAAGATTAACACATACTTGTCATCTTTTATCGCTTTCAATATTAAATGAGGTTATCTATCATTAGTTGTGTGTTGTTATGGCCATTTTTTGTTTTTGCATCAAATGGCGATGGTGCTGTTGGTCCGCGTTCGACTTCGTTAGGGCACGCTTCGTTGTGTTTAAATGATGTATGGAGTACTCGTAATAATCAAGGAAGCCTTGGCTTTGTGAGGCAATCACAGGCAGGGGCTTTTTACGAAAATCGTTTTTTAGTTAAAGAACTCTCTCAATCGGGTTTTGCGGCTGCAGTTCCAATTAAACGAGGCACATTTGGAATTAACTACACATCATTAGGCTATAAACTTTATCGTGAGTCGCAGGCTACATTAAGTTATGCTTTGCTTTTAAATAAAAGTATTTCGGTAGGTGTTGGCTTAGATTATTTGAATACCAAAATTGCCGATATATACGGGCAAGCTAATGCCGTTACTGGCTCAGTAGGTATTATGGCTAAGGTATTGCCTCAACTTAATATTGCGGCGCGTGTTTACAATCCATTTAGAGCAAAGATTACCAACTATAATCAAGAAAAAGTACCTACCATTATTAATTTTGGCGCTCAATATATTTTCTCCGATAAAGTATTTATTGTAGCCGAAGCCGAAAAAACTTCTGCTCAAAAAGTAAATTTAAAAGCAGGTATCGAATATTGCCCGCATAAATTGGTTTATTTAAGAGTAGGCGGTTCCTCTTATCCAACACAGGCTTCGTTTGGGGTAGGAGTGAATTATAACGGATTAAAAATCGATTTGAGTTCAGCTTATCATGGTGTACTTGGCTTTTCGCCTCAAATTGGTTTGGTGTATGCCTTTGGAAAAGATAAGTCGAGTCAAAAAACAACAGTAGAATAATTATTATCAAACCCATTTATTACATAATTGTTTACCTGTTTGTAAGTGTAAATACATCTTACCTACAAGCGCAGGTAGATTCTTCTCAAATTAGAAATGATGAACAGGTTGATGAATTTATTAATCAAAATGTAGAAAATCTTTCGGAGCAATTACAGTCTGAGTCGGGCGATTTATCAAGCATCACCGATGTTTGGATTTTTCATAAAGCTAATCCTATCAATTTGAATAGAACTAATAGAGAGGAGCTAGAGGAACTACAATTATTAACCGATATACAGATTAATAATTTATTACAACACATTGAAAAAAACGGGAAATTAATAAGCATTTATGAGCTACAAAGCATTAATGGTTATGATTTAACAACCATTCGTAAAGTTTTACCTTTTGTTACAGTAAATGATAACTTAAATTCTGCTCATTTTGGTATGCACGAAATGTTTAAAGATGGGAAGCATGAATTTGTTACCCGATTTCAACGGATATTAGAGCCTCAGATTGGATACAATGTATCGGATAGTATCAAAAAACTAAAACCCAATTCGTATTATTTAGGCGATCCTAATCGTTATTTTGCACGCTATACTTTTAAGTACAATAACAATGTATCATTTGCTTTGGCAGGCGAAAAAGATGCAGGTGAAGAGTTTTTTAAAGGTTCGCAAAAACAAGGTTTCGATTTTTATACAGGGCATATCGCTATTAGAAATATTAAAGCCATTAAAACATTAGTGGTGGGCGATTACCAAGCTATGTTTGGTCAAGGCTTAACTTTATGGCAAGGTTTTGCTTTTGGTAAATCGGCTTCGCCTATGAATGTGAAGCGTTCAGGTATTGGCATAAAACCTTATCGCTCATTTGATGAAAACCGTTTTTTTAGAGGTGCTGCTGGTACTGTGCGTATCAAACGGTTTGAATTAACAGGCTTAGTTTCATATAAAAAAATAGATGCTAACGCTTTGGCTGCTGATACTCTTTCTAATGGAGAACTAGACGTGGTAAGCGTGAGTAGTTTAGAGTTAGGAGGTTATCATAACACTAATGCGTTAATGCAAAATAAGGAATCCATTACTCAAACTATGATTGGAGGTAATGTAGCGTATAAATATAAAAGTTTACATGTGGCGGCTACGGTTCAAAATATGAATTTAAGTGCTGCATTGAACAAAACGCCTACTTTGTATAATACAAATGATTTTCAAGGGAAACATAATTTTGTAGGAGGTATAGATTATAATTATGTATTTAAAAATGCCAATTTATTTGGCGAATATTCGATGAGTGCCAATGGTGGAAAAGCGTTTTGTCAAGGCTTAATTGTAGCACTCGACCCACGACTAACTTTTATTGCACATTTTAGACACTTTGATAAAAACTTCCAAAACTTGTATGGTAATGCTATCTCAGAGAACACTTTACCACAAAACGAACAAAGCATTTATTTAGGAACAGAAGCCAAGCTGTTTAAGCATTTAACCCTCTCGCTTTACCTCGATCAATACAAATTTAGTTGGATACAATACGGAAAAAGTTCGCCATCTACAGGGCGCGATATTTATAGCCAGTTAAACTACACGCCTAATCGTAAATTCGATATGTATGTTCGTTTTAGACATCGTATGGTGCCAGATAACAATACTTACAATAATGCTTATGATTATGTTGCCCCTCGTGTACAATACAATTACCGTTATAATTTATCGGTGCAATTATCGCCCGAGGTAAAACTTAAATCGAGAATAGAATATACAAAGGTGAGCCAAATTAATAAAGCAGATGAGGACGGGGCGGCTTTTTCTCAAGATATTATTTATAAAAAATTCGGATTCCCTTTTACCTTTACCTTACGCTATGCTGTGTTTGATACCAAGAGTTATGATAGCAGGGTGTATATTTATGAAAATGATGTATTGTATGGCTACTCGGTACCAGCTTTGTATTATAAAGGACAAAGAGCTTACTTGATGGTAAATTGGGATATTACCCGAAATTTTGAAATTTGGGTACGATTGGCAAGTACTATTTACGATAATGTTAATGTGCAATCGGCTGGAAGTTTAAACGAGATAAATTCTAATCATAAAACTGAACTTAAAGTTCAGGCAAGGCTTAAATTCTGATAAAACTCATCTCTGGGTTTAATCATTAAATTTTTCTATCTTTATATAAGTATTTATCATAAACTAATTAAATATGATGAGAATATTATTACTTGGCTTCACTGTTTTACTGTTTTGTAAGAATAATGTCCTAGCACAGATTAATTCAATAGACATTGCTGCTTCGGCTTTGCTTAATGATAAGGCTACGGGCGATTACGCCATCTTAATATACGCAGATGGTATTTTAAAAGATTCTATTTACTCTAAAAAAGCAAAAGGAATAGAGTTGCATTTAGAGAAAAGTAAGTTGTATTCGCTGGTATTTAAAAAGCCCACTTAACAAAATAAAATTGTGATAGTTGATACGCATATTCCTGCTGGTTTAAGAGAATTGGTTGAAGAACCTTTTTTATTGCAAATTGAATTATCAAGCCAAGTTACAAAACCCGATTTAGAAGACCACCCAGTCGCTATTTTAATTCTGAATAAAAAAGAAAAATCCCTAGTGGCCAGCGAAAGCTATTATAAATTAACCCATTAATAAAGGATATTTTAGTATTTTTTTTATAGTTAAATTAAATTATTGATAGTAAATTTGTAACTGAAATTTTTCAGCATCACTTAAAATTAATTAGATATGTATCCAGAGTCATTTGTACGTCCTATGAAAGCAGAATTAACTGCTGTAGGATTTGAAGATTTAACAACATCAGATAGCGTTGAAAACGCTATTAAACACCCAGGAACGGTATTAATGGTAGTAAACTCAGTGTGTGGTTGTGCAGCAGGTGCTTGTCGCCCAGGAGTTATTAAGAGTTTAGAAAATAGTAAAAAACCATCGAAGTTGGTAACTGTTTTTGCTGGTTTTGATACCGAGGCGGTTGCCCAAGCACGTACGCATTTTGCGCCTTATCCGCCATCATCACCATGTTTGGCTTTATTTAAAAATGGTGAATTAGTGCACTTTATGGAGCGACACCATATTGAAGGAAAAAATGCGCAAATGATTGCCGAGCACCTAGACAAAGTGTATAACGAATTTTGCTAATCACTTGCAAACAATTACTTTTTAAAAAGTTATGTAAATAAATAAAGCCTCGAATAGAGGCTTTATTTATTTTTAACCTAGATTACATTTGGTATTAGTTCGAATTAAAAACGCTCATCTGTTATTAGAATTAAATTATGCTCATACAACAAAATAAATCTTTAAAACCTTATAATACCTTTGGTATCGATGCCCTAGCTCGTTACTTTACCGAAGTAGATACAGTGGCTACTATGCAACAAGTCATAACTACTCAGGAGTTTAAGCAACATGCGCCATTGATATTAGGAGGTGGCAGTAATATTTTATTAACTAAAAACTTTGATGGCTTGGTGCTTAAAAACAACTTGAAAGGCATTGAGGTGGTGAAAGAAGATGAGCAACAGGTCTTTGTTAAAGCAGCAGCTGGAGAGGTGTGGCATGAGTTGGTAATGTGGTGTATTCAACGCCAATACGCTGGGCTTGAGAATTTATCGCTTATACCTGGATGCGTAGGCGCTAGCCCCATGCAAAATATAGGAGCCTACGGCGTTGAAATTAAAGATACGTTTTACGAGTTGGAAGCTCTTGAGATTAATACTGGCAAGATAAAAACATTTTCGAAAGCTGACTGCGAGTTTGGATACAGAGAAAGTGTATTTAAACGACAATTGAAAAATCAGTTTATTATTTTATCGGTTACATTTTGTTTATCCAAAAAACCAACATTTCATATTGAGTACGGTGCTATTAAACAAGAGTTAGATAACATGAAGGTGAGCACTTTGAGTATTCAGGCTGTTTCGCAAGCGGTTATAAATATTAGGAGTAGTAAATTACCTAACCCTAAGGAAATTGGCAATGCGGGTAGTTTTTTTAAAAATCCAGAGGTAACAGCATCTGTGTATCATGAGTTAAAAACACACTACCCTCAGTTAGTAGCCTATCCGTTAGATAATGGGAATTATAAATTAGCTGCAGGTTGGTTAATAGAACAAGCTGGATTAAAAGGCTACCGAAAACAAGACGCTGGTGTACACACCCTACAGGCTTTGGTGTTGGTAAATTACGGAAACGCTACTGGAAATGATATTTATAATCTTTCTACCTATGTTATGGATACTGTTAAACAAAAATTTTCAGTTCAACTCGAAAGAGAAGTAAATATGGTGTAGTTGCAATGGTTTAACGGAAGCAAAGAAAAGTTATGAGAGTAAAAAATTTCCTTACTTTCTTTTACCTTGAAGCAAAAGTTCAAGTCTTTTTATAAAACTTTTTGTCTTGATATAAAAAGTTACAAAAAAATCAATGCCCCGCTCCGCTGGATTTGTAATCCTGCGGCATAAAAAACAAAACCCGCTCGCGCGGATATGAAGGGTAGTATTGTGTGAGAGGTATCCGTGCCTTGTATATAAATTGTTTTACTTTCTTTTGCCTAGAAGCAACAAAAACAAAAGTTCAAGTCTTTTTATAAAACTTTTTGTCTTGATACAAAAGGTTACAAAAGAATAAAGGCGCATAACCCAAAATATGTACTAGATAATCTATTCCGCCTCAAAATTTCTTCAAAACAGAACGCTTCGCCACTTTTTCTCTTTCAACATAGTGAGTACTATGCTTCAATCGTAAAAGTGTCTGTTTTATTGAACTTTCGATGCTCATAACGATTTCTAATACATAATTTGGGGTTTTAAAATCTTGTTAAAACCTCTTAGTGTTTAATCAACTTCTTACATAGTTCTTTGTGCTCATAGTTGATTTTTACCCAATATACACCATTGCTTAAATTAAACTGTTGTGCATCAATAACACGGTGGTAATCGCCAGCGCTTTCTTTTGATGTAAACCTAGTAATTTCTTTCCCCATTGCATCAATTAATAATAAATTCACTTCGCAATCTTTTTCAAGAGCAAGATGTATGTCAAATGAATTGCTAAATGGATTAGGATATATTTGAATTTGATCGCTTTCTGTAAGTTCCTTTACACTAGTTGGTATTGTAACAGTTTGTCCGTCGGTGCTTAAAATATTACTCATTAGTCCTGCACCATTTTCTGCTCTTACATTAAAGTAATAGGTTGTTCCATTGGTTAAAACAAGATTTTTGGCCGTTACTGTAGTGTCGCCCCAGTTACTTGTCCAGTTAAGGGTATTAGTAGCACCAGGGCTAGTTCCAATAGAATACCAATATTGGGCAACTGCCGAGTTAGTGTCTTTAGATGAGCGCCAGTTAGCCGATAACGAATCGCTAGTAATTACCATATTTATATCGGCACCAGTACCGTCATTGATGCTTGTAATATTAGTTGGAGGTGTCCAATCAATATTTAAGTCGTGATAATAAATAGCAGATATATTTTCGGCACTATCGTTTACTATTGATTTTACTTTGGCCGAAAATGTAGTTGGGTTTGGATTTTGATAACGTATATCATTGGCATTACCTGCGCCCACACTCACGTTTACAGAGTAAGTAGGTCGTGAGCGGTAAATTTTTATTTCATCTAAACTCCATTTACAGTTACCGCTTCTAAAAGAAATATAACCACCATTAGCAAGTGGCGAAGGGTCAGTCCACGTTGCAATAATAGCATTATCTTTATACACAGTCATTTTTCCAGTAATTCTATCGTAAATGACTTTAAAGTCGTACCATTGCCCAGCTACTAAATTACAAGGTGCTGTAAAAGTAGGAGAGCCAAAAACATTTACACCACCCGAGTAAGATGTTTTATATAATTGTACTGCTTGGTTATCTAACCTAAACCAAACAAAATAACTATTTCCTCTGTTTACACTATCTGGCGCATCGCAAAAGAAATGTAAACCTGCTCTACGATTAACTCCCGAACCTTCTATCTTTCCTTTAAAATTATATAAATAACGATTAGATAAGTTTTGAGTAAGTGCAGCATAGATGTTAGTATTAGTTGCATTAGCGCTACTTTCATCAGTTTGCACTAGGGCGTTGCTAGAGATTGTCCAAGTACCTACTTTTTGAGTCCACTCAGGATGTATGGCATTATCAAAGTTATCAGAGAAAAAACCATGTGTGTAATTAGCGCGCCATTCGGTACCATTAAAATCAATAACTTGATAATAACTTTTTTCTAATCCCGAACCACCACTGTTATCAGCATCGGTAAAGGTAGTTGTAAAATTGCTTGTTTTCCATGCACCAACCGAACTTACCGAAGTGGTAGGAGCAGTAACATCGGCTGTTGTAGTGCCTGTTCCACTGGCATTAGTAGTATAAGTGGCAGCCCATCCAGCGGCAGTAGTAGCACAATCCGATCTAAATTCAAATAATAAACTAGCGCCAGTAGAGTTGATGTTGCCTGGTGTTACAGTACTGGTGTATTTTCCAATTAATGGAGCACTGGTTGAGTTGCCATCGTAAATAAATAAATAATCGTAATTATTTTCTAAATTAAAGGATGTAAAATTCATACTGATACTTGATACCCCGCTTGGTTGAAATAACCAAAGTTTGCGTTCGTCGTTTCCATAATTAGCCGAAGCTCCTCCCGAATCATAAAAATTACCACTGGTAGCTGTAACTGTTGTAATAACGGGTGTGTTATTAATGAGTTTATAAAACTTCTCCCAATCCCATAATGGTCCTGGATCGCTATGAGTTTGGTTAGGATACATTTGATGTCCTTTAATTTTCACACACGAACCAAGTTGGCATTGTTGTGTGGTACCACTACAACCTGGTCCAAAATAACAACGTAAAGGATTAATGCCGTTACTTGTACACATATCCCGAGTTAAATTGGCGCTCGATTGATACATGGCATTGGTAAACCAAGTAATGTTATTGATATAGCCCTCGTGTTCGGTGCCTAAAGTGTATGGATTTTCGGAGCCAATATGCCAAGCTTTATCTGATTCATAAACCATTTGAGTAACTTGTCCATCGGAGCTTCTAACTACATAATGCGCCGAAGCCGAAGCACTACAATTTTTAAACCATGAAATACATCCAGCATACGAACCTTGTACAAAGTGAATAGCCACAGCAGTAATACTTGTGCCTGCACGTGAACTGTAATTGCAGGTTGTTGGATTCCAAATGGCAGGCGGATAATCGGGAGAGGCAACGGAATTAACACCTGATGATTTATAATTAGCGCCATTACCGTTTGTTATACCTTGACTACTAATAACCGTATTTGCAGAGCTTAGTATCTGATAATTATCTCCAAAAATAGAGGGTAAGTTCAGTTGATAGTCAGGAAAGCCATAATAATCTTGTAACTCGCCATTATTTAAAAACCAGTAAAGTTGATACAAATGTGCATTCATTGCAAAATCATTTTGTAAATCGTTGTTTAACGGTAATTCGCTGAGAGCAACAAATATTGGAAGGTACTGTGATAAGTTGTTACCATAAATTTGTTGTTGCTGTTGTAGTATAGAAAATGCTTTAGCATAAGCTAAGATGTGTTTTTCTGGATTAGATTTTATATCATCTACACTATAACCCGAGAGTTGAGAAATGTAAAGTAAGTTATTTCTAAAATAACCTTTTCCGTTTTCAATTAATCCCATAACACCATAAGTTGTTGGATAGCCAATACAACTAGGCTCTTGATTACCTAAATGTTCAAAACGACTTTGGGTAAATGCTACCGATTCTAAAACGCCATGCGGAATACTTGGGCATAATTGGTAGGCTTTTTTAAAACTAAGCGCATAAGCATTTGCAACAAATAAATCATTTGCAAATAATGAACAAGATAAAGAAGTGAGTAGGATGAGATAAAATTTTTTCATATTTAAAATGAGGACAGGTTGTTATCTGATAAAAATACAAACAACAGTACAAAATAAAAAATTAAAACCGCACTAAATAGGTTTAGCATTGTGCTTTATTTTTCGGCTATTAGCTTTCAATTACTTGTTTGTAGGCTTTATTGGCTGTTTATATGTTGTGTTACTATTTGAGTAACTTATGTTTTGTTTTTTGTATCATTGTATGAACCATTTTAATAACCTTGTTTATGAGTACAAATCCTTTTTTGATACCTTTTAATACACCATTAGAAACGATTCCATTTGATAAAATAAAATTAGAACATTACTTACCCGCCATTGAGCAAGGTATTGAGCAAGGATTAGCTGATGTTGCTCAAATTATTAATAACCCACAAACACCTACTTTTGAAAATACAATTGAGGCTCTCGAAAGAGCAGGAGCATCTTTAGAAATTGTAAACCTTACTTTTTCAAATTTAAACTCGGCCGAAACCTCCAAAGAAATGCAAGAGTTGGCTAAAGAAATTTCTCCTAAGTTAAGCGATTACAGTAATGATATTTTGCTAAATCAAGACTTATTTAAAAAGGTAGAGTATGTTTTTAAAAATACCGACATCAGCAAACTATCTCCTGAACAAAAAACGCTATTAAATAATACCTATAAAAGTTTTGTAAGAAATGGTTCAAGCTTATCAGATGAAGATAAAAATAAACTAAGACAGCTAGATAAAGACTTAGCGCATTTATGCCTTGTGTATAGCGAAAATGTATTGGAAGAAAGTAATGCTTTTGAATTAGTGATTACCAATGAAAAAGATTTGGCAGGCTTACCAGAAGGTATTATAGAAGCGGCAAAACAAACAGCAACCGAAAAAGGAAAAGACAAGGCTTGGGTATTTACTTTAGATTTTCCGAGTTACGGGCCTTTTATGACCTACGCCGAAAATAGAAATTTAAGAGAGCAATTATTTAAAGCCTATGGTTCTAAATCTTTTAAAAATAATCAATATGATAATCAAAAAGTATTAAAAGATATTGCTGTATTGCGTCATCAACGGGCTAAGTTATTAGGCTATTCATCTCATGCCGATTTTGTATTAGAAGAACGCATGGCCGAATCGCCAACAAAAGTTTACACCTTTTTAAATAATATATTGGATAACGCCTTGCCATTTGCTAAAAAAGAAATGGAAGAACTTAAAAGTTATAGCAAATCTTTAGGGTTTAATGATACACTCATGAAATGGGACACGGCATTTTACGCCGAAAAATTGAAGAAAGAAAAATTTGCGATTGATGATGAATTATTGCGTCCATACTTTAAATTAGAAAACGTTATACAAGGTGTATTTGATACTGCTAAAAAATTATATGGCTTGTCGTTTAATCAACGTTTTGATATTCCCTTGTATCATAAAGATGTAACAACTTACGAAGTATTAGATGCAAACGGGAATTTTGTATCGGTGTTGTATGCCGATTTTTTTCCACGAGCTTCAAAACGCCAAGGTGCTTGGATGACTTCGTTTAATAACCAACGCATAGTAAATAGTATAGATAAAAGACCACATGTGTCTATTGTATGTAATTTCACCAAGCCAACAGAAAGTAAACCATCATTACTTACCTTTAATGAAGTTACTACTTTGTTTCACGAGTTTGGTCATGCTTTGCATGGTATGTGTGCCAAATCTCAGTATGGTAGTTTAAGTGGCACCAATGTGTTTTGGGATTTTGTGGAGTTACCATCGCAACTGATGGAGAACTGGTGTTACGAAAAAGAATGTTTAGATTTATTTGCAAAACATTATCAAACAGGCGAAGCCATACCTTCGGAGTATATTCAAAAAATTGTTGATTCTTCAAATTTTCAAAGTGGTTTAGCAACTATTAGGCAAATTGGATTTGGCTTATTAGATATGGCTTGGCATAGCCAAAATCCTGAAAGTATAAATAGTGTCAAAGAATTTGAAACGCAAGTGTTATCTAAAATTGAGTTGATGACGCCTGTACCAGAAACTTGTACATCATGTTCGTTCTCACATATCTTTCCGGGTGGTTATTCATCAGGTTATTATTCTTATAAATGGGCTGAGGTATTAGATGCCGATGCCTTTGAAGCTTTTAAAGAAGACGGAATTTTTAGCCAAAAGATTGCTCAAGCATTTTATGAAAATGTACTTTCTAAAGGCGGAAGCGAACATCCAGCTTTATTGTATAAAAGATTTAGAGGAAGAGAAGCCGATGCTAAAGCCTTACTCAGAAGAGCTGGTTTGGTAAACAACTAATGGCTCAAAAAAAATTAAAGAAAAGAGATTAATCTCTTTTCTTTAACCAAGCTGTAACTGCAGGTGCTAGTTCTTTTTGAGATTTTCCACCTACAAACACACCAATGTGTCCGCCTTTAAAGCTATATAGTTCCTTGTCTTTACTTCCTACGTAATCATTTAAAGGAATGGTAGCAGCGGGTGGCACCAAGTGATCTTCGGTAGCATAAATATTTAATAGGTTAGCTGATAAATTTTTTAAATTCACTTTCTTACCACCTACTTCTAATTCGCCTTTTATTAATTTGTTTTCTTGGTATAAATCTTTCATAAATTGGCGGAAACACTCACCTGCTTGGTCGGGGCTTTCGCTAATCCATTTCTCCATTCTCAAGAAATTTAATAATTTATCTTTATCATCTAACGAGTTAGTAAAGGTTTGTTGCTTTTGAATTTTCATCATTGGTTTTAGCATATCAAATCCTTGATTTAAAAAATCACCAGGAATAATACCATCAAAACCTTCTACTAACTTATCAAAATCCATGTCTTTACTCCAACGGAATAATAAACCATCATTGGTACTAAAATCAATAGGCGTAACATGTGTTACTAAATTTTTTATCTTATTAGGATATAAAGAACTGTATATCACACTAAGAGTTCCACCTTGGCAGATACTTAAAATATTTATTTTTTCAACTCTATGTTTCTTTCGAATAAAATCAACACAGTTGTTAATGTACCCATTTACATAATCATCAATACTTAAAAAACGATCTGATTTAGAAGGAAATCCCCAATCAATTAAATACACATCTAATCCAGCATTGAGTAAGTTTTTTATATAACTTCTATCAGGCTGTATATCCAGCATTTTGTAAGTATTTACTAAAGCATACACAATTAAGACAGGTGTTTTATAACTTGCTTCTGTTTCTCTATCGTAGCGATACAAGGTTAATTTGTCTTCGCTATACACTGCTGTTTTAGGCGTAGTAGCAATATCTACTTCATGAATTTGATTTAATGTTTCGTAGCTTTTTAGCATTTTTGAGCTAATGGTATTAAGCTCTTCTACTAATTTATTTTCCATAGTAACTAGGTATTGATAAGTAAATGTAGTAATTTTTTTAGTGCGAATGTTATTTTATAGCGAATAAAAAAGACTGCCTACAAACACAAAGGCAGCCTTTTTTTTCTTGCGCTATGAGCCACAAATTATATTATTTCTTTTTGCTTTTAGCTGTTTTGTCGTCTTCAAATAACTCTACTGATGCGGCATTTTGCATCGCTAATTTTGTTTGTAATTCTTTTACAGTTTTCTTTAGGTCGTGAATGGTTTTGTATACTTCTTCCATTTGACTTTTAAAAACAAGTGGGTATTGTTCAAATACATTTTCAAATTGTTTCTCAAAATGTTTTTTTACATCCATTCCTAAACTAAGTGCATCGGCTTTAGCTTTGCTAAACTCATCGGTTGCAAATAATTCACCAAATACCTTCTCATTAGTTTTTACCCATTCGTTATACAATTCAGTAGAAGTAGGCATAGTAAAATTACCTTCTTGCATTGCTTTGTATTTTTCTTTGGTTTCGTTGGCTAACTGTTCCATCGAAGCCTGCATAGTTTTATATAACTGAGATTGTAATTCAGATTGTTTGATGCTATATTCTGTAATTTTATCAAGTAAAGCAATTGTTGCTTCTACGTTTTCTTTTTCTTTACCCGGATTTACTAATTTTAAAATAGGTTCAAATGTTTTAGCAAATACATTATTCATTTTAGCATATAGCTCTTTCATTTGCTCAGAGTTACCAGAGAATAATTCAGGAAATTGAGCCGACATATTTTTCATTTGCTCATAATACTCTTTACCTAATCCATTTTGATTAACAAAAAAGTTTTGCATTTGCTTAGTAGCATTATCAAACACTTCTTTTAATGACGCATTATTAAAGAACGAACCAAACACTTGTTCAGTTGCTTTTTTGTAATTATCAGAACTGTAAATGTTTTTCCAAGTTTCAACACTGTAATCGCTGTTTTTAATAGCGTTCATCATCGGTTGAAAAATTTCTTGAACCTTTAAATACATTTGGTTGCCTTCAAACATATTCTTGAACATATCTTTATTAAAAGGGTTTGTCATGTTCTTAGAAAAGTTATCGTAAGTTGTATTTAATGTATTTGTCCAACTATTATAAATATTAGTCCAAGCATTATTCATGGCAGTAAAGCTTTCGTTGTAATCGTTTGCATTTTTACCATAATTAATCATCGAGTTATAAATGCTTTGATTAAAATCAGAGAATTGCTTTAAAGCATTTATTTGTTGGTTATACCAATTTTTAAAAAACTCTTCAGGTTTATTATTATCAGTAGTAAAAGGATTTGTGAAATTGGTAAATGGATTTGAAGCAGAAGCCATAGTGCCATTAGTAAATGCGCTTTGGAATTTCTTAGCAGAATCCATCCAAGCATTCATTGCATTTGCTTGAGCATCCATTAAGTTGTCAATCATTGGGTTGTTGGTTTTCATGATATATATTATTAAGATTAAAAATTCAGTATTTTATTGAAAATCAATAAATTAAATAAATCGCTCTAATTTTCGGCGCAAATTTCGGTATTTTTTGTAATACAAGTCAAGTAAATTCGTATTATTTTTGTGTTAAATTGTCGTAAAAAACAAATATTTCGTCTAAATCGAAATAATTATTTTTAAAATTTGACATTATGCTATTTTTTTCTGAAAATTACTAAAAACTAATAATTATGATTGAACTAGGGCAAACCTATAGCCACGATTTTAAATTTACACAAGAAGAAGTAAACCGTTTTGCTGAAGTAACAGGCGATAAAAACCCTGTGCATACAGATGCCGAATTTGCAGCTAAAACCATGTTTAAAAGACCTATTATGCACGGTATGTTAGGCGCAGCTTTATTTAGTAAAGTGTTTGGCGTGTTATTTCCTGGCGAGGGCACTATTTATTTAAAACAATCATTAAGCTTCTTAAAACCAATGTATGTAGAAACAGATTACGAAGCTTTTTTTACGGTAAAAGAAGTTTTAAAAGACAAGCATCGCGCTGTGATAGAAACTTTAATTAAAGATAAAGCAACAGGTAATGTGTGCACGAGTGGCGAAGCTACTGTAATGAACGTAGATAAAATTTAGTTTTTCTAAATAGTTTATTAGAAACCATTTTTATTTTTCTTTATTCTCACTTGCTGTAACTAACCCATACACGTTAATAAGTTTGTGGTAAGCAGCCTAATTATAAAAGCATTATAAATAAATTTAATCAGTTTATAATGCGAGCTGTTTATGAGTGATATACAACATTTTTTTTCTCCAATAGAGTTAAATGCTGATTTATTTGAGGAACATCAAATCGGTAAATTAGTTAGTGTTTATACCGATGTCGACAATTTTCCTGATTTGCAAGATGTGGATATGGCTATTATTGGCGTGTGTGAAGACAGGAGAGCAACTAATAATAAAGGATGTGCGAAAGCACCTGATGTGGTGAGAGAAGAACTGTATAAACTTTTTCAAGGAAGTTTTAAATTGCGAGCTGTAGATTTAGGAAATATAAATCCTGGACATGAAGTAGAAGATACTTACTATGCTTTAAAATCAACTATCAATTATTTAATTCGTCAAAATATTATGCCCATTATTATTGGCGGAAGTCAGGATTTAACTTATGCGCAATTTTTGGGTTACGAAAAGTTAGAACAAACTATCAATATTGTCTCTATCGATTCAACATTTGATTTAGGAAATATTGATGATGAAATAAATAACACTGGATACCTAGGCAAAATTATTTTACATCAGCCCAACTATTTATTTAATTATAGTAATATTGGATATCAAACATATTTGGTAAACCCTGAGGGTTTAGCCATGATGAACAGATTATATTTTGACACCTATCGCTTAGGGCAGGTAAGAAGTGCCATTGAGGAAACGGAACCTATTATTCGCCATGCTGATATGATTAGTTTTGATATTTCGGCAATTAAGCATAGCGAGGCACCAGCTAATGCTAAAGCGATGCCTAATGGTTTTTATGCCGAGGAAGCTTGCCAAATGATGCGTTATGCAGGTATGAATGATAAACTCACTTCGTTAGGAATCTATGAAATAAACCCACAATTTGATGTGCATGATAAAACAGCACAATTAGCCGCACAAATGATTTGGTGTTTTATGGAAGGTTTCTATTCTCGTAAACAAGATTTTCCTTCTCGCTCTAGTTCAGAGTATATTAAATTTCATGTGGTATTACAAGAAGAAAAACATGAGATTAATTTTTTTAAAAGTAAAAAGAGTAACCGTTGGTGGATGGAAGTGCCGTATCCTGCCACCAAGGGTTTAAAGTTTGAACGTCACACCCTCATGCCTTGTTCTTTTAAAGATTATGAAATGGCTACTAAAAATGAAATGCCAGATAGGTGGTGGCAAACTTATTCTAAGTTGTCTTAGTAACTCTATTTTTAAAACAGAAATTGTTTCAGTAACTTTGAAACAATGATTTTAACGAGCCCTTATACTTTATCTTTAACTTCAAACTATTCAACTGAGAGTTTGAATAAGGGCACTTGGTTGGTTGTATTGCACGCCTCTCGCATTCCACCACATATAGGTTTATTAATAGATGGCAGCTATAATTCTTTAACCATTAAGGGACAAGAGTTAGATGTTGCTATCAACGTACTTTTAAAAACAATACAGCTAAAAAAAATTGAGGCCATTTTCATTTCGCTTATTAAACAACCAGTGTTTAGTACGAGTTTTCAATTAGAGATTGCCAAACACTTTATTCAACAATACCATCAGGTAAAGGCAAATGAAGCAACTTGTTTAACACCAATTAAATTATTTTTAAGTGAATTTTATGCCATCGAAAATCAAAAAGACGAACTCTTTTTTCAGCTAGTGGAACGCTTAAAGCAAAATCATTATATCAATTATGCTTTTGGTATAAATTTAAACGAATCAACGGATGAGTTTGCTTTGCCAATGTACACAGATACACAATTACAGGATATTATTACAGCGGAACGAATGCCATATTACAACGACTAATGTTTATTAAAACCGAACATATTTATTTAAGAGCACTAGAACCAACTGATTTGGAGTTGCTTTATGCGTATGAAAACGATCGTACCATTTGGAAAGCTAGTAACACCATTACACCATTTAGTAAAGATATTTTAGAGCAATATTTAAGTTGTTCTCATCATGATATTTATACGAATAAACAATTACGTTTGATGATTTGCTTGTGCAAAAATCATCAACCAATTGGAACGATTGATTTGTTTGATTTTGATCCACTACATTCTAGAATTGGAGTAGGGGTTTTAATTTTTGAAGAATTTAGAAAACAAGGCTTTGCTTTTGAAAGTATTGAATTAATTAAAGATTATACCAAAAACACCTTAATGTTGCATCAATTATTTTGCAACATTAGCGCTACTAATACCGATAGCTTGAGTTTGTTTGAAAAATGCGGATTTACATTAATTGGTACTAAGAAACAATGGAACCGAGTATCATCTAAAGAATTTGAAGACGAGTGTATGTATCAACTCATCTTGTAATTTTTTATTTATTGTCGCCTTTTATAATGTCTTTCAGTTTATCTTTTAACTGAATTACTTTTTCAATATTTTCTTGAATAGCTGGTACCGTCATTTCAGAAATTTGTGAATCACTTAATGATTTTAAAGCTTCAGGATAGAACACGATAAAGCTAGTGTATTCATTATTTTTATTAAGTGTTTTTGGTATATTGTCTATATAAAAATCATAAGATACGGTTTGTTTTCTACTATTTAAGATGATGTATAAGTCATCTGTTTTTACATCATTCATTACTTCAGTTTCTGTAAAATCTTCAACTACCTGATAGTGGTAAAAATCTTTTTTTCTATCATTAGTGAGTGTAGTAAAGGCATCAATACTTTTTTGCTGGCCGTAAACATACACATCGCTACCAATTTGTTTAGCTAAAGCGTTTATTTTTCTAAATACTGGATTGATACCATTTTCGAGTTCACAGTTTGGTGAAAGTAGCACAATTACTCGTTTAAAGCTACTAATAGGTTGAATCACTTTTGAGAAAATTATGGCTTGTTTTGTTTTAATAAGTAGGTTATCGGCAATGCTACCAAATATTAAACTGCTTCCTCCTTGTTGGGCTCTCCAGGTAATTAAAATATCGGAGATGTTGTATGCCTTACTGGTTCTAGCAATACCATCTACAATACTTAAATCTACTTTCTTTAACACATGCACTTTTTTATCACCTGATGCTATTTGTTCCACAGCACCATCAATTACCTTTTTCACTACATTAAGCTTCTCGGTGGCATCTTCATTTTCCTCTACAATAGAGAGCGGATAAATAGGCTCATGCGATTTTTCATCTTTAATTAATAAAGCTAAATCTATTAATCCTGCAATGTTTTCTGGATTACTAACAGGAATTAAGATGCGCTCTATACGATCAATGTTTTTCTTTATCAAATCATTTTCCTCAATGGCAATTTTTCGGGCAGCTCGCTCAGTTACAAATGAACTTACCATACACGTAATTAATATTAAAATGATAGTGCCATTAATTACATGTTGATCAAACAGACCGATATCATAGCCTACTTTTACAACAGCTAATGTAGCAGCCGCATGAGAGGCTGTTAAGCCAAACATAACACGGCGTTCATACTTAGTATATTTATAAATAAGTCCAGTAATTTGTGCGGCAAAATACTTGGTAGCTAGTGCTACCACACTTAGTATTCCTGCAAATATGAGTGCATCTGTTCCTTTTAAAAACACCGAAAAATCTACTAACATACCCGCACTTATTAAAAAGAACGGAATAAAAAGTGTATTACCAATAAAAATTATACGGTTCATTAATATAGAGTTGTGAGGAATGACTCTATTTAATGCTAAGCCAGCTAAAAAAGCGCCAATGATAGGTTCAACACCTGCTAATTCGGCAAAAAAACCAGAAATAAAAACAACTGCTAATACATAAATATATTGTGAACTCCCTTGCCCTTCTATATTTCTGAAAAACCAACGACTGGCTTTGGGTAAAATATATAATACCGAGAAAAATAAAATGGTAAGTGATAAAATAAGTTTAACCCAAAACAAGGTATTTAATGCGCCATCTACTACATTGGTGATGATACCAAGAAGAATTAGTACGGCACTATCGGTAATGATGGTGCCTCCAAATGAAATTTGTACAGCCCTGTTTTTTGTAATACCCATATTACTTACAATGGGATAACTTAATAGTGTATGTGTAGAGAACATACTTGATAATAAAAGCGATGGCCATAGAGTAAATCCAAAAACATTAGTGCAAATGATATAACCAATAATTAATGGGATTAGGAAAGTAAATAAACCAAATACCAAACTCTTGCTTCTGTTATGTCTGTATTCTTGCATATCAATTTCCAACCCTGCTAAAAACATGATATATAACAAGCCAGTTTTACTTAATAACTCAAAGCTGGTAGATTCTTCTATGATGTGCAATGTGTTTGGCCCAATTACAACGCCTGCTATAATAAGACCTATAATGCCTGGGATATGAAGGCGTTTAAGGATTAATGGTGAGAATAAAATGATTAATAGTGTTAGTGCCAGTATTAATACAGGATTTTTTACTGGAAGGTAATTGTCGAAAAATAATTTTAAATTATGTAAACTCTCAATCAAAAGTATAATTGTTATTTAGCAAAAATAAGTAAATAACAGCAAATGGAGCCTATGTTTACATAAATTAAAATGTGAGTACGTATTGTATGGAGGCTGTACGAGGCGATTCGATTTTGAGTGGACGAAGTGAATAAATTTCATTAAATAAATTATTACATATAATTGATAACTTTTGTTTCTCGCTTATCTTATAACTTAGTCGAGCATCCCACACACTAATGTAGTAGTGACTTTTCCAATAATTAGTAGCTTTAATTCGATATACGTATGGATAAAAACCATCAGTAAGAATCTCAATACCCTCAAAAGCTTTATCTATATTTTGCATTTTGCTGTAATATTTATTACTTACTCCTAAAGAAAAACGGTAAATTCTAAACTCTACATCTAATTTAAACATGTGTTTGAAACGGTATTTTAAAATATTATCTGTAGTATCCATACTACTATTTTTATAGGTTAAGTCTTGACCAAAACCACCTAATGATTTATCTCGAGCATACACACTGTCAGGATTTAAGGTAATAGGTTCAATATAAGTGTAACCTATTAAGGTGGTAATGCCAAATCGTTTGTTTGTTTCGGGTGTAGTTGCAGCTAAAGACATATCTACGCCTCTTACCTGTGAGTTCCCAGTATTTAAAAATTTAAAACCTACAATTGATACATCTGGATCCCAGACTCCAAATAAGTACTCGATATTATTTTTATACTTTTGATAAAAACCAGCTACATCAAAAAAGCCTTTACAATTTCCAATCTTAAAACCTTGTTTAATACCAATTTCAAAACTATTACTAGTTTCAGGTTTTAAATCTGGATTAGGGAAAATACCAAACATGCCTGCTTTGGTGGTAATATATCGTTCCGTAATAGTTGGGTAGCGATAACCTTGCCCATAAGATACTCTTACAAAAGTACCTTTGGTTACTTGTAAATTTGCACCAGCTCTATAAATTGGAGCTACTACACTATTTAAGTTATTCATTTTAAAGTATTCGTATCGTACACCACCAGAGAGATTTAATACGTTCCAGAATTTTTTATCTAATTGAATATATCCCGATGCATTTACGATTTTATTGTTTGGTGTGCCACTCGACACGTATAATCGGGAAGTGGAGTAGGAGATATTGCCCACAATTCCTCCTGTAAAATTCAGGTCAATACTTTTAAATTTCCGTTGCATTTGGTATTCTCCATAATACATAGTGCCTTTATTTGACTGATTATTTGTAATTACATTATCTGAATGGAAAATTCGTGTTTGTAGGCTATGACTTAACCCATTTTTCGTAGTGTATTTTACGAATGGATCCACGTTAAATAAAGTTTGGTCTTGCAAAAACATAGCACCAGGATATCCACGGTATATTCCAAGAGAGTCATCTAACCAAGCAAATACCATATTAGTTTTATTAAGCATGAAATTAGAATTAACGCCAAAGTTTAAGCCTTCAATACGTTTCGACCTGTATCTTAAATTCATATTTATTCTACCACGCTGTTTAATCATATCATCGTTAGAAAAAGTATAAATAGAATCTTCAATGAGTAAGGCTTTTTTTAATGCAGGTTCTAAGTATGGCGCAGGAGGAGGAGGTCCAATATAACCTTGATCGATATTAAAATTAGCGCCAATTACGAAGTCTAAATTATTTTTAATAATGCGTGAATGAAATAAGTTGAGGTTGCTAAATCCAGGAAAGGAATTATTACCATTCATTTTATACCAATTTCCTGCTGGAGATTTTGGAATACTGTATTGCCCTACCGAATAATTAATACTTGTTTTGGGTTTGCTTCTTGGGTAGCCCGTACGAATATTGATAACGCCATTAAGCGCTGATGAACCGTATAAAACCGAAGAAGCTCCTTTAATAATTTCTACTTGTTCAATATTTTCAACGGGAATATAACTCCATTCTGGTCGTCCAGCATCGCCACTCAATAATGGAACACCATCAACCACAATTGCTACTCTACTACCCACACCAAATGTAAAACCACTTCCGCCTCTAATTTGAGGATCATTGTCTATAATGGTTAAACCTGGTACTTGTTCTAAGGCTGTTTCAATACTAGTGGTATTTTTATTTTGAATTAAATCTGGTTTTATAACTTCCATCGAGACAGTCAGCTCCTCTATCTTTTGCTCAAATTTACCAGAGGAAACCACCACTGTTTCTAGTGTTTTAGAGTCTTGGTTTAAAGCAATGTTTTTTATTGAGATTTGATTATCCTTTACGGTTACTTCAATGGTTTCTGATTTATAGCCAAGGTAATTGTATAAAATTTTATATTTTCCTGTGTCTAATACTAACACATAATTTCCCTCAATGTCGGTAGTTGTTCCCTTTGATAAGTCGGTTACAAGTTGAATAGTAGCACCAATAATAGGTTCTTTACTATTTTTATCTGTAACACAGCCTTTTAATATTCCTTTTCCATCACTTTCGTCTTGTGCTATTAAAAGAAATGGAAACAAACACCATAAAAATACAATTCGAGAAATCATGGTACAAAAATAAAAACCCCGAACAAAATGGTCGGGGTTTTAAAATAAAATATTAACTTATTATTCAACAATCAATTTTCCTGTTTTTTGAGATGCTGCACCATTAATCTGATACATATAAATACCACTATTCATAGTGTGTGGTAATTGAATTATGTTTTTCTTATTACTTTCTATATTTTGAGTAAGAACTAATTTACCAGTTAAATCATATAAATTTATTACCGCATCTTTATCGTTTCTTTGGCTAAAATCCACATAAATAGTACGCTCGTAGTTATATACCATAAAACTACTTTTTTGTGCTTCTTTTAAACTAGTAACATTATTATAAATAACATCAAGATCATCAACCCACAATTTACTACCCGTACTTGACGCATTAGGTGCAGTTGTTGTTTGATTTTCTGAAGAAGTCATATTAATCATAATATAAGCAGGTGTGCTAGAACTGGTATAAGTAAAAGGTACCGAAAAACGTTTCCAAGTTGTTTGGTTAGCAGCTGGAGAAATAAATAAAGCATCTCCAATTTTATTAGCTGATAAATCGCTATGATTACTGTTAACTGGAACTTCTGGGTCATAATAATCCCCAGTGTGTAAAATAGCTCTTACTTTTGCTTTTTCATTAGCTGCTCCTGTTCCGCCAGTAGCTTGAGTATATTTGTAGTACCCAACTAAACTATCTGGACGACCAGTAAACGCCATCTTATCAGAACCTGATGCTTCTAAATAACCTTCTGATTTATTTGCACTGGGAGCTTTTACTACACCTGTTGTAACGTTTCCATTTACAACAGCTATAATATAATATTTGGTTTCAACTCTTACACACGCTGTGCCTGCAAACACGTTTGACGTTTCTTTGAAACATGTTTGTGGACCAGAGCCAGGTAAGCCACCAGCAGTTTTATTAGAGTTCCATGAGGTAGGTTCTGCATTTGAATTACCAGCATTTTCCCAGTTTTCAAAACCATTATTGGTAATGGTAGTTTGGGCCATTGCTAGCAATGATGTTGCCAAGGTTAAAATAATTGTAAATGTTTTTTTCATAGCTATGTTTTTAATTTAAGAGCGCTTTAAAATAAATGCTCATGTTTTATTTAATTTAAGATGAACGAAAGTATGAATTAAGTATGGACATATTAATAAATTTAACAATATTTTATTGGTGCTTGTTGTGTTAATAAGATGTGTGTATGTTAAGTTTTAACATACTAAACCTTTATAGTTGTTATTTTTTATTGGTTTGTATATGTACACCTGTGCTATCAATTTTCACTTTGGCATCATTTGCTTTTACATTTACACCGTTTACATTAATATTCACCATCTCCTTAGAATCTTCATCTTCGCTATCTTTATCTTCGTTTTGTTTGTTATGATCTTTTACTGATACAAGTCCCTCACAATCTACACATGCTAAACCATATTCGGTCATCTTCCAACGGCGATTTACCATATCACCATCATAAGTATTCGTTAAATTCTCAATGTCATAGATAAGATTTTTTAGAGAATTATCTAAGTAAACCACTTTGCCTACAGGTAATTTTAAGATTACTTTTAAATCCTGAAATCTAAATTTATCGGCATTATTTACTTTAAATAAGTTGTCAAATTGAATAGTGTTGTCAGTTTGGCTAACGGTGTAGCTGATGTTTTTAGCGCGTTCATTAGCAGCTAATTTATCTTTTCCTTTAGCTTCTTTTATAACTACAAGTTCAATTTGATTACTTTGTGATTTAATGATATTTAATTGTGCATGACCAATTAAATAAGTTTGATGGTTTTCATCAATACCAATGGTGTAATCGTTATCGCTTCGATAATTAAATTTAAAACTTTTATCATCTACTTGATCTTCATCACTTTCAATCATTTCAGCATTATTGATAGGTGTTTGGTGCATGGTAAGAATTAAAGTGTCGTGTGGAATTACCTCAATACTTTCTCGGTTTTTAGCGGTGATATTAAAATCGGTACTGGTTTTAATACCTAAGAAGAATAAAATAGTTAAACCTATAATCCAAAAAATACCTGCCGTTAAATTTATCCAGCGATTGTTATATGGGAGCTTAAAAAGTAATCTAACTCCTGTGTAAATTAACATGATAATAGGAATACCTACAAATAAGATAATACCTAAAATGCCTAAGTAGAAATCGGTTCGGTTTAATAAAAATAAATCAATCCACTCACTACCGCTGGCATTTTCAATAAAGGTAAAACCAAAGATAGAGCCCGACAAACCTAAGAAAAATAAAATACCGAAAATAACCATCAGCGTCGCAATAATTTTTAAAATTGCTTTTCCTAAATAGGTAAATATGTCGGTTATAAAATCAACAGTTTTCTCTACTGCATTTCTAGGGGCTTGGGAATGGTTGGATGCCATGTTTTTAAAATCTTGACCGTATTTTTCCATTCTTTTTTTTAATTGTTCAGCCTCTTCTTTTACCGTTTTTGATATGTTATTTATGTCGGCTTTTTCGCCTTTCATGGCTAATTTTTCGGCAGTTGTTTTAGCTTCTGGAACGGCAATCCATAAGATGAGGTAAATTAAAAAGCCAGTACCTGCAAAAAAGAAAAGTAATAATAATGCGATACGTAACCACACAGGGTCAAATCCAAAATAATGCCCAATACCGGAACACACGCCTCCTAATACTTTACTGTCGCCATCTCTAAACAAACGTTTAATACCAGAGTTATTTTGATTGGTGGTTGTTTCAAATTGTTTTTCATGACTGCTTTCATTGTCATTTGCAAACTCTTCGGGTTTTCCCATACTGTTCATTACTTCCTCAACATCGCTCATTAATACGACTTGTTTTACAGTATTGGTTTTGTTTTGTAACATTTCGGCAATACGTGCTTCAATGTCACTCATAATTTCATTACCGCCATCGGTATTGCTAAAATAGCTTTTAATTGTTGATAAATATTTACTCAAAGCTTCGTAAGCATCTTCTTCAATATGAAAAATAATACCGCTTATATTTATAGTTACTGTCTTATTCATTGTAAAAAATATTTTTGTTTTTAATTATTTTTTGATGGTTTTGTTTACGGCATCTACTAGTTCGTACCACGATAGATGCAATTCTTTTAAATAGGAAGTGCCAATTTCGGTAAGCATATAATATTTACGTGGAGGACCTGAGGCGCTTTCTTCCCAACGATAATTAAGTAAACCAGTGTTTTTTAATCTGGTTAAAAGTGGATAAAGTGTTCCTTCTACTACTACTAACTTGGTTTCTTTTAGTTTCTCAATAATTTCGGTGGGATAAGCATCGCCTTGAGAAAGTATAGAAAGTATGCAGAGTTCCAGAACACCCTTCCGCATTTGTGCTTTTGTGTTCTCTGTATTTATCATTATTTTATTAATTTAAAGTTTAAATTTATTTGATATACTTGATTGGCAGCTAACTCTTGTAGGTTTAAATTTATCAACTGTTCTTCAATTTGTTTTTGTATGTCTTTGTTTAAAGTGTTTACAATCACTAAATCAATATTTTTTGATTCGTTTAATGCAAATACAACATTGATTGTTTTCCCATTTAATTGTTCGATATCAGAATTTTTTAAATGAAGTTGATCTTTAATTTGAATAGCTGTTTCTTCCGTTGTTTTTTTAGTTGTTGACAAAGGAGTTCCCGCAAATAAGGGTAAATTGAATAATACCGATGCGGTAATAATAATGATGGATTTTAAGGTTGTTGTTTTCATGAGTTTATTAATTTTATTTTTATAGTACTATGCTTTATTTAATATTTTGTTTGACAAAGATATATATAATATTTAGTACTATGTACTACATAGTACTAAATAAAATGTAAAATACTGATAATCAGTTTGATTATTTTTATATTGAAATGGTAAATTACTGTAATAGGTGACATTTTTAACAAATTAATTGAACATAAACATCTCAGTTTAGGATATCAAAACTTAATTATTTAGGTTATTTCTATGGTTTTTTAGTGCCGATGTATTATAGAAATTCAATTATTACTCATGAATGAGAATAAAATACTAAAGCTTTTTATGTATTTTGTAGTCTTATTTAAAAGTAGAAATATGAAAAAACAGATGAATATATTATTACTGAGTTTAATATGGGCAATTAATTTATCTGCCCAAATAAATCAACCAGTAAATAAACATTGGTGTGGTTCAATAGAGATGATGGATGCAAATTTCAAAAAACATCCTGAGTTAAAAACTCAATTTGATGAAATTCAAGCTCAATTGAATGCTTTGCAAGAAACTCAACATAGTGCTAATAAATTAATTGCAACTACTAATTATACAATTCCAGTGGTGTTTCATATTTTACATGCCTATGGTTCAGAAAATATTAGTGATGCACAAGTAGCAGATGCAATAGCTATTTTAAATAGAGATTTTAATAAACAAAATGCAGATACATCAGTAGTTATTGCGCCAATGATACCTGCCATTGGAAATGCACATATTAATTTTGCTTTAGCTAGAAAAGACCCTAATGGTAATTGTACTAGCGGAATAGTCCGTCATTTTGATCCTAAAACATATAATTGGGAGGGTGATTATCAAGATTATATTTACACTTGGGACCCTACGATGTATTTGAATGTTTATGTTGTAAAAACAATTGCATCTGGCGCAGCTGGATACGCTTATTATCCTGGAAGTTTATTTAATGGCTCGCCGATGGATGCAATTCTAATTTTATCAAATTATGTGGGAAGTATAGGTACTTCAAACGTCAACCAATCAAGAGCCTTAACACATGAAGTAGGGCATTGGCTTAATTTGCAACACGTGTGGGGAAATTCTAATAACCCTGGTGTAGCTTGTGGTAATGATCAGGTTAATGATACGCCAATAACAAAAGGATACACATCTTGTTCAACTTTGGCAAATTCTCAAATTTGTACGCCTGGTGTTTCTGAGAATTATCAAAACTATATGGATTATGCTTATTGTTCGGTTATGTTTACTAATGGGCAATGTACTCGAATGAATAATGCTATCAATTCGTCAACAGTAGGAAGAGATAATTTAGGTTCAACCTCTAATTTAATAGCTACTGGAATTAATCCGGTGGCAACTTGTCCGCCTACCGCTTTATTTAAATCTAATAAACAAATGATATGTGTGGGTGAGCAAATAACTTATACCGACCAAAGTAACGTATCTACACCTACAGCTTGGAATTGGACCTTTGAAGGCGGAACACCTAATGTATCAACTGCTCAGAATCCAATAGTTACATATAACACACCAGGTACTTATTCTGTGCAATTAATAGCTTCTAATGCCAATGGTAGTTCC
Organism: Bacteroidota bacterium; assembly: GCA_963169355.1. Classification (GTDB taxonomy): domain Bacteria; phylum Bacteroidota; class Bacteroidia; order B-17B0; family Aurantibacillaceae; genus UBA4416. Next base: position 16,791 of record CAUJCR010000059.1, on the reverse strand, counting down.
AATCCCGAAGTAAAAATAAAATATATTACAGTTTTACCACCAACTACCTCTGTAAATTTAGTAGAAGGTTTTGAAAGTTCACCTTTGCCAAATTCTACTTGGCTTACAAGAAATGTATCGGCTAATGACGCTAATTGGGAACAAACTAGCTTGGCTTGGGCAAGTGGAAATCACAGCGCTTATGTGAGTGAAAATGCAGCGTCTTCATCAACGGTAGAGTTATATTCTCCTAGTTTTGATTTTACTCAAATGCCAAATCCTGTATTTACATTTAAGTGGGCAGGAGCAGACCGTGACACAATAACGCATAACTCAGATGCTCAAATAAGCGTGTTTATATCAACTAACTGTGGTGTAACCTGGGTGCCACGCATTGTGAAGAATTTAAAATATTTTGCAGCAGGCGTTAGTGGACTCGAAAATGGAAATTTTATTCCATCTCCTTCTCAATTTGTGCAAGAAACCATAAATGTGTCTGCATTTACTAATTCGCCAAATGTATTAGTTAGGTTTAGATATATTTCTGATTACGGTACTTCTAATAATTTTTATTTAGATGATATTAATATTCAAAGTGTGGTTACGGGAGTTTCAGAGGTTAATAAAGAACATCTTAACTTATTGATTTATCCAAATCCTGCAAATGAGGCACTTTATGTTAATTTTGAAATTGAAGATGAAGCCCAGATAGACGCACAACTGCTTAATGCACTGGGGCAAACATTGATTGAGAAGAACAAACAATTATGTACAAAAGGTTCTAACACAATTACATTTAATACAAGTAATTTAAGTAAGGGTGTTTATTTTTTGAAGATAGTAAAAGACAATACAATATTTATGGAGAAGGTAATTATTGAGTAGTTTGAATAAAGTTCAGAATGTTTTTCTTTTTTTCTAAAATACTTGCTTTTTTATTAGCACCCTACACATGGATTTTTGTAGGTGTATTAATCCTATTAAAAAAACTATGGCATACTACTTATAGAAAATATGTTCTAACACTCTGCGTGTTTATGTATGTGATTTCAAATTCATTTTTAGTTGATGAAATTATTAGGGCTTGGGAGTTTGAAGATGCTGAAATTTATGCTAAAACAACGCAATACGATATGGCAATTGTGTTAGGTGGATTTAGCCGTATTGATGAGCGATTAGAGAAAGCTGATTTTAATTTTTCGGGTGATAGACTATTTCAAACTTTAGAGATGTATCATAAAGGAAGAGTAAAAAAACTTTTTATAACTGGAGGAAGTGGTAGCATCAGTCATCCTGAACATCGAGAAGCAATTTATATTGAAAAGTATTTAAAAAACATTGGCATACCCGATAGCAATATTATTATTGAAAGTAATAGTAAAAACACCTATGAAAACGCTCAGTTTAGCAAACATATTTTAGATAGTTTACAATTTAAAGGTTCTATATTATTAGTAACCTCTTCTTTTCACATGCGCCGCTCATTGGCGGTGTTTCAGAAAGCTGGGTATAAAAATTTAACGCCTTTTGTTACTAATAAGTTTACAGGAATTAGAAAGTTTGATATAGATTATTGTTTTATACCTAATAGCGATGCTATTTTTACCTTTAATCTAATAATACATGAAATGGCTGGGTACCTTATTTATTGGTTAAAAGGCTATTTGTAATATTTTTTTAATTTGTTTTATGGAATTAGATACTTCAAAGTATCTCAATATTAAAAATCAAGATTATGCAGTTTAAAAAGTCATTTACCATTTTTTTAATGTTTATAGGCACAGCCTTACTAGCATTAAGTTTCTTAACCAACACACTTACTAAGCAACAAGCGCCAGTGCTTTCATTTTCAAAGGGCGACACTTACGAGAAATTATGGAAACGAGTAGATAGTTGCGAAAGAAAAGGTTTAACCGAATCGGCAATGCGCGTAGTAAATGAGATTTATGGAAAAGCTAAAACAGAAGATAACGCTGCTCAATTTGTAAAATCAATTCTTCATCGTATGAAGTTCGAAAGCTATAAGGAGGAGTTTTCGTTAGAGAAATCAATTCTTAATCTTCAAAACGAGATTAATGCAGCTAAATTTCCTATTAAGCCAGTTTTACAAAGTGTTTTAGCAGATGCTTATTGGCAATATTTTCAAAATAACCGCTGGAAATTTTATAATAGAACAACTACGGTTGGTTTTAAGAATGATGATTTTGAGACATGGGATTTAAAAACGATTACAAATGCCATTATTATTAATTTTAAAGCTTCACTGCAAAACGTGGATAGTTTAAAACGCACGAAGATTGATATTTATGACGATGTTTTAAATAAAGGAACAACCGATTGTAGAGCATGGCGACCAACATTGTATGATTTTTTAGCTCATAGAGCATTATCTTTTTTTATGCACTCTAATGAAGCAGATATTACAAGGCCAGCAGATAGGTTTGTAATTAATTCAGAGTACTATTTCAAACCTTATTCTCATTTTGTTGAGTTAGATATTCCAACTCCATCCGACTCATTAGAAACAAGGTACTATGCTATAAAACTGTTGCAAGATTTAACACGTTTTCATAAAGATGATACGAATCCTGATGCCTTGGTAGATGTTGAAATTGAGCGATTAAATTTTGTAAATCGTCATTCACAAAATGCTGATAAAGACACTTTGTTCTTAATGACATTAAAGCACCTAGAAAAGAAATTTGAAAATCACGAACGTTCCACAGAATTTACTTTCTTAATTGCTAATTGGTATGTTCAAAAAGCTAATAAATATAAACCCCTAGAAAATGATAATTATAAATGGCATAATAAAAAGGCTAAAGAAATATGTGAAGCAACTTATGCTAAATTCCCAAATGCTTATGGCGCCATACAATGTAAAAATTTGCTAGAGGGACTTAAAGCTAAAAGTGTAAAATTAAACTTAGAAGAAGTTAATGAACCTGGTAAACCATTTAGAGCTTTATTAGAATCGAAGAATATTGATAAATTGTATTTTAAAATTGTAAAAACAACGGCTATTGAACTACGACAATTGAACAGAAATAAATATGGTGAAGAATTATATAATGCTTATAAGAAACTACCTGAGGTAAAATCATTTAGTCAGAGTTTTAATGATGATGGCGATATGCAAATTCACCGAACAGAGTTTGCCTTTCCATCGTTAGATGTTGGTTATTATATTGTATTAACATCTCTTAATGAAGATTTTAAATATTCAAATAACATTACAACCTATAATACATTTGTAGTATCTAATATTGCCTCTATAGAAAGAAGACAAAACAACAATGGTTCTTATGATATATATACTTTACATCGCCAGTCGGGTGATATATTACCCAATGTTACTGCGCAAATATGGTACGAACATTATGATTATAAACTGAGAGATTATGTTATCAAAAAGGGGGCATTACTTAAAACAGATGAGAAAGGTTATTTGAATATTAATTATAATAAAACTGAAGATAAAAACTTCTTTATTGAGTATTCAAATGGTAATGATCATTTTTTTAATGATAATAATTTTTACACTTACCGCCCTTACGAACAACCCGAACGTTATGTGACTTCATCTTATGTGTTTACCGATAGGGCTATTTATCGACCTGGTCAAACAATTTACTATAAATCCATCTTCTTAGAATCTGTCAATGGTGAGAAAACAAAGATTAAAGCCAATTTTCCTGTTTCTGTTTCTTTTTATGACGTCAACTATCAATTAATTGCCACTCAAAATTTAATGACTAATGAATTTGGTTCAGTAAGTGGTTCTTTTACGGCACCCCAAAATGGATTAAACGGACAAATGCACATTAGTACAGGGTATGGTGAGGCTTATGTTTCTGTAGAAGAATATAAGCGCCCAAAATTTGAAACAGAGTTTTTACCTACAAAAGGAAGTTTTAAATTAAATGATGAAATTACTGTAAGTGGTATAGCGAAGGGTTACGCAGGTAATTTAATAGATGGTGCTAAAGTATCGTATCGTGTAACTCGTATGGTTAATTTTCCTTATTGGTATTGGTGGTATCGCCCATATTATAAAGTTGCCGAAACCGAAATAACGAATGGCGAAATAACAACCAATGATACTGGCGCATACATTATTAAATTTAAAGCCTTACCAGATGAATCTGTTTCTAAAAAAAGTTATGCAACTTTTAATTATAAAATTACAGCCGATGTAACCGATATTAATGGAGAAACGCATAGTACCGACACTTATGTAACGGTTGGTTACCAGGCATTGCAAATTCAGGTTGCTTGTGATGAGGTATTTGAAATAAATGAAAAACAAGCCATTCAAATTGTAACTAAAAATCTTAATGGTGTAGCAGAGGGAGTAAAGGGTACTTTTACAGTTCATAAACTAAAACAACCTCAAAGAATTTTTAGAAACAGACTATGGCAACAACCTGATAGGCATACTTTAACAAAAGAGGATTATTACACAATTTTCCCAACTGATTTATATGCTGATGAATTAAATAAGTATAAATGGGAAAAAGAAACTAAGGTGATTGAAAAATCTTTTGATACCAATACTAAAAGTGATTATGATGTGTCGAATGAACTAAAATCCCTGAAACCGGGCGTGTATATTATTGAAGCGGAGTGTAAAGATAAATTTGGAGAAAATGTAAAGGCTTTTCAATATGTAACTGTTTTTGATAAAAATAATCTTTCTCTACCTGAACAAAAAGCAGATTGGTTCTACTCTAAAAATACACCAATTGAACCAGGTCATAAATTCTCATTTATTCAGGCTTCGGCTTATGAGAATACTAAATACTTGTTTGAATTAGAGGAGAAGAATCAGATTACGCAATCGGTTTTTAAACAAGCTTCTATGAATTATCAATTTATTGATATTATAGAGGAACATCGTGGAAATGTGTCGTTGCACGCTACTTTTATAAAAAATAATCGATTTTACACACACAGTACAATTATCAATGTTCCTTATACAAATAAGGAACTGGATATTCAATTTGAAACATTTAGAAATAAATTATTACCAGGACAAGCGGAAGAATGGAAGGTAACTTTTAAAGATAAAAAAGGCGAAAAAACAGCAACAGAGTTAGTTGCTACTATGTATGACGCTTCCTTAGATGCTTTTGGGGCTAATTATTGGGGCTTTAATCCATTACATTATTATTATTCTCAATTAAATTGGACATCTCAAACAGAGAGTTCTTCTATCTCTAGTCAGTTAAGTTATATACCATCTAATTATAAACATGTTCCTTATAGAAAATATGATGCTTTAAATTATTTTGGACTTCAGTTTTATAACTATAGTAGATATTATGCTGTTAGAGGTGCACGAGGAGATTATGATGAGGAATATGATGCAAAAACTTCTGCACAAGCACCATCAGTACCTCCAGTTGAAAAAAGTATAGCTACCAAAAAAGAAGCCTCAATGTCTATAACCTCCGAGGATTATGCAGGAGCAGAGGTGTCAACGGATTTGGTTGCTAAAAATAAAGATGGTGATATTGATTATGATAAAAAAGCAGGTGAGTTAAAAGAGAGAACATCAAACCAAGAAGTAAAAGTGAGAAGTAACTTTAACGAAACTGCGTTTTTCTTCCCACAATTACAAACTAATGAAAAAGGCGAAATCGTGATAAAATTCACAGTGCCTGAAAGTTTAACCAAATGGAAACTAATGGGATTAGCACACACCAAAGATTTAAAATTTGGGCAATTTGAAAAAGAAGTGATTACTCAAAAAGAATTAATGGTACAGCCTAATGCACCGCGCTTTTTTAGAGAAGGAGATCAAATTATGTTTATTTCTAAAATTTCTAATTTATCCGATAAAGATTTAAAAGGAAATGTTGAACTCAAATTATACGATGCTTTAACCGAAAAAGACATTACTAGCGAGCTTCAAGCAGTTGTTGGTAACACTACTCAATCGTTCGATGTTAAAAAAGGGTTAAGTACAGCAGTTGATTGGACACTTCATATTCCTATTAATTATTCAGCTATTAAATATAAAATAGTGGCTAAAGCTGGAAATTATAGTGATGGCGAAGAAATGGTAATACCAGTACTAACTAATAGAATGTTGGTAACAGAAAGTATGCCTTTGCCAATACGCAGTCATCAAACTAAAGAATTTTCGTTCGAAAAATTCATAACACAAAATAATCATTCTACAACTTTAAAAAATCATGCTTATACTTTAGAGTTTACAGCTAACCCTGCTTGGTATGCAGTTCAGGCATTGCCTTATTTAATGGAATATCCTTATGAGTGTGCCGAACAAACCTTTGCTAGGTATTATGCCAATAGTTTAGCCACTTATGTAGTAAACTCAAAACCAAAAATTAAAGCAGTATTTGATGCGTGGAAAAATGAAAGCCCTGCGGCGTTTTTATCTAATTTAGAAAAAAATCAAGAATTAAAGTCGCTTTTATTAGAAGAAACACCTTGGGTGTTACAAGCTAAAAATGAAAGCGAAAACAAAAAACGAGTTGGCTTATTATTCGATTTGAATAAAATGAGTTATGAGCAAACAAGAGCTTTTAAAAAGTTACTAAAAAAACAATCATCTAATGGAGGCTTTGTGTGGTTTGATGGCGGACCCGATGATTGGTATATTACCCAACATATCGTAACTGGTTTTTCTCACCTTGATAAATTAGGTGTTATTAAAGCAAGGCAAGATAATGAAGTGTGGAACATGGTAACTAATGCGGTTGAGTATTGTGATAATAGAATGAGAGAGGAATACGAATGGATGAAAAAACATAATCCAAAGTATCAATCAGAGAATCATTTAAGTTACATGGCTATTCAGTATTTATATATGCGAAGTAATTTTCAAGATATTAAATTATCAAAACGACATACCGAGCATTTTGATTACTATAAAAAACAAGCTCAAACCTATTGGTTACAAAATAGTAGGTATATGCAAGGGATGATAGCCTTGAGTTTACATCGTTACAAAGATTTAAAAACACCTAAAGACATTTTAAAATCTTTAAAAGAAAATAGTATCAATAATGAAGAGATGGGTATGTATTGGAAAGAAAATTATGGTTACTATTGGTATGAAGCGCCTATTGAGATGCAAGCTTTGATGATAGAGGCATTTGATGAGATAAATAATGATGTGAAAGCGGTAGATGATTTAAAAACATGGTTAGTAAAAAGTAAGCAAACGCAACACTGGGGAACAACAAGGGCTACCACCGATGCCGTATATGCTATGTTATTAAAAGGAACAGATTGGTTAAGCACCGAGCCTCAAGTAGAAATTACGGTTGGAAATATTAAACTCAATCCATTAACCGATAAATCTATTCAGGCAGAGCCTGGCACGGGTTATTTTAAGAAAACATGGAATGATACCGAAATAAAACCCGAAACAATGGGTAAAATTAAAGTAGAGAAGCGTGATGAAGGGGTAAGCTATGGCGCCGTATATTGGCAATATTTTGAACAACTAGATAAAATTACACCATACGAAACGCCATTAAAAATTAAGAAACAATTATTCTTAAAAAAAAATACGGCTTCGGGCGTTGTGATAGAACCAATTACTGAAAACACCAAACTTAAATTGGGCGATAAGATAAAAGTGCGTATTGAATTAAGAGTAGATAGAGATATGAGTTACGTTCACATGAAAGATATGCGTGCTTCTGGCTTTGAACCTACCAATGTTATTAGTACATATAAATACCAAGATGGATTGGGTTATTATGAAAGTACTCGAGATGCAGCCACTAATTTCTTCTTTTCGTATTTGAATAAAGGTACGCACGTGTTTGAATATCCTTTAGTGGTAAATCATTATGGCGATTTTAGTAATGGTATTACAACTATACAATGTATGTACGCACCTGAATTTACAAGCCATAGCCAGGGCGTGAGAGTAAAAGTTAAAAAATAATTAAACTAAATGATAGTTGTATTTAGTATAAGCCATGCCAAGTAAATTTGGTGTGGCTTATTTTTGATAAATTGCGTACCTTAACGGTTTTAAATTAGATTTATGCCATTCTTAAAACGCCCTTTTGTTTTTTTAATAGTTTTAATTGCTTTATTAAACACAGCTTGTAAAAATCCCAACAACTTTAGTGTAGATAATTTTGATCCGTTTACTAACTACACACAACATCAAGACGGAAACACCTATCGTTTTCAAACAGATTTGAGTAACGCTGTGTTGTATGGCGTACAAATACCATCTATTAAACAATTACCTAATGGTAAATTTGTTTTCTCGTTTCAATTAAATAATAATACAGGAACTACACAGTCTTTTTATTATAAACTGTATTATCAAAACGATTCGTATAAATTTAATAATGATACTACTTTGGCGGTCGAAAATTTTTATGGCAGTTGGGCAGATACGGGTATTGAATTTAAAAAACGAGAACTAGAATCAGGCGAAATATTAATTACCGATAGTTTTAATATTGTTGGTAATCCACGAGATGAAAAAATATATTATGGCTCTAATCCAGAAATAACACGCTTAAGCGATACGTTATTAAATCGTTATGTAAATACTGTAAAAGCAATTCCTGAGTGGTATAATAGTGCTATTGAAAAAGCAAAGGGTAATAAAATATCCATTGATGCTCAAGTTTTTTTAGAGGCATTGTGGGGTGTAAATGATTTTTTTCATAATCAACATAATTATAATAACCGCTGGAAACGTAATCCACGCATGGGAAATTATAAATTTATGTTGGTAGTATGTAATGAGGCAGGGCTTGCTAAAATCCCCGATTATATAAAAAACATTTCTAAAACAGATTCAACTCAGCAATTTGTAAACCCTTTTGCGTATTTTGATAAATTACCTTTAGATACCATGAAGGGAATTAAAGTGATTCATGCGGTTAAAAATTTATCAGTGTATAGTAGTTTTAATTTGGATAATGGTATTTATGTTGATCGTTTAAGTTCTAATTTTATAAAAGCAGATACGTCGGCTTATTCAAATACTTGTGGCGAATCTGATCGCTTATACCATCAGGCTATTTTTGCACAATATTTTCATCATATTAATAAAAACTATCAGTTTGCCAATATTAAAACCGTAATGGATGTGGTTGGCGAAAATTACACCCGCGAATCTTATCAAAAACATTTAAGCGAGTATGCTAAAAATAAAGATTTGCTGAAGTTGTATAGCAATGCCAGCGATTGCCCGTGCAAAACAGTAAGAACAAATACTCAAGATAAAAGTATATCCATTTATAATCCTGGAAATGCTCAAAGCACCTCATTAAAAAAAGAACACGTAGGGATAAAATCACGTATTGGGTTTACGTATGGAAAATGGCGTGCTAAAATTAAATTTCCTAAAAACATTAGCGAGGATAATGTGTGGAATGGCTTAACTAATGCGTTTTGGCTGTTGTTTCAAAGTGATGATGCCTGGAATGCGCGCAGAGCTTGTAATGCTAATATTGGCTATATTCCTAAATCAGCACCAGATTCGGAGGAATCTATCAAGCAAGCAACGCCAGTAACTTCTTACTCCGAAATTGATTTTGAGATTTTAAAAGAATCACCCTATTGGACAAAATCTACTTACGGAGATAATTTAGAAAATTATAAAACCGAAGATGGTGCCGCTAATAGAAACATTGTGGTGTGTTGCACCAACTGGGATTTAGCTTGCCACGCACCTAAGAATTATTTTTTTGGTGCTAAAGATTATAGCTTTAATGACAAAACGTATTCATTTGGGCGATGGAACTATTTTAATAAGTTATTAACCTCTAAAGTGGCAGTTCCACACGATGAAGTGTTTAACGACCAATATTATTATTTTGAAATTGATTGGCAACCCACTCAAATTATTTGGAGAATTGGTAAAGAGAAAAATAAAATGAGAGAAATATGTAGGATGAATAGTGATATGACTAGTATTCCAAATAACCAAATGATTATGTTAATGACTCAAGAGTTTCATTATCAAGAATGGTGGCCAACTGCACCGTTTTTACAAAACGTAATTCCTTTTCCGAAAAATGATTTAGAAGGTAAGTTATTAGAAGTTGAGATTGAATAGCTTTTTATTTTCTACTTATACCGTAGTAAAACCCAAATCCAAAGGTAATAGCACTCATACTCCAGTTATTTTTTAAACCTTTGTATTCGTACCATTTATCAAGCCCTGCATAAGCAGGATTAAATTGAGAAAAAGTGTAATTATAAGAGATATGGCCGCCAATAGCAAAATTTGGATCGACAATAAAATATAAACCAAACATAGGTTCAATAAATCCGCCACCAAAATTAGTTGGATATTTTCCCATTAAAGTATCGCTCTTGTATTTAATGCCTTGAAAGGTGTTGTAATTGTATCCTGCATTTAGCGAGATGGTATAAAAAGCATTTTTGTCAAAAAATTTATCGTAACCTAATTTTAAATAACCATTATGTGTTTGCATATTGGTATAAATGTTTTGATAATAAAATGCTTTTTGAGTTTTGTAATAAGAATAAGAATAGCCTAAGCCTACAAAAAATCCAGAAAATAATTTGTAATCTACATTGGCATCTCCAGTAAGCACACCAGCAAATGAATGACGCAACACTTCACTTGTTACTGCTTTTGGAATGGCTACATTGGCTCTAATTGAAAACCGAGGAAGTTCGTTTTTATAAACGACTTTTTCTTCTTGCGAGAAACAAAAAAAACAACTCATTAAAAGTATAAATGAAATGCTATATCTCATAGATAAATAAACGAGTTGTTTTTTAATTTATTGTTATTAGTTTGTTAAGCAAATTTCTTCTCAAACTCTTTCATTGCATCAACAAGTACTTGAACGCTTTCAATTGGCATAGCGTTGTAGATAGAAGCTCTGTAACCTCCTACATCCCGATGTCCTCTAATACCACTGATGCCTAACGAGTTCCAAAATTTATCAAATTCTGGTTCTAATTCTGGTTTGTGTAATAAGAAACACACATTCATAAAACTTCTATCTTCTTTGGCAGCAGTTCCGTAAAACATAGAGTTTCTATCTATTTCTCCGTATAATAAATCAGCTTTCTTTTGATTAATGCCTTCTATCCAACTAATGCCACCATGTTGTTTTAACCAACGTAGAGTAAGCATAGTAACATACACAGGAAATACCGGCGGTGTGTTGTACATCGACTCGCCCTTAATGTGTACTTGATAATCGAGCATTGATAACATTTTACGCCCTGTTTTTCCTAAGATGTCTTTTTTTACCATTACCATGGTGCTACCTGCAGGACCAATATTTTTTTGAGCACCAGCATATATTAATGCAAAATCTTTTGCATTTACTTTTCTACTAAATAAATCCGAACTCATATCACACACTAATGGAACAGTGCATTTAGGAAAACTTTTCATCTGAGTACCATAAATGGTGTTGTTAGACGTGATGTGTAAATAATCAGCATCGGTTGGTACTTCGTATCCTTTAGGTATATAATTAAATTTTTTGTCTTCCGAGCTTGCAATTACTTTTGTGTTACCAATTATTTTGGCTTCTTTAATGGCTTTGCTCGACCAAACACCTGTGTTTACATAAGCAGCATAACCATTTTCGGTTAATAAGTTATATGGCACCATCGCAAACTGAGTGCTAGCACCACCGCCTAAATACATCACTTCATATTCATCACCTACTTCAAATAACTCTTTAATTAAGGCGCGTGCTTCATCCATCACGGCTACATAATTTTTACTACGATGAGAGATTTCTAATAACGATAAATTCATGTTATCGAAATTAAGACAAGCTTCGGATGCTTGTTTTAAAACGTCAATCGGCAATATGCCAGGACCAGCGCTAAAATTGTGAACTTTTGACATAGGTTTTAAGGTTTAAAAACAGTATCAAAGGTAATAATTATTACTTCATTTAATAAGTCCTTTATTAAATTATTTTGAGGTTTAAAAAACTCTACAAATTTGTTGGCTAATACCGTTACAAAATGGTACTTTTATTGATTACAAATTGATTTTTTAACATGAACATATCACAAAAATTATGGAATAGCTTAATCATTGTTTTTGTGGTTTTATTTTCTGTTTACTGCGCATTTCAAGTAAAGCATTTACGCTTTGATTATGATTTTGAAGCTTTTTTTCCTAACGAGGATAGCGAACTTGAAATTTACGAACAGCACCGCAAACAATTTGAATGGGATAATGAATTTGTGTTATTAGGAATTGAAAACAAGCAAGGTATTTTTAAAAAAGATTTCCTTTTAAAAATTGATTCGCTTACCAAAGAGTTGCAACAAATTGCTTTGGTAAATCGTGTGATTTCGCCCACTAATATTAAAAATATTTCATTGGGTGGACTTGCACCTGTTCAGCTACGGCTTATGCACATTGATGATGAAAGTTTGTATAAAGAAGATAGTATCACTATTTATAGTAATCCGCAATTAGTTGGTTCTTTTTTTCCAAAAGATGCCAAGTCCATTTCTATTTTTATAAAAACTGATGAAAATTTAAGTAAACGTAAAAGCGATAGTTTGGCTACACAAATTGAAAAAGCCTTTTCTCAATTTAATTTTGATGAGGTTCATTTTGTGGGAAGAATTGTGGCGCAAAATGTTTATCTAAAAAATTTGGAAATAGAGTTTGTGTATTTTTTGGGAATTTCGTTTATACTCATTGTATTGTTTCTATGGCTGTCGTTTCGCTCGTTGTATGGTGTTGTGGTACCTATTACCATTGTTATTTTATCCGTGTTTTGGACATTAGGCATTATGGCTATGATGGGGCAAGCTTTAGATATTATGACGGTGATGCTACCAACCATGATTTTTATTGCAGGCATGAGCGATGTCGTTCATTTTTTCTCCAAGTATTTTGAGGAGTTAGCTCATGGAACAGATAAACAAAAAATATTTCCGCTTATTTTAAAAGAAGTAGGTTTCCCAACTTTTCTTACGTTAATTACAACGGTGGTTGGTTTTTTGTCATTATTATTTTCGAGTATCAAACCAATTAGAGATTTTGGTGTTTACACGTCTATTGGCATCATCATTGCCTTTTGCTTAACATATACTTTATTGCCCGCATTATTGTATTTTTTTACGCCTAAAAAATTAGTGATGGTACATGGGCAAAATAATAATACCTATAACCTCATGCGCCGTTTATTATTTTGGATTTTCAGGCATCAAAAAACCATTGTCGTAGCATCGAGCCTTTTAATAGCGTTGTCAATTATTGGTGTTTATAAAATAAGAGTGAATAATTTATTGTTAGAAGACTTATCAGATGGCGTAAAAATTAAACAAGATTTTCAATTTTTTGATAAGCATTACAGCGGTGTTCGTCCGCTTGAATTAGCAATTACGATTACAAATGCCAACAAAACTATTTGGGATTATGATGTGATGCAACAGTTGAATGGATTAGATGAATTTTTGAAAAAGGAATACCAAGCTGGCTTTATGTACTCGCCAGCTATGCTTACCAAAACAATTCATAAAGCCTTAACGAATCAAACAATGGGCGAGGGCAGTTTTCCAACTTTAGATGAATATAGCAGTGTAAAAGAACAACTGATAACGCATAAAAAAAATAAAGACATTAAACGCATCATTAGCCTAGATGGAAAACATGCCCGAATATCAGGAAAAATAAATGACATGGGCAGCATGGCGGTTCATGAACACAACGCTAATTTACTTACCTATATTTCTAATAACCTAAATAAAGATGATATAAGTATACAAATTACAGGTGCTGCTCATTTGGTAGATAGAAACAATGAATATATGGTTACGAATATGACTCAAGGTTTTTTATGCTCATTAATTATCATTGCCATCTTAACTTTCTTTTTGCATAAAAGTTGGCGCATGGTATTGGTGTTTATCTTACCTAACTTTATACCATTGCTTATTATAGCAGGTATTATGGGCTATGCTGGTATTGAGTTAAAAGCAGCTACCTCGTTAGTATTTAGCATTGCCTTTGGTGTAGCTACCGATGACACCATCCATTTTATTTCGCGATTAAAAATAGAGTTAGGTTACGGAAAGTCGTTGATATATGCCTTTAAACGAACTTATTTTGAAACAGGAAAGCCCATTTTATTAACTACCTTTATATTAATGGGTGGCTTTATTAGTTTGATGGTAAGCGATTTTCAAAGCACGTTTTATTTTGGATTTTTAATTTGCATTACCATTTTTATTGCTGTATTAGCCGATATATTTTTATTACCCGTATTAATATTTTGGATATTAAAAGATAAAATGAACTCAAAAACACACACATGAAAAAAATAGGATTAATCACATCGGGTGGAGATGCACCTGGAATGAATGCTTGTATTAGAGCTATTGTGCGAACTGCAAGAGCCGAAGACATTGAGGTGGTAGGTTTTTATAGAGGTTATGAAGGCTTAATTAATAATGATAGTGTGGCACTAACCAAAAGCTCGGTGTCTAATATTATACAACGAGGTGGCACCATTTTAAAAACAGCTCGTAGCGCACGCTTTCAAACACCCGAAGGTTTACAACAAGCCATTAAGGTCATACAACAACATCAGTTAGATGGCTTTATTGTCATAGGAGGCGATGGAAGTTTTAGAGGTGCAGCCGAATTAGCTAAACATTCAGAAATAAAAGTAATAGGTTGCCCAGGTACAATTGATAATGATTTGGTAGGAACCGATTTTACCATTGGATATGATACCGCCATTAATACCGTAACCGAAGCCATTGATAAATTGCGAGATACTGCCGAAAGCCACGATAGAATTTTTGTGGTAGAAGTAATGGGAAGAGATGCTGGCTTAATAGCCTTGAGAAGCGCCATAGCGGGTGGGGCAGAGGCTATTTTAATTCCAGAGCGAACAGGTGATTTAGAAAGATTATTAGAAAAGAAAAAAAATTGGCGTAAGAGCAAAAAAAGTAAAATTATTATTGTAGCCGAAGGCGAGGAGCATGGAGGCGCTGTAGAGATAGGAAAGATTTTAAAAAAAGAGTGGCCCGAGTTAGATATAAGAGTTACCGTATTGGGGCATATACAACGTGGCGGAAGCCCTACCTGCATGGAACGTGTAAATGCTAGCCTAATAGGTTATTATGCTGTAAAAGCCTTACAACAACAAAGAACCAACGAAATGGTAGGCATTGTAAACAAAGCAGTGTGTTACACACCATTTCAAGATGCGGTAAAACATTTAGTAGAAATGAACCCGGAGATGATAAAAATTTTAGAAGTATTATCTATGTAGGTTTATCTCCTTATATAACTTTTAAGTTGTAAATAAAATGCTAGCTTTATTCAACTTCATATTAAATCGAAGCAGAGGGTTGATTAATACTTAGATGTTGGGCGGTTTGACTATTTTAGGTCGTAAAAGTCGTCAATAAAACTTAAGGGATATTCTTTTTTATTAATAAATTCGTTTCTGTAACTTCTGTCTGTTAAAAATAATGGAATATTAAGCATTAAAGGTAATGTTTTGTCGGCTACAAATTTTTCAAATTCATTCCAATTTAATTCCCATTCAGAACCTTGTCCAACTCCTTCAAGAACATTACTTTGGTCGTCTAAATAATATATTTTATCTCCACCAAAAGCTAAAGTATATTTCATTAATTCTTTTCTGAACTCTAAAAGTCCGTCTAAATATTCAAAGTTACTTTCTGTAAATAAGCGACAAAATGACCACCAACGAGAATAGTATGGAATTTCGTTTACATACAATTCTTTGTAAATTGTCAGGTATTCCGTTTCCTTACTTGAAATTAATGTCAATTCAAATTCTGGAAATATTAATTCTTTCTTTTCTTCTTCAATCCATTTTTGTTCAGGAAGTTTCCCATCATGATATATCCAATATTTTGGATTGTAAAATATATTGTCGCCAAATTTTTCGTGAAGTTGTTTTAATTGATAACGTTCATCTATAAGCCTATATGTCTTAAATTTTTCGTCTTTAATTATCTTTCCCAAAACAATATGTTCATCGTCTCTGCTTTCTCCCAAAAGTTTGAAATACTCTTTTTGTCCATAAAATCCGTATTCTATGTTAATATCAATACGAGAAGAAATGTCCTCTGCCAAAACTTTTATGTCTTGGGTATTTAGCTTATGATTTCCAATTGGTGAAATGTCGTGTCCCATTTACGATTTTAGTCTTTTAGTATTTATACCAACACCAACTTTAAATTCAAGCATCAAGGAATTTTTAAAACTTTGGGCGTTTTCTAAAGGAATATTATAACCTACTTGTAAAGATGTCCTAATGCACAGCACTTTGTCCTCTCTGATATTACCTGAAAGACCTAAACCAGATCGAAAGCCGTATTTATTTATTTGCTTATTTTCAGTTGTTATTGGGTCAAGTGATTTTGTCTGTATGTAATTTCCCTGTCCAAATAAATACGGATAGAATTTTACAGTTCTGCTGGCCATTATTTTATAACGTGTCGGATTATACATGCATTTAAGCCCATATTCAGTTTGAATGTCGTTGAAGCTGTAATTTAAACCGAAACCAAAGTAATGAGATTGATGCAAGCAACTTTTACTGTACTTGTCGTATTGAAGCTCAAAGTTCCATAAAGGTCGTTGTCCGAAGCGATATTGTTGTCCCGCTAAGATTGAATAGTCGGCAAATGACCAACCAGATCTTCCGAGACAAGTCAGTGGAAGTATTATTGTTCTAGCCCCTTATAAATCGTACACGGTATGACAAAGTTCGGATATTTTATTTAAATTTTCTAATTTTGTTTTCCCCCCTAATATCACTTCATTAAGCAGGAGAGGATTTTTATCCT
>CAUJCR010000058.1 GCA_963169355.1 Bacteroidota bacterium | reverse complement strand
TTTCAATATTTTCAAAGAACTCTTCTAATATATTTTTACTCTATACTAAAATCTTTTCTCAATATCCCCCTACTCGTTTCTTTCGGGGGCGCAAAAGTAATAACTCTTTTGCTAACCTCCAAATTTATTTTAATCTTTTTTTCCTCTCTCCTCTAATCCTCAATCTTTATCAAATAACGGGGGCGCAAATATACAGACTATTTTGATACTACAAACATTTTATTAAAAGTTTTTTTCAATAAAATTTAAATTTAATGTAAATGATTGATTTAGTGTGTATTATTTTTCGTATCTAAAGACTATTAACAAGCGAAATAAATGGTTAAAGCGATAAAAACTGCTACAATCTAAAATGATATAACAATATTAAACTTTATCAAGTTATTTCATATTAACAAACTGTAAAGGAATTTCGTAATTACCCTTTCTGCATACAGCAATAACAGCTTGCAAATCATTAATACTCTTGCTGGATACACGTATAATATCGTCCATAACTTGTGCTGTTACCTTGATTTTACTATCTTTAATATCTTTCAAAATCTTCTTAGAGGCTTCTTTTTCGATACCTTGTCGTATTCTGATTTCTTTTTTAATAAACATTCCTGAGGCATAATGTGCTTTGCTTTCATCTAAGCATCTAGGGTCGAGATTTTGTTTAATCATACGGCTGTGAATGGCGTCAATTATAGCATTAAGGCGCATATCGTGCTCGGTAGTAATATGAATAATTAAATCTTTTTTATTGAAATCAATTTCGCTTTTTGAATCGCGAAAATCAAAGCGATTTAAAATTTCTTTTTTGGCTACATTAATAGCATTATCAAGGGTTTGAGGATCTGCTTTACTTGTAATATCAAATGATGGCATAGTGTATTTTTTAAATTAAATGAATGATAAAATTAATCAAATTTTCAAGTATTTAATTTTTTGTTTGTAACTATTATGGCATTTGTAGGATATGGTAGATATATTTGAATAAACAGAAAGTAGAAATATTATGGTGAAAAAAATTATTGCAATTCTTATTTTAATTGTTGGACTAACTAATTTAAAAGCGCAAAAGATAACGCAGTTTTCGAGCGATTCGGTTAAATATATTAAAGAACTGAATCAATATTTTTATGATAATTCAGCTAATAAAAAGGAGGCTGAGGAGTACGTTGAGAATTTTAATAAAATATGGAAAACACCTGATTTTTCGAGTAAATATAGAGCAGCAGTATATAAAACGAGTGATGCAATGTTGCAACGCAAGCTAAAGCCTTACCCTTATTTTATGAGCTATTTAAACGCTGTAGTAAATTTTATAAATTCAAAACAAAACCCAGAGGTATTTGATAATTGGCAATTGTGTATTGAGAAAATTTTTAAATCTAAAAATTTAAAAAGTTTTGCTGAGTATCTTGAAATGAGTGAACATATTTTTGCGGATAATACCTTTTATAAATCACCAACTTATGCTTATAAAAGTGTAGAAATAAATTACAAATTTGATTTTGATTCGGTACCAAAAGTAATCTTTCCAAAATTTACACTAGTAGGTTCAAGCCCAAGAGGTGATTCAATTACAATAGAGGATGTGCAAGGTGTATATTATCCTGCGCAAGGAAGATTTATAGGGAAAGGTGGTAGAACAAGCTGGGCTAGAACAGGTGTAGGAAACGATGTGTATGCTGATTTAATTAGAGTTGTGCTTGATTGTAAAACAGGTGGTTATACTTCGGATTCGGCAACATTTACTGGTAAAAAATATTTTGATATCCCGCAAAAAGGAAGAGTATCTGATAAAATAGTAACCGAAAAAGATAATCCTACCTACCCACGATTTGATTCTTATAGTAAGCGACTGGTTGTAAAAAATATTTATCCAGACGTAGATTATGATGGCGGTTTTGGTATGCGAGGCAATAAATTTGTAGGAACTGGTAATAATGCAAATCCTGCTCGTATCTTATTTAAACGAAACAATGTGCGGTTCTTAGAAATATCAGCACGCTCATTTGCGATGACTAAAGATAAAATTAGTGCTAAACCAGCTGGCATAAAGTTTTACCTAGAAAAAGATTCTATCATTCATCCAGGATTAAGTTTTGTGTATCAGGTAGAGAAAAAAACTGTTACACTTTTACGTACAGATGATGGACTTGAAAAATCTCCATTCTTTAACTCGTATCACAAAGTAGATATGTATTTTGAGCAGATGGTGTGGAAAACAGATGAACCAAAAATTGAATTTAATTTCTTACCAAATAATACACAAGGAGAGGCCTTCTTTGAATCACAAGATTTCTTCTCGCAAGGACGACTAGAAGCTATTAAAGGTATGGAAAAGATTAGTCCAGTGCAAAGAATGTTTGATTATTACAACAACAATGGTAATGTGCTAACATTTACTACAGTTGATTTTGCAAAATATATTAAGTACTTAGCTGTTGATTTAAGACCCATTATTTTTAAAATGGCAATTTTTGGTTTAGTGTATTATGAACCTGAAACCGATCAAATAACCATACGAGAGCGTTTATTCAACTATATTGAGAATTTAAAACACAAAAGGGATTACGACATCATTACCATTCATTCATTTTTTGAAGAAGAGTACCGTAAGTTAGCAAATGCCAACTTAAATAACGCTACCATGAGTTTAGTAAATAATTCTTACGACATCACCGTAAGAGGTGTAAAAAGTATTTTATTGAGCGATACTCAAAAAGTATTTATGTTCCCTAAGCGAAGAGAACTTGTTTTAAAGAAAAACAGAACAATTGAGTTCTCGGGGGTTGTAGCTTCTGGAAAATTTGAATTTCATGGAAAAGATTTTGTGTTTGACTACGATATGTTTAAAGTGAAAATGAAAACTATTGATTCATGTCGTATATACGTAGAATCGAGAGAACCTGATATTAATGGCAACTATCCATTTAAAATGGTGAAAACAGTTATTGAAAACATGAATGGAGAATTACGTATTGATGCTCCAAAGAATCATAGTGGATGGGGAAAAGCACCTACTTTTCCACAATTTCAAAGCTTTAAAGAGAGTTATACATTTTATGATAGAAAAAGTATTTTCAAAGGAGTATATAATCGCGATAAATTTTATTATAAACTCGACCCTTTTACAATGGATAGCCTCGATAATTTTAGAAACGAAGGTTTAGTTTTTAATGGAGAATTTTCATCGGCAGGTATTTTTCCAACATTTAGAGAACCACTTACATTACAACCAGATTATTCTTTAGGGTTTGTAAGAAATACGCCTCCTGGCGGTTTTCAAGTATATGGAGGGAAAGCCAAATTTGAAAATGAAATACGACTAAGTAATAAAGGATTACGTGCTGATGGTGATTTGAATTATGTAACATCAACTACTAAGTCTAAAGATTTTATTTTCTTTCCAGATAGTATGAATACTTTAGCAACTACATTTGACATTAAGGAACAAACCGACCCAATTGAGTTTCCACAGGCGCATGGCGATACTGTGTATGTACATTGGATGCCTTATAAAGATTTAATGTTAGCTAGCGATAAAGCAAGACCATTTACAACCTATAACAAACAATGTACTTTTAAAGGACGCTATTCATTAAGCCCACTTGAGTTACACGGAAATGGTGTAGTAGATATGGTTAAGGCAGACATTGAAGCAGTTAATATTTTATTTAAACAAAAAAAGTTTTTCTCAGATACAGCTAACTTCCATTTAAAAGCAATTGATGAAGAAGGATTAACCTTTGCATCTGATAATGTAAATGCAAAAATGGATTTGGAAAATAGGGTTGGAGAGTTTGTAGCTAATGGGAAAGCATCTATTGTACGATTCCCAAAAAACCAATACATCGCTTATATGGAACGTTTTAAATGGTTTATGGATAGTGAAGAAATTCAATTAGGTGATGAAAATAAAAAATTAGATGGCAGTGTTGAAAATGCTCTTGATTTAGAAGGTCCTCAATTTATATCTGTACATCCAAAACAAGATTCCTTAAGATTTTTAGCCCCAGCTGCTAAATATAATTTAAGAAAATATATTATTGATTGTATTAATGTGCCATTCATAAATGTAGCTGACGCGCGCGTTTTCCCAGATGCAGGAAAAGTAGTAATACATAAAGGCGCTGTGATGGATACTTTAAAAAATGCAAACATCTTAGCTAATACAGTTACTAAATATCACACCATACGAAATGTTACAGCGAATATTTTCGGACGAAAAAATTATCTAGCAAATGGCGAATATCAATATCTTGACGAAAACAATAAGCCTTACTTAATTAAATTTAACACCATAAAACCTGACACTACAGGACAAACAGTATCAGAAGGAGATATTGCCGAAGAAGCTAATTTTCAGTTTAACGATTACTTTAGCTTTGCAGGAAAGGTATATTTATTTGCCTCCAATAAATTCTTAACCTATCAGGGTGGAACTAAGATTGTGCACGCTTGTGGAAAAATTGGTAAAGCCTATTTAAAATTTAATGGAGAGATTGACCCTAACGACATCTTAATTCCATTACCCGATAATGCTACGGATATGACAGGTAAACCTATTGGTTCAGCTATTATTTATGGACAAGATACCAATATGGTATATTCATCATTCGTTTCACTTCGTGGCGGACGAAAAGATGTAGATGTGATAAAAGCGAGTGGTTTTTTAGGTTTTGATAAACAAACTAAAGAGTACAGAATATCTAATAAAGAAAAGATTGTTGAACAATCGTTACCTGGTAATTATGTAAGCTTAAATACTGAAAACTGTACTGTATATGGCGAAGGTAAAATGGACTTAGGTGCTGACTATGGACAAGTTGCATTTAATACCATTGGAATGGCTACCCATAACAGTATTAATGATTCGGCAACCTTTGAGTTGATGACAACGATTGATTTCTTTTTTGATAAAGGTGCTTTAAAGAAAATGGTTAAAGATATTGAAGTTTATAATAATACCCTCTCGCCTATTGATTTTGGAAGCAAAGTATTTACTAAAGGGCTTACTGAAATATTGGGAAAAGAAAAAGGTGACAAAGTAATATCTGACTTAAACTTAAATGGTGCCATAAAAAAATATCCAGACGAATTAGATAAAACGTTTACACTCACTAATATTCAAATGAGATACGACAAAACTAGTCGTTCGTTCTTATCCGTAGGGAAAATAGGATTAGGTGCTATTAATAAAAATGAGTTATATAAACAGGTAGAAGGCTACATCCAAATACAACGCAAAAAAGGGGGCGATAATTTTACTTTGTATTTTGAATTAGACCCAAAAACTTGGTATTACTTTTATTACTTTAAAGGTGTGATGAGTGTGGTAAGTAGCAATGCTGACTTTAACAATACTATTAAAGAATTAAAATCGAAAGATAGAAAACAAGATGTAAAGAGTGGCCCTGGCTTTCAATTTACAGTTTGTAGCCCAACCAAGCGAGATTTATTTTTAAGAAAAATGAGACAAGTAAATGCCAGTAACGATGAGTAATGGCAAACTGATTGTATTCTTTAAAGTTCTATAACATTATCCGCATTACGTAATGCTGAATCGCGGTGGCTAATGATGATGGTTGTTTTATCTTTCATAATGCGTTTTAAATTATTTAAGATTAAATCTTCTGTTTCAACATCTACGGCAGATAAGCAATCGTCGAAAATTAAAATTTGTGGTTTTGATATAATGGCTCGTGCAATTGAGATACGTTGTTTTTGTCCGCCCGAAAGTGTTACACCTCTTTCGCCAACCACTGTATCAAAGCCGTCTGGAAAACTCATAATGTTTTCATAAACACCTGCATCTTTAGCAGCTTGTATAATTTCATCATCGGTATAAGATTCATTCACCGAAAAAGCAATATTATTTTTTATGGTATCAGAAAACAAAAACACCTCTTGAGGTACATAACCAATACTTCTTCGAAGAGCATGAATATCATAATGCTGTATTGGCTTATCATCAATTAAAATGGAGCCATTTGTAACATCATATAATCGAGTAATTAAATTGGCAATAGTTGATTTTCCTGTTCCTACTTGTCCTTTTATTCCTAAGGTTTTTCCTTTTTCTATCACAAAACTAAGGTTTGATAAAGCCTGAATACCGCTATCCTCATATTTAAAATCAACATTCTTAAACTCAATTTTACCATTAATATGGTGTGTAATAAGAGGCGTATTTATTACTTTTGATGTAGTAGTAAGAAACTCGTTAATGCGTGTTTGTGAAGCCGCTGCTCTTTGTATTAAAGATGTTACCCAACCTAATGTTGCAAATGGCCATGTCAACTTATACACGTAAAAAATAAACTCCGTAATATTACCTGGTTCAATTGTTTTATCAATTACTAAATGACTACCAAACCATACTGTTGCAATAACACTTAAACCAACCATTAACGTCATTACAGGATGAAAAAATGCTTCGATAAGTGTCAATCGTATATTTTGCTTTTTATAATTCTGACTTTTACTTTCTAAATCCTCAATATAAAATGCCTCACGTGCATAAGCCTTTATCACTCGAATTGCTGAAAATGTTTCTTGAACAACGGTTGTAAGTTTAGATAATTCTTGTTGTACAACTGTGCTTCGTTTATTGATAATATCAGATACTTTATAAATTATAAAAGAAAGAAATGGTAAAGGTGCAAAAACTAATAAGGCTAATTGCCAATTTATTTTTATCATAAATGCCACAACAATTATAACCGTAGCTAAAGTATTAATCAAATACATGATTGCCGGACCGGTGTACATACGTACTTTTCCTACATCTTCACTTATCCTATTCATTAAATCGCCCGTTGTATTTTGCTTATAAAAAGCAGCGTCTAACTTTTGATAATGCGAGTATATCTCATTTTTTTGATCAAATTCAATATGCCGACTCATTACTATAATTGTTTGACGCATTAAAAACAAAAAGAATCCACTAGTTAAAGACAAAATCAATAACAATAAACCAAACTTTATAAAGGTCATTGATTCAACAGGTGCATTAGTGGAAATTAATTGAATAATAACATTAGTTGCATTGCGCACTATAACACCTTGATAAATAGAAAACAAAGTAGAAAGCACAACAAAAACGGCTCCTAAAATTAGGCGCCATTTATATTTAATAAAATAAGAATTTAAAGAGAAAAGAGATTTCATTCAAACATTGATTTTTATTTAAGAAATCTCTTTTTAAAAATCATTATTAAGTTGATTGGTGGCTTTTTGTAAAATTTCAAATGCATTCTCCGCCATTAAATTAGCTCGATCTAATGTTGGATTAATCTCCACCATTTCAAAACAAACAATTTTTTTAGAACGCATGATGTAGTAAATTAAATTTCCAGCCTCTTTTTCGGTAATTCCATTAGGCACTGGTGTTCCAGTTCCACTACTAATGCGGCTATCCATGCTATCTACATCAAAGCTTACATAAATCACATCGCAATGATCAAGATAATTGAGAGATTCAATAGCAACACGTTCTACTGCTTTTTTACGTATTTCTTGTAAGTTAAATACTCTAACCTTATTTTTCTTAATTAAATAATCCTCTTGAGGTTCAAAATCGCGAAGTGCAATATAAACCAAATCATTATAATACATTTTGGGTTTAATTCCACCCATATTTTTTAGTTTCTCCCAGTATTCAATGGTTTCATCATCAGGATTATTTTGTTGGCGTTCTTTATTATCTTCTCCTAATAATGCAGCAATAGGCATACCGTGCATATTACCACTTGGTGTTGTGTAAGGCGTATGAATATCGGCATGAGCATCAATCCAAATTACTCCAATTCGTTTATTCGGATAAGCCATCTTGATTCCACTAATCGTTCCTAAAGCAGAACTATGGTCGCCAGCCAATACAATTGGCACTTCATCTTTTAATAAGGTTTTCTTAATCTCATTTGCTAAACGTTCGTTTAAAGTATAAATACCTTTTATACGTTTAGCATAATCATTTACAACTGGCTCTAATAACAAATGGTTCTCGTTTGGTACTTCAACCGACTTAAATTTTTTAAAAAAATTACTTCCAAAATCTAATGCAGCTATCTTAATCGCATCTACACCCATACTTGAGCCACGAGTACCCGCACCTATTTCACTTTTCACCTCTATTAATTTTATCGGCTTAATCATAGACTTATTCATACATTAAAAAATTAATTATACAAAGATACGAATATGAACGGAAAATGTGAAGTTTCTTGTTTAATACCAAATGTAACTATAATTTAGTCCAATCTGCTTGTTCTTTTTCATCAATACTTCTTCAACCCAGATTAATAACAAAAAAAGAGGCTGATATTCACATATCAACCTCTTCAATTAATTTAAACTATTATTTTACATATTTTCAATAACTAATGCAGTAGCACCTCCGCCACCATTACAAATACCAGCAGCACCGTACTTAGCATTGTTTTGTTTTAACACATTAATAAGCGTTACAATTACTCTTGCTCCACTACATCCTAAAGGATGACCTAATGACACTGCGCCACCATTCACATTCACTTTAGAAGCGTCTAAGTTCATTAATTTCATATTAGCTAAACCAACTACCGAGAAAGCTTCATTTAATTCAAAATATTGAATGTCATTCATTTTTAATCCTGCTTTTTCAACAGCTTTAGGTACTGCTAAAGCAGGTGCGGTTGTAAACCATTCAGGTGCTTGTTCAGCATCTGAATATCCTTTAATTTTTGCTAATGGTTTTAAACCTAATGCCTCGGCTTTTTCCTTACTCATTAAAACTAATGCTGCAGCACCATCATTCATCGTTGAAGCATTGGCTGCTGTAACCGTGCCATCTTTTTGAAATACAGGTTTTAAACCTGGTATTTTTTCAAAATTTACATTTTTATACTCTTCATCTTCAGCAAATAAAACCGTTCCTTTTTTAGTTACAACCTCTACTGGCACTATTTCTTCTTTAAATTTACCAGCAGCCCACGCTGCAGCAGAACGTTTATATGATTCAATAGCAAAGGCATCTTGGTCTTCGCGAGAAAACTTCATATCCTTAGCGCATAGTTCAGCACAATTACCCATTGGCACATTACCATACACATCTGTTAAACCATCTTTTGCTAAACCATCTATAACTGTACCATTACCATATTTTGCACCCCAACGATTGTTCTCTAAATAAAAAGGCACAGAGCTCATACTTTCCATTCCGCCCGCCACAACTACTTCGGCATCACCTAATAAAATAGCTTGTGCACCTATTGAAATAGCTTTCATACCACTAGCACACACTTTATTAACGGTAGTACAATTTACGTTATCTGGTAAGCCAGCAAATTTAGCAGCTTGTCGGGCAGGAGCCTGACCTAAATTGGCTTGTAACACAGATCCCATAATTACTTCATTTACCAATGATGGATCTAATTTAATTCTATCTAAAGCCCCCTTGATGGCAGTAGCACCTAATCTAGTAGCAGAAATTCCTGCTAATGTTCCACCAAATGACCCCATTGGAGTTCTAACGGCAGATACTATGTACACTTCTTTACTCATTTCTTTATTAATTTTTAGTTAGTGCGCCAAATATAACACCCTTGTTAGTGTTTTGCATTACCGTTCATCTAAAAATCATCAACATTTTGAAAAGAAATTAACATTATTTAAACCCAGATTGTGCATTAGCAATTCTATTACGAGCTAAAATCCCTGCAAAATATGAAGCTTCGCAACTTTTTCTCAATCACCGTAGCAGTGGCTACGCTTCATTCGTAAAAGTTCATATTTTATTGGGCTTTTAACTCTCATTTCTAATTTCTAATGCACAATCTGGGTTAAACGAAACAGATATTTTACAAAATATAACATACTTATTTCTGCTATAATCTCACAATTCAATACCTTTACATGCTTTATGAAACCATCTTTGTTTTTAATACTTCTTGTTTTTTGCTTCGTATTAATTATTGAATTTTATTTTATTCAAGCAGTAAAAACGGTAAGTGTTGATTATTCTCCTAATAAACGTAAATACCTTTTGTGGCTAGTTTATTTTTTAGCTATATGTAGCATCATTGTTTTTAGTATTGCCTCGGTTTATCCACCACCAGAATGGACCGTAACAATGCGCATATTTCTAGCTATCTTTTTTGTTTTATTTTTAAGTAAATTATTAGGTTGTACTTTTTTACTGATAGACGACTTTATTCGCTTATTTAAGTGGATTGGCTCCAAGTTTTCATCAAACCCAATTACTAATGATGGCGAAACAACTAATCAAATAAGTCGCTTGAAATTTTTTAGTTATTTAGCACTCACATTTACCATTATCCCAGCGGTATCGTTATTATACGGTATGTTGTTTGGCGCTTATCGTTATCGCCTACACAAGGTAAAAGTAAAATCGCCTAATCTTCCTAGTGCTTTTAATGGATTTAAAATAGTTCAACTCTCCGATATTCATTCAGGTAGTTTTTTAAGTAAACAACCTTTACAAAAAGCTTTTCAAATTGTTATGGAACAAGGAGCCGATTTAATTTTATTTACTGGCGATTTAGTAAATAACGAGGCTAAAGAAACAGAACCACATCTTGAAAGTTATAAAATGCTTAAAGCACCACATGGTGTTTATTCTATTCTTGGAAATCATGATTATGGTGATTATAAGAAATGGAATTCGGAAATTGAAAAGATTGAAAATTTAAACCGTCTAAAACAAATTCAAGAAGAAGCTGGTTGGAAATTATTAATTAACCAACACGTAGCTATTGAGAAAGGTGAAGAAAAAATTGCTTTACTTGGAATCGAAAATTGGGGAGGCAATCTTCATTTTCCACGTTATGGTAAACTAGATGAAGCGCATAAAGGAACGGAAGTATATCCTTTTAAAATTTTAATGTCTCACGACCCTTCGCACTGGGATATGCAAGTAACAACTGATGCAAAATTCAGAGATATTGATTTAACATTAAGTGGACACACACACGGTATGCAATTAGGTATTGAAATTCCTGGTTTAGTAAAATGGAGTCCTTCAAAATTTGTATATAAGCACTGGGCAGGCTTGTATAAGCTAGAGAATCAATTTCTTTATGTTAATCGCGGGCTTGGCTTCTTAGGTTATCCTGGACGTTTGGGTATTTGGCCCGAAATAACGGTAATAGAATTAGAGAAAGCCTAAATCTATTTTCCCTTTTCATTACTATCAGTTGATTTTTTGTAATGATATACAATTTTAATTTCTTGTTCTCGCTCCTGCTCCATCATGGCTTCAATTTCTAATTGTCGATTATATTCAGCTTCTAAATCCACCTCTTCTTCTGGCCATTGATAGATTTCTGCTTGAGGACCTTCTTTACGATAATTAAACGCTACTAAAAGTCCGGCTATGGCACCAAATAAATGTCCTTCCCACGAAACAGCTGTATCAAAAGGAAAGATGCCATAAGTAATGCTCCCATACATAAACACCACAAAAGCAGAAACCATCATTAATGATTTGTGTTTTCGGAACACACCACTAAAAAAAATAAAAGTAGCTAAACCATATATTAAAATACTTGCACCAAAATGGTAATTTGTAATAACTGCATTATTTCGCCCGCCAATCCACAACCAAACTCCGCTAATGATATAAATCCACAACACACTTTGCCACGCAATTGGTTTATAAAAATAAAAAAGTACCGCCCCCAATACTAAAATGGGCAACGTATTATTTAAAATATGCCCAATGTCGCCATGAATAAAAGGTGAAAAAAGAATACCCCACAAGCCATCAACAGTGCGTGGGCTAACACCAAAGCGATATAATTGTAAATGGAAAACAGAATCTGATAAAAAAATAATCCAACACAGCAGCATATAAATACTAGGGTATTTAATACTCGACAAAAAATCGGCTATAGGAAATTTACTCACCACCAACTTTTAGCTAAAAATATACCAAAAGCAAAGTGTGCCATCACGAGTGCTAAAAAGCGCCATCGTGTCATAATACCAAATATAACTATAATTTAGTCCAATCTGCTTGTTCTTTTTCATCCATACTTCTTCAAAAAATAGTTCCATAGGCAAAGCTATGCAACGATTTTTTTCATCGTCTTGATAAAAAATTACTAACCATCTTTGGATTAAATCATAATTACATTTGGTATAAAATGATTACTTAAAAAATTTATTGAAGAAATAATACAAGGCGAACATACCTAATACCGAACAAATAAGTATAACAAAAAACTGGGTAGTATTTGGGATAATATTTCGTCCTTTAACATTTTGTGTATCATCTTCTTTTAAAAAATGATGAATACCTAAATTTTGTTTCAAATAATGGCGTTCATCATCAAACGTGATACCCGTAAGTTCAATAAAAAAATCATTTTTGGTGTCTTTTATAAATTTACGGCTACGGCTACAAAAATCTAACTTAGCATTATCAATTTGGTAATAAGTACTATAAATAAGCCACTCATCTCCTACTCTTAAATCTATTTTACAGTTATCATCATTATTAAACAGTATTTTAAACTCTTGCTTTGAAATTCCTTTATACAATTCTTTCAACTCAAAAACAGCTTCGCTATTTTCTCCGTTTAATTTCACTGATTTTATGACGCCATTAAAAATAATGCTGTATTTATCAAGCTCCTCTTTATCTAACTTAGTCATTGGACACTGGCAAGCACATAACTTACCTATCCATAACACAAAAAAAAGGCTATAATAAAACTTACTCACGATGTTTTATATCTTTAGCAATTTCACAAACTGTAAAGTAGCTTCTAACTCTTGATACATCATTTTATCTTCTGTTATAAAAGGAATGGTTTTTCTAAAATCAGCCAAAAGCTTTTCAATTTTTTTAGAAGATTTTTTAGGTCGTCTAAATTCTATCGCTTGCGAAGCATTTAATAATTCTATTGAGAGTAATCGTTCTACATTTTGTATTACTTTAAAACACTTAGTAGCTGCATTAGCTCCCATACTTACATGATCTTCTTGTCCGTTGCTCGATACAATGCTATCTACACTGGCAGGTGTACATAATTGTTTGTTTTGACTTACAATGCTTGCTGCGGTGTATTGCGGAATCATAAAGCCCGAGTTTAACCCTGGTGTTGCTACTAAAAATGCTGGCAAATTGCGTAACCCTGAAATTAATTGATAAACACGTCTTTCAGAAATATTTCCAAGCTCGGCAATGGCAATTGATAAAAAATCTAACGAAATGGCTAAAGGTTGACCGTGAAAATTACCACCGCTTATTACTTCATCATCTTCAGGAAAAACGGTTGGATTATCAGTTACTGAATTAATTTCGGTTTCAAAAACAGAAGCAACATAACTTGTGGCATCTTTAGTAGCACCATGCACCTGTGGAATACATCTAAACGAATACGGATCTTGAACATGAATCTTTTTTTGTGCAAGAATTTCGCTTCCTTGTAGATAGCTACGCATAGCCCTTGCTGTTTCTAATTGCCCTTTATGTGGGCGTATGATATGAATGTTGTCTTTAAATGGTTCTATTCTTCCATCAAAAGCATCTAATGAAATTGCGCTTACTAAATCGGCTACTTTATTTAACTTGTTTGCTTTTAACAAGCACCACACGCCATAGGCACTCATAAATTGTGTGCCATTTAATAAGGCTAATCCCTCTTTAGATTTTAATTTGATAGGTTGCCACTTTAGTTTTTTTAATACTTCGGCAGCCGAGTATTTTCTACCTTGATAACATACCTCGCCTAAACCCAACAATGGCAAACATAAATGAGCTAAGGGCGATAAATCGCCAGAGGCTCCTAATGAACCTTGCTCGTAAACTACTGGATATATTTTATGATTATAAAAATCAATTAATCGTTCAACAGTTTGTAATTGCACAGCACTTTTGCCATACGATAACGATTGAATTTTTAGCAACAACATTAATCGCACTACCTCCAACGATACTTCATCTCCCATGCCACACGCATGAGACATGACCAAATTAGTTTGTAATTGTTCTAGCTCGTTATCTGGAATGATTACATTGCATAAGGAACCAAAACCTGTATTGATACCATAAATAGGTTCTTTTTGAGAAGCCATTTTTTTATCTAAGTAATCACGGCATGCTACAATTTGTTTTTTGGTTTGTGCCGAAAGTGCTAGGGTTGAATTGGTGTCTAAAATGTGTTGAATATCTTTTAGGCTTAAAACTTTTTTGGTGTCAATAGTATGAGTCATAAATTTTATTGGATTATGTGTTAATAGCGTTGTTCGCCATTAGCATTATTCTTATTAATGTTTTTTAAATTAAATACAATGGGATATTTAGTTCTATAACGTACTAATTTTTTATCTTTTTGTGCAGGTTTCCACTTCGTATCTCTCATCACACGAATGGCTTCGCTGGTACAAAAATGATTAAACTCTTTTTCGGCTACTAAATTGCTAATTGTGCCATTAGTTTCAACAACAAAACTCAACATAACCACTCCTTGTATATTTTGTCGAATGGCAATATCAGGGTATTCTAAATTAGTCATTAAATATTCTTTAAAGGCATCTTCGCCTTGGTAATATTCAGGAACTGCATCAACTCTTGTATATACTTGCATGCTTGTATCTATTAAAGACGCATCTTTTGGTTTATCAAAGCCACGTTTCTTGACAATTTTTTTGTACGAAGATGGACTAAATTTAAACGTAAGAAAAGACTGCGAAGCAACTGCTACATTAGCAATATAGGCCGGTTTAAACTCAATAAAACGTAACAGCCTTAATGTTTCATTTTTTAAATCGGTATCTACTTCTTTTTTAAATTCAGGTTGTGTAACTGTACCATCTGCCTTTACCACAAAATAAACAGTTACCTCTTGCGAAACATTTCGTTTTAAGGCATTTTCGGGATAAATTACTTGATTATTAAAAATACGTTCTACATCATCTTGCCCACCAATGGCAACGGCTGGTTTATCAACTACGGTTTCTATTTTTTCTTGAGCAAAACCCAATACAGAAATAAATAAACTTATTAAAAACAAGTATTTCATTTTTTAATCGCTTTTAAGAATCGAGCCTTGCCGCTCATATCCACCATAATCTCTGTAAAATTAAATATTTTAAATTCATCTGCATAGTTTTTTACTTGATTTGAGGTTAGAGGATTTAACTCAAAATATAAATAACCTCCAGGGCATAAATGCTTATCGCAAAACTGAATGATTTTTTTATAAAAAATAATGTCATCATCTTCCTCTACAAACAAAGCTAAATGAGGTTCGTGTTGTAAGACACGCTCATCCATCTTGGCAGCTTCTCCTTTTTTAACATAGGGCGGATTACTTACAATTACAGAATACGAAGTATCTAACCACGAAGATTCGTCTAAAATGTTGAGGCATTTCCATTCTACTAAAGTATTATTTTTTTCAGCATTATATTTAGCAACTTCCAATGCCTCATTTGAAATATCAATAGCACAAACAGTAGTATGCGCTAAATGTTTTTTTAAGCTAATTGGTATGCAACCACTCCCTGTGCCAATATCTAACAACTTAAAATCAGCATTTAATGTTTGCTTTTTTAAATCACGAATAATAAGATCCACTAGTTCTTCGGTTTCTGGGCGCGGAATTAATGTATGAGCATTTACTTTAAATTTTAAATCATAAAACCAAGCCTCGCCCAATATATATTGAATAGGTTTATTTGTTTTTAATTCTTTTACTAATAAATAAATATTTAAAACATCGGATTGATTGATGTGCGATTGATAAGCCAACTTAACTTCCGATTTTGAAAAATTTAAAAAATGCTCGCAAACCAAATCAAATATAGCCTCTATTTCAGAAGCATCGTAATTACTAGCTAGTTCCGTTTGATAATACTTGTATAAATCAATAAGTTTATTAGAGGCAATTTTCATAGTCTATTTATTCAACCACTATCAATAGTATTATTTGTTATTTAATAAATTCTCCAGCGCATACATTTCGTCGCGTAACCTAGCGGCTTCTATAAAGTCCATTTCTTTAGACGCTTTTAGCATGGCTGTTTTTAACTTAGCAATTTGTTTTTTCAATTCATCTTTGCTCATGTATTGTACCACTGGGTCAGCAGCTACATTCATCGTTTCGGGTTCTACATAGGCTCTTACTAATTTACCTTCGGCAGTTACTTCAATGCCAGTAGTATCATTTGGTTGCAACAAGGCTTTTTTACCAGCCTGTGTAGGCGTAATACCATTTTTGTAATTATATTCAATTTGTTTTTTACGTCTTCTTTCTGTTTCTTCAATAGTAATGCGCATACTGTCGGTTACTTTATCGGCATACATAATTACACGCCCATTCACATTACGGGCTGCCCTACCCGCAGTTTGCACTAAACTTCTCACATTTCGTAAAAACCCTTCTTTATCCGCATCTAAAATTGCCACCAACGAAACTTCGGGTAAATCCAATCCTTCTCTTAATAAATTAATACCAATTAACACATCAAACATACCTACACGCAGTTGTCGTAAAATCTCCACTCGTTCTAGTGTATCAACCTCGCTATGAATGTAACGACACCTAATTTGAAGTTTTGATAAATACTTGGCTAATTCTTCGGCCATTCGTTTGGTAAGTGTTGTAACAAGAATGCGCTCATTGCGCTCTACCACTTTATGAATTTCTTCTAATAAATCATCTACTTGATTACCGCTAGGACGAACTTCAATAATTGGATCTAAAATACCAGTAGGGCGTATTAATTGCTCTACTACCACCCCGCCCGATTTTTGCAATTCGTAATTGGCAGGCGTTGCCGAAACATAAATTAATTGCCCCGAAATAGCTTCAAACTCCTCGAATTTTAAAGGGCGATTATCTATGGCAGCTGGTAATCTAAAACCATACTCTACCAAATTTACTTTTCGAGAAAAATCGCCACCATACATGGCGCCAATTTGCGGAATTGTAACATGACTCTCGTCAATAATCATTAAATAATCATCTGGAAAATAATCTAACAAACAAAAAGGGCGTGTGCCCTCTGCTCTACCATCCATGTAGCGTGAATAATTTTCGATGCCACTACAATACCCCAATTCGCGCATCATCTCTAAATCATAATTTACCCTTTCGGCAATGCGTTTTGCTTCAATATCTTTTCCTTGCGATTTAAAAAATGCCACTTGTTTATCTAAATCTGCTTGAATTTGCTCCATCGCATTTTGTAGAGTATCGGGTGCTGTTACAAAAATATTAGCAGGATAAATATGAATATCTTCCATACTTTGAATTACAAATCCATTAATAGGATCAAAGGTTTCGATAGATTCTATTTCATCGCCAAAAAAACTTATGCGTACAGCATAATCGGCATAGGATAAATTAACATCTACGGTGTCGCCTTTTACTCTAAAAGTACTTCGCTTAAAATCGGCCGTAGTGCGGGCATACAAAGCATTAACTAATTGATGCAAAATTTTGTTTCTAGAAACAAGCTGCCCTACACTTAACGAAATAATATTTTTTCTAAAATCGGTTGGATTACCAATACCATAAATACACGATACAGAAGCCACCACAATCACATCTTTTCTGCCCGAAAGCAAAGCCGATGAGGTGCTAATTCTTAACTTTTCAATCTCATCATTTATTTGCAAATCTTTTTCAATGTAGGTGCCTGTGGTAGGCAAATAAGCTTCGGGCTGATAATAATCATAATAACTCACAAAATACTCAACCGCATTGTGAGGAAAAAATTGCTTTAACTCGCTAAACAACTGTGCCGCCAGGGTTTTATTATGACTTAAAACCAACGTAGGTTTATTAACTTGTTGTATTACATTAGCGGCGGTAAATGTTTTTCCTGAACCGGTAACGCCCAATAACACTTGATGTTTAGTACCTGTTAAAACACCCTCCACTAATTGTTGAATTGCTACAGGCTGATCGCCCGTAGGTTGAAAGGTAGATATTAATTGAAAAGCCACGGATAAAGATACTAACGAAATTTGGATTATAGCAAATACGCCTAATTAAATGGTTTAATTTAAAAGATAAGAGGCATTTTCTTAAGTATAACTAATGAAAAAAAATAACTAATTTTAAAACTGAAAATGTCTCAAATTATTAATGCTTAAAAGTACACTTTCGTTTGAATATATACATAACAAGCGAACAGGCTTTGTATTGAGCAAACATCAAAAATAAAACTAAAAATAACGAAAACAAGATAATAAACAAGAAAAAAACAACCATAACCACAACACAAACTCCATAAAACACCCCTCAAACGGTACTAAAAAGTACACTTGTTTATTGTTTAAAAGCACACCTAATTTTTTAAAACCCCATAATATAATTTACTTGCAACTGAGCTCCAGAAGCTTCATTCAACACAGGATTAAATCGAAGCAGAACTTCGTTTAATCCCTATATGTTACCAGCTGGCGTTCTGTCTGTCGAGTTGCTAAAGTCTTTGTCAGTGTTGCTTTTTTTTGTTGGGTTAAGTGTCGAGTGTTTAATTTTTTTAGAAGGGAAGGAAGAAAAATTTTGAAATTCTTCTCTAGGTGGCAAAAGTGGAAGCTCTATTGCAATTTTTGACTTGTGTTTCGCCCGTGCGAATTGCAATTGTGCTTACACTTGTGGGGAGCGTAATTGTTTTTTTAAGTCTTCTTTGCTCGGTAATATTTGTTTATATGCTTTTGCGAAAATCTGATTGTTATTTTCAGGAAGTGTAAATTC
>CAUJCR010000057.1 GCA_963169355.1 Bacteroidota bacterium | reverse complement strand
TACTTGTAACGCTATATGTTATTCTTGGGAATAAAGCGCACTTTGAGAAAGTGAGTAATCTTCCTATTGAAGAAAACCAACAGCCCAATGCTCCAAAATCATAATTATTATCAACAGAATATATGAAAAAATTAAATCATTTAAATGTAATCATCGCTAGTTTGCTTGTCCCATCTATTGGATTTTGTCAAACAGCTAAAGCAGAAAGTTCAACTTACTTTTCAAATGCTTTATTCAACACATTACTTATAACTATCATTGTTTTGGCTATCGTTATTGTTGCGTTTAGTTCAGTGTTTAAGAATATTGCCGACAGCGATTACTTAGCAAATAAATTTGCTAAAAAAGATGGTAGTTCTACTAACACCACAGCTACTGTTTTAATCATCACATTTTTACTATCAGCATTTACTATGGTAGCTCAAACACCAGAAGTAGCAATTGCAATTGAGAAAGATGATGGATTAATTGGTGGATTAGATCCATTTACTTTTTACTTTATGACCATAGTCATTTTTGCCGAATTGATTATACTTGGAGTAATGTTCTATCAATTCAACTTCTTAGTAAAAAAACAAGAAGTAGAAGATGTCGATACTAAAGTAAAGGAATCTAAGATCTTAAAATCATTATCCGGTTTAAAAGACATTGAAGATGAGGCATCGCTAGTATTAGATCATGAATATGATGGTATCCGAGAATTAGATAATGACCTGCCACCATGGTGGAAATATGGCTTCTATGCTACTATTATTTATGCTGTCATTTATTTATCTTATTATCACATCTTAGGAGGTGATTCTCAGAAGACTGAGTTTACAAAAGAAATTACAAAAGCAAAAGCCGAAGTAGATGAATACATGAAAAACTCGGCAAGTAATGTGGACGAAAATACTGTTCAACTATTAACCGATGCGAGTGATTTAGGAACTGGAAAAGATGTTTACAAAACAAATTGTGCTGCTTGCCACGGGCAAGTCTGCGAAGGAGGTGTTGGTCCAAATTTAACAGATGAATATTGGTTACATGGAGGTAGTTTGCAAGATGTATTTAAATCTATTAAATATGGTTGGGTTGAGAAAGGTATGAAACCTTGGAAAGAAGATTTATCGCCTATGCAGATTGCCCAGGTAACATCTTTTATTAAATCATTAAAGGGAACCAACCCGCCTAATGCAAAACCCGCTCAAGGTGATTTATATAGCGAGGGTGGCTCAACTGCACCTACACCTACTGATTCAACTACTGTTGTAAAAGATACTACCAGCACTTCTATTAAATAATGAAATGAGTACTCCAAAACAATACACACATGATGATAACCGCGACCAATCTTTTAGAGATACAATAGCCACGGTAAATGAAGAAGGAAAAAGAGTATGGGTCTTCCCTACAAAACCATTTGGTAAATTATATAATTTAAGAACGTATTTTACTTGGTTATATTTAGCACTATTTTTTGCCTTACCTTTTATTAAATATAACCAACAACCACTGTTCTTATTTAATATTCCAGAAAAGAAATTTATCATTTTTGGAGCTATTTTTTGGCCTCAGGATTTTTTCCTATTCATGGTAGGGATGCTCATCTTTATTGTTTTTGTTGCTTTATTTACAGTAGTATTCGGACGAATTTTTTGTGGATGGGCTTGCCCTCAAACCATATTCATGGAAATGATTTTTAGAAAAATTGAATATTGGATAGAAGGCGATGCAAGCTACCAAAAAGCTTTAAACAAAATGCCTTGGAATGCCGAAAAGATAAGGAAACGCCTTTTAAAATTCATTATCTTTTTTTCCATATCATTCATCGTTTCGCTTACATTTTTCAGTTACATTATAAGTGTAGATGAAGTTTTTAGAATTATAAATAGCCCGGCTCAAAATAAAGGTACTGTTATTGGAATTTTAATATTTACATCTGTTTTCTTTTGGGTGTATTGGTGGTTTAGAGAGCAAGTGTGTATTATTGTGTGTCCTTATGGTCGTATGCAAGGTGTTTTATTAGATCAAAATTCGATTGTAGTTGCGTATGATTATGTAAGAGGAGAAGAACGTCATAAATTTAAAAAGAATGAAGAACGAACAGGTGGCGATTGTATTGATTGTAATTTATGTGTTAAAGTTTGTCCTACGGGAATTGACATTAGAAACGGAACTCAACTTGAATGTGTAAATTGCACAGCTTGTATAGATGCTTGCGATCACATGATGGAAAGCGTAGGCTTACCAACTGGATTAATTAGATACGATTCGGAAAACGGCATTAAGAATAAAAAGAAATTAACCATTAGTAACCGTATTAAAGCCTATTCAGCCGTATTGTTAGTATTGTTAGGCGTAGAAGTGTTTTTATTGGCAACACGTTCAGATTATGATGCAACTATACTAAGAGCCAAAGGTATGTTGTTTCAAAAACAACCCAATAATCAGTTAAGTAATTTATATACCATAAAACTTATTAATAAAACTCGTAAGCAATTACCTGTTGAGTTAAAAGTAGAAAATATGAGCAATTATAAAATTCAGATGGTAGGAAAAGATATTTCTGTGAAGCCTGAAGATATTTCTATGGGAGAATTTTTTGTATTCTTAGATGAATCAGATGTTACAAAACGTAAAG
This sequence comes from Bacteroidota bacterium, assembly GCA_963169355.1. Taxonomy (GTDB): domain Bacteria; phylum Bacteroidota; class Bacteroidia; order B-17B0; family Aurantibacillaceae; genus UBA4416. Next base: position 17,612 of record CAUJCR010000057.1, on the reverse strand, counting down.
TAGATTTAACAATAGGTGTTTATTCTCATGGTAAATTAATAAAGAAAGTAAAAACCAATTTCTTAGGTCCAATAAAATTTAATAATCATTAGGTATTTACCATTTAATTATGTTTTAACTTAAAAAAATAATAATATGAGTTTTGTAACTAAAATAGCCATTCTATTTGTGGGGTTTATAAGTTTAATCATAACCTTGGTAGTTAAATGTCATAGCACCAATGTAGATTTAGTAAGTGACGATTATTATACACAGGAGCTAAAATACCAAGAAAAACTAAATGCTATGAATAATGAGAAGTCATTACCACATAGTATCTCTCATGTTGTGGCAGATAATAGCATCACACTGAATATTGATTCATCGCTTGTATCGGACGATTTTTCGGGTGATATTAATTTCTTTAGACCATCAGATGCTAGCAAAGATGTGAAAATGAAGATGAACTTTAATCATTTACAACAAGTTATTAGTACTGATGCTTTAGTACGAGGCGTATATAAAATGCAATTATCGTGGAGTAGCCATGGCAAACAGTATTATAAAGAGAATGTTATTTTTGTGAATTAACATGTCATTATTTTTGGCAGCCATATCACTGGGTTTATTAGGTAGCTTCCACTGCATAGGCATGTGTGGTCCCATTGCCCTTGCTTTACCAGTTCATCAATATTCAACATTAAAAAAATATATTGGTATTTTACTATATAATGTAGGGCGCGTACTCACCTACTCTATCTTAGGATTAATTTTTGGACTCTTAGGTCAATCGTTTTTTATCGGAGGTTTTCAACAAATCGTTTCTATAAGTATTGGTGTCATTTTATTAGTATCGGTTATTTTAACTCATACATCAATTTTAAATACGCCTAAATTTTCAGGCATTACTATATTCATCTCCCGATTACAATCTAAACTAAGCGCTCTCTTTCAAAAAAAAGGTTTACACTTTTTATTTTTAATTGGAATTTTAAATGGCTTATTACCATGTGGTTTAGTCTATCTCGGCATTGCTGGAGCCATTGCCACAGGACATTATTTAAAAGGTGCCGAATTTATGTTGTTTTTTGGCATAGGAACTATACCAGTAATGTATGCTGTGGCATTTTTAGGGCAATTTATCACTATTAAATTTAGAAACATCATTAAAAAATCAATGCCTGTTGTTATCTCCGTAATGGCATTATTATTAATTGTAAGAGGTTTAAATTTAGGAATACCCTATTTAAGTCCTCAAGCACATCAAGAATCAAATACGATATCCTGTTGTGAAACAACATCTAATACACAACAAGAAAAATCGTGTTGTTCCAAAAAAAATTGAATAGATAACTAATCTATTATAACCCTTTTAATAAACTTTGAATAGTTGTTTTTTCGGTTAAGAATTGATGTAACTGCGAAATAGCGATGCGCTCTTGTTTCATGGTAACACGATCTCTAACAGTTACTGTATTGTCTTCTAAACTTTGATGATCTATCGTAATACAATAAGGTGTACCAATGGCATCTTGTCGTCTGTAGCGTTTACCAACAGTGTCTTTCTCATCATACGCCAACATAAAGTCAAACTTCAAGGTTTTCATAATGCTTTCTGCTAATTCTGGCAAACCATCTTTTTTAACCAATGGAAAGATAGCCGCTTTATAAGGTGCTAATGCAGCAGGTAAATTTAAAACCGTACGACTATCGCCACCTTCAAGTGGTTCTTCAATAAGTGCCGATGATAAAACGGATAAGAATAGACGATCTAATCCTACAGATGTTTCAACAACATAAGGCACATAACTCTCATTCAATTCTGGATCAAAATATTGTAACTTTTTTCCTGAATACTCTTGATGTTGTTTTAAATCGAAATCGGTACGAGAATGGATTCCTTCCAATTCTTTAAAACCAAACGGAAAATGATGTTCTATATCGCAAGCTGCATTTGCATAGTGCGCTAATTTAATATGATCGTGATAACGGTATTTATCGGCACCTAGCCCAAGCGACAAATGCCAATTTAAACGTGCTTTTTTCCAGTATTCATACCATCCCATTTCGGTACCTGGTTTCACAAAAAATTGCATTTCCATTTGTTCAAACTCACGCATACGGAAAATAAACTGACGAGCCACAATTTCATTACGAAATGCTTTTCCTGTTTGAGCAATTCCAAAAGGAATTTTCATACGCCCTGTTTTTTGAACATTCAGATAATTTACAAAAATACCTTGAGCCGTTTCTGGTCGTAAATAAATGGTATTAGCCTCATCACTCACCGAACCAATAGATGTGCTAAACATTAAGTTAAATTGCCTTACATCCGTCCAGTTTCTACTACCACTTATCGGACACACAATTTCTAAATCAATAATAATTTGTTTTACCTCTTCAAGGTTATTAGCGTTCATTGCATTTTTAAAACGCTCATTTACTTCATCAATCTTTTTTTGATATTCTAATACACGTGCATTAGTTGATTTAAACATAGCGGCATCAAAATTTTCAAATCGCTTAGCGGCTTTCTCTACTTCTTTATTAATTTTATCTTCAATTTTAGCAACCGCTTCTTCTATTAACACATCGGCACGATAGCGTTTTTTACTGTCTTTATTATCTATTAATGGATCGTTAAACGCATCTACGTGTCCGCTAGCTTTCCAAGTTGTGGGATGCATAAATATTGCTGCATCTATCCCCACAATATTTTCGTGCATTTGCACCATGGCTTTCCACCAATATTCTCTAATATTCTTTTTTAATTCAGCACCTAGTTGCCCGTAATCATACACAGCACTTAAGCCATCATATATTTCTGAACTTGGAAAAATAAAACCATATTCCTTACTATGAGAGATTACGTTTTTAAAAAAATCCTCGGGTTTAAGGTTGGTGTTTTTATTGGTAGCTGGTGTAGATTGATTACTCATAAATTTACGCTTAAAAAAATATTTGCCAAAGTTAAGGGTTTGATTGATAAAATGGAGTGAATATCTCTTAATTTTTAGTAAGAATTATTATATTTGATATAATTAGTGAAAGATGAGGAAAATTAGATTTATAATCGTATTTAGTTTAATAATGGGATTGGCTCATTCTCAAGACCATAAACAAATAGATTCTGTTAAATCTATTCTTAAACAACATCTTTATTCTTCAAAATCAAAAACCGATACAACTACATTATCCTTACATCAACAATTAGCTGAACTTTATGAAGAATTAGATATGGATTCCGCTATTCATCACTACTCTCTTGCAAAAATTTGTGCTCAAACATTACATGATAATCTTAAAGAAGCAAGCGTCTCAATTTCATTAGGTCAATGTTACTATCTATTAGGCAATTTAGATGATGCCTTAGAAATTTACTTGAAGGGAAAGCAGAATCTTACTTCTTTTCAATCAAATGTGGATAATCTAACCCAAAAGAAAGAAAAACTCTTATCTGTATTTGAAGGTGGAATTGGCAACATTTATTACGAACAGGCTAATTATTCAAAAGCATTAGAGTATTATTTTAATGCGTTAAAAATTAAACTAAAAATTGGAGATAAAAGAGGAGAGGCCAGTAATTTAGGAAACATAGGACTCATTTATTCGGAACAGCAAGACTATACAAAGGCTTTAGAATATTATAATAGAGCGATACTAATAAATAAGGAAATAGGAAACAAGAATTTTTTAGCTAGTAATTATGTAAATGTAGGTAATATTTATCTTGATAATCGTAATTACAACGAAGCACTTCACTATTTTCAAGAATCGCTTACCATTCAATTAGAATTAGGCAATAAGGCCAAACAAGCCATTATTTATAACAATATTGGTATTGTTTACGACGAACAAGGAGATTACAATCAAGCATTAAATTATTATCAAAAAGCTTTAAAAATTAATACCGAGTTAGGTAGTGAGAAATATATAGTGGCTAACCATATTAATATTGGAGCAATTTGCATTGAATTAAAAAAGTACAATGAGGCGGAACAACATCTAAATATTGCAAAAGAAAAAGCCTTAGAAATGGGTTTAATATTTTCATTAGAAGAATGTTATAATGTATTAACCACCTTATATACAAAAACTAATCGCTTTAAAGAAGCTTTTGAGGCTTATCAAAAACAAATTACATATAGAGACAGTATAATGAGTGAGAAAAATCAAAAAGCATTAGTTGAAAAAGAGATGCAGTTTGAATTTGATAAAAAACAAGCTCAACAAAAAGCAGAGCAAGATAAAAAAGACTTATTAGTGCAAGAAGAAAAGAAAAAACAAAAACTAATCACCTATTCTATTACTGGCTTTGCCATCCTGTTGCTTATATTGGCAATTGTGATTTTTAGAAATTTAAAAATAAGTCAAAGAAAAAGTAGTATTATCTCTAACCAAAAACTAATCATCGAAGAACGACACAAAGAAATAACCGATTCCATCCATTATGCCGAACGTATTCAACGTTCTTTATTAGCCAGTAAACAACTGTTAGATGAAAATCTAGGAGACTATTTTGTATTCTTTAAACCAAAAGACGTTGTTAGCGGCGATTTTTATTGGGCTTCATCATTAAAAAATAATCAATTTGCATTGATAACGGCAGATAGCACAGGTCATGGTGTTCCTGGTGCCATTATGAGTATTTTAAACATTGCATGTTTAAATGAAGCTGTAAAAGAAGGTTACACAAAGCCAAACGAAATATTAAATCGTACTCGTAAAGAAGTTATTAATGTATTAAAACGAGATGGCAGTGCCGAAGGCGGAAAAGACGGTATGGATTGTAGTTTGTTAGTGTTTAATAAAGAAAATAATGTGCTGCAAATTGACGCTGCTAATAATCCTGTGTGGGTAGTGCGGACTATAAGTGGGACACTGAGCGAAGCCGAAGTGCCCCAAGTTATGGAAATAAAACCCGATAAAATGCCGGTTGGTAAACACGATAAGCAAGACATTCCCTTTACCTTACACGAAATACAACTACAAAAAGGCGATGTGATTTACACCTTAACCGATGGCTTCCCTGACCAATTTGGTGGAGAAAAAGGCAAAAAGTTTATGAGTAAAAAACTGCGTGAATTATTAGCTGCTAATGCACACTTACCAATGCACGAGCAAAAACAACTACTTGAAATCACCTTTACAAACTGGAAAAAAGACGTTGAACAAGTAGATGATGTAACGGTAATTGGGGTGAGGGTGTGATTTATTTTCTTGTATTCAACTCTCCTAACTACTCATTTATTATATTAAAAAATACTCATTATTGTATTGCTAAAAATCTAAACCGTTTATATTGTTAAAATAATGAGATAAGTATCTTTTTAAATTTGTTTAGTAAATTTTAATTGCTTCACTTTACATAAACTTTAAAAATATAAAAATATGAAAACAACATTTACTCAAAATTTATGTTCTTTTGTACTAACTATTCTATCATTTGCAAGTATTGCTCAATGTCCTACTGTAACTAATATGAGTGTTACTATGGGAGCTAATGGTACTGCAACTGTTTCTACGATATTATCAGGTTCTCCTAACTATGCAGGGTTTTGGTATTATTGGACAGAAACACCAAATGCAACTCAAACTTCACAAATTGTAAGTCCAACAGAAAGTTCGGTTGGATATCAATTTCCAGCAAATGGTTCATATACTATTAATGTCTTTATCAATGACTCCATAAGTGGTTGTAGTTCATCTGGCAGTACCGTTGTAACAATAAATAATTTATCTGCAAATAGCTGTGGTGCTTCCTTCTATTTTTATACTGATAGTTCAACTTGTGTTACAAATTTTGTAAATACCTCTGTTGGTAGTAACTTAACTTCTAATTGGATAATAAACGGAGTACCTTATTCTACACCAAACCCTACTGTATCATTACCAGATGGTTATTATTATGCCTATTTAACGGTTTCCTCTGCTGGAACGGCATGTGATTCAACTTACCAAGGCATTGTTATAAATTGTAGTGGTAATTTCACAAATTCAGCATGTCAATCTTCATTTTATGCATACACAGATTCTAATTGTGTAACAAATTTTATTAGTACCAGTGTAAATTCAGGAATGGAAACATGGTCGATAGATGGTACAAATGTTGGCACTGTATTTAATCCATCCTATTCACTTTCAAATGGAAGTCATACAGTAACACTTTATTCGTACACTCCTATTGGCGCTTTATGTGATTCTTCTACTCAGATTTTAAATATCTCATGTAGTAGTGGCACAGTATCACCTATTGGATGCCAATCTAATGCACAATTCCTATTATTTGCCGACTCAGTAAATACAGGCAATTATTATGCATATAACTTTTCTTGGTCAACAGGTACAACATCTTATTTATGGGATTTTGGCGATGGTACAACTTCAACTTTAGCAAACCCTATTCATCAATATGCAATACCTGGTCAATACATAGTGTGCTTAACAGTAACTGGAACTTACACAAATACTTTGGGTGTTGCATCTACTTGTAGCAATACATATTGTGATTCGTCTAGTGTACATCGTATTGCTTCTGGTTTTCAAATGTCTAAAATATCTGTACTACCTCCTCCAGTTGTAACTAGTTTAAATACTACATTAAACTCTAATATTAGTTTACTTGCTTATCCTAATCCTATGAAAGACGAATTAACCATCGAAGTTAAATCAGCAAATTTATCTCAACTTCAATTAATTTTAATTGACGCGTTAGGAAGAGTAGTTTTAAAAGAGACTTTACAAAATGAAAAGTCGAAAATTAATACCAGTAATTTATCACAAGGAGTTTATGGATTAAATTTAATATCTAAAGATGGACAAAGTATAAAATCAATAAAACTAATTAAATAACCATTAACGAATCTTCATAAAAAAAGCCCCAAATTTTGGGGCTTTTTTTTATGAAACCAAATAAATCTTACTTTAACAAACTATTATTATAAGGAATTCTATTTACAATCGAGCGGCCAAGGGTTACCTCATCTGTATATTCCAACTCATCACCTACGGCAATGCCTCTAGCAATAACAGATAAAGTAACTTGATAAGACGCTAATTTCTTAAATACAAAAAAACTAGTTGTTTCGCCTTCCATAGTAGCATTTAGAGCTAAAATCACTTCGCTTACTTTATTTTGGCTAACTTTTTCAACTAACGAATCTATATTCAAATTACTAGGGCCAATGCCTTCCATAGGCGAAATCAAACCTCCTAACACATGGTATATACCTTTGTATAACCCAGTATTTTCAATAGCCATTACATCTCTGTAATCTTGTACCACACATATAGTTTGTTGGTTACGTAATGGGTTCGCGCACACATCACATATATCGTTATCAGAAATTGTATGACAACTCTTACAAAATTTTAATTCGTGTTTTAAGGAATTAAGTACTTTAGAAAAACCTTCTACATCATTGGTATCTTGTTTTATAAGATGCAACACATACCTAAGTGCTGTTTTTTTTCCTACACCAGGTAAGCTCGAAAAGTGTCCTACTGCCTGCTCTATTAACTTAGATGAAAATTCCACAACCTAATAACTAATCACTAGCAAACTATTATTTTACAAATTCAATTTTCATACTTATCTCAGCCTGATATGAGGCTTTATCATATACTTGAATTGTTTTATTTATCGGTTTAAACCCAGGAGCCTCCATACTTAACTGATACTTACCCGGAGGCAATATAACTACAAATCGCCCAGTTGCTGGATTAGGAATATAATTACCTACTAACTCTTTGGTAATGTTATCAGAAACCGATATAAAGACATCCGAATAATTAATATCCTCTCCGCCCTTAGTAGTTAATTCTCCAATTACAACCGAATATTCATTCTCTACCTCATTAAACGTTACTCTATAAATATCAAAATCACCATAACCACCATTTCTAGTTGATGCTATATAACCATATTTTCCATTCTTTGAAATACGGAAATTCATATCATCATCAGTCGTATTGATAGGATATCCCATATTTTTTGGAATCGAAAATTTATTCTCATCATCTAATGTTGATTTAAAAATATCATATCCTCCCATACTGGTATGACCTTTTGATGAAAAATACAGTGTTTTTCCGTCTGGTGAAAGATTGGGAAAATCCTCATCATAAGGTGTATTAATTGTTGGACCAGCATTTTGTGGTTCCATCCATTTTTTTCCTACTTTTTTACAAATGTAGATATCGGTTCCTCCTAGTCCACCTTTACGGTTACTAGCAAAATAAATTGTATTTCCATCAGATGAAATAGATGCGGCAATCTCATCACCTCCAGCATTAATTTTGGCATCTAATTTTTCGGGTTTACCATAAGTACCCACAGCATCCATTTTACTAACGTATAAATTTCCCTTACCCTTTCCTGTACCTTCTGGCATAAATAATAAAATTTCATCGCCATCTTCACTTAATCCTACCACTTCCATCCCTTCATTTCCTTTATTAATTGGCGAACCTATTGGTCCTGCTTTTTCATATTCTCCATTTATTACCTTTGATAAATAGACAGAATTTCTAAAATTACCATTCTCCATTCGTTCAGCATTTTTTTCGGGACGCTTTGTATTATATACAATAAACGATTCGTTAGATGTTACAAAGGGATAATAATCACTATACTCCGAATTGATATTACCACCTAGGTTTTGAAAAGCCACATCTACTGGATACTTCATTAATTCCTTAGCATTTATACAATGTTGTATCTGTAAAGCAGCATCTACTAAATTAAACACCGTTCCTTTAGCATCTTGTTTAAATTTGGTAAAAACAGCAATGGCTTCATCAAAACGGTTGGCGTATTGATAGGCTCTACCCAATAAATAATCAGCGTTTGGATCATGCTTTTCTTTTCGTACCACAATTTCTAAATGAGGCACCGCTTTACTTTTATTCATATTACTATTTAAGTAACATACCGCTACGTTATAATTTAACTGCTCGTTACGAGAATCCTCATCTAACAATTGAAGAAAATCAGTTAAGGCATCTTCGTAATTTCCTACTTTCATTTTAGCCATAGCAGTCTCAGGAGTAACTTTTGTAAAGCCATCTTCCTGCGCGCTGGACACAAATACGCTTACTAAACATAATAAAGTGATCAATTGTCTTTTCATCTTTGGTATAGCTTATAATAATAATGCACTAATTTATTATAAATTCTGAGAATTGACACCCAAATGTGCAAAACTGCTCAAATACTTTAATAAAAAAAACAACTTTATCGCTAATATTGATTAAGTTAAGTTAAGTTTAAATCTTACAAGTTATGACATCAACCCATATTTCAAAATTTACAACATCTATTTTTTTAATATTAATTGCCTTTGTAGTGTCCACCTGTTCTGAATCTAAAAAAGAAGCTGATAACCGTACGGTATTTAATTATAACGAGATGGCTGGCATTTCTGGTTTAGACCCTGCATCTGCTAATAATACCGAAGACATTTGGGCGTGTAACCAACTTTTTAATGGATTGGTACAATTAAATGACTCGCTACATGTAGTTCCTTGTATCGCCAAAAGATGGCACATTAGTGATGATGGTTTAACATACACTTTTACATTAAGAAACGATGTTAAGTTTCATGATAATGAGTGTTTTGAAAATGGACAAGGAAGAAAAGTTACCGCACAAGATTTTGTAATTTCATTTAATCGTTTGTATGACTCAAGAGTGAGTAGTGCTGTATCATTGTTAGCTAATATCGACCGAACAGAAAAAACAGGCTACAAAGGTTTTACCGCTCCTAACGATTCTACTTTTGTTGTTTACTTAATAAAACCATCTAGCGCCTTTTTAAGCGAACTTACTATGAAATATTTTTCAGTAATTCCGTTCGAGGCATTTGATTTATATAAACAAGACTTTAGACGCCATCCTGTTGGAACTGGACCTTTTAAATTCAAATTATGGGAAGAAGGCACCAAATTAGTATTACTAAAAAACGAAAACTATTTTGAATTTGAAGGTATTAATAGATTGCCTTATTTAGATGCTGTAACCATTTCGTTTGTAAAAGATAGAGAAACCGCTTTTATGGAACTACTAAATGGTAAATACGACATGTTAAGCGGTGCTGATGCTTTTAATATTAACGAAGTATTAGACAAAAATGGCAACTTAAAACCTTTTTATGCTGAAAAATTTAATCTTCAAAAACAAAACTTTTTAAAAACAGACTACCTTGGCTTTTTAATTGATGAGAATATAGACATTGTAAAAAAATCACCACTTAAAGTTAAAGCCCTACGAAAAGCCATTAATTACGGGTTTGACAGAGTAAAGCTGGTTAAATTTTTTAGAAATAATATTGGCTACCCAGCCACCGCAGGTTTTATACCTAATGGAATGTCTTCATTTAACGAAACCATTGTAAAAGGTTACACTTATAATCCCGAAAAAGTACGTCAGTTATTAATTGAAGCGGGATTCCCTGAAGGTAAAGGCTTACCTGACATTACATTACACACCACTGATAATTATATGGAACAAGTTGAATTTATTCAATCGCAGTTAGCCGAAAATAATATTAAAATTAATATTAGTGTTGATAAACCCGTTGTGTTAAGACAAGCAGTGGCCTCTTGCGAATATAATTTCTTTAAAAAATCGTGGGTAGGCGATTATGCCGATGAAGAAAATTTCATGAACTTGTTTTATAGTAAAAACTTTTCTCCAGTAGGTTCCAATTATTTTCATTATAACAATCCAGAGTTTGATGTACTTTTTGAAAAAGCAGCTCGTGAACAAAACAGAGCCGTAAAAGATGCACTGTATCAACAAATGGACCAAATGCTGATAGATGATGCGCCAATTGTACCGTTATATTACGACCAAGTGATTAGGCTAGTGCAAAAAAACATTACTGGTTTATCAACCAATGCTATGAATTTGCTTAACTTAAAGCACGTAAAGAAAACTAATAAGTAATTACTTCTTAAAACTTCATGCCTGGAATATTAGGCATGTTCTTCATAAGTTTTGACATGGCATTTTTGTCGCCCATCATACGCATCATTTTGCGTGTATCTTCAAATTGCTTCAGTAATTTATTAACTTCTTGTATGCCTTGTCCGCTACCTTTAGCAATGCGCTGGCGGCGACTTCCATTTATAATTTCGGGGTTTGTTCGCTCCTTAGGAGTCATAGAACCAATAATAGCTTCAATACCTTTAAAGGCATCATCATTAATTTCAGCATCCTTCATTGCTTTGCCCACACCAGGTATCATCCCTACTAAATCTTTAATATTTCCCATCTTTTTAATTTGTTGTAACTGACCTAAAAAGTCATTAAAATCAAATTGATTTTTAGCTATTTTTTTAGATAATTTTCGGGCTTCTTCTTCATTAAATTGTTCTTGGGCTCTTTCTACTAACGATACCACATCACCCATGCCTAATATTCGGTCGGCCATACGTTCTGGATAAAAAATATCCAAGGCTTCCATTTTTTCTCCCGTACCAATAAACTTAATAGGTTTATTTACTACTGATTTAATAGATAAGGCCGCACCACCACGTGTATCGCCATCTAACTTAGTTAAAATAACACCATCAAAATTTAATCGATCATTAAATGCCTTAGCAGTATTCACAGCATCTTGCCCCGTCATACTATCTACCACAAATAAAATTTCGTTTGGCTTTATGGCTTCTTTTAATTCTGCTATCTCCGTCATCATCTGCTCATCAACAGCTAAACGACCAGCGGTATCTATTAATACTACGCTATTCCCATTTTCTTTAGCTTGTTTAATGGCCGCCTCAGCAATTTTAATAGGATTTTTTTCCTCTCTGTTTGAGAACACATCAACTCCCACTTGCTCTCCTAAAACATGAAGTTGGTCAATAGCCGCCGGACGATACACGTCGCAGGCTACTAATAAAGGCTTTTTACCTTTTTTAGTCTTTAAAAAATGAGCTAATTTACCTGTAAAAGTTGTTTTACCCGAACCCTGTAAACCACTCATTAATATAACCGTTGGATTACCGCCTAAATATATTTCCTCCTTTTGCCCACCCATTAATTGGGTTAATTCATCATGAGTAATTTTAACTAACAATTGACTTGGAGAAACCGCCGTAAGTACATTTTGCCCTAAGGCTTTTTCTTTAACGGTATCAGTAAATTGTTTGGCTACTTTATAGTTAACATCGGCATCTAATAAGGCCTTACGAACCTCTTTTAATGTTTCAGCAACGTTAATTTCAGTAATTTTTCCTTGACCCTTTAAGGTTTTAAGTGCTCTCTCTAGTTTATCAGATAAATTATCAAACATGGTATAAATAAATAAAAGGCAAAGATAGTGATATTCAGCAAAATAATACAAGTTACCTCATTAGTTTAATGAGCTATTATTTTTTCCACAAAACTGCCTTGTTCGTATGGAAATTGTGTTTTCATTTCTTTTGCCTTGAAGAAAAAGAAACAAAAGTTTTTTATTAACTTAGATTTTGAAAATGAATAAGAAACGCATGGATACAATTATTACCGTGGCATGGCACATAAAACAGGGCTTTTAATTTTTGATTTTTGATGTATTTTTATTAAATTTGAGTTATGGAAACAGTACTTATAAGTATAGAAAAGAAGTCGGATTTAGCTTTTTTAATAAGTCTTGCTAAGAAATTAGGAATGTCCGCAAAACCACTTACTCATGAACAAGTAGAGGATTGGAAATTCGCTCAAAAAATTGAAACTGGAATGAAAACACCTACTGTAAGTCGTAGCGAAGTAATGAAGGCTTTAGGAAAATGAATATTGAATTCAAAAAATCATTTCTTAAAGAATTAAAAAAACTAAAAAACAAAAGCCTTAAGGCTAATGTTGCGGAGTGTATTCTGCAAGTTGAGTCAGCAAAAAATCTTTCCCAAATCAAAAATCTAAAAAAACTAACTGGTTACGATGTTTATTATCGAATTCGTGTTGGCGATTATAGAATAGGCATTAAAATTGAAAAGGATGTCGTTTTCTTTGTTGTTTTTGAACATCGAAAAAGTATTTATCAAGGGTTCCCATAATCTCAGATTGTATATTAGTTACTCTAATACATAATTTGACTTTTTAAAATGCCCTTGCGTTCACCAGAATAACATAACGTGTAAACCTATCCCCGCTCGCGCGGATATGAAGCGTTGTATGTGCGTGAGGTATCCGTGCGCTCATATATATTAAATTATCTTACTTTCTTTTGCCTTGAAGCAACAAAAACAAAAGTTCAATCTTTTTATAAAACTTTTTGTCTTGATACAAAAAGTTACAAAAAAATCAAGGCTTCTTAAAATCTTGCTAAAATCATCGTGGTATCAATCCGATTCTTTGAAAGCGCTTCGCGAACAGCCCAAAGAATCTACACACTTGCTCTCGCTTTTGATACCACTCGATTTTTACGCAACATTTTAAAATGCCATAGCAGTAACCGCAATAGCTTGATGCAAAAAATATACAACAAACATACGAATAGGCTTTTACCATTTAATACAAATTTCTAACATAAAATTTAGTTAAAAATTTGTAAAATAAAAAAATTGTAATAACTTAGCTATTATGAAACTTAATACTACATTCCAGCACTCGTATATATATATATATATATATATATATATATATACAGCCATGCGGGTTACAGCGCATTAAGCCATTATATAAGAAAGGAGGTAGGGAACCTCCTGTAATGTAAAAACAAACTTTATACTTTTATGCCCATGCCAAATAACAGTATAGGATTTTGTAAGCTAAGTTTAGCTTACTTGTTCCAAAACAAAAATGGCTTTGTGAACAGGTGATAAATAAAAATTAATAAGTTTTTTTACGCCCACTCACAGCCTTTATTTACAAATAACAAACTTATTAATTAATAAAAAGCTTTTTAAATAGTTGTTTTTGTTTGTTTTGTTGGTGTATGTGTGCCCAACAAAATTTAGTGCCTAATGGTAGTTTTGAAGACACTATCGGCTGTCCCTCATTCTTCGATGAACTATATAAAGCTAAGTATTGGTATAGTCCCACTTCTAGCTCTCCGGATTATTTCAATGCATGTAATTCTAGTTTGAATACGGTCAGTGTTCCTTTCAATGGAGGAGGCAATCAATTTGCTAAAAGTGGTATTGCGTATTCTGGATTTTCTGTGGGCTTTGATACTAATGGTACTTTTAATTATTATCGAGAATATATTCAAACAAAACTTAACTCAAAATTAACAGCTTCAAAAAAATATAAGCTAAAATTTTATGTGAATAGAGCTGATTCTTTTTTTGTATCGTTGAAAAACATTGGCGCATATCTTTCTCAAAATCCCATTAGCTGTAATTGCACTTCGACTTTATTTTATTCACCTCAAATTTCCTGTAATTATTTTATAACAGATGCGAATAATTGGACTTTAATAGAAGGAGATTTTTTTTCTAATGGGACTGAGGAATTTTTAACTATAGGTTATTTTAAAGATAACTGTCATGATGATACTTTGATGTTAAGAAATGAATATGATAATTACGCTTATTATTATGTTGATGACATTTCAATAACTACATACGAGGATACTGTTGTATTTCCAAATATATTTTCTCCTAACGGAGATGGTATAAACGATGTATTTTATTTTAATACAGATGATATTAGTCCAGTTGTATTAACAATAATTAATCGCTGGGGTCTAAAAGTATTTGATTCAGACAAGCATTTCAGTTGGGATGGCAGAACCACTTCGGGTGAACCATGCAATGTTGGCACTTATTACTATATTATTCAAACAGAAACAAAAATATACAAAGGCTTTTTAGAATTGATTCGATAATCAGCTAAAGAGTATGAAACATTTTAGAACAAAATTACTCCTATATGGAGTTTCTTATTTTGGCATCGTGAATATTGTAATTGGGCAATCTTCGTCGCCAAACAATAATTTTTTTCCTGCAGGTAAATTTCTGGGGTTTACAAACAATGGTGCCAACCCATTAATGTTCCGAACTAATAACATTGATAGAATGCGATTAAATGGTACCTTAACCACAACTTTATTTGGTGTTAACCAAAATGTGAGTGGTTATTTTGGTATAAGCCCACAAGGTTTTTTTGCCAATAACTCGCCATGGGCTATGCTCCATTTAGATGGCCCTAATAATACGCCATTTTTAGGCGATTGGCGCAGGTGGATGCGCACAGGTGTTTATATGCGCGAAAACAGCGATGCTATGTACGTAGGCTTAAAAGAAGAGAGTGGCTCTAACAGAAGCGATGCCGTTATTAACTGGAGCGATGATGCAATGCCTGGGCCAGGCGGTGGTATAGATAAATTACGATTTATATTTACCTCATCGGCTAGTAATGGTAATGGCTTAGGCACCGACCCACGCAATGGTCAAAGCTTAGAGGGCTACGAATTTATGCGTATGCAATCATTTCCAGGCATTACCAATTCTACGGGTTTTCCGGTGGGGCATGTAGGCATAGGGCCCATGTTTAACAATACGCAATATCCACAAAACCGATTACACATGAATGCCGAAGATAACCTAGCCAATTTTTTACAAATTAGTAATCAAAACGGTACAGGTGCTACTGCTAACGATGGCTTTCATATTGGATATCCTAATACAGCCACAACATATTTAACGGCACATATTAATCAAAAGGAAAATGATAATATGCTTATGTTTACAAATGGTGGCGAGCGAGTACGAATAAGCCACATAGGTAATGTAAGCGTACCTAATATGAATCCTGGTAATGTACCAAATAATATTACCCGTGTAGCCATTAGTCATAACCCAGCAACGCCCGTAACTCGCCCTTTAGCTTTATTGCATTTAGGATATAACACAGGCTCAGTATTAAACCCAACTACTACCGATGGATGGCGCTCTTGGATGGATGTAGGAATGTTTATTGGTCAAAGTAGTGATAATGTTTATTTAGGTTTAAAAAATGAAAGCACAACAATATTAGGCGATAGATATGATGCTGTATTAAGTTGGGGTGATAATCAAATTAATAGTGGTTTGCCTCCGAACAACGGGCCTGATAATTTTAGATTTATTTTTACTAGTTCAACAACTGGTTCTGCTGGAGGTACAGGACCTGCAATAGGGCAAGATGGATTAGAAGGGATTCGTTTAACACCCACATCATCAAATGGAGTATATACAGGCATAGGTGGTTCGCCAAGTGTAAACCCATATACCACGGGTACAAATGCAGGTAACACATTAGAAATTAATTCATGGGGAGCAACCAACGTGCCAGGAGGAAGCTCGGGGTTAAGATTTACAAACTTAAATACAACATCGCCTACAACTCCTAATCCAGGTTATGGTGTGTTAGCAGTTAATACAAATGGAGATGTAATTTATGTTAATGCACAAGGTGGTAATTTTGGGGCTGATTGTGCCTCAACAACAAACGCTGGGTTATTACCAAATGATTGGCATGTTGGGATGAATGGTCATAGTGTAAATTTTGAAGGCATTGGCAATGTAAATATTGGAGATTTACAAAATTGTATCCCTGGTTCTACTAGTCCTGCGCGTTTATGGGTTAGAAATACTTTCGGACCGCCAAATCCAACAGATGGATTTAGGGTAGATAATGGAGCTCCAAGCTATGCTGCTACATTAATGGGTAACGTATTTATTGGCGGAAGTGGTAATTCTACATGGCCAGGATTGGTTTTTTCTGATAGAAATTTAAAAGAAAATATCATAAATATAACTTCATCTATGGAAATAATACAAAAGTTAAAACCAGTAAGTTATAATCTAAAAGCTTCAACGTTACCTCAATTAACTGTTGATGTAACAAAAACATATGGTTTGATTGCTCAAGATGTTGAAACTATTATACCAGAGTTAGTAAAAGAGGTTGTTGTTCCAGCTAGTTATGATTCTTTAGGAGCTGTAACCAATCCGTCTATAACAGTAAAATCTCTTAATTATACAGGGTTAATTCCTTTTACAATAGGAGCAATACAAGAGGTAAATGTAAAACAACAGGAAATGCAAGCAAATTTAGATAAGTTAAATTTAAGCGATGCACAAGTTAAAACTAACATTAATTCATTTAATGCGTTAGCAACTATCAAAACCTTAAATCCAGTAAAATATAACTTTACGAATGTGAATGTGCCTCAATTAACATTTAAACCTAATACAGATTATGGTTTTGTAGCACAACAGTTAGAAACTGTGTATCCAGAATTAGTGGATACAATAACAGTTGCTGCAACTTATGATAGCTTAGGTGCTGTGGTTAATCCTTCAAAAGTATTAAAAACAGTTAATTATAAAGCGATGTCAGCTTTGTTAGTTCGTTCGATACAAGAGCAACAATTAATTATTGATAGTTTAAGAAATGCACAATCTAAACAAGATAGCATTAATCAGGCTGTTCAACAACAACTAGCAAATTTAGCTTCACAAATTAGTTCTTGTTGTTCTAGCAACAGTGCTAAAACAGCTAATAACGCCAGCACATATGTATTAAACCAAATGGATGTAGAGTTGAGTGATAAAGATGCTATTGTATTAAATCAAAATGTACCTAATCCGTTTGCCGAGCAAACAACCATTACCTACAATGTACCAAGTAGTGTAGGCAAAGCGCAACTATTATTTTA
>CAUJCR010000056.1 GCA_963169355.1 Bacteroidota bacterium | reverse complement strand
GGACGACCCTCAACTTTTACTGTTTTATTAATAAAAAATAATTTGTTGAGTTCAAGTTTTTCTACAAAAGCATCTATAAATCTTACTGCATTATCCTTTTCAATAAAATCTTCGAGGCTCTTAAACTCAATTTGTGTGCGGTTTTTAGGAGTTATGATTGGCATACACAAAGATACTTGTTATTCATTTTTTATTTGTATATTTATCTCATAAATAACAAACAGCTTGTGTTAATTACATTGAGTTTTTTCACAGGCTGCCGTGGCGCGCCTTTTGGTGCGTCAAGCACACGCGCAGATAAAGTGCTGAAAGCACACCTTGTTGTCTGGGGAGCTAATTTAGCTTATTTGGTTTTTGCATGCCTTTTGCAAAAACAAATGTGCTAAATTAAGGGATAGCAAAAACGGCTTTGTCAAGCCGATTAAACAGTTTGGTTTTCGCACACAGGTCTACCGAGTTTAGTGAGGTCTAAACATGAAGTTTTGTGTCTTACGTTGAAGTTTTGATTTTCTGTCGGCTGGTTGCAGGTAACGGTTTGCAGCTACCCGAAGGTGGCGATTTAGAAGCACTTCACTGTCAACCAAGCATCCCGATAATTATCGGGATAAATAGAAGCACAAAGATTGACTTAACCACTGAACCGCCACTTTTGGGTAGGTGCTGTTATGGGCTGGTTTTTATAACAATTCCGCACATTTTTTTAGTCGTTTATTTAAATCTGTTGATGTCGTTTGATGAAAAACAAGAAGCGCATTTGCTCCAGTTGCATAGTCAGTTAATGCCTCATAAACGAGCGATTTATTTTTGGATGTCGCAAACAATCCAAGCCTACTGTCCCCTAAATAACACAAAATATCAGGGTAATCAAGAGATTTATTCAATTCTGTATTTGAACTTAAAAGCTCAATTATTAAGTCGATTGCCTTTTGAAATTCCTTTTGATGATAATACTGTTTGGCTTTTTCAAATTCTGTCATATTTACTTTTTTTATGGTTACTTTATAATATACAAAATTAATTACGAATAACCAAATTTATTTTCGTTTTAACCCTTCAAAGGAAATATACATTAATGCGTCACCTGTGATGTCTAACATTTGGCAAAATAGCATACCGTCAGCATTTACTCCATTTATTACACTATATCTTGCACCGTATGTGTCTTTCATAATTGCGCCATCTTCGGTATTCTTTACGAACAAAAGCTCCATCATTTGAAACACACCTTCTTCATCTGTGTAGGTAATCTGCCATTTTTTAGAGGCAGGAATATATTTACAAACGGGATTTTTACCAATAATTTTATTATGCGTGTTGTCGCCTGACTTTGTACTTTGAATTATCATAGCAACCACTTTACCTTGATAAATCAATACGTCAGAAGTTGAACCGCCCGAAATACCATTGCTGTTTGGACTACTATTTTTTGCATTATACCAACCTGTTTCAACTGCCACAAGTCGGTCTTTTTTCGGTGGGTGTGATAAACTTCCTTCGTCTGAACAGAACTTATTAAGTGCAGATTGCGCTTGAGGTAGTGTTGCACCCATTTTATACATTACAAATCCAGAAAACTCATCAGCTTCTAACTCTTGTTTATGACTGTCACCGCCTGAAGTAAGCGTATGTCCAGATAAATGATGACCGATTTCGTGTGCAAGGATAGACCATTGGCTAAAATCATTACCAGTGGATAATTTTACAGAGTTCATAAAATTTTGATCATATAAAATAAAGAGTTCAAGCAGCCTTAAAAAGAGAATTTGCATATATTTTTTCCGACGAAAAATATCCAGGCATTCCTGAAATTGATTTATTTACCATCAGCGATGAACCGTTTACTGTAAATGATATTCAGATTATACCAATTAATGTTTTACATTATAAACTGCCCGTAAAAGCTTATCGCATAAAAGATTTTACATACATTACCGATGCTAATTACATCTCAGATGAAGAAAAGCAAAAAATAAAAAATTCCAAAATCTTAGTTGTAAACGCATTAAGACACGAACAACATATTTCGCATTTTACATTTAAACAAGCCATTGATTTAGTAAACGAGCTAAAACCCGATAAAGCCTACTTTACTCACATTTCTCATCAATTAGGGTTACATGATGAAGTTTCAAAAACTTTGCCATCGCATATTGAATTAGCCTACGATGGCTTAAAAATTGATGTGTAGTTTTAACCCATATTATTAACAGTAATAAAGGAAAAATTAAAATAAAAACCAAAAATGTAGAGTACCTCAATGAAGTTTTAATTTAAAAAGCAAACCATTAATTTTTAAAACCCCATAATATATTTTATTTGCAACAGAGGCTCCCGAAGCTTCATTCAACACAGGATTAAATCGAAGCAGAGCTTCGTTTAATCCCTATATGTTAGCGGTTCGGGATTTATGCCTTACTTTACTATTCTTCAAGCCACGCCCTTATTTTTTGCTGTATCTCAACGTAGTTTTCTTTGCTAGGCATATGCTTACTGTTTTTAAGTATATAGGCTTCTTTAAAATTTTTAAATAGTACTTTTGCTCTATTAATAGCCTCCAAGCCCGGGAAAAAAACATCGTCATCTGCAACAATCATATAAACTGAATTAGTAAAGTTGCGTACATCTTTTTCTTTGAGTAACGTAGGTCTTCGGTAATCCATATTCAGTCCTGTAAGTAGCACTTTCTGCAACCTAAACATAAAGTCGTCTTCTTCAGGCACAAATGCTTTGATAAATTTTCTTAGATCAGAATCTCTCTTTGAAATAAGAAACCTTATAAGAGGAAAAGTTAATTTAACCATTGATATTCCAAATTTTCCATTTACCAAACCACTTGGAACAACAAATATACATTTGCTTACCATTTCAGGTTTGTATGTGATTAGCCTCTGAAGTATGTATGCTCCGTAAGAAATACCTATAAAATCTACTTTATTAATGTTCAGACTATTCAAGACTTCTGAAGCCCAAAGGGCATATGAGTTGTCATTGATATCTATTCTATTTTCATCACTTTTTGTAGCTTGACCTATCGTGTCTATCGAATAAAACAAATAGTATTTTCGCAAGTCTTTTACTGCTTCAAGTGTTAGCGGTGCTCCAGCATTTATTCCATGAAATAGAACTATTGGCTTT
>CAUJCR010000055.1 GCA_963169355.1 Bacteroidota bacterium | reverse complement strand
AGAAGATGGTTTAACACTTGAAATACCAAATGTATTTACACCAAATGGGGATAATGTAAATGATATATTTACTATTAAATCTACAGGGGTAAAAGAAATAGCTTTACAAATCTTTAACCGTTGGGGTGAGAAATTATACGAGTTCAGCGGCGCGAAAGCCTCGTGGGATGGAAAAGTACCAAATGGTGCTTCTGCTCCTGAGGGCACCTACTTCTTCTTTGTAAAAGCCACTGGCTTTGACGGAAAAGAAATAGAAAAACATGGCTCAGTGAATTTGTTTAGGTAATAACCTAAATTTAGTCAAAGTATTAATGCCATAATAGGCCTGTATCTATTTACTAATACCCGCTAGTTTCATAGCATCTAGCTTTATGGCAGAATCTAAAGGAATTTGCAATTCCTCTGATTTTTTAGTGGCTTTTTTAAGCAATATTGGTTTCTCTCTAATCTGTTTGGCGTATTGTTTAATCGTTTTGTTACGCTCTACTCGTGCGTAGTACGAAGTAGGATTTGTATATAATTCATACGCATCATCAAAGAATTCATTACCAAAGTTTGGCAAGTTTCCATCTGAATATAACAACATTACTACTTGATTACTTTCGAGTTGTTGTTTTAAATCTAATTGCCAAACCTCTACTTTTTCGGCAGGATTAGGATTAGGAATAATTTTATTATAATAATACCAAAACTGTCCGCCTGCCATACAGTTTTGTGGTACACCCATATATACAGGCCCATACCAATAACTATCACTAATCGTTAAAACCCTTGTTTTATTTTTGGCAGTATCTTGTTCAAACAATAATTCAGGATAAGCCAATTTCATATTTTGAGATGGATTCTTATATAAATTCATACTCTTTAGCACATCAGCATCTCTGCTTCTTGATGTGTCCACTACATCTATTTTATTCCATGACACCTCAGGCATATCGCAATGATGCAAGTGTTCAATATGATGAAGGATGGTATCGGTTGCTAAACACTCAGCGTAGTAACTCCAATGATGTCCGAATTTTGGAAATAAAGGATAAGGGGTAGTAGGTTTTAATTGTTGAAACCAAGCTTTTAAATCGAGTACATTTAGTCCTAATTTTTTACACTGTTCAATATAAGTATTGTAATTAGTATGTTTAATTGGATGTACATATTTATCATCAATTTGTTCAATACAATACTCTCCTTTTCCTGGTGCAAATACTAATAATAAATCAATGCCTTTACGTTTTAAACTATCTTGAATAACTTTTGCCTTTTGTAATTTTTGAATAATTTTTTGTTCACCAACATAATCATCTCCAAAAGCTGAAAAGATATAAGTTTCGCTATACACATAGTTATCTTTGCCCGACACAAAAGAATTAACTCTTAACTGATTAAAACAATTATAATAAAACTGATTATTTAATCGCACACACAATTCTTTATATGCCCAATGATCGTTATTGTAATCATCTTTCAAGCTTTGATATTCTCCACTAAACCATAAACTTTTATCTTTTTTTAAAAGCGAATCGGGGTTTACATTATTTATGACAATACCCGTTAAATTAGGAACATTATTTTTTTTAGTCCAACTGGCAACCAATGGCCAAGCTATTGCTACAAAAGCAACCCACACAAACATATTATAAGGTTTTTGTCTCATAGCTTAAAATCTAAAATAAATAAAAGGATTAAAACCAAGTGCGGCAATATAACTTAATGAAATATAAAATAACAAGATACTACAACTTAACAGCACTGTATTAGATAATGTGGTATGATGCTCGCCATACACCTTAGCTTGAAGCGTTTTGGTAAAAGGTAAACAAGCAAAGAAAGAAAACACTACTGCCAAAGACAACGAAAAATAAAAATCGTTGTGTAAAGCAAATTTACCATCCGTAAAATCAAAACTAAACATTGTTTTTACAATATGATTTGCCTGCGATAAATCCTCTATTCTAAAATATACCCAACCTACTACAACGATTATAAAAGTGATGATGGTTGAAATAAATTTCCCGATTTTGGCATACACATTTAATAAAAATAACCGCTCTAATATTAAGAACAAGCCATGATAAGCACCCCAAATTACAAAGTTCCAACTAGCGCCATGCCACAAGCCCGACGCCAAAAACACAATTAATAAATTTCTGTACAACTTATAATTTGCATTCACTTTATTTCCGCCTAACGGGATGTATAAATAATTTTTCATCCAAGTTCCAAGCGTTATATGCCATCTTCTCCAAAACTCGCTAATGCTAGAAGAAAGATAAGGGTTATTAAAATTTTCGGGCAAACGAATACCCATTATCTTACATAATCCAATAGCCATATCGCTATAGCCACTAAAATCAAAATAAATTTGAAACGTGTATGCTAAAGCACCCACCCAAGCAGCAGCCGTGTTTAAATCTTGTGCTTCCAACTTAAATACATCATCGGCTTGTGAGCCAATGGTATTAGCTATAATTACTTTCTTTGCTAAGCCTATGCAAAAGGTATAAAAGCCACTCAGCTTTACATCGGCTGTATAATTTTTTTCTCTATCTGTTATTTGGTCGGCAATATCGTGGTAACGAACAATAGGTCCTGCAATTAGTTTTGGAAATAATAAAATATAGGTTTGATAATGCCAAAAATTTTTGAGTGGCTTGTGAACACCTCTATACACATCAACTACATAAGTTACACTCTCAAAGGTGTAAAACGAAATGCCAATAGGTAAAGCAATTTTCAACCAAGTTATCTCTTTTATACCTAAAGTAGATAAAGCTACATTGATATTATCAATAAAAAAATTACTATACTTAAAGTAAGCCAATAAGCCCAAATTAATAAGAAGGGAGATAATCAAGAGTTGTTTTTTCCCTTTCTCACTTTTAGCTTGGTACATTTTATTAACGATAAAGTAATCAATAAAGGTGGTACCCAAAATCACAAAAATAAATTTAGGGCCACCCCAAGCATAAAAAATAATACTGAAAATTAAGATGCAAGCATTCTTAAACTTATGTGGTGTAAGATGATACACCAAAAGGAATAATGGAAGAAAATAAACTAAAAATGTAATGCTACTAAATACCATTATGATTGATATTGTTTTTCATAATATTTAGCGTACTCGCCCGAAGTAACATCATTGAGCCAAGCTTCGTTTTGCAAATACCAATCTACCGTTTTTGAAAGACCTTCTTCAAATTGCAAAGAAGGTTTCCATCCTAACTCATTTTGCAACTTTGTAGAATCAATAGCATAACGTAAATCGTGGCCTGCTCTATCAGTTACAAAAGTGATTAATTTTTGATTAGTTCCCTTTGCACGTCCAAGTTTTTCATCCATCATATCGCACAATAGTTTAATAACATCAATATTAGTCCACTCGTTATGACCACCTATATTATACGTGCTACCTAATGCCGCTTTATGAAAAATAACATCTATAGCTCTTGCATGATCTTCTACAAATAACCAATCGCGCACGTTTTCGCCTTTACCGTAAATAGGTAACGGTTTATTGTGCTTGATATTATTAATACACAATGGAATTAATTTTTCAGGAAAATGAAATGGACCATAGTTATTTGAGCAATTAGAAATAACACAAGGCAATTTATAAGTATCGTGATAGGCTCTTACAAAATGATCGGAACTTGCTTTAGATGCCGAATAAGGACTGTGTGGATCGTAAGCTGTAGTTTCGGTAAACAAGCCCGTATCGCCTAACGAGCCATACACCTCATCAGTAGAAACATGATAAAACTTAGTAAACTGAGTAGCATCTGCCTTAAATAATTCTTTGGCTGCGTTTAATAAATTTACCGTGCCAATCACATTGGTATATACAAACTCTAAAGGATTTGTAATACTTCTATCTACATGGCTCTCGGCAGCTAAATGTATAACGGCATTAAACTGATGTGTTTTAAATAACTGATTAATAAAATCAGCATCTACTATATCGCCTTTTATAAAGGTGTAATTCGGTTTACTCTCTACATCTTTTAAGTTGGCTAAATTTCCTGCATAGGTTAATTTATCTAAATTATAAATAGAATAATTAGGATATTTATTGACAAACAATCTCACTACATGAGACCCAATGAACCCTGCACCACCTGTTATCAAAACTTTCATAAAACGTTAAAAAAATATTTGTTACGAATATACAAAGTATGATTTAAAAAAAGAGAAGCCTTGGGTACTTATTCGTTCAAAATGCCTAAAAAGTGAGTGTTTTTTTACTTATTTTTGAGAAAATTTAAGCAAATTACCCCATAATGGCTACTATCGAGGAAGTAAAAACATACTACGATACTGTACATTTAAAAACAGTAAAAAAGGTTGGTATTAATAAAAGGCATTTAACAATTTTAAAAAACTTAAAGAAAGTTGGGCTACAAGCTAACTCAAAGGTATTAGAAATTGGATGCGGTATTGGCACGGTTAGTCAACTTATTTTAAAACACATACCACAAGGCAAACTGGTAGGATTAGATATTAGCCCCGAGAGTATTGAACTAGCTAAGCAGTATAATAAATCTTACACTCATGCCGAGTTTTTAGTAAACGACATGAGTAATTTTACACACTCATTACAATTTGATTTTGTGGTTTTTCCTGATGTGTTAGAGCATATACCTGTAGATCAACACGCTCATATTTTTGAAACCATTGCTAAACTAACGAGCCCTAATGCAGTGGTATTAATCAATATACCAGAACCTAATCACTTAAACTGGTTAAGAAAAAACCATCCCGATAAATTGCAAATAATTGACCAATCTTTATCAATGCAAGATTTATTAAATCATGCCTATCCTTATGGTTTTAAACTTTACTCTATGAATTCGTATTCGCTCTTTTATGCGGTACATGATTATGTAAGCATTGTATTAAAAAAGAATATGGAACTACGTGAAGCGCCCTTAAAACCTTATTTATCAAGGGCAATAGACGCTCTTCGCTCAAAGTTTTAGGATTTAAATTTTATTAAAGTTTTATTAGATGCAATATTAATTGGAGTATTTTGCATGTAGGATGAACTTAAATCTCAATTGTTAGAGGTAATCAGTTCAAAAATCAGTTCAGTCAATACCAAAACATTGCTCTCAATAGTTCCTTTCATATATTGCTGATAAACATTTTTGTTATCCGATGGATTGAGATTTAAAATCAAATCCTTATCTAAAGCTAATAACCTTAAAAACTCTCTTTGTGTTCTTCCGTTACCTTCCCGAAATGGATGTAAATAGTTGATGTTGTCTAAAATCTCTGCCAACTTTTCAGCTAGTTCTTTTTTGTTGTCTTTCGGTATTTTTTTGAATTCAGTAATTAGCTGATTAATATATGTGAATGCGTTATCGAAATTGGAAATTGGAAAAAACTGTTTTCCATCTTTACTTATCTCAACAAGGCGCTTCTTTCCAGCCCATACATAAATATCTTGAAATAAATGTTTATGAATTTCAAAAAGACTATCAATTGATTTAATTTTAATCGGGTTTTCGTAAAGCTCTTGTAGTCGTTTAGTTACGGCAGCACTCTCAACAAAGAGTAATACATCATGTTCTAAAATACCTTGTAAATTTTTTAAAACTCCTGTTTTAGAGTCAACATAGATGTGGTTTGCATCCATGTATTTATAAGCATTAGACATAGGCTTTTTGTTTAGCAAATGCCACAAGTTCTGTTAGAGATATCTTGCCAGTTACATAATCCCTAATTATTTCAATTCCTTTTGGTGTTGGTATAAATCCTTCAAACATATTACTCCCTATAGCATTAGCAGTGTTCTCTAAAGTCCTCAAGTCTGAAAATTTCACTCCCATTATTGTTAGGTTAATTCTATCTATTTCTATTGTGGCAAACATATCTTCTCAGTTCTTAAACCTTTTACAAATTTACGAAATTTTGGGTTAATTGGAATATTTGTGTGTAGGGTATTGATAGTAAGTTAAAAATACAACTCTCCTCTTTATTTACATACTTTAGCCGTGTTAAACTTTTCTATTTGTTCGTAGCACCAGTTTTCAGCATCAGATATAGAGTTGAAAATTTTTAACGGACTAAGTTGCGGGCTTATCTTTAAATAAAAGTTAGCCACAATTTTTTGAGCCAAACTTTTTGTTACGACTGCAATACATATTTTTGGAAATGAATGTTGATTTGCCTTGGCGTATTTAATGGCATCACTCCCAAACACAAAGGTATCGTCTAAAGAATAATACATAAAAGCATACGATTTTCCTTCTATTAAACTATTATACGCCTTGATGTTGAGTTTCATTTGTTCCTCATCCATTGTTTCCTGCGGCTTTCCAATTACACGCACAACGCCATCGCTACATAACTGAATAGTAACAGATTTTGTTTCGCTTTGTTTAAGAATTTTAAAATTCATCCGCGCCAAATATAATCTATTTACAAGAAACTAAATGGCTTTTTTGGTACTTGGCATACTGCTCCAAACACCATTTTTCAGCATCATCCATATTTGAAAAAACTTTAAATGGATAATGGGGCTTGTTAAATTTTAAATAAAAATCGGCTAATAGTTTATGTGCCAAACGAGTAACTAATGCGGCATTGCAAACTTTAGGAAACGAAAACTCGTTTTCTTTTGCGTATCTCCTACCCTCTTCAGTAATATTTGAGGAAGAATCCTCGGCATAGTATAAATACGGAAAAGCTTCGCCCTCCGCTAATTGATTATACAATGCAAACAACTCTTTAAACTGTTCGGGAGTAACATCAACATTCCTCTTTATCATTACTCTCACAATATTATCGCTACAAAACGATACTTTTGCAACCTCTGTTTCAGCTTTTTTTATGACAGTAAAGCAACTCATTAAAAAAATAAGTATATTAGTAAAATCAAAGATAATAAATTAATCGAAAAAATGAAATATTCTGCCATAAAAAAAGACCTTTTTATCGATAATCGTAAAAATTTCTGCAAACATCTAAAGCCAAATTCGTTGGCACTCTTCGTTAGTAATGATATTTTACCTACCAATGCGGATGGCTCCTTTGGTTTTGTACAAAACAGTGATTTATTCTATTTATCAGGAATAGACCAAGAAGACACGATATTACTCATTTTTCCAGATGTAAAAGATGGAAAACACAAAGAGGTGCTTTTTATTAAAGAAACCAGCGAGTTAATTGCCATTTGGGAAGGAGCAAAACTTACTAAAGAAGAAGCGAAAGAAGTAAGTGGAATAGAAAATATTTACTGGCACCATGAGTTTGACAAAGTTATAAAAGGCTTTATTTTTCAAGCCGAACACATTTATTTGAATAGTAATGAGCACACACGCCGCTATATTGATATGCAAACAGCTCAAACACGTTTTAATGCTTCTATTCAGCAACAATACCCATTGCATAGCATACAGCGCTCGGCACCTATTATGCACAAAATTAGAGCCATTAAGCATCCTATTGAAATTGAGCAAATACAACAAGCTTGCAATATTACCGAGAAAGGTTTTCGTCGTTTATTAAGTTATGTAAAACCAGGCGTTACCGAGTATGAGATAGAAGCTGAGTTAATACATGAATTTGTAAGAAACAGAAGTCGTGGCTTTGCTTATGGTCCTATTATAGCAAGTGGCAAAAATGCCTGTGTATTGCATTATGTTGAAAACAATAAGCCCTGCAAAGATGGCGATGTGTTGTTATTAGACGTAGCTGCCGAATATGCAAACTATGCTAGTGATATGACAAGGGCTATACCTGTAAATGGTAAATTTACCAAACGCCAAAAAGAAGTGTATAATGCCGTATTGCGTGTTATGAAAGCAGCTACTAAAATGCTAGTAGTTGGTAACACCTTCGAAAAATACAACAAAGCCGTAGGCGATTTAATGACTGAAGAATTATTGCAACTTGGCTTACTTAAAACAGAGGATGTGAAAAACCAAAATCCAGCATGGCCAGCATATAAAAAATACTTTATGCATGGCACTTCTCATTTTATGGGATTAGACGTACACGATGTTGGCTTCTTTTACGAACCTATGCAAGCCGGAAATGTGTTTACCTGCGAACCAGGCATTTATATTTTAGAAGAAAACTTAGGTATTCGCCTGGAAAACAACATCTTAATTACACCCAACGGAAATGACGACCTTATGAAAAACATTCCGCTAGAGGCAGATGAGATAGAAGAATTAATGAATAAATCTTAAAAAAACAGGTTACCTTTAAGCAAACGAGGTATTAATATAAACAAGGCTTTATGTCGAAAGTAACGTACACCGACCTTGAATTTATTGAAGGATTAAAGCAAAGTGATGATGTGGTGTTGCGTGCTTTATACAAAAAGTATTATAACCTCGTTCTTAAATATGTTGTAAACAATAGTGGCGACAATCAAGCAGCTGCCGATGTCTATCAAGATACAATTATTGTATTGTATGAAACCGTACAAAAACCGCATTTTCAGCTCAACTGTCAGTTACAAACTTTTATTTACTCTGTTGCCAAACGCCTATGGTTAAAGCAACTGCGCAATAAAGGGCAATTAACCCGACTAAACTCCGAAGAAGAAGATGAGGTGGTAGATGTAAGTGAAGAACTAACCGAGCACTTGCAAAAAGAAGCGGATATTAAAAAAATGAATGATAGTTTAGAAAACCTTGGAGAACCTTGTAGCACACTACTAAAAGATTTTTATGTTCACAAACTTAGCATGGAAGAAATATCCGAAAAATTTGGATATACCAATGCTGACAATGCTAAAACACAAAAATATAAATGTTTACAACGTTTAAAACGGTATTTTTTTGAATCGAATTAAAGAGAGAGATATGAGAAACGCAGAATTATTTGACAAGTATTTATTTGGGGAGTTAAGTGTTGAACAAAAAATTGAGTTTGAAACGCAACTTAAAAACGATATCAGTTTTGCTGATGCTTACCAAAAGCATATAAAACTAATACAAACCATTCACGCACACGAACAACGTTCTGATTTAAAAAAGATATTATCTAAAATTCATCGTCAGGAGTTTGCCAACGAAACCAAAATTATTCCTCTTAAAGAAGAAACTTTTATTAAAAAACACGGTCGAACTTTTGCAGTAGCAGCATCGGTTGCAGTTGTAGCTGTTATTGGAACTATAATGGTACTAAGCGCTGGCGGTTACTTATTAAAACAACAAAGCAACGCTATTACCGATTTAAAACGTGATGTTACTGGCTTAAAGTATTCGCAAGATGCCATTATTGAAGGACTAAAAGTAGCCGCAAGAAAGCCTCATAAAAATTATGCTCCAGCTAATATAGAAGGAACAGGTTTTGCTTTAAACAACAAAGGATATTTTATTACAAGTTACCACATGGTTAAAAATGCCGATTCGGTTTTTGTTACAAACAATACCATTGGGCGCTCGGTAGCAAAACTTGTTACCTCTAATCCATCTTTAGATATTGCTATTTATAAAATTGAAGATAATTCAGCTCTTAAAGACTTACTATTTCCTTTTTCATTTAAAGACAATACCTCCGACATAGGTGATAAAGTTTTCACACTTGGTTATCCTCGTAGAGACATTGTGTATGGTGAAGGCGCATTAAGTTCAAGCACAGGATTTAATAATGATACGACCATGTATCAAATTTCAATTCCTGTAAACCCAGGTAACAGTGGTGGCCCTTTAATGGACGAACACGGAAATATTATTGGTGTAATTCGTGGTAAACAAACCTCTGCCGAAGCAACAGGCTTTGCCATTAAATCAAATTTCATTAAACAAACCATCGATAGCTTGAAAGATGAAACCATAAAAGATGAATTAACTTTATCCTCTAAGAAATCGAAATTAAAAGGATTAAAACGTAGCGAACAGATTAAGAAAATACAACCTTTTGTATTTAATGTAATGGTTTATAAAAAATAATTTTTTTACTAAAATTTCACCTGTAATTTCAAATTTACCATTCTACGAGTTAGGTAATTAGGCACAGCATATTGTCGGTTGGTAACATCGGTAACCCAAGTGTAAGAAACTGTATTATTAATTTGCAATAAATTAAAAATCTCTACGCTAATAAACATGCCTTTAATAAAATGTAGCGAATTAGATTTTGGTAGTGGTTTATCTTCTTTTATAATTTGATATGCTAATCCAATATCTACCCGGCGATATGGAGGCATTCTAAACACCTGTTGCCAACGGATATGATTAGGAGGACCAAATGGTAAGCCTGTTCCAAATTGCATATTTAAGTACATTTTGCATGAAGGCAATTTAGGAATATAATCTTGAAAGAACATACCAAAGGTAACGCGCTGGTCGGTAGGACGAGGAATATAACCTATCCCTGTTACCGTGCTATCAACTGCTTTGGTATCAAAGGTATATCCCGGAATAATAGAATCGCCTGCGGCATTAAAATATGTTACTTTTCTATCTCCACTTATATTTTCCATAGTTTGCATAACGCCCAATGTAGCCCACGATTCTATGCCCTTTATAAACTCACCATTAATTCTTAAATCAATACCTTGTGTATAGCCAATAGAATTATTTACAGCAAAATATCTAATCTTTGTATTATCAATCTCATACGGAATTAAATTTTTAAGTTCCTTATAATAGCCTGCTAATATAATTTTAAAAGGTCTTCGCCAAATCTTAAAGTTATAATCGGCTGACAATAAATAATGAATAGATTGCTGAGCTTTGATGTTAGGATTTAGTTGTCCGTCAAATCCGCGCATTTCTCTGTAAAATGGTGGTTGATAATAATAACCCCACGACGCTTTAAATAAAAAATCAGGCTTCCAGTTTGGTTTAAATGACATTGTAATCCTAGGAGAAACAACCGTTTGTTGATTAAAATCCCAATAATTAGCTCTCACGCCAGCTGTGGTTGTAATTTCAGAAGAATCTCGTAACCGCTTATGATACACATATTGCAAATAGCCTTGCACACGATTAGTTTGTAAATGGATTCGTGTTTTAACAACATCTAATAAGTTAATCTCAGTAGGACTATATGGTGCTACATATCCTGCCGAGTCTATCATCCGCCACTCGCTCAATTTATCTTCTATCATTTCGTGTTGATAGCGTACTCCCCACAATAATTCATTTTCTCTTTTCTTACCTATTATTCGAGTCCCCTTGTGTTCTATATTAAATACTTTAGCATCAATTCTATTTCTACCATTATTTAAAAAAGTGCCAATACCTCTATTGAACGCTACTTGTCCAAAATTATCTTTTCCAAAATCAGCTTCTAACTGATCAATAAAATATTGTCCTTGTACCGTAAAATATTCTTCTTCTTGTGTTGTATATGCAGAAGTTATCAGTTTTAATTTGGTTCGTGAATTAGGTTTAAATGTAGTTGATAAACCTCCTAACATAGTATGATATTGCATCATTTCTTGACCGTCAAAATAAATACTTAATTTAACGGCATTATTTACTGTACCAAAGGTGGTTTCTCTATTGGCTGGTATTACTAAATATTTATTATTTGCAATGTTTCCTAAAAACTCTACCGACCATTTCTCGTTGATGGTAAAGGTTAAAAAACTTTGTACATCATAAAAACGTGGACGGTACTCGCCTTTAGTATCCATATTCTTTAACAAGTACGCATTAGATTTGTAGCGCGAACCTATACTCCATGCTAACAAGCGATTTTTAGAAATGCCTTCTAAATATAAAGTGCCTCCCATAAAACCACCACTAACAGCGCCACCAAATTTGGTTGGTTTTTTATACGTAATATCCAAAACAGAAGACATCTTATCTCCATATCGAGCTTCAAAACCACCAGCCGAAAAATTAATATTACCAACCATGTCTGGATTTGCAAAACTCAATCCTTCTTGTTGTCCGCTTCTTGCCAAAAAAGGACGATACACCTCTATATCGTTTACGTAAACAAGGTTTTCATCAAAGTTACCGCCTCTTACCGAGTAGCCGCTACTCAATTCATTATTACTGCTCACTCCTATCTGTGTTTTGATAAGGTCTTCTATATTTCCGCTAGGGCTGGGTATATGAATAAAATTTTTAGGATTAATATTATACAACTCTTGATGACGATTTTTTTCGTACACAATGTTTACTTCCTCTATATTATTTTTAGTGGTGAGCTTGGGATTAATCGTTAATTTTTCATTTGAAAGTAAAGTGAGTTTTTGATTAAATTGAATATAGCTGATGTTATAAAATGACAGAGTAATTTCTTTAAAGGAAGGTACTGATAATTGGTAACTACCATTTACATCGGTAGTAGTATGAATGGAGGCATCTTCGAGTATAGCTACTTGCACATCGGGTATTCCAACACCATCATTATCTTTTACTACACCTGATATTATGGCACTTTGCGAAAAAGCAAGCGTAGCACAACTCAGTAAAAATAATATAGTATAAAGGTATTTTAACAACACTTGTAAAAAACGGACTTATCCTACAAATATTGTAAAAAGAAATGGATTTTTAAGGTATTATCTTTATTTAATAAGGGTTACAAATCCCTTTATGGTTTTACTAACTCCCTCAATAGTTTGAAGCGTTACAACATAAAAATAGGTGCCCGGCTCACAATCCTTTCCATTATTCATGTTTTTCCCGTTCCAACCTATGTTATTGTCATTAAATTCCCCAACCTTTTCTCCCCAACGGTTTCTAATTTCACAATGAATATCTGTGATAGCCTTTGAATTAAACATAAATACGTCATTTACACCATCACCATTTGGAGTAAATACATTAACATCAAAACTAGTACAGTTAATAAGTGTAACATGTATAGAATCTGTGGTCACACAATTACCATTTTGCGAACTTACCCAATATGTACCACTTTGTGTAACATTTATAGATGTGCCTGTAGAACCATTACTCCAAGAATAGTTATTATAGTTACTTGTACAGGTAAGTGTTATAATTGATGTTTCACAACCTAATGTATCATCGCTTGCTACTATGATTGGGGCATCAACTACAATCACACTATCAAAACCGATAGGACTATAACACGCATTATTATAAGCTACCACACCATAGTACCCACTTAATGTTGCTGAGCTTGCTACAAACATCACGCTATCGCCAGTAGCTGTAAACCCATTTGAACCAGCCCAGTTATAAATTGTAGCTGAATTTGAAATGGCCGTCAAAACAATGGTATCGCCTACGCAAACAGGAGAATTAGATGTAACTGTTGGCGTTGGTGGAGGATTTATTACCGTAATTTGTACCGAATCACTTAAACTCTTACAACCAAATAAATCGGCATAAACAGAATACGTTCCTGATAAACTAGGTGTAACACTTGCAAAGAATAAACTATCTCCAATATGCGAATAATTGTTTGGCCCACTCCATTGATAAGCGTAATTAACTAATGATGGATTAATGGTATTGAGATATGTTTGTCCTGTGCAAAGCGTATCAGAATTCAACAATAGGCTAGGATTTTGAGGATTTAAAACATGAATAGCTATTGTAGCTGTTGGACTTGTACATCCATTTCCGGAAATCTGAACTGAATAAATTCCTGCAAGAGAACTGTCTGCATTTGGAATTTTTATACTGCTAGAGTTATTACTAGAAGTAATGCCTGGTCCAGACCAGTTATAGCTTGCTCCAGATATATCATCAGTAAAAATCATCAATGTATCACCATTACAAACTGTAGTATCGGCTATTATATTTGGAGGCAAAGATGTT
Source organism: Bacteroidota bacterium (assembly GCA_963169355.1). Classification (GTDB taxonomy): domain Bacteria; phylum Bacteroidota; class Bacteroidia; order B-17B0; family Aurantibacillaceae; genus UBA4416. Next base: position 33,260 of record CAUJCR010000055.1, on the reverse strand, counting down.
GGATAAACGTAGGCCGTTACCGGAATGCCAACACTATGACATCCAGAAGAATCCATATTACTTACATAATAAGTAGTTTGATTGTTAAGTACAGGCGTAATATAAGTGTTTCCCGTTTGAATAACATTACCACTATTAGCATTTGGAAACCATTGTAATGTGTTTGTACCACTATTTACAACTGATAAGGTTGCTGTTTGCCCAGCACAAATAGTATCGTTAATAGCACTTAAAGGAGGAGCCACATTTGAAGTGAATGTAACAGTAACAGGCGAAGATTTCTGAGTGCAACCATATATATCTGTTACCTCTAAAGTATAAGTTCCTGGCGTGTGAACCATGTAGTTTTGTCCAATATGATTTCCGGGTTGCCAAACATAATTAGCCATACCTGGATTACCAGTTAATAAAACTGAATCGAAAGGGCAAACGGTTGTGGGACCAAATGTAGAAATAACTGCAGTTGGATTAGAACCTGTTATGTTTATTGAGAGCGAGGTAGTAATACCACACATGGTAACTTGGCACGAATAAACGCCTGGATTAGTAACAACTTTAGTAATACCACCACCTGATAAAGGAGCATTCCAAACAACACTATTTGGATCGAGTGTAACCACACTAAGTGTAATAGGTTGATTGTTGCACATAACGTTATTTGGTGTAGAAATTAAATAAGGGGTTGCATATTGTTTTAATTCTACCGTATTAGTTGTAAACACACAACCTGTACTATCTGTAACTACGCAATGATAAAAGCCTGCGATATTTTGGTATATCATAGGAGCATTACTTGGGATTATTCCTTGCGGACCATGCCATTCATAATTAGTAGCACCTGAAATATTTAAAGTTAATGACACAGAATCATTTGGACATATAATTGCATTATACGGATTTAAAATAATAAATGGATTGGGCTTAATATGAACCATTATCGAAGTTCCAATGTTTTTATGACAACCAGTAATCGTATCTAATAAATACGCACTAAAGTGTTCAGTTCCAGATGTTGTTACATTCATACTAGTAGGAGATAACGTATAAATAACACTACTAGAACTTAAACTATAAACAGATGCAGAAAGTAAAGTTGTGTCGCCAGGACATAACATCGTATTCCCTGTTACATTTATCAAACCATGTGGTTTTTGATTTACAATAATATAAATATGTGCAGTATAGTAAATTGTATCATGTACACATAAATTATTAATTACATAACCAATGGTGTAAGTATAATTTCCAGTTGCCGAAGCCGTTAACATTGTGCTTAAATCGCAATTAGAAGGGTTACTTATCGTTAATCCTGGACTTTGTGAAACTATAAAACTTCCATTAAAATCAACACAGGAATTAGAACTAGGATAAGGATAAGCAAGCGTTGGATTAGATATTGTATCACAAATAAAATGTTTTTTATAATCTCCAAAACATAAATTTAAAGTATCATTCTTTTGCTCGGGTACAAAAACGGCAATGGAGTCGTCTATTTTTATCTTAATTTTATTAAAATTACTACAACCATTTGCATCTGTTACATTAAAGAAATACACACCCGACATATTTACAACAGCTACCGAATCATGCATTGATAAAAAAGTACCGCCAGTCCAATTATAAGTTGGGTTACTACCTGGTCCCCCAGTTAACGTAATTGTTGCAGGACCACAAACATGAATTGAATGTGTAGGTGGAGGCTGAAGTATATTAACACTATAACTATCTGAAATAACCGGAGGAGCTGGTAAAGGATTAATCTTAACATATACCGTATCAAAACTAGTATAACATTCATCTAAGGTTTGAACCTTAACCGTATTATATCCACTTGTATTCACATTGATATATCCTAGTGTGTCATAGAAAGTGTTATTATTCCAATAAAATTTATGTATGGGTCCTATGTTGTTATTTGCATATGATGAACTAGACACGCCTCCTGGCTTATAAGCAGAACGATTAGTATGCGTTTGTGCATTAATTTGCCCTTGCACACAGAATGTAATCGTATCAGGACAAAATGATGCTGAATTACTTATACAGCTCGGGACAAAATCTAAATTACAATTTGTGCCACTTCTATCATAATAGTCATAAAGATTCTTAGTTGTATCAAGTCCTTTATACAAATAACCGTCTGAATAGCCCTTACACATTAAATCATGATAAGCTGGATAATTACTCTCAGAACAATATACATAGGGTTGATTAATCGGAGTAATATATGCCCCTGGATTATTTAATTGACTCATAATTCCATAGGTAGCAGGAATACTTAAATGATGTTCGTAGCTACCTGCCATAATGGGTTGGTTAATTCCTGCTAATAATAATCCATGAGCTTTATCATTTCGTGGACCACCATAATGTCTAAACCATTGCCTTGTTCCGGTGCTGTTATATTTGGTTATAAAAAAATCTCCAAATCCAATGCTATTAAAAATACCTGTACCATAGGCATCAGAATATTCATTCATAGTACAATAAAATTCACCAAATATGTAAGGGTCTTGTTGAGCATCCAAGGCTACTTTTTTACCCGACACATAACTATTACTAGATTCGGATTTTCCCCATTTAAAATTTCCATTATTATCAATCTTTAATAAAAATGCTTTGTTGGAATAAGTACCATTTATAAAACTATTACCACTTGTTCCAAAATAAGTGTAGGTGCCCTGAAAATCGCCAGTTACATAAATATTATTGTTGTTATCCATTACCATACTATAAGGTATGGAGAAAACTCCTGTTGCTTTTCTAAACCATTGCTCTTGTCCAGCCGCATTATACTTAATAAAGAAAGAAGCATTCATAATTTGATTATTATGTTGCGATTGAAACTGAATTGTATCAGAAAATTGACCACACACATAAATATTATTTGATAAATCGGTAATGATATCTAACCCTCTATCATCGTATTTTGCCGAACCTTTATTTACCCATGTTAAAACACCAGCAGATGAATATTTAGCAGTAAACACATCAAAAGAAGGTGATAGTGTATTAGGGTTTGTCATACTTGTTAAAGTAGTACTTCCAAAACTCGAACTCCCTTGAAATTGCCCAGTAATTACAGGGTTTCCCAGTTCATCTACAGCAATGGCATTTCCCCATTCGGCTAAATTACCTCCAAATGATTGTGCCCACAAAAAATTTCCACTTGGGTCTAATTTAGAAATAAAACCATCTTGTGAACCAGATGCAGAGTTTAATGTGGTAGAACCAAAATTAGCTGCACCATAATAAAATCCAGTAATGAATATATTATTACTTGCATCGCACGCTACCGATAAAGCCCTATCGCTACCAGTACCGCCAGCTTTTTTAACCCATAGCAAACTTCCGCTAGGAGTAGATTTGGTAATGTAAATATCTGGAATTCCTAAACCAGTTGAACTAAGCACTACACCAGTAGCAAATTGTGTAGGCCCTGAAAAATAACCAACCGTAATAATATTACCTGTTTGGTCATAACAAATATCCATTATCTCATCTTCTTTGATGCTTCCAAAACTATACGACCATTCATTTTGTGCAACAAATAAGTTAGAAAATAGGATTTGTATAAATAAACATAGAACTAACCTCCTCATAAACAAATAAGTTTAGTTTATATAAATTTAAGCTTTTTTATACCTTTTATCTAATGCTGGATGCTAGATTGAGTGAAACAAGCCTTAATTAAGGTGAAATAGATAGATAATTGAGTAAAGAGAGTGATTGAATTATTTAATCTTCAATTTGCCACTACGCCAAGCCTCAATAAATTGTGCCCATGCCACAGGATTAAGCAAACTCACACTTGGATATTGCCCCGCTTGATACAAACGCGTATATTGTTGTTGCATCTTTACCCTATAATTAGCGGCAGCATCCATACTCCCACCTTTTATAGATTGACGAACATCTTCGTTTTCCATGTTACGATACGCTCTTTCAATATCGGTATCCGACAAGTCTAAATTTAAAATGGCACGCTTAAATTGTTCCTTGCTTGGCCATGGATATACATTTACTAGCGGTAACTGAATCGTATCTCGAGTTAATATTTGTATAATAGAATAATGTTTACCTGAAAGTGTATCATCTAATAGGTAAGCTTTACTTTTATGACTTACAGAAAAAAATTGCATTTCATCGCCAGGTTGAGCTACAATGGTAAAAAAACCGTAATAATCGCTTACCGTACCTGTTTTAGTGCCTTTTACCATAATAGATACAAATGGCAAAGGTTGCAAACTATCATCTAACACTACACCCGAAATTTGCAGATATTTATTATTTGCAACAGGTGTTTGAGAAAAACTCAACAAAGCACTTAAAAAAATTAATATTAAAAAGATTTGCCTCATCAAGGGTAAAGATAATAGATTTTTATAGCATCTCCACTCAATTAAGTAAAATTAACGGGTAACTCTTTAAAAATATAGGTTAATCTCAAAATTTAATCCCTATTACACACACATCATCTACTTGTTCTAATTCTCCTTTCCATATATCGAAATTTGAACTTAAAATCTCTTGCTGTTGAGTTAATGTTAAATGATGATTAGAATTTATCAACTCATTTAAAGATTTATATTTGAACTTCTTGCCTTTTGGTCCTCCAAATTGATCGGCATAGCCATCGGTATATAAATATAATAAGTCGCCTGAAGACACTTTCACAGTAAATAAATTGAAATCGTCTTTCTTTTCACCTATCCCAACGGGCATTCTGTCTGCTTCAAGTTCTTTAACCTGATTTTCACAAATCAAAATAGGTTTATTATTTGCAGCAGCATAGGTTAATTGATTAGAACTCTTATTAAAACAAATTAAAATGCCATCAAAGCCATCTTTTTGCCCATCTTTGCTAATATTTTCTATTAATCGTTTACGTACATAGTTAAAAACCTCATTAGGATTTTCTATGTCTTTTTCATTAATAGCTTCACTTAAATAACCTATGTTTAATAAACTCATAAATGCTCCTGGAACACCATGACCAGTACTATCGCATACTGCTAAATAAAATTTATCGCCTTTTTTGGTTGCCCAGTAGAAATCGCCACTTACAATATCCTTTGGATTAAAATAAATAAAATGATTTGGTAAATGTTGTTTTAAGAAATCGTGATGTGCAAGTAACGAATATTGAATGCGCTTGGCATAATTGATAGAATCTATTATTTCTTTTTGCTTAATTTCAATGATTAGGTTTTTATCTTCTACTAATTTTTTTTGATTTGAAATGATGACATTTGCTTTCCGATTCTTTAGTAAACTTCTATAAATAAATAAAGAAAAGATTAACACTAATGCTAAACCAGCAGCCACACAAAAAATAATGAGTTGTTGCATTTTGCTTTTTTCTTCAACTATAATTCGCTCTTTGTCTATCTGTTCTTTTAAGATGGCTTCCTTTTTTTCAAACACATATTTTAAATGACTTTTGATACTCGCTTGATGATTAGCTTCATTATTTATACTATCCTTATAAATAATATATTGTTTATAGTGTTCCCATGCTTCGGCAAATTTTCCATTAGCAGAGTCTATCCTAGACAATAAACGTTCTGCATTTCTAATGTTTGCCGGAAATCCCAGCTGTTTTGATAGGGTTAACGAACTATCTGTATAGGCTTTGGCTAGTGATAATTGTTTTTTTCTATCTCCATTATTTATATGTGCAGATTTTATATATACTGAAGCAATATTATGCATGGACGCTGCTAAGCCTTGCGAGTCGCCAATTTTTTGGCGCATTTGCTTACTTTGAAAATAATACTCTAAAGCTTTGGCAATTTCTCCTTTATAAAAATAAATACCTCCCAAATTATTTAAGGAATAAGCCATCCCTTCATAATCCCCTATTTCCTCTTGTATTTTCAAACTTCTTGTGCTATAATATAAAGCCCTAGTCATATTATTTTGAGTATAAAATAAATTGCCAATGTTATTCAAAGAGTTTGCAATACCATCCTTATCACCTATTGATTCACGGATTTTTAAACTCTTTAGATAATAATCTAAAGCCTTTGGCAACTCGTTCTGAAAATAATAGATAACCCCTATATTACTCATAGATTCTGCCACCCCCACTTTATCTCCCAATTTTTCTTGCATACTTAAACTTTTCCTAAAATTCTCTAATGCATTAGGTATATCACCTTGGTTATTATAAATGAATCCAATGTTGTTATAAGCATCCGCCAAACCTTTTTGCCCTTTCCTACGTATTAAAGCATTCTCACTTTTTACTAGCTTTTCTGACACATGAAGCATCTGGTCATTATACTTTGGCCACACATTATCATCAGTTATAATCTCAATGAGTTGTAATAATATATTTACTTTATTAGTATCATTATCACATACAGCTAATTCTTTTTGCAAAGAATCAATATTTTGAGTGAAAGCAAGATGACTTGTTATCACACAGCATATTATATATATAATCTTTTTCAGAAATCTCGAATTAATATTTAAATATCGTAAAAAAAGATTACTTAATAAACTATAAATAAGCCTAATTTTCTAAATAATACGATTAACGAATAATATTTTGAGTCTGTAACCATTTATCGGCCTGAAACACCAAAAGCGAAGTACCAATACCAATAACCATTCCGCCTAATACATCACTTGGAAAATGAACACCTAAACGCATACGCGAATAACCCACCAAACACGCATAAGCATAAGAAGGAACCGCTACGTACCATTTTTTGCTACTTAAAGTTAAGGCAGTAGCCGCAGCAAAAGCATTAGAGGTGTGTCCTGATGGAAATGAATATTTTCCTGCATGGGTTCGTTGAGAAATATCGTGAGGATATTTTACAAAAGGCCGTTTACGATTAACAGCTAATTTTAATCCTGAGGTTAGTGCGGCATTTAGGCCAATTGAAATGGCAGTTTTAAAACCATCTCTCAGCACAGGTTGATTATTTTGTATATAACCTACACCTATTAAAGATATTGGACTTGCCAACATCACTGGAAATATCGAGTTTGAAGTCGTCCTCATCGTTATATCCCAAGTAGGATGTTCGTTTTGATTGATGGATTTTAATATCCTATAATCTACTGATTGAGATTTTACTTTGATACTAAAAGTAATAAGAAGTATGATAAGTATTATCTTTTTCAAAGCAGATACATATAAATAATAATTGGTAATCCTACTAAGAAAAAAAGGTATAAAGCTGTAACGAATAGTTTCCCAAATACTTTAATATCATTTACAAAAGGTGTGCGTAATACAGAAATTACATGTTGCACCAAGCTGCCCTCAACAATACTATATTTTGCAACGCCCGCTTGCACCATAGCATAACGACGGCTAAACGATAAAATAATTCCATCTCTTATAATCCAATAATCTTTATCGGGTAATTCGTTATAGTTACAGGTGTAATTAATATTTTCTTGGCTTAAAAATTCTCTAATGTTATTATTCTTTATTTCATTAATTAAATCAAAAATCATGGTTATAGGAATAATTAAAAAAATAAAACTCTTGAGCGTAATGGCTAATACCACTAACACGATGATTGAGATAATACTAAACACCACTCTGATAATATGATTTTGTTTAATGAATAAGGTTTCTAACAATCTACCTCCATCAAGAGGCATAAAAGGTAAAAGGTTAAAAAAATTAATAATCAAAAATATATTAGCTAACATTTCTACTCGCTCATTAGGATTCATAAGATTATAGAACAACAAAGCAGTGCCAATGATAATACCAGGTAAAGGACCTGCTAAAATAATAATGCTCATTTGTTTTTGTGACACAACAGATTTTTTACCCGTAACATAAGCACCTAACAACGGTAGTACAAATAATTTTACATTATGGTAATTAAAAAATTTCATAGCAAAGAAATGGCCAAATTCGTGAATCATTAACACTACTAATACAGCCGCTATGTTTATTAAATCTTGATTAAAAATAACATAAAATAAAAAAGCATAGATGGCTAAGCTAATTAATGACTTACGAACCCAATTTTTTTTATCTTGCTCTACAATAGGTTTAGGAAGTATGGTTCTTACTTCTGAATCAAAGTCATTTTGTTCTGTTTGAAATGATTGTTGATTATTCTCCTCCACGATTTTTAAGTTTTAGTGTATTTTTTCACAAAGATAAGCTATAATATGTTTTTTATTAAAAATAATATATATTTGAATAAGTTAAGATTTATAAAAAAACATTCAAATAAATAATATTATATGTCAGTTTGGAGAGTAAAACCTGTTTCGGCCTTTGAGGCTGATATGAAAAAAAGTGATTTAAAACGTGTGTTAACAAAGTGGGGATTAACCTCATTAGGAATAGGTGCCATTATTGGTGGTGGTATTTTTACATTAACAGGTATTGCGGCGCATGACTATGCAGGACCAGCCTTAGCTTTATCATTTGTGATTGCAGGTATCGGTTGTTTATTTGCTTCATTGTGTTATGCCGAATTTGCATCTGTTCTACCCGTTGAGGGTTCTGCGTATGCTTATGCCTATGGTACTGTGGGCGAATTATTTGCTTGGTTTATTGGTTGGAATTTGATTTTAGAATACATGATGGGCGCTACCACTGTAGCTGTAGCATGGAGTGGTTATTTTGTAAAACTCCTACATATTTTTCATATAGATATTCCTATTTGGTTATGTAATGATATGACAACAGCTACCGAAAAATGTGCCGAGTTGGGTTTAGCTGCACCAAGTTTTGCATTTAACTTACCTGCATTTTTAATTACATGGGTTGTAACCGCAATTTTGGTGAAAGGTATTAAAGAAGCTGCAAGTACTAATAACATTATTGTGGTTATAAAAATTGCAGTGGTATTATTTGTAATTATAGTAGGAGCATTTTACATCAACCCAGAAAATTGGAAACCATTTATACCTGCCGAAGTGCCAGTGTTAGACGAGCTTGGAAATCCTACGGGTAAAGTAAATTTTGGTTTTGGTGGTGTATTAACAGCAGCTACCATTGTGTTTTTTGCTTATATAGGTTTTGATGCTGTTTCTACTCAGGCAGGTGAAGCTATTAATCCAAAAAAAGATGTGCCCTTTGCTATTGTAGCCTCTTTAGTTATCTGCACCATTTTATATATCTTAGTTTCTTTGGTTTTAACTGGTATGGTAAAATACGACCAACTAGATAAAGCCGCACCAGTTGCCTCTGCATTTTCGGGTATTGGAATTAATTGGGCTGTATTTATTATTACCTTAGCAGCCACTGCTGGCTTAACCTCGGTAATGCTAGTAATGATGCTAGGACAAACTCGTATCTTTTTAGGAATGGCGAAAGATGGATTACTACCTCCATTCTTTAAAACTTTACATCAATCTTTTAAAACACCGCACAAAAGCACTTTATTAGTTGGATTAATTATTTCAGTAGTTGCTGCGCTTACTCCTATTGATAAAGTAAGTGAAATGTGTAGTATGGGAACCTTATTAGCTTTTGCAATGGTGTGCGTGGCTGTAATGATTTTACGTTTTAAAAAACCAGAACTCGAAAGACCCTACAAAACACCTGCTGTTTACTTGATTGGTACTTTAGGTGTATTATTTAATTTATTTTTAATGACGCAAGTACGCGCTGCAACTTGGGTGTTCTTCCTTATCTGGGGAAGCTTAGGTATTATTGTTTATTTTGTTTACAGTAAACGAAATAGCAATTTACAAAAACCATCTCAAGAATAATTGTTACATAAAGGGTCGGCAAACAAGCCGACCTTTACTTTTAAAAAGAATTATGGCCGAACAAAAACGTAGCCTTGGTTTATTAGATACCACTTTTTTGGTGGCGGGTTCTATGATTGGCTCTGGTATTTTTATTGTAAGCGCTGATATAGCTCGCACTGTTGGTTCTGCTGGTTGGTTATTAGTTGTTTGGATTTTATCTGGCCTTTTAACTTTAATTGCAGCCTTAAGTTATGGCGAACTTGCTAGCATGATGCCGCAAGCTGGTGGACAGTTTGTATATATTAAAAAAGCATTTGGAGAATTAACTGCTTTTGTTTATGGCTGGACTGTATTTTTAGTTATACAAACAGGGGTTATTGCTGCTGTGGCTGTTGCCTTTGCAAAATTTACTGGTGTGTTCATCCCATTTTTTGAAGAAGGACATGTACTCTTTCAAATTTTAAGTGTAAAAATCACTTCTGCTCAATTACTTGCCATTGCTATTATTGCTCTGCTTACTTATATTAATACAAGAGGTATTGAGAACGGAAAAATCATTCAACGTATCTTTACTTCGGCTAAATTAATTGCTTTGTTTAGCCTTATTATAGTAGGAATTTATTTTGGAGTTAATAAAGGTATTTTAACTACAAATTTTTCAACTGCTTGGCAAGGACAACAAGCTATTATCTCTAATAACACGTTTTTAGGGTTTAACTCATTATCAGGAATTGCTTTGTATTCGGCCATTGGTACTGCTATGTTAGGTGCTTTATTTAGTAGCGATGCGTGGAACAACGTTACTTTTATTGCAGGAGAAGTCAATAACCCAAAACGTAATATTCCGCTTGGTTTATTTTTTGGTGTGTGTATGGTTACTTTATTTTATGTGCTAGCTAACATTTCTTATTTATGCTTACTACCGGTAGAAGGCGATATGAATTCAAGCAACGATGTAGCAAGAGGAATTATGTTTGCAAAAAACGATAGGGTTGGAACAGCCGCTTTATATGTAGTATTAGGAGATGTGGCAAAATACGTAATGGCTGCACTCATTATGATTTCAACTTTTGGTTGTAATAACGGGTTAATTTTATCTGGTGCAAGGCTTTTCCAATCAATGGCAAATGAAGGATTGTTTTTTAAAAAAGCAGGTACACTCAATCAATACTCTGCACCATCGTATGCACTTGTAATACAAGGCGTGTGGGCTAGCTTACTTTGTTTATCGGGTTCTTATGGCGATTTATTAGATTATTGCACCTTCTCCTCATTAGTATTTTATATCATTACCATTATTGGATTATTTGTATTGCGTAAAAAAATGCCATTAGCCGAACGACCATATAAAGCCTTTGGTTATCCCATTATTCCGTTACTATACATTATACTTACAAGTATTATTTGTATAAATCTTTTAATCGTTAAATCATTTAATTGTGGTATGGGTGTGTTTATTATGTTATTAGGCATTCCTATTTTTTACTTGTTTAAAAAACAAAACCAACATGTTGTTCCGAAAGATTAACCATATTTTATTTCAATTCTTTCATTTTAATAAACAAGAACGTAATGGCGTTTTTATACTTGGCTCCATCATCATTGTATTAATAATTATTCGTTTATCAATGCCTTATGTAAATATAAACCAACAAGTTGTTACGCTTACAAAAGCCACACCAATTTCCGACATTAATGAAATGCAAAATACTAAAGTGAGAGATGATTCACGTGAAGCGCAAGAAACAAAACTTACCTACTTCACATTTGACCCCAATACCATTAATGCCGATGATGCCGAAAAACTAGGCTTCTCTAAAAAATTAGCAAGCACCTTAATAAATTATAGAAACAAAGGAGGAAAATTTAAAAACCCAGATGATTTAAAAAAATTATACGGATTAAAACCCGAACTATACCAACGTCTTGAAAATTATATTTTAATTCCTGCAGAAACTAAAGATAAAAGTAAAGACAGCAACAACGTACAAAAGAAATTTACTTTTGAAAAGAAAGTAGTAGTTAAAGAACTCGTTGAGATAAATTCAGCTGATAGTTTAAGCCTAGTTTATTTGAAAGGAATCGGCCCTGGTTTTACCAAGCGTATTATAAAATACAGAACTATGTTAGGCGGTTTTCATTCTATTGAACAATTAAAAGAAGTATATGGTATGACGGATAGTTTATACCATATCTTAACTTCGCAAATAAAGTTAAATACAGATGTTGTTTCTAAAATTCCTATTAATGTAATTGATTTTAATTCGCTCAGAAAACATCCATATTTTAACTTTCAAACGGCTCAAGCCATTGTAAATTATAGATTTAAACATGGAAGACTAACTGAGAACGATATTAAAAACCTTGGTGTATTTAGTCAAGAAAAACTACAAGTTATTTTGCCTTATCTTAGTTATTAAAATACTTGCTCAATAGCTATTTTAAACCACGCCGTGTAATGTTGAGGATTATCTTTTAAATCTTGTTTTATTGTGGCAATATCTTGCCATTTATAACTATGAACTTCGTCGGGGTTAATAACAGGAACCGCTTGTGTATGTCCTATTAATACATAATCGAGTTCGTGTTCGGTTAGTCCATTTTCAAAAGTTGCTTTATAAATAAAATGAGTTTTTATAGTTAAATCAGTGGTTAAACCCATTTCCTCAAATAATCGTCGGGTAGCAGCATCTTTAATAGTTTCGTTGGGTCGTGGGTGCGAACAGCAAGTATTTGTCCATAATCCAGCGCTGTGATATTTAGAAACAGCCCGTTGTTGCAATAACAACTCATTATTGGCATTAAAGATAAAAATAGAAAAAGCCCTATGCAAAACGCCCTCTTTGTGTGCTTGCATTTTCTCCATCACACCCACTTCATTATCTTGTTCATCTACTAGTATAACAAATTCTTTCACAACAACATTTCTTTAAAAATGCAAAGATAGGGAATTAAATTTCGAAGCCTAAAATTAACACATCATCAATTTGCTCTAAATCACCACGCCATGTATTAAATGAAGTTTCTAAATTATGATGTTGTGTAGTTAACGGCAAATTAGCGTTATTCACTAACAAATCGTGAAGCTGTTTGTATTTGAATTTCTTTTTCTTTGGACCGCCAAATTGATCCGCAAAACCATCTGTATATAAATACAATTTATCTCCTTTTTGAGCTTCTATATCATATAAGTTAAACGACTGTTCGTGTGGACTTTTACCCACTGGCATTTTATCTTTTGGTAATTCAAGTAATTGTGAAGTATGTTGAATTAAAATAGGTTGATTATTAGCAGCAGCATAAGTAATTTTAGAATTTTTCTTATCCATACAAATTAAAATAGCATCCATGCCATCTTGTTGCCCTTCTGTAGCAATACTCTCAATTAAGCGTTGCCTTACATAGTTTAATATTTCGTGTGGTTGTGTAATATGTTTTTCCTTTACAGCCTCGCTTAAAAATCCAATATTTAACAAACTCATAAATGCTCCTGGCACGCCATGCCCTGTGCTATCACACACTGCTAGGTAAAATTTATCTTGATGTTCTGTAGCCCAATAAAAATCGCCACTAACAATATCTTTGGGTTTAAACAATACAAAAAAGTTTTTAAGATTTCGTTTCAAAACTTCTTCTTGGGCTAATAAAGCATACTGAATACGTTTAGCGTAATTAATTGAATCTAAAATTTCGGTTTGCTTTTCATCTACTAAATTTTTCTGAATTTCAATTTCTTTATTTCTCTTCTCTAACTCTCCTGCTACTTTTTTCTTTAACCTAAACCGATTATATAATGTAAACGAAAGTAGTCCTAGCAATGCAACTACTATAATGGAGGAGTAAATAAAATACGTACGTTTTTTATCACGTTCGTTAAGCAACATAATTTCTTTTTCCTTTTTTTCAGTTTCATACTTGGTTTGTAGTTCATTAAATGATTTTTGAACTTCCATATTGTTAATGCTATCATTTAATACAATAAACTCTTCTAAATATTTATTAGCATTATCAAACTGTTTCGCTTTTTGATACGCGTTAGATAAAAGCCTTGTTGTATTCAACTCAGCACGAATGTTCTTTATTTTGCGAGATAAATCAAGGGTTAATAAGCCGTATTCAATGGCTTTTCCGTATTCTTTAATTTTAATATAATGTTTTACTAATCCTTGATATGAACTGCATAAAAACTCTTGATTATTTATTTTATTTGATAGAGTAACTGCTTTATTCAAATACATCCAAGCAGAACCTTTGTAATGCATATTTTCCATTAGTAGCAATTCTGCCAGATTAATATAGGTATAAACTAAATCATAATCTTTATTAATCTTTTCTTTAATCTTTAAAGATTGAGTTTCGTACTCTATCGCTTTTTTATAATCTCGCATGGCTGTATATACCTCAGATATATTAGTGAGTATATATGAAGTAAACTGCTCGTCATTAATTTGTTTAACTAAATCCAGAGATTGTGCATAATATTTAAGCGACAACTCATACGATTTCATAATAGAATAGATATTAGCCATGCCCATTAATGCACCTGCTTGTTTTTTTATATTTCCTGAAATTTTTAATAAATCATAAGCTTTTTGATAATATAATATGGCTTCTTCGTTTCTATTTAGTAGATATAAAGTATTTGCTTTGGTAACATACAATTGCCCCAAATGTATCTTATCCAACTGAGCGCTTAATAAAGGTGTAGCTTTATCATAATAATATAAAGCTGAATCTAATTTACTAAGATAATCTAATGAGAGTCCCAGCATCTCATAAGCTATGCCTAAATTAAGTTCAGAGTTCTCTTTCTTAGCCTGCATCACTGCTTGCGTAGCATACTGATAAGCTAAAGTAGGATTCTCTTGATAACAAAGGCGAACTCTTTGTATCAAACTATCTGAAGATAATTCAATTGAGAGTTGCGCCAACAACAAATTGAAATTTAGTAGGGTTATAAATCCTACACATAATGCCACAATTTGTTTCTTAAAATTCATGTGTTTAACAAGATAGTTCTAAAGTTAGATAAAAATACAAAAAGCTATATTCATAAAAAAACTATTCTTAATTTAGTACAATGCGATTTATCATTTGTTTGGCTTTTGTTATCAATTGCTGGTTTGGTTCAGCTCAAACTACTAATATCACCTCCTATCCTATTGGATATCCTGACACCACACAAAGTGTTATTTATCAATTACAACATTACCCAGCACCTCGGTATTATCCTCACCATCAACTTTTACGCTTAGTAAATTGGATGAACCCTGACTATATGGGAAGTAGAGGCATTAAAGGCGTGAATAATAACAAAGCCATATACAATGCTTACGATATTCAAAAAGAATTAATTACTACTTGGAACTATGGTGTGGTTATTCCAAACTCAGGCGTAGCATTTACAGGACCAAAAATTGATGACACTCCTTTGTATATTAAATTAGCAAATGAAAATCCTCAAGTACCTTTACATGTAATTACCTTTTGGCAACAAATAAGCCCTAAAAAAGCTGGTTACGGAAATTTTAAACGTGCGACCATCAATACCAATTCGTTAGATAGTAACTTATACATAAAGTTTAAATTTAATGGAAAAAACACGAAACAGATTCGTTTTGATTTTCCAGATTCGCTCATCAAGATAGATGGTTATACCCAAAAATTTTATTTAAGCCAGATTACCCAAAAACTAACTCGCCCTATTAACTTAATTAATGAAAATGGCGAAGAACCACCTGGGCCTTACTTATTAAAGCATCTAAAAAAGGATAGTGTAATGATTCGTTTGAAGGACTCATTAAAAATTGATTCGTGGGAGATTTTTATGGCCGAACAAAAACTCCGTCTGCGAAACACCTACTCAAATTGTTTTATGAAAGAAATGCCCGAATTAAAAAACACCTCATTTACTATTTATACCGTTGAAGGAGGTCCCATCGATAGATTTAATTGGACTGTGATGAAAAAAAGCATGACACCTATCAATGGTAATTACTACTCCACTCCCGATTTTTATCCCCGTTGGGCTAAGAACTGGAAAGATTGGATGGGTGCATGGCACGGCTGGAAATGGATTGAAACAGGAAGAAAAACAGAAATAAATGATGGCGATAAATTATTTAGCCCATTTGTAGCTGCTGGCTGGTCTAAAAAACAAGAGGATGATATAAGACCAGGGCAATGGCTTGGCTTACTAAAATGTTTATCGGTAATAGGTGCCGAGTTTTACTACGTAGGTTATTTTAGTTTATCATCTCCGTTTATCAACCCTGGAACTTGGGCATGGCAAGCAGCAATGCCAGCCTACGCACAAGCCATTACCAGTCGTTTTGAAGATGTTTTAAGAGATGGTAATGTATTGTTTAATGAAAAAAAACAACCCATTATTTCTTATAGAACGAGCGACAAACATGTATTAGTAACCATTAGAAAACATCAACAAAAAGAAAAATACATTATTGCTGGTACTTACCAACCTTTCTCAAATGATAGTGCATCTACTCCCGAAATAAAAACGGTAACCATTCCTTTCAACAATCAGGAACTAACGTTTGATATTAGAAAACAAGGTAGTGTGTACGTTTATGAAATTTTACAAGATGGTAGAAACATCTTTTACCAATTAGATACTTGGCACGAAAGCACTCACCCAGATTATTGGAGTAAGGATTTTCTATTTGAAGCAGAGGTTAATGATGCACCTTTAGCTTCGGAATATATTTATACCGAAAGTGATACTATCCATCATTATCATCAATTCACAAGTTTTGTAAAACTATCACATACCCACAAATTAACGTATCAATTTATTCCTCGCGATTCGCTTCACACGCCCACACACATTTGGATACGATACCGAGGAAATGGAAAACTTGAAAGCACACTTAATCATCAAAAATCAGATTGTACCAATCTTAAATCTACCTCGCATTGGAAATGGGCAGCCATTAATTTAAAACAAGCAATGGAGTACAATAAATTGCAAACCTTGGAATTAAAACTCGATAAAGGTCAGCTTGAAATAGATAAAATTTACATCAGCACAAAAGACCAAATAAACTTGCCCTAAGTATAATTCACAATACGACTTTTAAACGTAGTAATGGTATCATTTGGTTTATCAGATTCGATGACGCCATCTTTTAATCGTACAATACGATGAGCATGCAAGGCAATATCTTCCTCGTGTGTTACTAAAATAATGGTATTACCATTATTATGGATCTCTTCTAGCAAACCCATAATTTCTACCGATGTTTTACTATCTAAGTTACCAGTAGGTTCATCCGCTAAGATAATAGCAGGATTATTTACAAGCGCTCGGGCAATGGCTACACGCTGTCTTTGTCCGCCCGATAACTCATTGGGTTTATGCGACACTCTATTTTCTAAGCCTACTTGTTTTAAAACCTTCATAGCCATTTCTTCGCGGGTGGCTTTAGGAACGCCAGCATACACCAATGGCAACATTACATTTTCGAGGGTGGTAGAACGTGGCAAAAGATTAAACGTTTGAAACACAAAACCTATTTGCTTGTTTCTTACCTCGGCCAATTCGTTATCGCTCATTTTAGCAACTGCCAGTTTATTAAGAATGTACTCGCCCGAGGTAGGTGTATCAAGGCAACCTAGCATATTCATTAAAGTAGATTTTCCGCTACCACTTGGTCCCATTAAGGCTACATATTCATTTTTATAAATATTTAAAGTTACTCCGTTTAACGCATGAATTTCTTCTTGCCCTATTTTATACTCTTTCTTAATTTGAGATAACTCAATAATGGGTTCCATACAGTAAAGTTATAAAAAGAAATATATTCTCACAATTCTACTAACAGGGCAAAGTTTAATTGGAGTTAAATAAATAACCTATCCATGCATTCATATAATCGAATTTATTTTTACTTTCTTTTGCTTTGAAGCAACAAAAGCAAAAGTTCAAGTTTTTTTATAAAACTTTTTGTCTTGATACAAAAAGTTACAAAAAAATCAAGGCTTCTTAAAATCTTGCTAAAATCATCGTGGTATCAAGCTGATTCTTTGAAAGCGCTTCGCGAACAGCCCAAAGAATCTACACACCTGCCCTCGCTTTTGATACCACTCGATTTTTACGCAACATTTTAAAATGCCATGGTGGCAACCGGAATAGCATAGCTTGTAAAACTACCCACAGGCTTTTGAGTGCGCGGACTTTTATTTTTCGCAGATATAGTTGTGAGAAAATCGAAGGGTGGGCACGAGCGCTTCGTGGGATTTTAACCCGAAGTAGCTTGTAGGTTTCGTAGTGAAAGGTAAAATCCCTATAAAATATGAACTTTTACGAATGAAGCGTAGCCACTGCTACGGTGAAAGAGAAAAAGTTGCGAAGCTTTATATTTTGCAGGGATTTTAACTCGTAATAGAATTGCTAATGCATAATCTGGGTTTAATAGCTTGCAAGCGCAGGCTCGTGCGACAAATGAAACTTTCTGTTGGCTTTTGTGGGCTCTTTTCTTTTGTAACTTTTCTTTGGAGAAACAAAGAAAAGTTATGAGAGTAAAAAAGTTCTTACTTTCTTTTGCCTTGAAGCAAAAGAAACAAAAAACAGTGAATTAACCGAAATAGCATATTGTAAAATAACCCAACGCAGAAAATTTTAGAAAATGACAAAAAAATAAATATTCTTACTTTTTCGTCAATAAGTTTTCATACATTTGTAGGAAAATAAAGATAAAACCGAAATGATAAACCGCGAAATATATCTCGCAAAACTTAGACAACTGAGAGACCAAAACCTCATTAAAGTGGTTACAGGAATTAGGCGTTCAGGAAAATCTACCTTATTGGAAGCTTTTAAAAACGAACTGGCTACAAGTGGTGTTGCCAGAAAAAACATCATCTTTTATAATTTTGAAGAACGCGAAAGCTTGCATCTTATAAAGTGGGCGACGCTCTATGATGAAATTATAAAAAAGATTACAAACGAAAAAAAATACTATGTGTTTTTAGACGAAGTACAACTCGTAAACGATTTTGAAAAACTCGTAAATGCCTTGTTTACAAAAAAAAATATTGACTTGTATGTTACAGGTTCAAATGCCTACTTGTTGTCAAGCGAATTAGCAACTTTACTCACAGGGCGATACATTGCCATAAACATTCAAACTTATTCTTTTGCCGAATACGCTTTGGCTTACTATAAAGAAAAAAATACCGACAAACTTTTTCGCCAATACATTAACACCAGTGCTTTTCCAGAAGCAGTTAACCTAGCTCAAAGCAATGAAACGTTAGTAAACGATTATTTACAAGCTATTTACGACACCGTTATTGGAAAAGACATTGCGGAGCGTTACAAACTTCGCAACCTGCACAATCTGCATCGTGTTATCAGTTTTGTATTTGATAGCGTTGGCTCCTACATTTCGCCTACCAACATTGCGGCTACACTCAATAAAAATTCAAAGAAAACCATCTCTCACAACACTATTAACAAGTACTTAGACTTTTTGGTGAAATCGTATGTACTGTATCCTGCACCACGATACGACATCAAAGGCAAAGAGCTACTTACAGTAAATCAAAAATATTATTTAGTTGATTTAGGCTTAAAAAACATTGTTACTACAAATAGGCATGACACCGATTTAGGACATAAGTTAGAAAACATCGTATATTTTGAATTATTGCGCAGGGGTGGTAAAGTTTACGCAGGCAAAAACAACAACAAAGAAATTGATTTTGTAGTACAGAAGCCGAATAACGAGAGAGAATACTATCAAGTAGCATTTACCGTTAATGACGAAAAAACATTTGAACGTGAAATTTCGGCTTTTAGGAACATACGAGATAATTATCCGAAATATTTACTTACACTCGACTATGATAATGTTAGCATTGAAGGGATACAGAAAAGAAACGTAATTGATTGGCTTTTGAATTTGTAACCTTCCTAAAAAAACACCTTCACCATCACAGATATGAAGCGTTGTAGGCGTTTGAGGTATCCATGCCTTGCGTAGCAAATATTACTACCTCATCCTCACAAGATTGTTTGTATTACTGCTTAGCTTTCCTGTTACGCAAAACAAACATTACTAATGCTAACCCAAAGTTACCAATACCAATGATAGCTAAAGATGGTACTTTATTCCCATAAGCTATAGCAATAATACCATATAGTACAGTAAATAGGCAAGCTATTAAAAAGAATGCCAACGGTGAATATCTAAATCGTAAGAAATTCATGGATTAAAATTTACTATAAAGATATAAATTTTTAGAAATAATCCCGCAGCAATAAAAACAAAAAACGAGTAATTACTTAGCGTATTCGTCTTTCAAAAACTCACGCCAATCGCCAAGGTTAGAAATAACCTGCAATTGCCTATAATGATAATGAAACTGCTCTTCGTTTTCTTGAGCGTTTAATATATTTAATCTGTAACGATCAAAATTTGCTAAGGCAAATTTTTCTTCGGCTGTTAATTTTTTACCACTAAATTCTTTATCACGCAAATCATTAATGCTTTCAGCACCACCTATCTCTTGCTTGCTAAAAAAACGTTTTGCTATGTCATTCTTAAAGTCCATCAACTCCAAAGATATAAAAAGCTTTTATTATTTTCGTATTTTTATCTCAACTATTGCTAACAAAGTCATGTTAAAATCCATTTGTGCCTGCATCGCTTTATGTATAGGGCTTTTGCCAGTGGCACAGGCACAACATCAAATTGGAAAATATGAAAAACGCTGGGCCATGTTGCATCCATTTGCTGCACTACGTGTAAAATCACGGTTAAAAACAGCCATGACGATATACCATGAGGTTAAAAATCAAAGAGCATTAGACGAGTTTGAAAGTGGTGGCACACTCGATGCCTTTAGGCATAGCTTTACCATGGCTTATTTGGCTCAAAAAATTAAAGTAAAAAAACTTCGCCAACTTGGTAAAGCCCACGAAAAAACAAACCAGTATTATTTTTATAAAAATACCTTGGAGTTGAACGACCGCGCCGATAGCCTAGCCTGCGAAATGGATTTAAGAAATAACGAGTTAGGGTTTAAAATAGGACACTCGCACCGCAAAGCCTCTTTAGATAGCTTAAAGCTCCTAATAATCAATGAGATAAAGCAAGGAAACGCTTGGATATTAAAAAGAAACGTCCAAAAACAATACCTTACTTGCCAAAACGAAATTATAGTAATAGAAAATTACAAGAAGACATGGTATGTTCCTAAATGTTTAATCCAAAGTTTCCTGCCCTAAAATTAGTCTAATAAGCTAAATTTCAGTTATTTTGTTGTTTGAATTGAAAAAAAATGTATATTTGCCGTCCATTTTGATGTTGAGCCATGGGAAAGAGTCAGTATAAAATACAATTTGGAGGATTAGCAGTTGGCGAACATCAATTTGAATTTGAGATTACAGAAAAGTTCTTTGAACAATTTAGCGAGAGTGAAATTACCAAAGCCAACATTTTGGTAAATGCCAAGCTGGTAAAACAAAACACCTTATTACACATCGTGTTTTCGTTTGAAGGAACAGTTGGGCTGAGTTGCGATAGATGTTTGGTTGAGTACGATTGTCCAATTTCAGGACAAGAAAAATTAGTCATTAAACACGGTAATACCGAAGAAAGTAATGATGAAATTTTGGTACTTAAAGAAGGAGTTGAAGAGGTAGATTTTTCGCAGTATTTGTACGAGTACATCGAGTTATCAATACCTAATCGAAGAGTGCCATGTGATGACGAAGAAATGGAAGATGAATTAGATGTTACTTGTGATGAAGAAACGCTTGCTAAATACAATGAACTAAAAATAGATATAGAACCAAGTGAAAATCCCGAATGGGAAAAATTAAAAAATATAAAGTTTAACAATAATTAAAATTACGAACCATGCCTAATCCAAAACGAAAATTATCGAGATCACGTAGAGATTCACGTCGTTCTACATACAAAGCTCCTGTAATGACAATAGCTAAAGATACCACCACTGGTGAAGCTCACTTATTTCACCGTGCACACTGGTTTGAAGGAAAATTATATTACAAAGGGAAAGTAGTAATGGAAAAAGCTACTAAGTAATTTATAAATACAAACTAACAAAGCCTTCTTGTGTAGTACAGGAAGGCTTTTTTAATTTATTATACTAATTAATTACATGTCAAAAACAAGCACAACATTGCTTTGCGCGCGCTGTCATCAAGCCTTTGAGTGCAAGCCTCATGATATTTCGAGTTGTCATTGCTCAACGGTGGCATTATCTAACGAGGAACTAAAATTTATTGCTTCGCAATATTCTAATTGTGTTTGTAATTCATGTTTATTAATTTTAAAATCTGCATTCCAAAACCAAACATGATATTTGCTTCGTATAATAATATAATTAGTCCATTAGGTTTTACAACGGAACAAAATTATCGTGCAGTATTAAATTCAGAAATTGCAGTTAAGCCCACTCAACTCCATTTTTCTAACGATGCATTTTGTGTTGGGAAAATAAATGATGAGTTACTTGAACAACATGCTGTTTCTATTGAAAAAGCACATCAACACACTCGCTTAGAAAAATTAAGCATTTTATCCATTCAAGATGTTTTACAGCAAAGCGGTATTCAGCCACAAGATGATAAATTGTTAGTGGTTTATTCAACCACTAAAGGAAATATTGACATCCTTGAAAATGCTTATCCAAATATAGATTCAAAGCGGGTTTATCTTCATCAATTAACACAACACTTACAAAATCATTTTCAATTTAAACATCAACCTGTTGTTTTATCTAATGCCTGTATATCGGGTATTTTGGCAATTATAATGGCGCAACGCTGGATACAAAGCGGACAGTTTAATCACGTAATAGTGTGTGGTGGCGATATTTTATCAGAATTTACAATCAGTGGTTTTAAATCGTTTAACGCTTTAAGTACTGAGCCATGCAAGCCATTTGATGCAAATCGAACAGGCATTAATTTAGGCGAGGCGGTTTCTAGTATCTTATTAACAAATCAAGAACTGTTATCTTCGCCCTACCACACAGCTATTGTCGCAGGTGCTTCAGCCAATGATGCAAACCATATTTCAGGCCCTTCAAGAAATGGCGATGGCTTATATCAATGCTTGCAAACAATTTTACAAAATCAATCATTAGATGGTTGTGGTTTTATCTCGGCACACGGCACTGCCACACCGTTTAATGATGAAATGGAATCTATTGCTTTTGACAGAAGTGCTTTAAACACAATTCCAGTAAATAGTTTAAAGGGTTATTACGGTCACACGCTTGGTGCAGCTGGTGTACTTGAAACGGTGTTGTCGTTAGAATCCTTAAAACATCAAACCCTCATTAAATCGCAAGGATTTGATAACATAGGCGTAAGCGGAAAAATCTCTGTTATACCTCAACACACTCCAGCAACTTTTTCATCATTCATTAAAACAGCTTCGGGTTTTGGCGGATGTAATGCGGCTGCTTTATTTAAAAAAATATGAATACCATTATTTCATACGCACATATTAAACACAACCAAATAGCGGTAAATGGCAAAGTAGTTTTGCATTTGCCAAATAAATCTTACACCGAATTTTTAACCGAAGCGTATAAATCGTTACAATTGAGCTATCCTAAATTTTATAAAATGGATGCACAATGCAAACTTGCATTTTTAGCAATGGAGTTTGCGTGTAAAGACAATCACTTTTTAACCGAAAATGACTTATCAAAAACAGCCATTGTGTTTTCAAACTCATCGGCTAGTTTAGAAACCGATCAAGTACATCAAAATTCAATAAACGATAAGCAAAACTATTTTCCGTCGCCAGCTGTGTTTGTATATACCTTACCCAATATAACCATTGGCGAAATAGCCATTCGACACCATATTACTGGCGAAAATGCTTTTTTTGTTAGCCCACAATTTAATGGCAAATTATTAACGAATTATATTCATTTACTTACGCAAACCAATACAGAGGCTGTTGTGGGTGGTTGGATAAATTCGGACAACAACACTTACGAAGCCTTTATTTTTTTAGTTCAAAATGTCGAAAATCTAAATAAAAACAGTATTTTTAAACCACTTAATCAAACATCAATTACTAATTTATATAATCAAACATCATGGATGCATTAATAGAAAAACTAAAAGGACAAATTATTGAGCAATTAAACTTAGCAGAAGTTAAACCAGAAGATATTAACCCAGAAGCTCCTTTATTTGGCGATGGCTTAGGTTTAGATTCTATTGATGCCCTTGAGTTAATTGTACTATTAGAAAAATACTACGGTATAAAAATTCAAGATCCTAAAGATGGAAAAACAATTTTCCAATCTGTAAAAACGATGGCTGAATATATTAAATCTCAAGGCAAAGCATAATCGTACTTGTCTCAACGTATTTTTATAACAGGTTTAGGAATGATTTCTGCTATTGGCAATAATGTGCAGGAATGTTTTCAATCGTTGGCTCAATCTAAAACAGGTATTGGCAAAATAAATCACCTTAGCACACGACACAAAGATGATTTTGTGGCTGGCGAGGTAAAATTATCTAACGAGCAACTAGCCCAGTTGGTAGGCGATGCCAATCCAGCATTAAATCGTAATTCGTACTTAGCGATGTTGGCGGCTAAAGAAGCCGTTGTACATTCGGGTATAAAACCTAATGATGGAAAACGCACAGGGGTTATTTCTTCAACCACAGTTGCAGGTATGGGTAAAACGGAGTTGTATTATAAAAATTTATTGGAAGACGCCGAACATTTGTATGTATTAGACACACACGACTGTGGCGATAGCACCGAACGTATTGCCGATTATTTAGGTAATGTAGATTATGTAACTACTATTTCCACAGCTTGTTCATCGGCTGCTAATGCCATTATGTTAGGTAGTAGAATGATAAAGCATGGTTTATTAGATAGAGCCATTGTAGGTGGCGTAGATGCACTTTCTAAATTTACATTTAATGGTTTTAATACTTTAATGATTTTGGATAAAGAATGGTGTAAACCATTTGATGAAAACAGAAAAGGATTAAATCTTGGCGAAGGCGCAGCTTTTTTAGTAATAGAAGGAGAACAAGCCTTAAAAGAGCGCGGAGGAAAAGCACTGGCTGAAGTAGTTGGTTATTCTAATACCAACGATGCGCATCATCAAACAGCATCTTCGCCCGATGGTTATGGCGCTACATTAGCCATACAACAAGCTTTAGAGATGAGTGGCTTAACTCCTGCTGAAATAGATTATATCAACATGCACGGCACAGGCACTCCTAATAATGATGCTTCGGAAAGTATGGCAACTAAAACTGTTTTTGGAAACAATGTGCCTAAGTTTAGTTCTACTAAAGCATTTACCGGTCATACCTTAGCTGCCGCTGCAAGTATAGAGGCTGTTATATCAGTTTTATCTATTCAAAACGATATGATTTTTCCTAACTTAAATTTTAGTACACCTATTACAGACACTCAATTAGTTCCTGAAACAGAATTAGTGAAAACGCCTGTAAATACGGTACTTTCTAATTCATTTGGCTTTGGTGGAAATTGCTCATCATTAATCTTTAAAAAAGTAAAAGCGTGAGTAAAGTGTATATAAATGGTACAGGTTGTATTTCGCCTCAAAACACGATTGATAAACAATGGTTTTTTGAATCATTAGCGCCTGCTCAAGAAGATTACTTTAACGCTATTGAACCATCATATAAAGAATTTATTGCACCTAATTTACTTCGCAGAATGGGGCGCGCCATAAAAATGGGCGTAGCTGCTGGAAATATTGCATTACAAGAGGCGAACGTTACCCAAGTTGATGCAATTATTACAGGTACAGGCTTAGGTTGTTTTGAAGATAGCGAGCGTTTTTTATTAGCCTTAGTAAATAACGACGAACAGTTTTTAACCCCAACATCTTTCATACAATCAACCCACAACACCGTAGGTGCTCAAATAGGATTAATTATGAAATGCCACGCTTATAATTATACGTATGTGCATCGTGGCTTCTCATTTGAAAGTGCAATGATTGATGCACTCATGTTATTTAAAGAAGGTAAACAAAAAATCCTTATTGGCGGAATTGAAGAACACACCCCAACCTATGTTCAACTCATTAGAAAAGCTAATAAACTACAAGCACCTCCTCATCCAATTTGGGCATCAACAAGTAAAGGCATTCAATTAAGCGAAGGCTCTACTTTTTTTGTGTTAGAAAACCAACGTACAAATTCAACCTTAGCTTGTTTGCTTGATGTACAAACTTTATATAAACCCAAAACATCAACGGATGTTTTAGAAAAGCTTCATTTGTTTTTAAAATCTCATCGACTGGATATTTCTCAAATTGATGTGTGTGTGATGGGCTTTAGCGGTGATGTTGATTTCGATAAAATTTTACAAGAATTGTTACCAACTATTAAACAAAGCAGCTCGGTTGTAGCTTTTAAAAACGCTTGTGGCGAGTATCACACCGCTTCTGCATTTGCTTTATACACTGCTTCTAAAATCATTAAGCATCAGATTATACCTGACACACTTGCTATTGAAAATAAAAAACCAACTGAAATTAAATACACCTTAATCATCAACCAATATTTAGGAATTAATTATTCGTTCACGTTATTAAGCAATTGCTAGATAGATTAAGCCATACAATATAAATGGATGTATTTACAAAAAATAAACATCGTATTGTTGTACTTGTTTTCCTTATAGGATTAGGACTACTTTATTATTTCAATGGCGCTATTATTTATTGGATTATTTGGGCATTGTGTTTTCTAATAACTGAATTTTGTGGCGCTTATTTTATTCAACTTAATTTTCATCTACAAGCTACTAATAAGTTAAACACCGCTAAGCCCTCGATTATGCTTAGTTTTGATGATGGACCACATGCTAAAAATACCCCTTTGGTGTTAGATGTTTTAGAAACACATCAAGTAAAAGCCGTGTTTTTTTTAATAGGGAAAAACATACAAGAACAAGAGGAGATTGTGAAACAAATTGTTGCCAAAGGTCATTTAATTGGAAATCATAGTTTCTCTCATCATCATTTAATAGATACTTGGTCAAGTAAAAAAGTTTTAAATGACCTTACGCAATGCCAACAGTTAATTCATCAATATCAAGCGCAAAGTTTGTTGTTTCGTCCACCTTTTGGTGTTACGAATCCTCGTATTTCCAAAGTAGTTAAGCAATTGCAATTACACACCATCGGTTGGAACATTCGTAGCTATGATACCTCTACACAAAATATCTCAAAAATTAAACAGCGAATACTAAACAAACTCAGACCTAATTCAATCATCTTACTTCATGATAGATTAGACATCATGCCCGAATTATTAAATGAATTAATTCCTGAAATAAAAAAACGTGGATTTGAATTTAGTATTGAATTACCGAAATCAACTAACGATTAACAACTAACTTTTTAACGATAGTTTTATAATCACTCAATACTCTAACAGCATAAATACCATTTGCAAATTCATTAGTTGAAATTGTAATAATGTTTTGGTTGCTTGTATTTATTAAGTCTGATTTATAAACAAGTTGTCCTTTATCATTTAAAATTTCAATAACGCTATTCTTTAAATTTCCAACCGAAACATTAAGCATGTCAGACGTTGGGTTTGGATAAACCTCAATATATTGAGCTAACTCAAAACACGAGTTGTTAGCCGAAGCAATTGTTTTTTGATAATGCACATATCCGCCCTCGTCTATATGTTTTAAACGATAATAATAAGTATTGTTTTCAGTAGCCACATCACTAAAATGATATTTTTGCACCTGCGATGTGTTGCCCGCTGTATGATACTCTGCTACTTTAGTATAATGAATCGCATCAGTACTTCTTTCCAACTCAAATAATTTACTGTTAATTTCAACGGCGGTTGACCAATTTACATCAATGGTATTATTATCATTACAAGTTGCTTCAAAACTAAGTAGCTCAATAGGTAATAGTTGTAATGGATTGCAAAAACTTTGTTGATTAGATAAACCACCCGTAGAGCCTGTGAAGCCAAAATACGGCGTATTAGTTCCAAATACAGTAATTGGATTAAGTGTAGTAGAAGCTACGGCATAAGTAGTGCTTAAAGCCGTGTTTAAAATAGAAGCAGAGATTGTTCCTGGTGCTCCAGGTGTCCAAGCTACTCTTAAGATATGGTCTAAGCCATTTTCAATATTATAATTTGTACCTGGTGGGTTTTGTAACCTAACAGCCGATGGAATTACAGGTCTTTCGCCAGCACCTGTTGTATTGCAATTAAAATCTAAATCAGGATTTACATTGCCATTTAGCCACATATCAATATGGTCTGGATCTTCTGTTCCTGCACAGCCAATAAAATTAGTAGAGAAATCATCTCTATCTTCTGTGTTAATGTAGGTATCAATTTCAACAATTAAAGAATTAGTAATACCACCAGCTCCTAATGCGCCACCCACGCTTCCACATGCACATCTGCCACTAGGGGCATTTTGAATCACAAAAGCCATTCCATCTGCCCCACCATCATTATTTCCTAAATTAATTGTAAAATCATAAGAAAAATTGGATGTAAAATTTAAGGTAGAATTTACATCCCACACACAGCCTCTTTGGCTAGCCGTATTGGGCGTAAGTACAGTACAAGTATTATTTGTAGTAGCATTTCCAATTAAAGTATAGTTTGGTGTATTGGTGTAGGTAGCCACATAACGATAAGCTAAAGTAGAAGTAGCAGTTGTAGCGGCGCATGAAAACCTAGTAACTCTCACTCTATAAGTTCCAGGAGAACTCGGGGTCCATAGCACTTTAGATTGAAGACTACAGTTATCATCATTATACGCTACCGAAGTACCTGTATTATCTAAGATGGTTATTTGTGTATCAAATGATGCCGAACCTCCGTTGTCACAAAATGAAAATTCATATTGAGGGTAACAAGAAGCAGAAGGCACGTTGAAGGTGTAATAAAAATCTCCTACAGGCCAAGTCATTGTTTGCCAAGCAGCGCTTGGAGCCGGAGATAATGCGCCATTATTTGTACCTCCAGTACATTGAGCGCTAACACGATTTAGCAAAATAAACAGAAGTAAAATTTATATCTTTGCCTCTCTCATGACAACTAAACTAAAATGATTTAGTAAAAGTAGTTCAAAAAAGTGACTCGACAAAAAAATCGACAAAGAATTTTGTCGATTTTTTGTTAAAACTTGATTTTAAGAGCTTATTTATTTGGAGTTGTAAGGCTAGCGCCTATAAATTCTCTATTCATACGAGCAATATTTTCAATAGAAATGCCTTTAGGGCACTCTGCCTCGCAAGCACCAGTATTGGTACAATTACCAAATCCTTCTGCATCCATTTGGGCAATCATATTTAAAACACGCTCTTTACGCTCTGCCTGTCCTTGTGGTAATAAAGCTAATTGAGATACTTTAGCTGATACGAATAACATGGCTGAGCCGTTTTTACAAGTAGCTACACATGCACCACAACCAATACAAGCGGCAGCAGCAAATGCCTCATCGGCTGCCGATTTTGGAATTAAAATATTATTAGCATCTTGAGCGTTGCCTGTATTTACAGATACATATCCACCCGAAGAAATAATTCTATCAAAAGCCGTTCTATCTACTGATAAATCTTTAATCACTGGAAATGCCGCACTTCTCCATGGTTCAACAATAATAGTATCACCGTTTTTAAACGAACGCATGTGTAACTGACAAGTTGTAATACCTTGTTTAGGACCATGCGGACGACCATTAATAAACATGCTACACATACCACAAATACCTTCACGGCAATCGTGATCAAAAGCAATTGGATCTTTTCCTTCGTGAATTAGTTTTTCATTTAGCACGTCAAACATTTCTAAAAACGACATGTCTGTTGAAATGCCTGTTAACTGATGTGTTTCAAAGGTTCCAGCGGTTTTACTGTTTTTTTGTCTCCACACTTTAAGTGTTAGATTTAAAAATTGTTCGTTTCCTGATCCCATATTTATTTAGTTATTATTGATTAGGCAAAAGACACCAGGCCAATTGCTTAAACGGGTTGTATTAGTTTTGTTTTTTGTTGTACACTTTTAAATTTACTTATGCTATTGCCTGTTTATTTATAACTTCTAGCAGCAATTTTAATATTCTCGTATTTTAATTCTTCTTTATGTAATTCAAAATTACTTTCGCCTTTAAACTCCCAAGCTGCTACATAAGCAAAATTTACATCATCACGTTTTGCTTCACCTTCTTCGGTTTGGTGCTCCTCACGGAAATGTCCACCACAACTTTCCTCACGGTGTAAAGCATCTTTACACATCAACTCTCCTAACTCTAAGAAATCCGCAACACGTCCTGCTTTTTCTAAATCAGGATTAAACTCATCAGCTGTACCCAATACACGAACATCTTTCCAAAACTCAGCTCTTAAATCTTGAATTTCTTTAATAGCTTCGGTAAGATGTTGTTTATTACGCGCCATACCGCATTTATCCCACATAATTTTTCCTAAACGCTTGTGGAAACTTTCAACAGATTGAGTACCTTTTATAGTTAGAAATTTATCAATGCGCGCTTTTACTTCGGCTAATTCCTTATCAAATTCAGGATGTTTAGTTTTTACTTTATCAATAGAATCTGCTTTATCTTTCTCATTACTCATACGAGTAACTTCGGTAGATAAATATACACCAATAGTATAAGGAATTACAAAATAACCATCGGCTAAGCCTTGCATTAATGCCGAAGCTCCTAAACGGTTAGCGCCGTGGTCGGAGAAGTTAGCCTCACCAAGAGCATATAAACCTGGAATGGTAGTCATTAAGTTATAATCAACCCACAAACCACCCATAGTATAATGTACGGCTGGATAGATTTGCATTGGATTTTTATAAGGATTAACGCCTGTAATTTGTTCGTACATATCAAACAAGTTACCGTATTTTTCTTTTATCACGTCCATTCCTAATGCCTCTAATTGAGCTTCGGTTGGGTTTTGAATACCTTTTTTAGTTGCTTCCATTTTGCCATACTTATACTTCATGTTATGAGCAAAATCAAGGTAAACAGCCTGTCCAGTTTTATTTACACCATAACCCGCATCACATCTTTCTTTAGCTGCACGCGAAGCCACATCACGAGGCACTAAGTTACCAAATGCTGGGTATCTTCTTTCTAAATAATAATCTCTATCCTCTGGTTTAATTTGATTAGGATTTAATTTACCTGCACGAATAGCCTCTACATCTTCTTTTTTCTTTGGTACCCAAATTCTACCATCGTTACGCAACGATTCAGACATAAGAGTTAATTTAGATTGATGATCGCCCGATACAGGAATACAAGTTGGGTGAATTTGCGTATAGCACGGGTTTGCAAAAAAAGCTCCTTTTTTGTGTGCTTTCCAAGCCGCCGTAGCATTACTACCCATGGCATTTGTAGATAAATAGAACACATTACCATATCCACCCGAACAAATTAAAACTGCATGACCGAAATGTTTTTCTAATTCTCCAGTTATTAAGTTACGAGCAATAATACCACGAGCCTTACCGTCAATAGTAACTAACTCTAACATCTCGTGACGGGCTAACATAGTTACCATACCCGTTCCAACTTGACGTTGTAAAGCAGAATAAGCTCCTAATAATAATTGTTGGCCAGTTTGTCCAGCAGCATAAAATGTACGTTGTACTTGGGTTCCACCAAATGAACGGTTACTTAATAAACCGCCATATTCGCGCGCTAAAGGCACGCCTTGTGCCACACATTGATCAATAATATTACCTGACACCTCGGCTAAACGATGTACATTGGCCTCACGTGCACGGTAATCACCACCTTTTACTGTATCATAAAATAAACGGTAAATAGAATCACCATCGTTTTGATAATTTTTAGCCGCATTTATACCACCTTGAGCAGCAATAGAGTGGGCTCTACGAGCCGAGTCTTGAAAACAAAATACTTTTACTTGATATCCCATTTCGGCTAACGAAGCCGCAGCCGAAGCGCCTGCTAAACCCGAACCCACAACTATTACTTCTAAACTACGTTTATTAGCTGGATTTACTAAAGGAATAGTAGAACGGTATTTAGTCCATTTTTGGTCTAACGAGCCTTCTGGAATTTTTGAATCTAATTTACTCATATTGAATTTATAAATTGAAAAAGTTGAATACTAAATTATTTAATAATACCTAAAAACATAGTTACAGGCATAGATGCAAATAATAGGCAAACTATGATAGAGAACCAAATTCCTATTTTTTTAATAGTAGGCGTGTATTTTTTATGGTTTAATCCTAGTGATTGAAATGCTGATTGAAACCCATGTAATAAGTGATAACAAAGTGCAAAAACACCTATTAAATATATAACAACAAAATACCATTGACTAAACACTACTTTTAAATTCTCGAAGGTATTATGCTCTTCATTTGCCATTAAAGCTTGCTTGGTTGGTACCCAAAAGTTTCCTAGATGTACTACTAAAAACATTAATAACAAAATACCTAATAGTGCCATACTACGGCTGTACCATGATGAGTTAGCTGCTCCATTAGTCATAGCATAAGCTACAGGACGCGCCTTTTTATTTTCCATAGTTAATATAATAGCCTGCACAGCATGTAGAATAAGTCCGGCAAATAATACAATTTCCATCACTCTAATAAGTGGGTTATGCGCCATGAAGTGCGCACCTGCATTAAATGTTTCGCCATTGTCGTTTGCATATATTAATGAATTAATACCAACATGTACTACTAAAAATGAAACCAGAAAAAGTCCGGTTAAACCCATAATTACTTTTTTTCCGATTGATGATTTGAAGAAACCTTTGCTCATAATTTTAAATAAAATTTTAACACAGCAAATGTATCATTGCTAAGTGTTTATTGCAATACTTTTATTATACTTTTATTAACTAATAAATGAGATAAATACCTAATAGCACCGCCTAACATAGCACAAACGGCTTTATTTGGAATTATTCTAAATTTTAGACAAAACCCCTCTTTAACCGTAAATACAGTCATTTTATTAACCTAGATTTTAAAATGAATATAATACACAAACAGAATTAAGTGTAGCGGCATTGAAAATGCAGCTGAGCGAGGTTACCTCACTCCGTCGGATATACGCTAATGCTTCACGCAATATCCGCAGTTATTTGTAATGCTGCGGCAATAAAAACAAAAAACTCGTTCGAGTGGATATTATCTTACTTTCTTTTGCCCTGAAGCAAAAGAAACAAAAGTTCAAGTTTTCATAAAACTTTTTGTCTTGATACAAAAAGTTACAAAAAAATCAAGGCGAATAACCCAAATTATGTACTAGATAATCTATTCCGCCTCTAAATTTCTTCAAAACAGAACACTTCGCCACTTTTACTCTTTCAACATAGTGCGTACTATGCTTCAATCGTAAAAGTGTCTGTTTTATTGAACTTTCGATGCTCATAACGATTTCTAATACATAATTTGGGTTTTTAAAATCTTGCTAAAATCATCGTGGCATCAAGCTGATTCTTTGAAAGCGCTTCGCGAACAGCCCAAAGAATCTACACACCTGCTTTCG
>CAUJCR010000054.1 GCA_963169355.1 Bacteroidota bacterium | reverse complement strand
AAATCTATTTCTTTATCTCAAAAGTTTCAAAGTTTTTTAACTGATTGTCTTCCTGAGCGATTACTTCTTTTACCTGTGAAAGTGGAGAACCTACATAACACCAATCAATCAGTTTATTTACATCTTCTTCTTTTCCTTCTGCTTCAATATATACATCGCCATTATGTAAATTTTTCACAAAACCAGTTAAGTTAAATTTAATAGCTTGAGCATGTGTACTAAATCGGTAAGATACTCGTTGCACTTTGCCCTTTACTGTAATATTGTAGTGTCGGATTGACATCGTTTTTCCTTAAAATGATTAAAGCCGTAAGATATCTCTCTTACGGCTTTTTTAAATTATGCATTTACACTTTCTTCAATATACGCCTCAATTGGCGCACATGAACAAACTAAATTTCTATCGCCATAAGCATTATCCACTCTTGATACACTCGGCCAAAATTTATTGTCTTTAATCCACGTTAAAGGATAAGCTGCTTTTTGACGTGAGTAGGCTTTATTCCAATCATCATTTAATACAAATTTGCATGTATGTGGTGCATTTTTTATTACGTTATCAGCTTTGTCAAATTTACCTTCTTCAATCTCCTTAATTTCTTTTCTAATTGAAATCATGGCTTCACAAAAACGGTCTAACTCTGCTTTTGATTCCGATTCGGTAGGTTCTACCATTAATGTATTTACAACTGGGAAAGCCACCGTTGGTGCATGGAATCCGTAATCCATTAAGCGTTTTGCAATATCAGCAACCTCAACACCACTAGCCATTTTAAAATCATTACAATCTAAAATCATCTCGTGGGCACAGCGACCATTTTTACCAGTATATAAAATCTTGTAATGATCTTTTAATACATCTTTCATGTAGTTAGCATTTAAAATAGCCATTTCGGTAGCTTGTTTTAAACCTTCGCCTCCTAACATTTTAATGTAACCATAAGAGATTAATAAAATTAAAGCGCTTCCGTAAGGTGCAGCCGATACAGCATGTATGCCTTTGTCGCCACTTGTATTAACAATGGTGTGCGATGGTAGGAAAGGAACTAATTTTTCTACCACACCAATTGGTCCCATTCCAGGGCCACCACCACCATGAGGTATTGCAAATGTTTTATGTAAGTTTAAGTGGCATACATCGGCTCCAATATTACCTGGCGATGTTAATCCAACTTGTGCATTCATGTTGGCACCGTCCATATATACTAAGCCACCATTGTCGTGAATAATTTTAGTAATATCTTGTATAGATTCTTCATAAACACCATGTGTAGAAGGATAGGTAATCATAATACAAGATAGTGTATCTTTATATTGTTCGGCTTTAGCTTTTAAATCTGCAACATCTACGTTACCTTTTTCATCGCATTTAGTTACAATAATTTTCATACCTGCCATTGCTGCCGAAGCTGGATTGGTACCATGCGCCGATGAAGGAATTAATGCAACATTTCTTTGTGCTTGTCCGTTGGCAATATGATATGCTCTAATTACCATAAGACCAGCGTACTCGCCTTGTGCACCCGAATTCGGTTGAAAACTCATACGAGCAAAACCTGTAATTTCTGATAAGTCTTTGTTTAACTGTTCTATTAACTCAGTATAACCTTGTGCTTGATTAACTGGAACAAATGGATGAATATTAGCAAATTCTGGCCAGGTGATAGGTAATAACTCCGATGCTGCATTTAATTTCATAGTACAAGAACCTAATGAAATCATAGAGTGTACTAATGATAAATCTTTATTTTCTAAACGCTTAATATAACGCATCATTTCACTCTCGCTGTGGTAACTGTTAAATACAGGATGAGTTAAGTATAACGAAGTACGATTAAAGCTAGATTGTGAAATGAGTGTTGAGTGTTGAACTGAAATAGCTGACGATGTGTTTCCAAAACAACTTAAAACATCTGCTAAATCTTGTTCTTCAACAGTTTGGTCTAACGAAATAGCAATGTGTTTATCATCTATTTTTCTAAAGTTAATTTCTTTAGCTTCGGCAGTTGAAATTACTTTGTTAGCATCGCACTCTACAACTATGGTATCAAAAAATAATTTAGTTTTAATGTTGTGTCCTGCTTTTTTTAAGGCATCGGCTAATGTAGAGGTAGCGTTATGTACATTTTGAGCAATCGCTTTAATGCCCTCACTTCCATGATACACAGCATACATACTTGCCATAATGGCTAATAAAGCTTGTGCTGTACAAATATTAGAAGTGGCTTTATCGCGTTTAATATGTTGTTCTCTAGTTTGAAGCGCCATACGTAAAGCCTGATTACCTTCAGCATCAATAGAAACACCAATAATACGCCCCGGAATTAATCGTTTATAATC
The DNA here is from genome assembly GCA_963169355.1 of Bacteroidota bacterium. Classification (GTDB taxonomy): domain Bacteria; phylum Bacteroidota; class Bacteroidia; order B-17B0; family Aurantibacillaceae; genus UBA4416. The sequence continues at coordinate 55,448 of CAUJCR010000054.1, read as the reverse complement.
TTCTTTACAGGCAAAAAATGCGGCATGAGGTCCACCATAACCTAATGGCACACCAAAACGTTGTGAGTTACCAACTACACAGTCGGCGCCCCACTCGCCCGGAGGAGTTAATAAAGCAAGCGCTAATAAATCGGTAGCAACTACCACTTGAATTTGTTTTGATTTAGCCTCAGTTACAAGTGAACGGTAATCATTTACTTCACCATTAATATCTGGATATTGTATTAACGCACCAAAGTAACTATCATCAAATTTCACAGTGTTAGCATCGCCAATCACTAATTCAATACCAAATGGTACAGCACGCGTTTTAATAACATCTATTGTTTGTGGGAAACAAGTATTGCTAATAAAAAATTTGATAGCATTATTTTTTAGTTGCTCTTTAGTTCTTGAACTATAAAACATAAATAATGCTTCGGCCGCAGCGGTGGCTTCGTCGAGCAATGAGGCATTAGCAATTGGCATGGCTGTTAAGTCCATAACCATTGTTTGAAAATTTAAGATAGCCTCTAATCTTCCTTGAGAAATTTCTGCTTGATATGGCGTGTAAGCTGTGTACCAACCTGGGTTTTCTAATACGTTGCGTTGTATAACGGCTGGAATAATTGTGTTATAATATCCTAATCCAATATAAGAACGAAACACTTTGTTTTTTTTACCAAGTGCTTTTAAATGTTTGCTATACTGAAATTCGCTCATTGCTGGCGCAACGCGTAAAGTTTGTTTTAATCGAATGGCTGGTGGAACGGTTTGATTAATTAAATCATCAATTGATGTTACACCTATTTTAGAAAGCATTTGTTTTACCTCGTTTTCGCGCGGACCATTGTGGCGAGATACGAATTTATCAGTTGTCATAATTTTAAAATTTTGAGCAACAAATTTACTAAAAATTTAATGAGACGTTGAGCTGATTTTAAACAGGTTGTTTATAAGTATTAAGCTCTTTTTCCCAGTTCAATAATGGCTAAATCTTTAATTTGCGTATCATCAATTACAAATTTTAGGGCTGTTTTTACTTGATGAAAGCCGTGTTTACCGCACGCACCAGGATTGAGATGTAAAAATTCGTATTTTTCTTGATACATAACCTTTAAAATATGAGAATGTCCGCAAACAAATAGTTGTGGTTTTTCTTGCAACATCACCTCTTTCACTTCGGGGAGGTAATAATTGGCTTGTCCAGCAATATGAGTTATAAAAACCTTTACTTTTTCGCAGGTAAAAATCAAATTCTTTGAAAATGATTTCCTTGTAGTGGCATCATCTATATTGCCATATACAGCACGTAATGGCTTAATGCTTTGTATTTGATTGGTAACATCTAAATTACCAATATCACCAGCATGCCACACTTCATCTGCTTGATGAATGTGCTTTAATAAAGCTTCATCTAAATAGCCGTGCGTGTCGGATATAAGAAGAACAGAAGTCAGAATTTAGATTACCAAATGTTCACACGTTTTTCTACAGGGCGATACATACCATCGCCTTCTTTAACGCCAAATGCTTCATAAAACTCAGGCATATTACTTAATGGGCCAATAGCTCTGAAATTACCTGGCGAGTGAGGATTGGTAGCTATCATACGTTTTAAATACGCATCACGCATTAAGGTTTTCCAACCTTGTGCCCAAGCAATAAAGAAGCGTTGTTCGCCTGTAAAACCGGCTATTACAGGCGATTTTTGTCCATTTAATGATTTTTTGTAAGCGTAATAAGCCATTGTTAATCCGCCTAAATCGGCAATATTTTCGCCTTGTGTTAATTCACCTTTCACGTGTGTAGAATCAATGGCAACATAATTATCAAACTGTTCGATAATGAGTTTTGTTTTATTTGTAAAGTTTTTATAATCTTGTTCTGTCCACCACATTTTTAAGTTACCATCGGCATCAAATTGAGCACCTTGGTCATCAAATCCGTGTGTAAGCTCATGTCCAATTACAGAACCCATCACTCCATAATTTGAAGCATCATCTGCACTGGCATCAAAAAATGGCACTTGCATAATTCCAGCCGGAAAAGCAATTTCATTTGATGTTGGGTTATAATACGCATTTACCGTTGGCGGTGTCATTCCCCATTCCATTCTATCAACTGGTTTTCCTATTTTATCAATCATTCTTTTAAATTGAAAAACTCTACTAGCAGCTATGTTTGCCCAATACGATGTAGTACCTATTGAAAGCGCGCTGTAATCTAGCCATTTATCTGGATATCCTAATTTTCTGATTAATTTATCGAGTTTTAATTGAGCTTGTGCTTTGGTTTCTTTACTCATCCAGTCTCTAGATTCAATGCGTTCTCTATAAGCAGCAATTAAGTTATCTACCATAACGTTAACACGTTTTTTAGCTTCTGCATCAAAATATTTCTCAACATAAAATTTCCCAAGTATCTCTCCCAAAGCCTCATCCGTTGAACGTTGTGCATTTTTATAACGAGGCTTCATTTCTTTCATCCCGGTTAAAACAGTGCCATTAAAACTAAAATCTTCTTTTACAAACTTGCTTGACAAATACGGTGCAGCACTTTTTATCACATTCCATTTTAAAAATATCTTCCATTCACTAATTGTGATAGAATTAATAAGATGATTTAAAGCATCGTAAAAGGCTGTTTGATTAAGTATTATCGTATTTGGTGTTTGAATGCCTAAAGCAGAGAAATATAAATTCCAATTGATGTTAGGTATTTTACTTAGTAATTCTGCTTTAGTATATGGATTATATTGTTTATTTGGGTCGCGTTGCTCAATCGCATTCATCGAGCCTTTCGCTAATTCGGTTTCTATTTTAAGTATCGTTGTAGCATTAGCTTTAGCCGATTCTGGATAATTTCCTGCACATTCAAACATACGTGCAATATGATTCTCATATTCTTTTTTTATGGGTTCATACTGTGCCTCAAAGTAAAAATCTTTGTCAGGTAAGCCCATGCCAGTTTGCGTTAAATAACAAGCGTTTTTATTACTATTTTTAAAATCTGAATACACATAAAAACTAATCATTCCTGTAATTCCTTTTTTGTTGAGGTTGGCTGATGTTTTTAATAAATCATCTTTTGTTTTAATGGCATCTATTGCTGCTAAATCTGCTGAAATAGGTTTAATGCCATTTTTATCAGCCTTAGCAGAGTCCATAGCTGTTAAATAAAAATCTCTTAATTTTTGCTTATCGCTTCCTGCTACTGCTTTTGTATCATTAGATACCTCACTAAGAATGCTTTTTAAGTTATTAATATTGCGCTCTGCAATTTCATTAAAACTACCCCAAGCACCATCACTGGCTGGAATTTGTTGTGTTTTTAGCCATTTTCCATTAGCAAATTGGTAGATATCATTTCTTGGTGAAACCGAAGAATCAATATAAGCTAAGTTAATGCCTGGATTACTGTTTTGAGCGATTGTAGAAACGCTAAACGCAAACGCACTTGCTACTAAAAATATTTTTTGCATAGTTATGTAGATGATAAAACTTGTTTAATAAAAAGCTAATGTAACATAAAGAAATGAATTATTCAATAAATATATTAGGATGAAGGTTGTTAATTAAATTTTGCTCTATAGCCTTGTTGCATAGGAGCTGAATAGCGTTTTTACCAACATCTCCAAGTTGTATTGAAAAATCATTAACATATAATGCTATGTGTTTTTTCATAACCTCTTCGCTCATTTCTTGAGCGTGTTGCCTAACAAAATCCATACAGCTGTCTGGATTAGCAAAAGCATATTCAACACTTTTTTGAATTAATTTATCTACACTACGCTGTAATGAATTATCAATTGATTTTTTTATAACTATACCTCCCAACGGAATAGGCGCTTTAATTAATGATTCCCAAAATTCGCCTAAATCTACTACTTTTTCGAGCCCTTTTTCTTCATACGTAAACCTGTTTTCATGAATAAGTAAGCCCGCATCTACCTCTCCTAACAAAACCTTGTTTTCTATTTCACTAAAAAGAGTTTCTACTTTGTTTGTTGCCTTGGGATAAGCCAGCGATAATAAAAAATTGGCGGTTGTATATTTACCAGGAATAGCAATTGTTGCCTTATTAATATCCTCAATTGGTGAATTCCTTTTTTTAACTAATAAAGGTCCGCAATTAAACCCTAAAGCGCTTCCACTATTTAGTAATGAATAATAAGAAGTAAGATAAATAAAAGCATGATAACTTAATTTTGTAATATCTAAGGTTTGATGAAATGCTTTAGTGTTTAGAGATTCTACATCTTCCATAATAACAGTAAAATCAATACCTTCGGTATCAATTTTATGATGAACTAAAGCATCAAAAATAAAACAATCGTTAGGGCAAGGCGAAAAACCAAGAGTTAAATTCATTTGAGTGAGGTTGTAGAATGGATAAATACCTATAAGACACAAAATTAATTTCTTTTTTTGAGTAAGAAATAATAATTAATCAATTTTAAAATAGGAGTAAAGTTGTATATTCGCATGTTAAAACTATTCATTACTACAAATGTCTGTTACCGATAAAAAGATACAAATGGTTGATCTTAAAGGTCAATATCAAAAAATAAAAGCTGAAGTTGATTCAGGCATACAAGAAGTAATTAATAACACGGCTTTTATTAATGGTCCAGCGGTTAAGGAATTTCAAGCAGACCTTGAAAAATATTTGAATGTAAAACATGTCATACCTTGCGCAAATGGCACCGATGCTTTACAAATAGCGATGATGGCACTTGGTTTAAAACCAGGTGATGAGGTTATTACTGCCAGTTTTACGTATGTAGCCACCGCCGAGGTTATTGGCTTATTGGGACTAACACCTGTATTAGTAGATGTGTATCCTGATACGTTTGATATTGATGTAGAAGCTATTGAAAAGGCAATTACCCCTAAAACAAAGGCAATAGTACCCGTACATTTATTCGGACAATGTGCAGATATGGAACGAATTATGTCGCTGGCTAAAAAACATCAGTTATACGTAATAGAAGATGTAGCACAAGCTATTGGAGCTGATTATACTTTTAGTAATGGAACTAAGGCAAAGGCTGGAACTATTGGAACAATAGGCTGTACCTCATTTTTCCCAAGTAAAAATTTAGGTTGTTATGGTGATGGCGGAGCTATGTACACCAATGACGATGAGTTGGCTAAAAAACTTAAAATGATTTCTCATCATGGGCAAAGTGTGCAATATGTACATGATGTGTTAGGTTGCAATTCTCGTTTAGATACCATACAAGCTGTAGTTTTAAAAGCTAAATTAAAACACCTAGACGAATATGCACAAGCGCGTAATAAAGCAGCTGCATACTACGATAGAGTTTTAGGTAATCATCCTAAAATAAAAATACCAGCTAGGGTTAAACATTCAACACATGTGTTTCATCAATACACCATTCAATTAAATGGTGTGGATAGAACAAAACTACGGGAACAATTGGCGGAACGTGGTATTCCAGCAATGATTTATTACCCAATTCCTTTGCATGAACAAAAAGCGTTTAAAAGCGAACGCTTTAAAAAAGGCGATTTCCCAGTAACAGAAAAACTATGCGCTACTGTATTGTCGTTGCCAATGCACACCGAGTTAGATGAAGACACTCTTAAATATATTACCGATAACCTATTAGAATTATTAAATTAATATGGATAAGAGTACAACTTTAGAAGCTAATTTTTTAAAAGCAGACGATCTCATTAGAGAAAATAAAATATCTGATGCCATAGAGGTTCTTGAATCAATTATCTTTGAAGAACCTAATTTTGGAAAGGCTCATAACCATCTAGGGTGGATTTATGAAACTAAAATACAAGACGCACGTAAGGCGGAATTACACTATAAACAAGCTATTAAATCCGACCCATTATATACAGCTTCTTATATTAATTATTCCTATTTATTATCTAACCAAAATAGATTTGACGAATTAAAAAATCATTTAGAAAAAGCTATTTTGGTTCCCGGAATAAATAAAGCAACTGTTTACAATGAGTTCGGCATTATGTACGAACTACAAGGAAATTATAAAGAAGCAGTAACTTCTTTTAAAAAAGCAATACAACATTGTTTAGACACTAAAATTATTGAAACCTATAAAGGAAATATTACACGATGTAAACAAAAAGCAGGTGTTATAAAATCTTTATTTTGGTAAAATTAAATAAATTATAAAATAATAAACTAATAAATAATAAAATGAAAGTAGCTATTGTAGGAACTGGATATGTAGGATTAGTAACAGGAACATGTTTTAGCGAGGTAGGTATGGATGTTACCTGTATTGATATTGATCAAAAGAAAATTGAAAATTTACATAAAGGTATTTTACCAATTTACGAACCAGGACTTGATGAAATGGTGAAACGCAATGTGGAAAAAAACAGATTGCATTTTTCTACATCATTAAAAGACAGTATTCAGGGTGCTGAAGTTGTTTTTATTGCAGTGGGCACACCTCCTGATGAAGATGGGTCGGCCGATTTAAAATATGTGCTTGGTGTAGCATCTAGTATTGGTGAGCACATGCAACATCCTTTATTGGTTGTAACAAAAAGTACCGTGCCTGTTAGCACAGCCGAAAAAGTTCGTAAAGCTTTAAAAGATCAACTCGATAAACGAGGTTCTTCATTAGATTTTTATGTCGCTTCTAATCCCGAGTTTTTAAAAGAAGGTGCCGCCATCGAGGATTTTATGAAACCTGATAGAATTGTGGTAGGCGTTGATAGAATAGAAGCTGAAGAATTAATGCGTAAATTATATAAACCATTTTTAATGAATGGTCATCCTATTTATTTTATGGATATTCCTAGTGCTGAAATGACTAAATATGCAGCAAACGCTATGTTAGCTACCAAAATTAGTTTCATGAATGATATTGCAAACCTTTGCGAAATTATGGGCGCTGATGTAAATATGGTTCGTAAAGGCATTGGAAGCGATGCTCGTATTGGAACAAAATTTATTTATCCTGGTGTGGGTTATGGCGGAAGTTGTTTTCCAAAAGATGTAAAAGCACTTATAAAAACCGCCAAAGAGAACAAATACAATATGCGCATTTTAAATGCCGTAGAGGATGTAAATGAGGCTCAAAAAGAAGTGTTGTTTAGTAAAGTAAAACAACATTTTAATGGCGATTTAAAAGGTAAAAAATTTGCACTTTGGGGTTTATCTTTTAAACCTAAAACAGATGATATGCGTGAAGCACCAAGTTTAGTTATTATCGAAAAATTATTAAAAGAAGGCGCAAGTGTAGTAGCTTACGATCCAGTGGCTATGCACGAAGCACAACGCATATTAGGCAACACAATAGAGTATGCAACCGATATGTACGACACACTAAACAAAGCAGATGCTTTACTAATTGTTACCGAATGGCCTGAGTTTAGAGTACCTGATTTTAATGAGATAGGAAAGCGTTTAAATCAAAAAGTTTTATTTGATGGACGTAATATTTTTGAAAACAACGAAATGAAAAAATTAGGTTTTAGTTACTATTGTATTGGCGTAAAAACAAATTAAAAAATAATGAATACGAAAAGAGTTTTAATTACAGGTGCGGCAGGATTCTTAGGATCTCATTTATGCGATCGGTTTATAAAAGAAGGTATGCAAGTAGTTGCCATGGATAATTTAATTACTGGCGATTTAAAAAACATCGAACATTTATTCAAATTACCACAATTTGAGTTTTATCATCATGATGTCAGTAAGTTTATTCATGTGCCTGGAAATATAGATTACATCATGCACTTTGCATCACCTGCAAGTCCTATTGATTATCTAAAAATTCCTATTCAAACCTTAAAAGTGTCCTCATTAGGAACGCATAATGTTTTAGGATTAGCACGTGTAAAAAAAGCACGAGTATTAGTGGCATCTACCAGCGAAGTGTATGGCGATCCACACGTACATCCTCAAACAGAAGAATATTGGGGAAATGTAAATCCTGTAGGACCACGTGGTTGTTATGATGAAGCCAAACGTTTTATGGAAGCTTTAACAATGGCTTATCATGATACGCACGGTTTAGAAACTCGCATTGTTCGTATTTTTAATACTTATGGGCCTCGTATGCGACTAAATGATGGTAGAGTTTTACCTGCATTTATTGGTCAGGCTTTGCGCGGTGAAGATTTAACGATGTTTGGAGATGGTTCTCAAACACGTAGTTTTTGTTATGTAGATGATTTAGTAGAAGGCATCTATCGTTTACTAATGAGTAATTACCATTTACCTGTAAACATTGGTAATCCAAGCGAAATTACAATTAAAGAATTTGGCGAAGAAATTCTAAAATTAACTGGAGCTAACCAAAAATTAATTTCTTTACCGTTGCCAAAAGACGATCCAAAGCAAAGACGTCCAGATATTTCAAAAGCCAAAGAATTATTAAATTGGGAACCTAAAGTATCACGCGCCGAAGGTTTAAAAATAACCTACGAATATTTTAAAACTTTATCGCCCGATGAGTTAAATAAAACCGAGCACAGAAATTTAGAAACCTTAAATAAGTAACAACAAAAGAGGCGAAATTAATTTCGCCTTTTTTGTTACTGAATAACTTTGTACAAGATAGGTTTACTAGGGCTTGCATCATTTTCAAAACTGGCTATTTGTAAGTTTAAAAAATAAATGCCATCATTAACCGAATTGGCTACATATATAAACTCGGTAATAGTTTTATGAAATTGTGTATTGCTTGGATATTGCCAAAAAGCATGATGTGCTAATAATTTCCCTTCATCATTTTCTCTATCTACCGACGGTAAGTCAATTAACAAATGTTCAACACCAATTTCATTTAAATATAAAATGGCATCTTGTAAAATATAAGCTGGATTAGTGTTGGAATATTGCGCGGTTAATTTATCAATCTGATTAGGTAAAGTTCTTATCACAATAGCCTCTGGTTTATCACCTCCAATAGCCCGTTGAAGCTGTTCCTTAGTAATTACTTTATCCTTATTTTCAGTTACAATTGGGGTAACAGAGATTAACTTAGCCAAAAACATAAATTGTTTAAGACATTGGTTAATGCTTACCCATTCTTTGCTAATATGCCCAACACACTCGGTGTGTGTGCCATTCCCATGAGGGTTAAATGTAATGTTTCTAAAGTTCACCGATCCACCTTTATTCACATCACCAATCCATTCTCCATTTACAACTGGCTCTAATTTCATAGGCTCAACATACCATGCGCTGGTACAATTTTTATTGTTGCTTAATGGAATTGAAATATCAATCGGTTCATTAAGGTTAATTTTATAAAGTTGGTTTTTATGCTGAATATTAGTAATCATTTTAGAAATGTTAAAAATTGGAATTTTAAAAATACAAACTTTTAAGAATTTAAAATTTTAAAATCGACACAATCTTCAATTTTGTAGAATTTTTGTATTAAATTTATTTTTAACAAAAAAAAGTTCAAAAGGTTTGATTTTTAATAAATATTCTCTAATTTAGTACCCTAGGTATTTTAACTATACTTAACAAAAACAAAATTATTTGGTATAACATGAAAAAAATTTTTACCACTCTAACTGTTGCATTAACTGCAATTACAAGCGTTTCATTCGCTCAACAAGATCCACAGTTCACTCAATTTATGCACAATAAATTGATATACAATCCAGGTTATGCTGGAACAAGTGAAGCAATATGCGCAAATGTTTTATATCGTCAGCAATGGGTAAATTTCCCAGGAGCGCCTAAAACAGGCTTATTAAGCTTTGATATGCCAATTGGTCAATTACCATTAGCAGTTGGGTTAAATGTTATGAGTGATCAAATTGGTTATTCCAAAACATTATTTGCCCGTTTAGCTTTAGCTTACAACCGTCATATTGGTGCTGGTGTATTAGGAATTGGTATTGATGGAGGTGTTTTACAACAACAATTTAATGGAAATTGGATTACTCCAGATGGTAATTTAGCTCAAGATAATTCTATTCCAAATTACACATCTCAAAATGGTGTATCTGGTACTCCAGGCACTACCGCTAACTTAAATAAATTAACCTATGATTTAGGATTTGGTGCATTTTATTCAATTGCTAATAAAATGTATGTAGGTTTATCTTCTACGCACTTAGCAGCGCAAGATATTAAAGCTGGTGGTGCTGGAAATGTAAAATACGCTTTAGCACGTCACTATTATATAGTAGGTGGTTATACTTTTGATTTAACTCAAGAACATGCCATTCAACCAAATATTAAAGTTAAATCTGATGCAGCATCTACTCAGTTAGATGTAAATTTAAGCTATATATACAATAAGTCATTATCTGTTGGGGTTACATATCGTTTACAAGATGCTATTGCTCCAATGGTAGGCTATAAATTCAACCAAGGTGCTATGAAAGGCTTTAGATTAGGTTATTCTTACGATTTAACTTTATCTAAAATTAAAGGCTACAGCTCAGGTACACATGAAATCTTTATTGGATACTGCTTTAAAACAAGCAAACCACCAAAAATTACTTCGTACCAAAATGCAAGATTTTTAAATTAATTTGTAACCTTTTAAAAAAAAGCTCGTTTAAGTCCCTTACCAACTTTATTTTAAACCTGTTTACAACTTGTTAATAAAGTGAATTGTAACTAAAAATGAGGTTTGGGATTATAAACAAAAAGAAAGTGAAATGATTTATAAATAAGATTAACAAGTAAGTCATCCACTTAAAAACAAAAACAAAGCACTATGAAAAAACTAATTGTATTAGCTTCCTTTATTGCAGTTGTTACTGGATGTAACAAAAGACAAGGAGAGTTAGTCGGAGTAGCTGGTAGAGAACAATGGTTTCAACCAGATCCATTTGGTACCTTGTATATCCCAATGGGAAGTTATCACATGGGGCCAAGCGACGAAGAAGTTACAATGGCTCATACCGCTAAATCAAAAATGGTGTCAGTTCAGGCATTTTACATTGATGATTCAGAAATTTCAAATAATGAATATCGTCAATTTGTGTACTGGGTACGCGACTCTATTGCTCGTAAATTATTAGCTAATGGTTCAGGTCCTGATGCAGAGGAATTCCAAATTCCACAAGAAGACTTCTTAGCCATGTTTCCTATCTATAAAGGAGATAATAATTTACAAGATCCATATATTAATTGGGAAACCAAAATTAAGTGGGATAGCGATGATGAAGATTACCGTTTAGATTTACAACCATTATATTTGCCGGAAGGGGAACGTTTTTATAACCGTAAAGAAATAGATGCTCGTAAATTAAATTATGAATATTATAGAATAGATATTCGTTTAGCGGCTTCTAAATCTAATCGTTTTATTCCTCAAAAATCGTTAGATATTCAAGATGCAGCTCATGAGTATAAAAAAGCTGAGTATATCAATGGTGTGCACTTAAATGATGGGCAAAATGGAGTACCAGGTCAGTTATCAACTCCTGTAGGCGATCCTGGAAAAGACCCTAAAACTTTAGGTACTTATAATGTAGAAGATCAAGTGGCTGTTGGTCAAGGTAATTATATCCGTCGTGAGAGAAAAGGGGTTGACCGTTCTGTATTTATTGTAAAAGATGTTATTAATGTATATCCAGATACTTTATGTTGGGTTCATGATTTTACTTATTCATTTAATGAGCCAATGACTAATATGTATTTTTGGCATCCAGCTTATGATAACTACCCAGTAGTAGGTATTACTTGGAAACAAGCTCGCGCATTTAGTATTTGGCGTTCTAACTTATTAAATAATTACTTAATAGGTAATGGAATGACAATTGTAAATGATTTCCGCTTACCAACTGAGTCTGAATGGGAATATGCTGCTCGTGGTGGAAATGCCTTATCTCCTTATCCTTGGGGTGGTCCATATATCCGTAATGCTAGAGGTTGTTTCTTAGGTAACTTTAAACCAATGCGTGGTTCATATATAGATGATGGTGGTTTTCACTCAGTTTATATTTACTCGTATAATCCTAATGATTATGGTTTATATTGCATGGCTGGAAATGTGGCAGAATGGACAAGTAACGCCTTTGATGAATCAGCTTACGATTTTGATCATGATTTAAACCCTGATTACGTTTATGAAGCCCAAGATAAAGAAGCAAATGTATTAAAACGTAAAGTAATTCGTGGTGGATCATGGAAAGATGTTGGATATTATTTACAAGTAAGTTCAAGAACTTACGAATATCAAGATACTGCAAAAGCTTATATTGGATTCCGTAACGTAATGACCTACTTAGGTCGTTCAAAAGGTGACGAGATTTAATAGAAGAACAAACACAAATAACAAACACATAAACAATTAATCAAACAATCACTAACTAAACAAAAAAAAGACCTATGAGCAAATTACCTAAAGTAACCGGTTTTAAGAAGTATCTTCACTTAGCATCTTGTTTTGGTGCATCAATCGTAATTATTGGAGCGTTATTTAAAATTATGCACTGGCCTGGTGCATCTGTAGCCTTAATTGGTGGATTAGGAACCGAGGCCTTATTGTTCTGTTTATTTGGTCTTGATATTCCACATGAGGAATATGACTGGACTTTAGCTTATCCTGAATTAAGTGGGATGGGAGCACATGAAGAGGAGCACCATAAAGATAGTGGCTTACCTATTTCTAATCAATTAGATAATATGTTAGCTGACGCAAAAATTGGTCCTGAATTAATTGAAAGTTTAGGTGCAGGTATGCGTTCATTAAGCGACAATGCAAGTAAAATCGGAGATATTACTAACGCATCAGTAGCAACAAATGAATATGTTGATAGTGTTAAATCTGCTTCAAAAAATGTTTCTCATTTAGCAGATACATATAGCAAAGCCGCTGAATCTATTTCTAGTTTAGCACAATCTAATGATGCTGGTCATTCTATTGGTGATTCATTAAATTCTGTAGCTAAAAATTTATCAGCTTTAAATGCAACTTACGAGTTACAATTACAAGGTTCTCGTGGACATTTAGAAGCTACTGAAAAATTCTATGGTGGATTGGGTGAATTAATGAAAAACTTACATGATTCAGTTGAAGATACTAAGAAATATCGTGCTGAAATGTCTCAATTATCTAGTAATTTAACTGCCCTTAACACTATCTACGGAAATATGTTAAGTGCTATGAATTTCAATAAATAATTTTAACCACTAAATAAAGGAAATGAAGATCAATCTTCATTTCCTTTAATGAAAAAATTTAATAACCATTAATCAAAAAAATTATTTAAGCAATGGCAGGCGGTAAAGAAACACCTAGACAGAAGATGATTGGTATGATGTATCTCGTACTAACAGCACTTTTAGCGATGAACGTATCTAAACAAATTTTACAAGGTTATTTATCTGTAAATGAAAGTTTAGTTAAATCTAAAAAGAATCTCGAAGAAAATAACAAAAGAGTTGCTGAGGCATTTCAACATGCCTTAGAAGGTAATGCGGCTGCTAAGCCTTATTACGAAAAGGCTCAACAAGCACAAAAAGAGATTAATGAAGTTTACAAGTATATTGGAGAGTTAAGAGCAAAAATAGTAGCTCACACTGAACCAACAGCTCAAGAAAACGAAAAAATAGCAGATACCTTGAACCTACGTCACATGGAAAAAATTGATGACTACGATATTCCAAGTCATGTGTTAGGTATTGCAGAACCGAAAGAACCTCAAAAAGGTCCCTTTACAGCATACGAATTACGTCAAAAATTAAACGGTTTACATGATAAATTAGTAGCGATGGTGGACGCAATGCAAAAAGACCCTGCTACCAAATTTTTAGATGATGACTACAAAGGAATTAAGAAAAAATTTGAAAGTATCAAACCAACTGATAGTAAACGTGTAGAAGACGGGATTGAATTTAACTGGGAAATGGATAACTTTTATCACTTACCTTTGGCTGCTGTATATACCAACTTAAATAAATTTCAAAATGACTTGAAAAATATTGAAGCAGAGGTATTACAAGTGTTTTCAGGAGCTAGTGGTAAATTAGCAATTAAATTTGATGCGATTAAAGCTCGTGTGGTAGCGCCCTCTTCTTATATCCAAGCTGGACAAAAATATACAGCCAATATCTTCTTAGCGGCTTCTTCATCTAAACTCGCGTCTGGAGATATGGAGGTTTTAGTAGGTGTAGATTCTGCTGCTGCTGCTGCAGGTCAAAAAGGTACTAATGTAAATATAATTGGTGGTGAGGGTGTGTATGAAGTTGGAACAAGCGGAATGGGAGATCAAGAATATAAAGGTGTAATTAAATACAAAAATCCTGACGGAACATTTAAATATTATCCATTCTCGGGTGCTTATAAAGTAGCGCCTCCTTCGGCGGCAGTTTCTGCTGATCAAATGAATGTATTTTATGCTGGTGTTCCAAATCCTGTTACAGCAAGTGCTGCAGGTGTATCTCCTGCCGATATCCAAGTATCAGCTTCTGGTGCAGGGGTACGTGTGAGCCCTAAAGGAAATGGGAAATTTGAATTTAATTTTAGTGGAACTGGTGAATGTATGGTTACCGTATCTGCTAAAACAAAAGATGGCGTGAAAGCACAAGGACCTCCAATTAAATTTCGTGTAAAACCTTTACCAAAACCCGAGTTAAAGTTAAGTGGTAAATTTGCTCCATCTGAACTTAAAAAAGGAGAATTATCATTAATTAGCGGTTTAGGAGCAGGTGCTAATGGATTTGACTTTCAAGCAAACTATGTAGTAATGCAATGGGAAGTTACTGCTAAAAATAATGGTAAATTAGCAAATGCTACAGGTAATGGTCCAAGTTTAGACGGTGCTGCAAAACAAGCTTTAGCAAAAGCAGATGTAGGTTCGAGAGTTTATTTTGATGCGAAAATTAAAGGTCCAGATGGTAAGATAACATCTGTAACTACAGGTGTTAAAGTGTTAAGATAATACTAACTTAAAATAAAGTAAATATGAAACAAGTAAAATTTGGTTTGCTAATGTTGATAGTTTTAGTATCAGCATTAAATGCAATCGCTCAGCAGAGTGTTTTTCAACCAGGTGATTATAGAGATGGAATTTACGAAAAGGAAAATTCAACAAATCGTAAATATATCCCTTATACACATTTACGTGAAGCTGATGTAGCATGGGAAAAACGTGTGTGGAGAAGGTTAGATATGCGTGAAAAACAAAATCAACAGCTGTATTACCCTACTTTACCTGTTGTAAGTCGTATTTCTTTAATGCAACTAATACAAAAGTATGTATTAGCAGGTGCTATTATCCCTTTTGCTGACGAAGAATTTTTACAACCTATTGAGTTATCTGTTATTCGTGACAAGATGGTTATTAGAGAAGACTCGGCAGATGTTGAAGAATTTGATGCAGAGGGTAACTCTTTTATGGTTAAAAAACCTGGTGCAGTAGATTCTACGTGGACTTATGAGTTTTTCTCATCTCTTGGATTAAAAGAAGATTGGTTCTTTGACAAACAAAAATCAGTTCTAGAAGTAAGAATCCTAGCCATGGAATTCAATGTAATTAATCCTAAAAAAGTTGACTTAGGAGAGTTTCCATTGTTTTATACCTATTTCCCAGCTTGTCGTCCATTCTTGGCAAAACACGAAGTGTATAACGCCAAAAACGACTCAGAACGAAGAACTTTTGAAGATATCTTTTGGAAACGCCAATTTTCATCTGTAGTTACTAAAGAAACGAATGTTTATGATAGAACTATTGACAGATACTCAAAAGGTATTGATGCTTTATTAGAATCTGATCGAATTAAAAATGATATATTTAGATGGGAACACGACTTGTGGCACTTCTAACATACATTAAATTATTTAAAAAGGATATTGAAAATTCAATATCCTTTTTTATTTATAAATAAATTCCGAGAATCTAACCCATTTAGCTTGTATAATAACAGTAGTATAAAACTAAAACGCCCTAAATAACTAAGTTAAATAGGGCGTTTTAAATATGTATGAAATTAATTATTTTTTAGCATCAGCCGCAGGTGCATCAGCCGCAGCCGCAGCACGAGTTGTATTAACTGAAACAACCGATACGTTTTTAGCATTTAATAATGTAACCCCCTCAATGTTGATATCACATACTGTAATTGCATTACCAATATCCAATCCAGAGATATCTAAGTCGATATAATCAGGTAACACATTAGCTAAACCACGTGCTTTTAATTTACGTTGTTTTAAAACTAATTTACCGCCTTTTTTTACACCTTCCGATTGTCCATTTAACTTAACTGGAATTTGAACAGTAATAGCTTTTCCATCAATTACTTCTAAAAAATCAGCGTGAATTAATCTATCAGTAATTTTATGATATTGTGCTTCTTGTAGAATTGTTTTGTATGTTTTACCATTTAATTCTACTTCTACGATGTGTGCATTAGGAGTAAAAATAATTGGCTTAAAGGCTCTTTCGTCTGCTTGAAAGTGAATTTGTTCTTTTCCACCGTAAATAACACAAGGCACTAATCCTTTTTCGCGAATTGCCTTAGCATCTACTTTCCCTACGTTCGCTCTTGGCGAACCGCTCAATTGTAAAGTTTTCATTTTGTTTATTTATTTTGTTTTAAGTGTTTTCAAAATGCCCGCTTCATTTTTACTCACAACTTGTTTTTATTTATATTGGCGGGTTATATTTACATTATAAAGTTAGAACTAATAGATTCGTGATGTTGAATACTATGAATTACTTTTGCAAATAATTCGGCTACCGATAATACTTTAATTTTTGGACTTTGTTGTTTTAAAGGGATAGTATCTGTAACAATTAATTCTAATAGTTTTGATTTCTCAATATTTTCATAAGCCTTACCAGACAAAATAGCATGTGTACATAAAGCTCGCACACTTAGTGCTCCACGCTCCATCATCATATCGGCTGCTTTACATAAAGTTCCTCCTGTATCCACTAAATCATCTACTAAAATAATATTTCGTCCTTCAATCTCACCAATAGCTGTCATGTGATCCACCACATTAGCTTTTGTGCGTTGCTTATAGCAAATAACAATTTCAGATTTTAAATGCTTAGCGTAAGCATTAGCGCGTTTACTACCTCCCATATCGGGTGCAGCAATTGTAAGGTGTTCTAAATTTAAACTTTGAATATAAGGTAAAAAGATAGATGATGCATAAAGGTGATCTACTGGAATATTAAAGAAGCCTTGTATTTGGTCAGCATGTAAATCCATTGTCATAACACGCGTAGCACCAGCTAACGCCAACATATCAGCTACCATTTTTGCACCAATAGCAACACGTGGTTGATCTTTTCTATCTTGACGGGCGTAACCAAAATAAGGAATAACAGCTACTACATCTTGCGCCGATGCTCTTTT
The DNA here is from genome assembly GCA_963169355.1 of Bacteroidota bacterium. Taxonomy (GTDB): domain Bacteria; phylum Bacteroidota; class Bacteroidia; order B-17B0; family Aurantibacillaceae; genus UBA4416. The sequence continues at coordinate 38,156 of CAUJCR010000054.1, read as the reverse complement.
AGCAGCATCTAACATTAATAAAAGTTCCATTAAATTATCAGATGGTGGCATCGTAGATTGAATAGCAAATACACTTTGCCCTCTAATACTTTCGTCATACGACACTTGTATTTCGCCATCACTAAATCTATAATGAGCCATTTTACCCAATTCTTTTCCATAAGCTTTAGAAATTGCTTCGGCTAAGGTATTGGTAGCGCTTCCTGAAAATAATCTAACGTCTGTTTCCATTTTATAAAATAGAGGGGCAAATGTACGATTTTTGCCTGTTTTTACAATATTTTTCAATGTTTTTTCAAATAATTAAAATTTGATTACATTTGCCCCCTCATTTGGCCTTAGATTCGGCTAAAATGCCCGGGTGGCGGAATTGGTAGACGCGCTGGTCTCAAACACCTGTGGGTTCACCCCCGTGCCGGTTCGAGCCCGGCCCCGGGTACATCGCCGGACTTCTCTACATTTAAAGAGAAGTCCGGTTTTTTTTATTTTATACCCAATGTAATTATACTTTAGGTTGCGAATGTTTAGTAATTTTTAAACCCAAATTGTGTATTAGAAATTAGTAATGAGAGTTAAAAGACATATAAAATATGAATTTTTGCGAATGGAGCGTAGCCTCTGATACGGTGAAAGAGAATAAAGTTGCTAAGCTCCATATTTTGCAGGGATTTTAGCTCGTAATAGAATTGATAATTGTATAATCTGAGTTCAATTAGACGTTGAAAAAATTATTGCATAGCTCTGAGCTATTTTTTGAAAAAGTATTAATGGAAAAGAACAAGCGGATGAAACTAAATGATAGTTATATTTGACATTATACATTTTACTAAAAGCATCATTCTAATAAATAATTAGGGGCTTGATATAATTGCTTTTAACTCTATTGTGTTAATAACCAATTTGTTTTCTATTAAAAAGCCTCTCTAAAAACTCCATCTTTGGTTTACAGAAAATTTGATTATACAACTTAACTAACTAAGTTATTAAGTTTTTGTAATCAAGCTTTTGAATTTTAAGAACTAAATAATTTAAGGCAATATGAAAAGTTTTTTACTACCTTTTGTTTTACTGATGTTATTATCTGCTATGTCTATGGCTCAAAAAGACATCATTGAAGAAGCTGCTGATTTATATGAATCGCATAATTATAAAAAAGCTTACGATTTGTACGACCAGCTTTACACTAAGAATCCTAAGAACTTTGAATTTAAATCAAGATTAGGTTTTTGTGCTTTATATTATCCAGAAAAAAAATCGAGAGCTATTGAAATTTTTGAAGACATTAAACGAAACGATAAATCTCCCGAAGCAGATTATTATTTAGCAAAGGCTTATCATAGCAATTATAAATTTGATAAAGCAATCACTCATTATGAGGCTTATATATTGGCAAAAGGCAACAAAATTAAGGAAGATGATAAAGAGATGCTACGTGACGCTAAATTAGGAATTACTAATTGTAATAATGGGAAAGAATTAATGGCTAATAAAGTTGTAGCTGATATTAAAAACATAGGTTCTCCAATTAACTCACACGAAGTTGAGGGTGTTCCAATTATTTCAGCAGATGAGTCAGTTTTAATTTATACCTATCGAGGTGAGAAAAGCACAGGTGGTTTATTAAACGACGAGTTGAAAGAGGATAAAATAGATGGCACATATCATGAAGATATATTTATCTCGAACAGAGTTAATGATTCAACTTGGGGAGTACCAACACCTATTACTAATTTGAATACGAATGGAAATGATGCTGCTATTGCATTATCGCCAGATGGGCAAATGCTATTTACTTTTGTAAGTGATGTAAAAAACCCTGGTGACATTATGTATTCAAGCTATTCGGGAACCGAATGGAGTATTCCAGTAAAACTAAATAGCAATATCAATTCTGCGTACTGGGAAGGTAGCTGCTCAATAACAGCCGATGGACGCTATTTATATTTTGCCTCTGAACGCCCTGGTGGATCTGGAGGAAGAGATTTATATATATCAGAAAAAGTAAACGGGGATTGGGGACCTGCCAAAAACTTAGGCGCAGCTATTAATACAGAGTATGATGATGACGCTCCTTTTATTCATCCTGATGGTATTACACTTTTCTTTAGTTCAGAGGGACATAAAAGTATTGGAGGCTATGACATTATGTATTCTATAAAAAAAGATAATTCGTGGATTGAACCAATTAGTATGGGTATACCCTTAAATACAACCGAAGATGATAGGTTTTATGTAATAAATGCTAAAGGCGATGTTGGTTATTTTTCATCTAACAGAGCAGGCACTGGCGGAAAAGGCGAACAAGATATTTACACAGTAATGCCTGGTATAATTGGCGAACGCCCTGTACTTGCATTATTAAAAGGAAGTGTGTACGTAGATGAAAAACCTGTAGAAGCAAAAATTGAAGTGGTGAAGAAAGATAATAATGAGTTAATAGGACCTTATTATTCTAATTCAAAAACAGGAAAATATTTGATGGCTATCTCTCCAGGACATAATTATTCTGTTAAAGTAACAACTGCAAATATGGAACCTATGGAGGAAATAGTTTCCATAGAAAAGCTTAATAAATTTGTGGAAGTACGAAAAGACTTCTTTTTCTATACACCTGAATTTGCTAATAAGAAAAATCAAATATCTGTAAATGCCATTTTAGATAGCTTATTAAATCAAGTAGCTAGTGCCGAGGATTTTAAAAATGATGCTAATACTATGAAAACATTAGAAAATGGTACAAAAGTAGTAGAGCCAGTAGTTAATGAAACAAAACCTGTTACAAATCCTTGCAATGGCGGAGCAATTCCTGATTTTACAGCTTTAAAAGGTAAATCATTAAACGATAAAACCGTATATAAACAATTATTAGAAATTGGTGGAAATATGTGTGTAGATGGTATGGAATTTAAAGTACAAGTAGCTGCGTATCGTCATCCCGAAAATTATAAATATGCTCACTTGTCGAGCATTGGCAAACCTGAAGAAAAAGGTTACCCTGATGGCATTACAAGATTTACTATGCTGAGTTTTAAAACCATTAAAGAAGCTGAACAAGCGCGTCAGAAAATGATTGCAAAAGGACAGACTGATGCTTGGATTGTAGGATTTGTGGGTGATAAGCGCTATACTTTAGAAGAGCTTATTATGACTAACTTTAATGCGAAAGCAATAAACTAATTTTTTAAGCAAATTTTACTGTATTTCATTGTTTTTTTAAATATCTTTAAACGGTATTTAAAATTAATGAATCATGAAAAAGTCTCTTTTTGTATTAGGTGTTTTAGCTTTAGGTTTACAAGTAAAGGCCCAAAAAATATCGGTAAATGATGGCTCTCAAAAGTTTTCGGATGGTAGCCATAATGCATATTCTGTTACTATTTATGAAACCTCTAAAAGTGATGTAGAGAGTAAATGGAAAAGTTTTTTAAAAGATTTTAAAACTGAGAAAGTAAAAACCGAAAAAGGGGAACTATTTGCCGATAATGTTTTAATAAAAGAATGGGGTAATAACCCGGTGGATATTTACACTACCTTTGAAGAAAATAAAGAAGCCAAAACGGTGCAAATGAATGTGGCTTTTAACCTTGGCGGTGCTTATTTAACAGGTGCCGATGGTGATAAGCATAAAAGCGCTAAGGCTATGATAAAAGATTTTGCAGTAAAAACAACTAAAGAATCATTAGGCGATAAAGTAAAAGAACAAGAAAAAATCTTAGGTAAGTTAGAAGACAACCAAAAAGATTTAGAGAAAGAAAACAAAGGATTAAAGTCGGATATTGATAGTTACAAGTCTAAAATTAAATCGGCTGAAGATAACATTGCTAGAAACGAAGAAGCCCAAGCAAAAAAGAAAGCCGAAATTGAAGCTCAAAAGAAAATAGTTGATGCGGCTAAAGAAATTATGAATAAGGTAGAATAATGACCTTTTACTTTTGGGAATTTTTCGTACAATATTAGCCATTGCCGTTGTTGTTTATCATTCCTACAAAATTTTTGGTTTACGCTTATGCGGCGGACAAGTAGCTGTAGAAAGTTTTTACATCATTTCGGGGTTTTACATGGCTTTAATTTTAAATGAGAAGTATGTAGGAGCTGGATACTATAAACGTTTTTTATGGAGCCGGTTTTATCGTATTTTCCCTACTTATTGGATTGTTCTATTACTAGCACTTTTACTTAGTTTAATTGGCTACTGGGCATTTAATAAGCCTTATTATTTAGCAAGGTATGTGCAATATGGAACCTGTTTATCGCCTTATGCAATAGCCTATTTTTTATTAGAAAACGTACTTGTTATAGGACAAGATTGGTTTTATTTTTTAAGAATAGATGAATTATGCCAGCTACAGTTTACCAAGCAAGTTTTATCTTATAAACATACTGCTTTTCAATATTTGTTTATGCCTCAATCGTGGTCTATTAGTATTGAGTGTATGTTTTATATCATTGCTCCATTTTTAGTAAAACTTCGATTAAGAAAACAAATATTAATTGTTTTACTAGGCATTTTAATAAAATGGTATTTTAATCAAATTCACTATTTATGTTATGACCCGTGGACTTATCGTTTTTTCCCCTTTGAGTTGCCATTCTTTTTAGCAGGAAGTGTGTCTTATCAATTTTACAAGCGAAATTGGTTACTAAATTCCTCTAAATATATGGGTTACATCTTGTTAATGATAAGCGTATTAGGTATTCTTTTTATTGAAGAAATACCAATAATGGATAGTGTCAAGTATTCTATTTTCTTTATAATAATTTCATTATCAATACCTTATATATTCTCAGCTTTTAAAGATTCCAAGATTGACCGTACAATAGGCGAATTATCTTTTACCATTTACATTAGTCATCATTTAGTGGTAAGCATTTTAAGGGCTTATTTTTTTGAACATACACAATGGATGCCTTATTATGGTTATGCTACACTGCTTACCAGCCTTGCATTAGCCTTTTTTTTACAATTTGTATTAGTAAGAAAGATAGAAGCCTTTAGACAAAAAAGATTTTCGTGATTTGTTATTATTTTTTTGCTAGAAATAAAAATAATTGTAAATTTGCACTCCATTTTAAATAATGGCCCGTTCGTCTAGGGGTTAGGACGCATCCCTTTCACGGATGAAACACGGGTTCGATTCCCGTACGGGCTACTTAAACACTCTAAAACCCTTGCTACGCAAGGGTTTTTTATTTTGGGTACAACATAGGTACAACATTGCTCTTGTTGATAACTTTTCGCCCGATTTTCCCTTTCTGCTCCAAAAATTACCGCTTCATACTTTATCCATAGCTATGATATAGGGCAAACACGCCTTTACTATATGCTAAAATTACTTTTTGAAGCGAAAATTTCACATCAAGTGCAAACGCAACGCTTTCATGGTTGTGGCTTTTATAAGATTTAGTTTTGTACTGTCAAACGATTTCTATTCGCGATATGAATGAAGTTTGACCGTTTTGAAAGCTGACTGCAGCGGCGAACAAAATGCAAATCAAATCAATTAAAAATCACAATCATGGCAAGACAAAAAGGAATCATAAAGTTGAAAGGGAAAATCGGAGATTTATCCTTTTACAAAACTCAGGATGGACATTTAGCCCGTGAAAAAGGTGGTGTAGATGCAAGTCGAATAGCTAACGACCCTGCATTTGTTCGCACTAGAGAAAACGGCGCTGAATTTGGTTCTTCTGCAAGTTCCGGAAAAGTATTGAGAGATGCTTTACGCCCAATGTTGATGACTGCTTCTGATAATCGAGTAACCTCTCGATTAACTAAACTGATGACTGATATTAAAAACCTTGACACAACCTCTGTAAGAGGTGAGCGCACTGTAGGTGTTGCAATAGCAACACCGCAAGCAATGGCTTTGTTAAAGGGTTTTAATTTCAATAACAGAGCAAATTTAGGAAGCGTATTATTTAAGCCATTTGCGGTAGTAACGGCTACAGGTGTAATTACTATAAATGGTTTAGCACCAATAAATGATATTGCATTTCCTGCAGGAGCAACACACATGAGCATTAAAGGCTCTTGGGCAAAAGTAGATTTCGCAAACAATGTTTTTGATGTGCAATTATCAAACGTGGTTAACATCCCGATTGATGCAACACCAAACAATATTGTTTTAACTCCGGGAGTTGCACCGGCAGGTGCAGGAACCAATTTGTATTTATTACATATTGAGTTCTTCCAGGAATTAAACGGAGCTCAATACTCTCTGAAAAATGGCGCTTACAACGCGTTAAGCATTGTAGAGGTAGCCTAAACCTAAAAGCCTGTCCGCCAAAGGCGGGCAAGGCTTTTAAAATTAAATTATTAATCACTAAAAATTAAAGCAATGAATATCATTGATAGATTAAAAGCACCAACACCAAAGTTCTTTAAAGTATTAAGAAATGTAGGTTTAGGATTAGCTGCCGCAGGCGGCGTAATCGTTGCCTCACCAATTGCAATTCCTGCAATTGTGGTAACCATTGGAGGTTATTTGATTGTAGCTGGAAGCGTAGCGACTGCTGTGAGTCAAGCTGTAACCGAAAATGAAACAGCAAAACAAAACTGAATAGTAATTATTAAAATCATCATTAACATGAATCAAGAATTAAATCCTTGCGATAAAAAACAAACAAAAGTTGAGCTACAAATTTTACCATGTGTAAAATCAATTGCTCATGACAAACAAAACGTTTCGGTTATGAACCATGAAAGCCAAGACGATAACTGTAATGGTAAAATCATTTTAACAGTTACTTGTGATGGTGCAAAATTAACCAAAGCTGATGCCGGACGATTAGAAGAGTTTCAGGAAGAAGTTTGGGTAACTGCAAAAGTTACAAATACTGATAAAGGAAAACTACCTGATGTTGACGTTAGCGTTCGCGAACGTTGTGGTTCAAAATTAACTAAAGCCGATTCAGGATTGGCATAATCTAAATTTTAAAATTCATTAAAATGGAATGTACAGAAAAAACAAGCACTACAACAATCTCATTTGATTTTAAAGTGCAATTGATGAGCAAAGAAAAAGGCGAATTAGTTGATGCAATTGCAGCTGGTTCAAAGCTGACTAAAGCCGATGCTGGCCGCGAAGCGGACATCATCGAAGATTGGATTGATATTACTATCGACCCAAGCGAAAAGGTTGGCGAGCTTCCAAAGATTGAGATGAAATCTCATTCTAAATTAACTAAAGCAGATTCAGGAAGAGTAATTACACAATAACCATGTCAACACATCACAACATTGAAAGCGGAACTATCCTGGGAACTGTTTGCGGAACGGTCTTAACCGTAGTAGTGAACATTGGTTCATCGGATATAGTCAAAACAGTTGTCCTTGCTGCACTTGGTGCCGTGGTTAGTTTCAGCGTGTCTTTGTTGTTGAAATGGTTGGTAAAGAAATTCAAAAAATAATCTGCTTTAAAAATCCAAGAAAAGGTCGCTCCGAAAAATGGAGCGGCCTTTTTTATTATATTTACATTATAATAATCATTTGAATTTATAGTTGTAGCGGCATTATGTATGTTATATGCAAGGTTGTGAAAACGGCAAACGAGTACCAGAAAACATGAGGACAATTATCTTTATATTGATTTTTCTTTCGACTAGAAATTCATTTTCTCAAATTGGTGAATTAACGGGTACTGTTAAAGACTCTACAGAATATGGACTAATTCAAAATGCTAAAATGCATTTTATTAAGAACGATACGACAATTTATACTAGCTGGGGGGGGAAAATATGATATTGTACTTAAGAAATACTTAAGCGATACAATAGTTGTTACACATTATAAAATGGGAACACTCTTAATACCCTTCAAATTAAAAGACAAGGAGAAAATATGGTTAGACATACACTTTCCTAAAACATGTAAATCAATAATAACAACAGATATATGTCCAAAATGCAATCAGAATAAAGATGTTACTAAAATATTTTATGGTATGCCGACTGAAAAATATCTTAAACTTGGAGAGGAAGGTAAAATACGTCTTGGTGGTTGCATGATAAACGAATGTTCACCAAAATATTATTGTAAAAAAGACAACTTAGAGTTTTAGTAAGAGAAAACAAGTGCTAGGTAATAAAAAGGAAGATGTCCATAGAGCAAACAGACAGGATTAATGCGATAGGCGTAGACAATATAACAGGAGAATGTGTGTTGACAATTACTGATCACTTAGATTGGATTCAGGACACAGACCATTACTTCAAATTACAAAAAAAAATTAATACATATCTAGCGTTTATAGAATCAGACGAAATATTAAGAGCATATCCAAAAGCAAAAGGGAAAAAGATAAGAATTGATATTATATTTAAATATGAGCCATCAGACACTAAAGTACTAAAACTCATTAAAAATAAGCTGAATGAATTAGGGTTTGGTTTTGAAACAAGATATTCTGTATAAAGCAAATATCAGTTTATAAACTAAAATAGATAACCAAGACTTTTTTACCCGCGCCTTAAATATTTATGAAATAATGCTTTGCGCAGCTGCATTAATTGAGATAACTGCAATTGCAAATTTGATTGAAGCGCCTCAATTTGCGAGAGTGAATTTTGCACATCTGCAAAAGAACGATTGCCGGTATTAACTGCATTTAAAGTTTCATCTAAAACATCAATAACATCCCCTAGGCGAACGTACTCAATAACGGAGCCTTTCAGATAGGGACGCAACAAACGAAGCTCCCAAATGCCAAGTAGCATAAAAAAATAATAATCCCTTTCATCTTTATCATCTGCCAGGAAAACAAATGAATTACATACATAATGCCTGAACGGCTTGCCTGAATTTAAACCTTTGTTTAAAATGAAAAAATGTGGCTGCTTGTAGATTGTGCCTGATTTGTGGGTTTTGATTTTTGATTTGAGCATAACTATGGATTTAAAAGTTATGCTGCGCTACGCTTGCCTAATATTTTTGAAAAGAAAAAATAAAACCCGAAAAAAATAAAAAAGAAAGCCGAATCAAGGGGGGCTGCTGAGCTAGGGCTGTCAAGGTTTTTGCGAAAAAAATACTACCTGAATGCGGCAAAACAAATAAATTAATACCTTAATTTATGCCGCATGAAGTGTGGAGATTATTTTTGCAAAATTCATCTTGACCTTGATAGCCCTAATACGTGGGCATGTGCGGACAGCCCCAAATTTGCGACCTTTTTTTAATTTAGAAGATTTATCATTTAGTTCTTCTTGCTCTAAAATCTGCATCTGCTTGTACTTTAGCCATGTAAGTTGCACGATTAGATAATGGATTTTTATGTTTATAGTTTTCCATTAATTTAATGATGTCTTCGTATTTAAAATAAATCAAGCCACCTAATCGTGTGAATTCTAAAGTTCCGTTTACACGTAATTGTTGAAGTTTACCAGGTGAAATACCAAGGAGTTTTCTTACTTCGTAAGACTTCAACCATTCTTTGTTTTGTGTCGTTCCTGTCTTTGATTTTAATAGCTTTTCAATTTCTGATAATAATTCTGTTTTGAATTCTTTCAGATCATCTTTAGTGAGAATTTCTATATTCATAATGTTTAATTTTAGATAAGACGTATCGGAGTTTAAAAAGTTACTTTAAGTTGAGTTGGTAAAAGCGCCTGCGGCGTGCGGTGGGGAACGGTTGCAAATAATGAATGTAGTGAAACGGAATGAAATGGTTTGCAATCCGTTGTGCGGCGAGCCACCTGCGAGTGGAGTGAGGGTGGGCAGCCCGGAAGCTTGAGGAGGCAACAACGAAAGCGGGGGCAACCCCTGTTGCCAGTGTGGCAAATGCAAAAAAATCTTTGCATTAATCTATGCCACACGACGGACAACACAAGGGCAATGGGTGTGTTTATTTTTTCTGTTTGGTTGTGTGTCAGCAAAAATAAGCGCCCATTGACCGCAGCCCGAACGACAATGCAGGCGAGCTGAAAAGTGGGCAGCCGGCATTGTGAGAAGCGACTGAAATGAACGAAACGAAATGAAACCCAGCGAAGCGGGTGAAATGGAGTGAAGAGAATGAAGTGGCTTTGAACAATGAAGTAGGCTGCCGTGACGCAAGCCCGTGACCAAAACAACAAACATGACAAACCCAAAGCCTGAAAGGCAAAATAGCTTATGCGAAATGCCTTGAAAAGACATAGCTAAAGCATAGGCTATTTTGGTTTGGCGTGTTTTGTTGTTGGGAGCAGGCTAAGGAACACCTTTTTACCTGTTATGAATTTTAACGATATTTACATGTCACTTTTGACCACAAAAATCGTTATGGAACGAATATTGTTAAAATGATATCTATATTATAAAGGTAGATGTATTATTAAAAAAGCTCTTAAAACGTTAATGTATAGTAAATTGTAAGTTAAATTGGAGAATAAAGTAGATTTTTTTTGGAAACTGTGTACAATTTTATATATTTCGGAAAATATTGTACCTTTGTACAAGATTTCAAGTCTTAACTTAGAATTGTTTATTGAACGTAAGTGGCAGTTTTAAATTGATTTTAAATAGAGAAAGGATAGAATTATGAGTAACATGTTAGAAAAACTAGATGCGTATTTTAAAAATACACCTAGAGAGCAAGTTCTAAAAGATTGGGCAGAGACAGAGGAGTACGACAAAGTTGGCCCAACAATTCATGAACTGATTGAGCATCTTGAAACATACTTCAAGATACCAAGGCAGGATGATTTTGATCGAAAGAAACTTTACAACTTAATAATAGAAAACCCGGAATTTTCCGGGTTTTTTTATTTAAATTTACCAGCATGAATAAAGCCTCATTTTCTTTAACTAATTATAAATTTGAAAAAGTTTTAATTGAAACTGCAAATTTGCCAGCGGATATTAGTATAGATTTTTCTCCTGAAGGGGTTTACTATAAAGAAAAATCAGAATATGATTTAAAGTTTGTAGTGACTGCGTTTGACGAGAAAAAAGGACAGGAATTACCTTTTGTACAAATTACTTGTGTCGCTAATTTCAAATTTATGGAGGTGAATTCTTTAGAGGAAATACCAACTTATTTTTATAAAAACAGCATAGCTATTGTTTTTCCATTTATTAGAGCATTTATCAGTAGCGTTACTTTGCAATGTAATATCCAACCAATTATATTGCCTACTTTAAATTTAAGTTCGCTTGAACTTCCTTTGAAGCAAAACACTAAAACACAATAGTAGTTTTTAATCCATTTATTTTTGAAATCTCCTAAGAAGTTATATCAAACTCTGGAAGACAGAGACAATCCCGATTATGTGGAAAACCATGGACCGTTTCCGTGCCGTTGGGATAATACTTGGCTTGGAACTGGTTATTATTATTGGGATCATTTTTTTGATATTGCTAAATGGTGGGGAGGTCACAGATACAAAGGGAACTGCATAATTTGTGAAGCGTTTTGTGACTTTCACGAATATAAAGTGTTGGATTTAGTTGGCGAACCGCAAGATATTGAAGATTTTAAAGCTGTTGTTAACCGCATGAAAGAGGAAAAACTCTTTACAAATAAAACAACAGTAGCTAGAGTTATTTCCTATATGAAAGACACTCTTAAAATTTTTGATTACGAGGCAATTCGAGTTCATGGGATTAATTCCATTAACGCAGAAAAAATAACTAATAAGGATTTAATTTATCGATTGTTATTTGAAGTAAAAGATGCTTTTCCAGCGCCATATTTGGATTTAAATCCTCCTATTCAAATATGTATTTATAAAAAAAATGGGCTTGGATTAAGAGATTATAAAATAGTATATCCCGACCATTATCGAGAAGAAGCATTTTTTTAACTTGTTTTGTTTGTGAACAAATAGTTTTTGCTCAACTTACCGTTTGGAAGTATGAGATTGAAAAACGCCATACCAAGATGTATGGCGTTTTTTATTTTAGAAAGAATCATTTTTTAGCTTAAAATTTTAACTGTAACTCCAAACTGATAGAATAATAAACCCTTAATTAAGGCCGTATAAATAAAAACACTAAATTTAACGTAGATAACCTTTAGTAATTGAGGAAAAAACATGCAATACAATGTAAAACATATTTTAATTGTTACTTTTTTTCTTAATCAATTCAATTTTTGTTTTGGACAAAGCCCCCTGCAAGATACTCTTATTAGATATCAACGCGTTGATGATTTAATAGATTCCATTCATTTTTCTGCCCGGGTTTTAAAATCGGGAATGGTTAAATCGATAAAAGTTTCTTTAAAAGACGGTTACTATAGCAAAGACAATGATTCGTTGTATATTATGAAACATGAGTTTTATAATCAAGATGGATTTGTTACTGAAAGATTTGAAAATAGTCTGGATAATAAGTCTCACAAATATTTTATCGAGCTTGATAGTAATAATCAAATGCTATTTAGCTATGAATTAATAGGAGAAAATAAGGTAATTAATGGACGAAATGTATTTATAAACGGACTTTTATCGGAAAACATTCGAAAGTTTACGACTGGAACTAATGAAAAGATTACTTTTAGATACGATAGTTTAGGACAATTAATCGAAAGAAACGAATACTGTTTTGATGAAACAAGCATTTGTAGTACTAAAAAACTTAAGTATGATTTAAAAAACAGACTAATTGAAATTATAAGTTCAACAAAAAGTGATGGGGTATATAGTGTAATCAAATTTAACTACGATTCTTTGTCAAGATTAGTTTCTCAAATTGAATTAGATAAAAATAAAATTGAAGCCATTCACACATATCACTACTCTGTAAATAAAGGAATCAGAAAAGTAGAAGTAATCCATCCAGACGATAAACGAGTTTATTGTTTTGGAGATAAGGAGTGGAATATTTACCAGTATGATGATGAAAAAATAGAAGAAGAAATAACTATTGCATTTACTGATGATTATAGGGTATCAAAAGTTGAAACAAATTGGCCTTTAAGAAAAAAGTCAATAAAAAAACGTCAATTGTTTTGTGGATTCACTCCACCAAAATACCAGAAAGTTGAAGTGAAATACAGCGACAAAGGATTGCCGGTATCTAAAAAAGAGTTTGCTCATAAAAACAAACATTATTCTGAGGTTTTTTATGAGTACAATGATAAAGGGCTTTTAATCAAAAAAACTGAGTACGACAATGGTAAAATAGATGATATTTGGTTTTACGAATATACTTATTGGTAAATGGCTCAACACATGAATACGAAGTTTATTTCATTAATATTTTTTTTCTTTCTGGCAAAATTTATATCTGGTCAATCAGTTAACGATTCATTGGTTATAATTGAAAGAATTACAAAAAAAATTATAAAAGAAGAGAGCCTTACTAAAGATGACATGTTAAAAATAGAGCAGATACCTTTGAAAAACTATAATCAACCAATATTTTTCAAAATATCATACACAAACAAAATGAAAGGCATTACTAATGGGAATAGATATTGTTTGATGATAAGAAATAAAATATACATTCAAAATGAAAAAAATAGCAGAACTAATAGTAGAGAGTTCATTAAAATAAAGAAATGGTTGATTTATAACTTAGATGATTCAGATTCGAAAAGTGTATTGAAGAAATTTGAATTAAAAACTATTCCAGGGTGTTTTTAGTAATATAATAAAGTAATGAATAGAATATTAATAATATTGATTATATGCTGGCAAACCGCTTTGGCTCAAAAAAATCCTAATGCAATTGGTAAATACTCAACACTTACTAGAATGAAATCTGTTGAAATTGAATTAAGAAAAGACAGCGTATTTGTGTATAAAGCCTTTGATTGCACGGCGCACTTTTTATCAATTGGCAAATGGAATATTAAGAATAATCAAATGATATTGAACAGTTATGATGAAAATACAATAAAGAATGATACACTTTATAACAAATGGGTTAGAGTTGAAATTATAAATAATATGACTCTCGTGGTAAAAAAATGCAAATTGAAAGTATATGAAAATAGTAAAACACCAATCGTGTTATACAATGTTAATAGCCGAAAAGCAAAAAAGTGGATGAAGAAAGATAAACGGTTGTGATAAATATGAAATTAATATATATCCGTTAACTATACGCAATTTGTATGACAAAATTAGAAGATATTAAACTTGGGGACATATTTTATTATGACCAAATTAATTTAGTTACAAATAAAACTATCACATTTAAATGTCGCGTTTTATTTGTTGGTACTGATTGGCTTTACTATGATTCTTGGTGGGACGTAATAGAAGAATGGACTTTTGTTCCGGTTAAAAAAAATATGGCGTTTTACAGCTTTCCACTCAAACAGTTTAATAAGCTCACATTTTATGGTTTTGAACCAATAGATAAAAAGAGTATTGACAAGTTATTTTTATCGTCTCCTGAAATAATTTTGGATATGGATAAAGACGAATTGGAAGCTCATGTTTCAGATAATTCGATTATAGAAACATATACTTCAAAAATAGCTTTCCTGCCTAAAGGGCCAAAAAGTGGAGTTCTTAAGCCGATTTATTTTGAGAGTGAAAAAATCACCGTTGGAACACTTATAAAACAAATTTTAAAGAATCAAAATTTAGATTTTGTTTCCTCTGATAGAATTAAAGTATGTCGTGTGGGTCTTAGCGGTGGTTTTCCATCATATCTCATACGGACATAATAAACAAGGTCAGCACATAGCTTGCCTCTTTATTTAAAATGATTTTTGTAATTTTAATATATGAGTTTTAAAAGATGGTTTATAGTATTGTTCCTATGTGGTAAAATATCTTTTGCTCAGAACTTTTGTGACTTAAGAATTGATTTCAACCTTGATGAAATTGATTTTAATTCAATTGTTTTTATAAGAGGAGAATACACTATTGATTCTGTTAAATATAACGGTGTGTATTTTTGTCCCAACTCAAAAGCTAGGATTTATTGTAATATTGGAAAAAACGGCAAGAAAAATGGTGTTGTGATTATCTTTAAACAAGATGGTGGCTTTTTTGCGAATGGAGAATTTAAAGCAGATAAAAAAAGTGGATGGTGGTGGTATGGAGGTTGTTGCAGAACTTATTATAAAAGAGGTAAAGAAAAGCAAACCATTTGTGCATTGTTTTAATTAGAAATTATATGAATAAAATTTTGACAATATTATTTTCTTTAGGGTTCTTGGTTACAAGTACCAAAAGCTACAGTCAAAATAATTTGAGTAAAAAATTTGATTTAAAAATCTTGCAACTAAAAAAACAAAAAATTGATACTATTATCACGTATCAAAATTATTTCAACGGTAATACTAATTTTATTCAATCAAAAAAAGACACTAATTCCCGTGCTACAATTATAGGAATAGTGTTTTGGGTAGATAAAGGCAAAATGTTTAAGCAAAGATTCGATAACTGCAGAGATTATCCGGTTACGAAAATATCACCTTCACCATTTATCAGTTTAGTTTTAGATAGTATATCAAAAATAGAGATTGCTCAAATACAGCCAGTTAAGTTTAATAGTATTGATAAAGATGGTAAACCCATCATTAGTATTAGTTCTGTTTCCCATTCCGAAAGAACAAGATTTACCTTCCTTATTAAAGACAAGGAATTTGCTAAAAACATCGACCATTATGATATTGAAACAAAAACAACTGAAGATGGACATCCGAATATAAATTATGATGAAAATCAAAATACAATTTTGATTAAACTGATTGATCATGTTAAATCTGAGCAATAAATAAGGAAAGATTTTAAATTAGAACAAATGAAAACAAGTATAGCCATCACATTGACTTTAATTACACTTTCCATTGAAATATATTCACAAGAATTGCATTTTTATTATCCTGATGGGAAAAAGTATGCCGGAAAAGCAAAGTCAATTGGCGAACTTAATAAAGAGTTAGAAGAAAGAGGAAGAGTTTATTATTATTTATTCGAGTCAAATGGAGAGTACACATCAGTAGGATTTAAACTGTTTACGAATAAGCCTATTTGGGTACAAACTAAAGATTCTACAAAAATTGATAGCGCTATACTTAGCTTTGATTTAAATAAATTCTTTACATATGATTTTGAGCGCGAACTCGAGTCAAATATCAAAGAAAAAACATTAACAAAAGATTTCATACTTGAAACACTGGGACAGCCAGATAGAAAAATAAAAATTGGCGAGAATATTTCCAATATTGAAAATTGGACGTATACCGCTTTAGGTGTTAGATTAAAATTTGATTCGGAAAGTCTTGTAAGTTATAGAAAAAATACGGATTCTGTATTTATGGATTCTATTGCAATTATTAATAAGTACAAAGATTGTTGTAATTTAAAAGCTAAACATTACTATTGGTTATCGCAAAACTATTGTGAATTTAAAGACAAGGATACGACTAATGAAATAATGTTTTCCGGGAAAGGATTATCTAAATTTCAAGTGCTTTACCAATCGGGTAGCTATGTATTTATAAAATTTAAATCTGTATCCACTGCTCGAAGTCTGCGACCAGATACATTAAAAATAAATTCATGGTTAGGTAATGAAATTTGTAATACAGCATTCGTCAATGTTGCTGATACCTACGCTGTAAATACAAAAGATTTCAGCGTTTTATATTATGAATATATAGGAAATGAAGCTCGTTTTGATTATCTCCTAAAAGTTACGATAAAAAATATAACAAAATCGTCAATTGCACCTTTGCCATTTATACTAATTATAGATGAAGGATTTGATAATAAGGACTCGCTTCTATTGCAAACTGATAAGAATGGAATATATGAGTTTTTAGGTGATACACATACTGGTTTTAGATGCTTAACTGGCGTTAGTAAAAAGAACAGAAAGACATATAATAAAAGGCATAAATATATTTCATTTACAATTATTATAGACAAAAAAACATTCTATAAAAAAATAAAGAGAAGTGCAATTTATAATAACGAGCCAATACAATTTGATATTTCTTTTGTGGAGTAATATTAAGTTAATTCTAAAGTAAAAAAATATGGTAATAAGGGTTATTAAATATTTTTTAATTGTGTTTTTGCCATATGCAGCTATTGGGCAGAATAAAATGTTTGGCACTTGGGAGTCTGAACGTTGGTCATGTTGTTTTGGACATAATTGCTACACAAAATTTGTACTAACTATAAAAAAGGATAGCACTTGTTTACTTGAAGAGTACAAATATTTGTCTCCAATTAGAGGTAGATGGTGGAAATACACCTTGCAGAGTTATCAAACACAATATAATAAAATTAATATGAAAGGAGATACTTTATTACAGAATGATAATCTTTTTGGTCGTAAACTTCTCTTTAAGAATGGTCAAATTTTAACTTATTCCGACGCAATGATTTTGGATGCAATACCTGATAAGTTTAATTCGGATAAATTAATCCGTAAGCGGCAATTTAAAAGAAAAAAATGCACTATCTTTCATAGAAAAAAAATCAGAAAACATATTTTTCATAAAGGGTGATTTTAATTAAATACGGAATTACATAAAATGTATTTTGAAAGACAGCTGCTTCAATGATTATGCAAGGCTGTAACTTAAAAAGAAAAATATCGTTATAAATTGATAATCAAATAGGCATGAAATTAGTTGTATTTCTTCTGACCATAGATTTAATCTTATTTGGACCATTTGAATTATCGGCACAAAATAATAAAGGCGCCTCGGGTCGATATCGCTTAAATTATATTGGTAATGGTTCTGGCTGGTCGTATAACCATAAAGAAGAGTTGTTAACTCTTTACAAAGACTCAACATTTATACTAGAGCAAATATCTCAAAATGGCTTCGAAGTATATCCTGACTCAGGTTTCTGGTCAATTTCTGATTCAACCATTCTACTAAAAACAAAAGTTACTCAAAACATAATAGACTTGGGTAATACTCCATCAATAAGATTTTTTAAGATTACTGCAGGCGGCCTTATTGAGCTAAAATGCCGTGAAAGAAAATTGAGAAATAGTTTATGGAAACGAGAATAAAGCTATTTTTAAGGTAAATTATATCATGTTAAAAAGGGTTGTTAAATATTTTATATTTGTGTTTTTGCCATATTTAGTTACTGGGCAAAACAGTGCTGATTGGAAAAGTATTTTACAAGAAAACAAATTTCAAATTGTAAAAGACAAAAAAGAAATTCCGTTGGTAATAACAAGAGAGATAGCAGATACTATTACTAATATTGCTAACCCAAAACAAAAATGGAATTACTCCTGTTCAACTAGTACATTACCGAATTATAAACTCAACTGGGCAGCAACTGACGGCATTAGGTGGATTGTTTCATACACTACTGGAGGTTATAGCATAAAAATCAGTTATAGATTGTTTTCTCCTGATTCTAATGAGGTAATCCAAAATATAGGAAGTAGGCCTAAAAATTTCAGAAAATTTAAAAAGTTGTATCTTTCTGGTAAATTGAAAGAAGGTAGTCTATTTTAATTTATTTGTTTTAAATCATAAAATAAACAATGAAATTTATTTCATTCATCATATTTTATCAAATCATATTCGTTTCGAATCAAATGATTGCGCAAAATAGCATTGGAGATACTTCTATTTATTCAAAACTGAGAGCAGATATAATCGAACTAAATAATAAGATTGAAAAAGATTCGAAGAATGTTCATCTATTGAATAAGCGAGCTATTTTAAAAGAAACAATTAACGATTATCATGGAGCAATAGCAGATTATACAAAGATAATTGAGCTAATTCCATTGTCTGCATATCACTACATGGAGAGAGGCAAACTGAAATATAAATTAGAAGATTACCCAAATGCAATAAAGGATTTTGACAAAACTCTTGAAATTGACAATAAATATTTTTCAGCGTATTATTATAGAGGTAGTTCAAAAATAAAACTCGGAGATAAAGATGGAGCTTGTTTAGATTGGAAACAAGCAAATCAGTCGAAAGAAGCAAAAGATGCTATAAATTTAAATTGTAATTAATAATCACAGAAATGATTCTAAAATCAATCATATTCATATTTACAATTTTATCATTTTGGTTTAAAACAAATCAAACAGACCAATTTCTACTCCCTCAGGAATTTTATGAAATTAATATTGGTAAATCAACTGAAAAGGAAGTTCAGAAAATCATTGGAAAACCTTCTGAAAGAAATGAGATTACCAAAAACGCATGCCATAAAATAAAAATTCCCACAGTGATGTATTTTCAATATGAAGATAAAAAAATTGAAATGATGTTCAGGCGTAAAAACAAAAAATCAGATTACATTCTTCAAACAGTTTTTTTCTTGGAGGGAAGTTCAGTGAAATTTGGAGGTAATATTTCAATTGGTACATCAACTAGAGAGGATATATTTAAAAGATTTGGGAAACCAAAAGATTATTTAGTAGGAAGTCAGTACATTTTTTACTACTCAGATGCAACAAAGAACCATTATACCTTTTTGACCGATGAAAAGGGTAAACTAATTAGAGTAACAATGTGTAAAAATGAGAATTGTTTATAGATTTATCTGCGAATGCATAAGTAGTTATATTGAGGAAGAATCATTTTTTTCAGAAAATCCCAAAAGAAGAATGAAATTTTAACTGTACTATTTAAATGATTAAAAACTTAAATATAAAACTTTTTATTTTAACAGGATTCGTACTATTATCTATACTTTCCTGTGAAAATGTAATAACGGAAAATAGTACGGAATTGAAACAATCCGCTGCACAAGATACCAGCTCCTTATATTTTCCATACAAAACTATTGATACAGTTAATAATTACATTTATAAGGATAGTTTTTTGAATGAAACCTTCTCAAAATATTTATTTGCAATGAAGGAGCCATTGATTTATGATAGAGATTACGCAAAAACTGTATTTAGGTTAACATTAATTTCTACATTTAAAAAACCAATAGCTATTAGAATAGAAAAAGAAGGAGAAAAATACTCCGTGTGTTATAAAGAAACAGATGGAACTGGTGGTTATACTGCAGGTAATCTTATAACTGACTCATGTAAATTACTTAATAAAAAGAGTTGGAAGCATTTTTTGTTTTTGCTTGATAATTGTAATTTTTGGAATATGCAAACCAAAAAAGAAGATGTAATTGGAATTGACGGTTCGTATTGGATTTTGGAGGGAGCATCCGATAACGAATATAAGATGGTTTGCAGATGGTCTCCTGAAAAGAATGATGCTTATACTTTATGTTGTGAATATTTACTGACTTTATTAGATTTAAGAAAGATTAGCAAATCTGATTTTGAAAACACTTATGATTTTTACTTAGCTTTATTAAATTCTTCTCAAAAAAACTCAAAAAAATTTAAAGATTTAACATTATTATTTAGTGAATCTATAATTGATACTATTTGGAAGAAAAACACATTGTTTCTAAATCTTGAATCTGATTATGGATTAGAATTGAAAATTAACAAAAAGACTAAGCTAATTGATATTGATTACGAACGATTAGAATATGATACTGTAATTCTCTTTAAGTATTATCACCAAAACACTAATACTATTAAAGATGAATATTAAATCAATGGTTTTGCGGCTTTGTAAAAGTGTAATTAATATTACTTTTATTTTATTAATGAGTTGTTCAGGAGGCAAATACAAAATGTATGACATGGCTCTTGATGAGGAAATTGATATAGGTGAGTTTATTGAAAGTGGCGAATATACTCCGGAGTATTGCGAAGGACGAATTGATAGAGTTATCAAAAACAATCCACCGGAATTAAAACCTCAGCTATCAGATAAATTAAACTTGTTGCTCAACAAGTGGGCTACTGAAGAAGAATATTACAGGAATAAAAAAGGTGATAGTGTTAGTTTTTCTCATTCACTTTTAGACATTATCAAAAATACCAAATATGCTTATTCATATTTTTTAGCTGAAAAGCCTATGCACGTATTTTCAACTTGTATAACAATAACACACGGTAATGTAAAAGAAAGTGAAGCGATTTTTATTCGTGTTGATGACACAGGAAATATTGTAGGAGATTATATTACTGATGGTGTTGTTCAAAACAAATGTGATTATGATATTAGCTGTCCGACTTTTTAAATATCGCATGATAAGAAATCTTTTGTTTCTGTTTAGCATTTTGTTGCTAATAGCTTGTCAAAATACAAATACCATAAGTGAAAGTAAGCAAGCTTTACTATTTAGACTTTATAATATTGGTAGCGATACTCTTTATCAGGATGAAGATTCAATGTACTATTTTAATTTAATGCCGATTATATTAAACTTAAGCAATGATACTGTAGGCTTTGTGAATAGTATTTATGGCAGGGATAATTATTGTATAAATGAAAATGTTAGCCCAAAATATGGAATTTATATATACAAAAATGGTAAAAAGGTTGATTTTAAAGAACGGAATATTTGTGCCAATTATGGATTTATGTTAGCTGATGATATTGAGTTAATTCCACCTTTTAGCATTGCCAGACCATTTGGAAATAAGTCATCAAATAAAATGAATTATACTATAAGTACTTTATTAAACATCAGAGGTGAGATAGAAATAGAGGCATATTATAATACTTTAGATACGAATCAGTTAAATTATCATCCTTTATCATTGGAAGATTTTAATACTAAACTTGGACAAACTGACTATAATAATTGCAGACCGAAATTTTTGAAAGTTTCACATGTTCATTTAAGAAGTAATAAATTAAAGCTATTTTTAAAGTAAATTTAAACATGTTAAAAAGGCTTATTAAATACTATTTAATTTTGTTTTCATGCTTCAATCTATTTGGGCAAACAAAAGTAAATGAATCTGGAACCTACAGTTATAAGTCAAATACAGAGGTTGTAATGTCAAGTATTAAGACAGAATTAAAACTTGATGCCAAAACTCGTCATTTCTCAGCGTTAACCTATTTTAAAGGAGACCTAAGTAAGAACAAAGAAATGTTGAAAGGGAAATATTTTTTGAGCGGGGACACTATTATCTTTACATTTAAGTATTCTCAAAATGTTATTAATCCAATGTTTAACTGTAAGGATATCGATAAAGAATCTGTACCGTGTTTTTGTTCTGACACTTTAATTTATAAAACCAGTATTATAACAACAAAAGATAAAGTAATTGTTTTGAAGAAAACTAAATAATTGAAGAAAAATAAACTCTTACAATTATTGGTATATGAAATATCAAAACGATTGATGTGTATTTTATCTTTGCAAGTTTGCAAACCCATATATAAGGGTTTGCAAAACTGCAAAAGACGTTAATCGTGAATATCAGATAGATAATAAATGATTTCTCTATTCGCAGTTTTCTTGCAAAGAAGTTTTTCTTGGCCATCAGCCAAAGGAATAATGTATGGGTTGTTTTGGATGGTTTTTAGTCGGGTTTCAATGGTGCGTTCTTTGCAATCCAGTTCAACGGATAGTTTTTCAATAAGCATTTTACGAGGCATGGGCTCGGTTAAAAATGCTCCAATTAATTCTAAAGTAGATTCAAGAGCTGCCTTTTGGTTACGAGCCTCCATAGTTTCGCGAATAGTAGTTAAATCTGCCATTACTAAACCTTTTTCGGTATCGGAATATTGAACATGAAAAGGCTCGTGTTTTTTCGAGCTTCGGCATTTAAGAAAGTTAACTTTAATTAAATCGGTATTATGGTTTTGAGCATCTT
The DNA here is from genome assembly GCA_963169355.1 of Bacteroidota bacterium. GTDB lineage: Bacteria > Bacteroidota > Bacteroidia > B-17B0 > Aurantibacillaceae > UBA4416. Next base: position 15,577 of record CAUJCR010000054.1, on the reverse strand, counting down.
TCTCAAAACCGATTTGCAAAACTGTACTTGCTTTATTTAGAATCTCCGTGCCTAAATGGCCGCGAGCTTTGTCTGTGCTTCCCGGATTCTCATGTATTAAACATAAAAAAGTAACATCGTACCGGTTAATGGATTGGTTCATCATGTCAATTAATTTCATGCTGTCCTTAGTATCATTGAAATTGAAAACACAATCCGTGATTACATCCAATACAATAAACAAATGCACTGGGAATTGTTTTCGGATATGCTCCAAATAAATATTAAGCATATCGAAGCGTTCTTCTCTACCAAATTCGAGCAAAGAAATGTAGTCGAAGCCATAAGGGTTATCCTGAATGGTGTAACCTGCTTTTAATTGAATTTGCTGTAAGGAATAGGGTAGCTGGTCTGAAAGATTTCTCTCCGTATCAACATAGCACACGGCGTAGCGTGTTAGTATGTTGGTTTTAAAATCCAATAAATCTTTATTACTCTCAGGTGTTTTTAATAAAGCTGCACAAATGGTTTCAGCAAGGCGTGACTTGTGCACGCCTGCTTTACCTTGAATTACATTGATGGTTTTGGGAAAGAAAACCGGGTTTTCGTTTTGCCATAAAATAGGTTGTGAAAAGTTAATTGGTTTGCTCTTATTTTCTTTAATCTTTTTTTGAGATTCGAGCAAACGTGAAAGTTTAAGTTGAGGCGCTTCGACTCCGCTCAGCGTGACAGCTTGAGCGGATTTTGAAAAGCCATTTTGGGATTGAGGTGCAGGAATATCAAACATAAGATTAGTTTTTATTGATAGTAAGAAAGAGCCATGAAATACACTTTTATTTGTCCGTTTTCATAACGAATAGTAGCAACCCAATCTTTAGGAGTTTTGTTTTGTATAGCAGATTCCTGCTGAATACAACTTTCTAAACTCATGATCATCATTTTGTAATTGCTTTCTTCTAAACGAATAAATAATTCAGAGAAACAAGCGTAGCGAAGTTTATCCAATTGTAATTTTTCAAACAGTTTATTTAATTGGGTTTTATCTGAATTAGCATCATTAAAAAGCTTCATGTAGTAATTCACATTACTTTCTAATGTTTTGGCATCACGGGCAAGGATTGCTGAAACTTGTTGAAGCAATTCCGGCCAGGTTAAGTCGTGCAAAGTTTCTTTATACTGTTCCATAGTTTAACGTTTAAAAGATTTTACATAGTGTTTTTGTAATAATTCTTCTACATCGGAAAGCTTGTAATAGATTTTGTTCCCGATTTGAGAGAAAGAAACTTTGCCTTCATCTCGCCAAGTTTGCGCTGTACGTTTAGAGATTTTCATCATGAAAAGGAATTCCTGATTATCAATAAAAACCTCGTGAGGTTTTTTGTTTTGATTTTCAATTTTTCCTTTGATTTCCTCGATTGAGGCTGATAAACTGCTGAATTGGTCTTTTGTTAAGATTACTGCTTCCATTTTCTTTTTGGTTTTTAAGATTATGGAGCAAAAGTGAGCAGATACGAAAAGTCTATTGGTCTCTGTAGGACCACTTTAGGACTTTTTAATTTGATATGTTTTTGATTCTCAGATTGATTCTTTTTTCACTTGAAGGTCTTTTTTCCGGTCGTGAAGTATTGAGAATTGTTTTTACTGTATTTAAGCTTAACCGATTTCCATTTTTATCAATAAAATAATCTGTTAGGAATTGTGCTAACTCGTTAAATCCTGCATTTAGCAATGGTTTTCCATCAACGGTTATTTCTTTAGTTAGCTGAAAAAACACATCAACAAAAACATTTGTTTGGCAATTAAATTGAAAAAGTCCTACTGAAGTCCTATTAATTTCTGTAGGACTTTTTGTGTTTTTTGTAGGACTTTTAGGACTCGTGATTTCCTGATTATCTATGGGAATGGATTTTTTAGATAGTCTTTGTTTTGATTTTAATAGTTCCAATTCAAGTGTAATTTTCTCATCAAAAGGAATTTCATTTACATCTATTAATTTCGGTTTGTTTTGTAAATATTCAGTCTTGGCTTCCATTAAGCAGGTAAGCTTTTCCTCATAAGTATTGTACTGCTTTACTTTCTGTTTTAAATCTTCGAAATTATAGTTTACAGAAGGTTTGTGAGTTTTTTGCTCCATAATTTCACGGATTAATTCAATTACAACTAAAGCTTTTTCAAATTTGATTATATGCTCTTTAGAGGTGAATAGTTCCCGGTTAGAGTCAATTAATTTTTCGAGTTTATTAAGCCAAACAACAGGTTCTTTTAGCTTTTCGCATTGGTATTGGATAAATGGTTTTATTTTGGATTTAGGAAGTGTAAACAATTTATGTAAAAGACATTTGCAATATAATTCCCTGTTAAACTGACCTTTATTAATGAAATTAGTGGGTTGATTATCTTCAAAAACAAAAATATCAAACTCATGCGCATCAAACTGCGCAATATCTACTACCGGATGCTCTACAAAAGGAGAGCTTATTACATATGTGTACATAACAAATCACTAAAAGCTGAAATACTAAGATAAAGTAAAATAGAATAATTTAGTGATGATGTTTATAAATTATAGCATTAAAATACTACGATTTGTAGCAAAAATTATTTGGTTGATTCAACAATTTTTTTAAATTGCTCTAAGCTTCCCGGGCTTTCAATTAGTTTTATATTTGTTATGTTATTTTTAAGTACAATGGGTTTGTTTTCATTTAAAAGGAACTGTTTATCTCTGTAGTCTAATAGTAAAATGATATTGGATTTGTCGTTAAAATTGCATTTAAACTGATTAGGATTTTCAACATTTACAATAGTTCGATTGGTTTTATTAAAAACATAAACTTGTTTTACATATGCTTCCTGACCATTTTCCAGAAAATATTTCACTTTCTGAAGAGTATCCTTTATTTCTATTACTTCGTCAACATTCAAAGTGCCAAGTCCTATGCCGTTCCCTGGTCTTTTAGGTACAGGACCGTCAATGATCCCGATAGTATCAATCGGACAGAATTTTAATGTGGCTAAAGCTTTTTGATTGTATAAACCCATTAGGGTAGAATAAAATTTGTCTTTATTTTCATAAATATATTTCCTCCATTCCTGAAGCTGCATATCCTTTTCTAATTCAGGGAATATGATATTATAACAATGTTTTATTTCACACCAGAGATTTAAGTAATTTTCATCGAGGTTTTTAAGTCTTTTACTTAACGAGTCCGAAACTCTTTTACTGAGTTTTTCTAATTCGCTTTGGTATTTGTTATAAGGCTCCTTAATTTCTTTCTCATCAACATTAACTTTTATTTTAATAAATTCATCTTTAGCCTTTAATTCAATTGTGAAATCTTTTCCTTCATTAATCACCCTAAAATCATGAAATTTCATTTTCTTAAATTCTTTATCACTGTAAGGGAAGGTTTCTTTTTGAATTTTCCATATTTGCTTTTTGATAGGTATTAATTCCGGAAAACCACTTAAATCTGTTGATTTGATTTTGAGATACTTCTTCTTTTTGAAAAAACCTTTCTCCTGTATGGAAATTTTTATTGAAAAATCAATAGTTTCAATCATGTTATCTGGCACATAACCTTTTCTGCAAAAATTGAAATCATTATATCTTGTATTAAAATCAATTATAGAATCAATATGATTTGGGTATATGTTTGGGAATCCCCAACGTATTCTTTTATCTCCCACATTAACATGCCATTCATCTTTAGCAAATGTAGCCCAGCGTGTATCTCCTGCTAAGTAATCAACACATGAACAAGGTGAAGGAGAGTCACAAAGATTTAATTTCCCACCGCCACCAGCTCCTCCTGGAGTTGTATTTACAATAGGAGGCGTAGTGATTGGTTTATCAATTTTATTTCATCTTCAATTTGAACTTTAACCTCGCTCTTTTTTGAGCCGTCACCGGTTTTAGTTTCTTCAATAGATTTTACTTCTTTTTTTGGTTTTTGAATAACATCCCATTTACCATCATTAAAAGAAAATACACTGCTGTTTTTTAGCATTTCAGCACAGCCGCAGTCTAAAGAAACATAATTTTCATATACTGTTTTTAGCGGTTTCTTGTTGTAGAACGCTTCAATTGTGAACATTAAATGAGATTTATAGGCAATATCCATGCTGCCAATTTTAGCCTGCATTGTAATATTGGACTTAATCATATCAATAGCATTGTTATAATAAGTCACCCGTAATTTTATATTCCCATTAATTTCTTTACCTAAACTGTCCGCTAACGCAAATGGCTTGAATGTTATGGAACAGCAATCATTTAGCTTTTTAGTATAGCCGTTTTTTGTATGGAAATCAAATTCTTCAACCTTTAGAGAATCATCTAATAAATGAGAAAGTCTTTCACTCCACTTAGTAATATTTACTGTTACACATCTATTTTGTGCTTTGCCTTCTTCATTGCTATTATTGGCTATCGGCTTATATTCTCCGTAACCAGTAAGTATTAAGTTAGTTGTATCTATCCCCTTTGATACAAGAAAACTTTTAGTGCTGTTAGCTCTTTTAAATGATAGTTGTTTGTTGTATTCAGGATTGCCTTCACTATCTGTTCTTCCAATAATTTCAAATCTATATTTATTATTAGAATCTTGATTTCTATTTAAAAAATCAATTAATTGAGTGGCACTTGATTGAGTAACAGCAAATGAATCTGTTTTGAAGTAAATGTTTATACTTTGCGAGTAACCAACTCTAATAATAAATATTAGAACAATTACAGATATGTATTTGATAAAATTCACTTGGGTTTATTTACCCAAATGTAACTAAATATTGAAAATGTCCATTGCTTTATCTAACTCTTCATTTACAATTTTGGCGTAAATCTGAGTTGTTTTGACGTTGGCATGAATACTTAGTGTAAAATTTCATAAATACTAAGGTTTTGGTCAAGCTCTCTATTACTTGTATTTTTTATTGCTTTTCAGTTATATCATTTTACAGGAACCAATTCTTTACCATTCCATCTTAAATATTTAAGTGTCTTTATCGTTTTTGATTTTTGGCTATTGTCTTTATTTAATATCGGTTCATTATTATTGTCAAATAAAAGATTCTCTTCGACTTCTTTAAAAATCACTAATTCAGTTTTGGGAATCGTTGTTTCTTTTGGAAACGAAAATGTATTTAACTGTCCAGTATATTTATCGAAAACACTATCGACATCTCCATTAGCAATTAGCAGTACTTTATTTTCAAACTTCATTGGCAACCAAACAATTGAACTAAAGGAATAAGCAAATCCATCATCTGCATAAGACTTCGTTGTAATAAGTTCAGAAAGTTTACCATTGGCGTCTACGATAAAAACATTTGTAGTTCCTCCGCCGCAATATGCATTAATCATCGTAGTGCTAAACAATATATCTACATTTTGCCATTTCACAGAATTTATAGATTTTGTAATGTCACCTCTGAAATTTTTAAGTTCAATAGAATCTACAAATTGTTTTTTCGTATTGTCATATTTTAATAAGCAATAATTCTCCTTTGTAGTAAAGAAATAATCATATAATCCTTTATTGTCTGTAAAGGTATGTGTTGCAACATTCGATGATTTGATATAACCATTTGTTTCTTTTAATTCAACTTTATACCACTTTAAATTAGTAAAAGAAGTTATCCTGTATTTCTCACCATTCTCATTCACCTTCTCGGTATTTATTTCTTTAGTGTCTTCCCATTCACCTAATAATCTTAAATGAGTTTTAAACTTTAATACTTGTAAAACCTGACTATTTGTGTCGGGCTGTGAGTATACTTTGGTTAAATTTGAAACAGTGGCAGGCTGAATGGTATTTCTATATTGATTATTTTCTATTGAATGAAAGGAAATATTTTTGACTGTTTGAACAGAAGCATTTTGTGCGATTGTCACAGAGGAAATTTGCCAACATAATAAAATTAAAGCAAATATATTCAGCCGATTCTCCATACTATTTATTATTGGTTTGTAATTCTCCAAAAAATTCCCATTACTAGAGTATATATTTAAAATATTGTATGTACTGTGCTATCTTAGCGTAAATATTTAATTCAAATATACTGAATTTAAGTCGAGTACATTAGTTTTTTAGATTGGTATTTCTAATAAAGTTTATTTGGAGCTAATGACCTGAATGTAACTAAATATTGAAAATGTCCATTGCTTTATCTAACTCTTCATTTACAATTTTAGCATAAATCTGAGTAGTTTTGATATTAGCATGACCAAGCAGTTTTGAAACATATTCTATTCTCATGCCTTTACGTAAAGCTCGTGTTGCAAATGTATGTCGAGAGGTGTGAAAATGTATATGTTTTTCAATTTCAGCCATTTTTGCAATTTTACTTAAGTCTTTATTTACATAAGCGTTTGCTGCTGAAATTGCTCTTAGCCTTTCTTTTTCAATATCGAGATTGTCGTATTTTGTTAGAATAGGAAAGATAAAGCCATTCAATCCGGTCATGTTTGTTTTGTAACTGTTGATGATTTCCTTTGATTTGTTTGGCAATTTAATCGAAACTACTGAACCTGTTTTTTGAGTTTTGATGCAAATTTTTTCTCCATCAAAATCTCTCCAACGTAATTGAAAAATATCTGAAATTCTTAAGCCACCGGCATACGTTGCAAAAACATAAATATCTCTGTGCACTTTTATACACGAGCCTTCAGGTAGGTCTAAACATTCGATTGCGAATAATTCGCCTTCGGTTAAATAGTTTTTATCTACTTGTTCCCATTTCAATTTGTACTTAGTAAACGGGGATTTTGGAATAGAAATAACATCTTCGTTATTAGCTTCGTTTATTAGTTTACGAATTGCCTTCATTTCAGTGTAAACAGTATTCATTGAATTACTTTTTTTAGAGATCAAATGCAGTTCATATTCCTTTAACCATTTTACGGTAATGTCCTCAAAGTACAATGGCGTATCCTTCATGTACTCTTTAATTTTATTATAAACAGTGTTTGCTCTGCGATGAGAATTGATTTTATTCTTTGATAAAAGTCTTTTATTGTATTCATCAAAGTATTTTAGAAAATCAACTTTCTCAATACCTTTTAATAATTGAGATACTTTATTGGTATTGTCTGGAGTTTTTTCTTCGGATTCAATAGCTTTTGACTGAAGTTCAGCAAGCTTTGTGGTTAAGAAATTATTGATTCGGGCCATGTTTGGATGACCTCTTTTTACTTGCATAGCTTTTTCGTCCCAGTAATCAATAATAACGGTTACCCCTAAAGCAATAAACTGCGATTTTCTGTTGGCGGTTAACCGAATGTATAAAGGAACTTCGTTTTTAGCGTTTTTTTTGTATTTTCGTGCTACTATTTTTGTACTAACCATGATGCAAAACTAAACTGAATTGCAAAGTTAAGGGTACAACATGGGGTACAACATATCAACGATTGACATGCTTTACCTTTCCATTTGTTGCACTTCGTAAAATGCTAAATGGTTGAAAAACAGGATAGATAGGAAGAATTTTGAATTTCAGAAGAGGAACGGCACGAACCGTACGGGCTACTTAAAAGTAGTAAAGCAGTAAATAAGTTTACTGCTTTTTTATTTTATACCAAATGTAACATCTAAATCAAAAGTTATTGGTAGAACTTTTCAACCCAGATTGTGCATTAGAAATTAGTAGTGAGAGTTAAAAGCCCAATAAAATATGAACTTTTACGAATGAAGCGTAGCCACTGCTACGGTGATTGAGAAAAAGTTGCGAAGCTACATATTTTGCAGGGATTTTAGCTCGTAATAGAATTGCTAATGCATAATCTGGGTTCAATTCTTCATAAGTAACACCAAAACCATCAAAATTTACTTTTACCTTTTTGTTTTAAATTCAAGTGTGTTTACGTTACCTACATTATCGCTTAGCACTAGTTTAATTTGTAACTCTCCTCGAATGGCATCATCAAGTTTACATGTCATGCGTCCTGTTTTAGCATCAAACTCCGCAATTGTCCACACATTGTTTATATATAAATGGTAATCATTTATTCCACTCATATTATCACTTACTTTAAATATTAAAGCTTGATGTTGCGACAGATTTTCTGTATTCTTTATTTTACAGATAATTTTAGGTGCAATAGTGTCGTACGATATACTAAACGCGCCCAATAGCTTGGTGTCGGTTTTTATCCATCCATTACTATATGTTCCTCCAATACATCGGTTGTCAAGCATCATCACCATTTGTGATTCTTTACCTATAATGGGTTGCGCAACTTTTAAAGAAATTGTAGCTGGTTTTAGTAATTGATCGTTGGTTGTACCAACTACAACATTCCCTAGTTTATTAATATACGATGCTATAAAGCACGGTTTACTAAATGTGCCAGCCTTAAATTCTGCTTCTACAAATTCTTTTTTAAGTAGCGTATCTTTATAACAAGTTACATTTATTAAGGGTTTGTTAGTTGTGTAGCGCTGTATATTTTTTGTTTTGATGTAAAAATTTAAATTATTCCTATTTCCCTTTTCATCAGCAACTACTAAGTTAATTTGATGTGTTAATGTATCGTTTAAGTATATTTTACCGCCTTGTAAAATGGTTTTATAAATGGATATTTGGTAACAAGATGGCGTAAAGCATTTTTGAATTTTATTGTATTTAATTCGTTCGCTAAACACATTGACATATCGAGCATCATCAAAACTTATGTGATTAAGTTGATGGTGATAAATTAACGTGTTATCTAAATAAATTTTGGCTTCGTAAATGTTATTTTTATTCGTTGTACCGTTAGCCATATCAAAACCAGAAAATCCTAAAGCAATGGTATTGAACGGTAATGTAAGCGTTGGTTGCGAGAGTGCTAATGCACCTTTGGTATTTTTAATAGGTAAAAGCGAATAAAGCTGTTCTTGTAAAGTATCGGCAATATTATAAATAGCAAGTTGATTCAGTTCTGGTTTTACATCATCTTTAATGTTATAAAATAATAATGGATTTAAAGGTATTTCCGATTTTTCGTCTCTTATCTCAAAGTGTAAATGCGGACCAGTAGAACCGCCCGAATTACCTGTAAAACCAATGACTTCGCCTTGTTTTACATTCAATACATTTTTTTCGGGATACACTTCTATCTCGTTTTTTTGTTGAGCAATTTGAACTTGTTTAATGTATGAATCTATTTTATCAGCAAACATTTTTTGATGTGCATACACTGTTACATAACCATTAGCATGGGTTATATACAACACATTGCCATAGCCACCACGGCTTATTTTAATGCGCGATATGTAACCATCAGCCACACTTTTAATGGGTAAATTTTTTATTTGATCGGTTCTAAAATCAATACCTGCATGAAAATGATTAGGACGTAATTCGCCGTAATTACCAGTAACAATAGGCTCTCTATCGAGTGGAAAAATAAACGAAGGTATTGATGACTGACCAAATAAATAACTTGAACATACTATAAAACATAAAATAAGTGAGGTAGTAAATGAAGAGAACATGAGCTTAAAAATTACAATGACTTAATTAACAATGACTTGTTGATGTAAAGTTACATAAGTATGTGTTTTAAGTTCGACTAACATCTATTTTTAACCAACAATAAACTGTTTATTGAGCATGAATGCAGAAAACATAAAAACTGAATTACAACAAGTGTTAGATAGTGATTTAGCGCTAAGAAAAGAATACAATGAAATTAAACGTTCGTTGAGCGATTATCGTAATCAGCTTATTGAACGTGATGAAGATTGTAAACGTTTGCAAGTGTCTATTGACGTGCTTAACACCAAGTTGGCAGTAATGGAGCGTGATAACATCAATTACAAAAATGAAGTAAGTTCGTTTAAAGAATTGAGAAATACATTTCACGACCAATTGCATGATAAACAAAATGAAATTAGCCGTTTGCTATCTCAAATTAATGAGTTAAATGCGCAACTTTCAACCATTGCATCGGAGTATGAATTAAAAATAGCGGATGTAAATTCTGAGGCTGAAAATCAAATTCAAACACTTAAAGCTGATTATGAAAATCAAATCGCTGAATTAAAGTCTAACACTTCGTATCAACAAACAGGGCTTCGTACCGAATTAGAAGCTAAAATTGCTGAACTTACCAACTCCTATCAAACAACACAACAAGAAACCATTGCCTCTTACGAATCGAAGATAGAAAACTTAACAGCAGAGTTTAACCAACAAATTGAGACTTTAAAACAAGAGTCGCAAGAAAGCATATCATCTTTAAACTCAACTAACGCTGAGAGCATTGCGCAAATTAAAAATGATTACGAATTAAAAATAAGTGGGCTAACTCATCAGTGGAACAATGAGCGCGATGAGTTAAAAGCTTCTTACGAAAACCAAATTTCATCATTAAGCGGTGCTTACTCTAACGAAAAAGCCGAGTTAACTGCCTTTTATGATCACAAAATAAATTCGCTACATGGCGATGCTGAACAAAAACAAGTAGCCTTTGAAACTGAATTATCATTAGCTATAGAAAAAGTAAAAGCCGAGTACGAAGAAAAATTAAGCAACACTGTTTTACATGCCAATACACAAAACTCTAAACTATCAGACGATAATAGCAAATTAGTGGTAGAGAACGAACACTTTAAAGAAAAAATTAAAGAGATGGTGTATCACATCGATGCTCAAAACACACAGATTGAGAATTTGAATTTGAGTATTCAAGTTAAAACCGACGAAATTGCAAAACAACTAGAGGTATATAATACATTAAGTAGAGAATACGATCAGTTTAAAACTTCACAGTTAGCAAGTGTTGATGAACAAGTGAGTAGCTTAAATGAAAAAATTACAGAACTTGAAGGCGAAATTTCTCAAAGAAATACGACAATTGCAGAGTTACAAGTAAAAGCCGAAGGTCAATCTTCGGAATTATCACAACTCAGTGCCGAATATACCGAACTAGAAACTAAGTTTAATACCTTAAACAGCACCTTATCTCAAGAACAAGCGTCGTTCGAGGATTTTAAAAATGAATTAGAGGTAACACACTCTCAGCAATTACAAACTAAGGAAGTTGAGTTTAATAAATTATTAGCAGAAAATACGAGCTTAATTACCGAAATAGATGCTGTAAGTGATAAACTAGAAGCTACAGAGGCAGAATTAGAATTAATTAAAAGCGAATTATCTGAACTACAAAATAGTGTTGAAGGAAAAACAGCCGATTTAAAAGAAACTTTAAATGCGAAGAATTATGAAATAACGAATTTATCGGCTAATAATATGGCTTTACAAACCGAAATTGAACTCCTTAAATCAGAACTCAACTCGGTGCGTGGCGAATTAAGTGCAGTTACCGAATCAAGCCAACAAAGCAGCGAATTACAAAATGAATTTGATGTATTACTGGCAAGCAATAAAGAACTCGAAAATCAAGTACGTGCATTTAGTTCTACAACCGAATCGTTAAATGCTCAAATAGAACGATTAAATGAAACAATTGCTGGCTACGAAAATGAAATTGCTAACTTAAAATCGGCTACTAAAGCTGATGAGCAGGATGCCTTTGTTGACAAATTATTTAAACAAATAGATATGTTAAGCGATGAGCGTTTAACCTTACTAAACGAGAAAGAAGAAATGGCTATTCAGTTACTAAAAATGAACGAAACCATTACTGGAATTTCTCAACAGGTTGATTCTCAGAATATTGACGTAACCGAATTGGATAATCATAGAAAAAATGTTATCTTAGCCGGAAGTTCTAGTAATGTTGGTTCAGAAAAAACTGCCATGAAAAAACAAATAAACGAGTTGGTGCGTGAAATTGATAAATGTATAGCTCTTTTGAGTGCTTAATAAAAAAAATAGCTTTGTTTAATGAGCGACGTAAGCATACAAGTTGAAATTGCCGGCGGAATTTATACGCTGAAAATTAAAAGTGATGATGAGAAAAACGTTAAACAAGCAGTTGAATTAATTAATCAGAAAATTTCGGAGTTTGAAAGAAACTACGGAGTAAAAGATAAAAAAGACATTTTGGCAATGGTTACTTTACAGCTGGTAAGCCAGTTGCATAAAGAAAAACAACAAGCCGAAAAAGAGTTAAGCACTCTAAAAGAAGTGTTGAATGATGTAGAACAAATGCTTAATCAGCATAAATTAAACATCGAAGATACGAAAGAGTAAAAGCATTATAGTCTTGTAACTAAAGACCAATTAACGCACAAATTTTTGAATTTTTTATTTCAAGAGTTTGTGCGTTTGTTTTTAATACAACCCGAATAGTTGCCTTGGGCTGTGTTAAATTAAAACTTAAAGTGCAACACAACAGTAAATTTAAAATTATGAACGACGTATTAGCTATCATATTAATTGCAGTAGCGCTTATTGCGGGTGTAGTGGCTGGCTTTATTATTGCCAATTCTAAACTAAATAAATCTACCGCTCTACAAAAAGAAACCCTTATTAAAGAAGCCGAAGTAAAAGCCGAAGCCCTAAAACAAGAAAAAATACTTCAGGCCAAAGAAAAGTTTTTGCAACTAAAAGCCGAGCACGATAAATCGGTTAACGAAAAAAACCAGCAACTATCGGTAGCAGAAAACAAATCGAAACAACGCGATGCCGAACTCTCTAAAAAAATGGAGGAGTACAACAAAAAAGATAAAGAACTAGAAAACCAAAAACAACAACTCAATACCCAAGTTGAACTGTATAAAAAGAAAAGCGAAGAAATTGAAAAATCGCACCGTAGGCAAATAGAAATGCTTGAAAAAGTATCGGGCTTAAGCGCCGACGAAGCCAAAGCACAACTAATAGAAAGTGTAAAAGCCGAAGCTAAAACAGAAGCCATGGCTTACATAAAAGATGTGATGGACGAAGCTAAAATAAATGCCAACAAAGAAGCCAAGAAAATTATCATACAATCTGTACAACGCCTTGCCACCGAAACCGCTATTGAAAATTCGGTATCTGTGTTTCATATCGAAAATGATGAAATGAAAGGGCGCATTATTGGTAGAGAAGGGCGCAACATTCGTGCTTTAGAAGCTGCCACTGGTGTAGAAATTATTGTAGATGATACACCCGATGCTATTACCTTATCCTGCTTTGATTCTATTCGTCGTGAAATTTGTCGCTTATCATTACATCAATTAGTAACCGATGGTAGAATACACCCGGCACGCATTGAAGAAGTGGTTGAGAAAACCAAAAAAATGATTGACGAAGAAATTTTAGAAACTGGTAAACGAACTTGTATTGATTTGGGCATACACGGCTTGCACCCCGAATTAATACGTATGGTAGGGCGCATGAAATACCGCTCATCTTACGGACAAAACTTATTGCAACACAGCCGCGAGGTGGCTAACTTATGTGCAATAATGGCTAGCGAAATGGGCTTAAATCCTAAAATTGCCAAACGTGCAGGCTTGTTGCACGATATAGGAAAAGTGCCAGATGAAGAACCAGAATTACCACACGCTATATTAGGAATGAAACTAGCCGAAAAATATAAAGAAAAAGGCGAAGTGTGTAATGCCATTGGTGCTCACCATGATGAAATTGAAATGACGAGTTTATATGCACCAATTATTCAAGTGTGTGATGCTATTAGCGGTGCCCGCCCAGGTGCCCGCCGCGAGGTAGCCGAGCAATACATGAAGCGCTTAAAAGACCTAGAAGCACTTGCGTTATCTTACGAGGGAGTTGAAAAAACGTATGCCATACAAGCAGGACGCGAAGTGCGTGTATTAGTATCGGCCGAAAAAGTAGATGATAAAAAATCAGAACAACTAGCCTTTGATATATCACAAAAAATACAAACAGAAATGACTTACCCAGGGCAAGTAAAAGTTACCGTGATACGCGAGGTAAGAGCAACAGCCTACGCTAAATAAATAATAAATAACACACTTTAAAACGCTCCAATTTTTTTAAAATTTTGGAGCGTTTTTTTATATTTACTTAATGAAACGAGTAAGCACATACGAACTAAGCAACCATTTAGGGAATGTACTTACTGTTATTACCGACCGCAAAATACCTGTAGATGCCAATAACGATTTTATAACCGACTACTACCTACCCGATGTGATAAGCTCAACTGATTATTACGCCTTTGGTAGCCCAATGCCGGGGAGGAATTTTAACGCAGGGAACTACCGTTATGGGTTTAACGGGAAAGAGAATGATAACGAGACAGTTAGCACAGGTGAAGGGACTCAAGATTACGGTATGAGGATTTATAACCCTGCCTTAGGACGGTTCTTATCTGTTGACCCGCTTCAAAAAGAGTTTGCTTGGAATAGTTCTTATGCGTTTGCAGAAAATGATGTTATCCGTGCTGTTGATTTGGATGGAGCCGAAAAGAATTTTGTTTTCTATTTTGAATTTAAAGGAACAAAGTTAAAGCATGTAGTTCCATATTCGGTTGTTCATCCAGGAGAGAAAAATGGCCCACTTGGTTCTGGTGACTACGTTATGGTTCAAAACTCTAAGACAAAACAGTTTTCTGGTGGATATGTAAAATCATATCAAGATGCCCATCCTATTAGAAGCAAAGCTCTAGAAGTAGAGGCAAGGTACAAAGACAAAAAGGGATTTAAAAAATTAGGTGAAGATTTAAGTAGTGCCAGTACATATGTAAAATTAGCTGGAGTTATAACCGTGGCCGCGGGAGCGGTTACTGGTCAACCTGAAATTGTTGCCGGTGGTATAGAACTTTATAATATCGGAGACAAAATGGAAGATGTTGCAGATGGTGTACAGGTAATTGATAAAGTCGATGATAATAAACTTACAGATGCAGCTGTCATTGTAGCTGGTAATGCCGCAGATAAAGTCGTTACAGGTAGCGTTTCTGGTTCAGAATATGGTGACGATGTTCAAAAATTTGCAGGTGAAGTATTAGGAAGCGAAACTATCGATAATGTAAAAGATAACGCGCTAGAAAATAACGAAACAAAGAAAAAAGATGAATAAATAAATATTATGGTTTTTGATGTTATAATTGGATTAATTTTTATAGCAGCAGGTGTACTAATCGGTATGTTTACCTATAAAAATCCAGATAAAATAATGGACTCGTCGGACTGGAATGGATACATAGCTTGTTTTGGTTTTATCCTAATAGGAGTTATGTGTTGTTTAGGTAAAGGCGGCGATTTAGTTATAAATATTAAAAATCTTTTCAATAGATAAAATAAGTATAAAACATCATTAAGTAATTATCTTTATCTTGTTAATCTTATATTTTTTAATATTATATAGACAAAATAAACTAATTATAATTTTAATTATAGATAGTATAAAAAAATGAAAACAGAAAAAACTTTAAGTTTATTATTTATAATTTTATTTGCGGCAAAACTCTTGGATGTCCCCGCTCCGCTGGATTTGCAATCCTGCGGCATAAAAAACAAAAAAAACCGTAGTTTGTTAGCTACGGTTTTTTATTTAATAGGTATAAAACACCTCGCTCCGCTGCATTTGTAATGCCCCCGCTCCGCTGCATTTGTAATGCTGCGGCAATTGAAATTGTAATTTATTAGTAAATATCA
The DNA here is from genome assembly GCA_963169355.1 of Bacteroidota bacterium. Classification (GTDB taxonomy): domain Bacteria; phylum Bacteroidota; class Bacteroidia; order B-17B0; family Aurantibacillaceae; genus UBA4416. The sequence continues at coordinate 80 of CAUJCR010000054.1, read as the reverse complement.
TAAATTAGCTATTACTTTAAGTAAAGTTAATGAAACAAGGTCAAAAACAAAATATAAAAACAGATAGTGCTTATTTTTTG
>CAUJCR010000053.1 GCA_963169355.1 Bacteroidota bacterium | reverse complement strand
TCCCATTCCGAACAGAGAAGTTAAGCCCGCCAGCGCTGATGGTACTTGGTCTAAAGCCTGGGAGAGTAAGTCGATGCCAATTTTCAAGAAAGCCTCAACAGTAATGTTGGGGCTTTGTTGTTTTTATACCAATCCAATTGTTCTATACCTATTACCACTCTTGATAATGGTTGTTTCTTTTGCTTCAAGGCAAAAGAAAGTAAGAAAAATTTTACTCTTCCTAACTTTTCTTTGCTTCTCCAAAGAAAAGTTACAAAAGAAAAGAGCCCACAAAAGCCAACAGAAAGTTTCATTTGTCGCATGAGCCTGCGCTTGCAAGCTGTTAAACCCAGATTATGCATTAGCAATTTTATTACGAGCTAAAATCCCTGCAAAATATGAAGCTTTGCAACTTTTTCTCTTTCACCGTAGCAGTGGCTACGCTTCATTCGTAAAAGTTCATATTTTATAGGGCTTTTAGCTCTCACTACTAATTTCTAATGCACAATCTGGGTTAAACTTTCAGTTCGCACCTTTCGTGGACGTTCTCGCACTCAAAAGCCTGGGCGTTGGGTTACGCACTATGCTATTCCGGTTAGCACAAGGGCATTTTAAAATGTTGCGTAAAAATCGAGTGGTATCAAAAGCGAAGGCAAGTGTGTAGATTCTTTGGGCTGTTCGCGAAGCGCTTTCAAAGAATCAGTTTGATGCCACGATGATTTTAGCAAGATTTTAAGGAGCCTTGATTTTTTTGTAACTTTTTGTATCAAGACAAAAAGTTTTATAAAAAGCCTTGAACTTTTGTTTCTTTTGCTTCAAGGCAAAAGAAATGAAAAAAAATCAATATGATTAGTAAAACTATCCTATTGCATTATTACACATCAATTTTTAATCCATCGTAAGCTAATTCAATATGCGATGGCAAAGTTTTTGAAACTTCATGATGTAAGCCTAATTGATGAGAAATGTGGGTGAAATAAGCTTTGTCAGGTTTTAGTTCATTTACCAAATCTATGGCTTGTTTAAATGTAAAATGAGATACGTGTTGCTCGTGTCTTAATGCGTTTACAACTATTATTTTTGAGCCTCTTATTTTTTGCTTTTCTTCATCCGAAATAAAATTGGCGTCGGTTATATAAGTAAAATCCTGTATGCGATAAGCCTTTACAGGCAATTTATAATGTAAAACATTAATGGGTATCAGCTGAACATCATTTACAGTAAATGGTTCATCGTTTATAGTAAATAAATCTATTTCGGGAATGCCAGGATATTTTTCTTCGGAAAAAATGTAAGCGAATTCTCTTTTTAAGGCTACTTGTACTCTTTCGGTGGCAAATACGGGCATTCGCATTTTATTAATGTAGTTAAATGCTCTAACTTCATCTAATCCTGCAATATGATCTTTGTGTTCGTGTGTAAATACTACAGCATCTAACTTTCTTACTTTCTCCCTTAACATTTGCTGCCTAAAATCTGGCCCTGTATCAATAACAAGATTGGTATTATTACTTTCAATAAAGATGGAACTTCTTAAGCGTTTATCTCTGCTGTCTTGCGATGTGCAAATAGCGCATTCGCAACCAATTAATGGAACGCCTTGTGAAGTACCTGTGCCTAAAAAAGTTATGGTCATCTTAAAAAAGTAATTAAACTAAAATACACTTCTTTATTTAATAATCCTAATGTAACTGTAAATACTAATCCAAATATAGCACCCCAAAAATGAGCATCATGGGCAATTCTATCTACCGAGTCGTTTCCAGTTTGGCGTTTACTTAAATAATAACTGATGCCTAAATACGCTAAGCCAAATACCCAAGCTGGCATTGGAATAAAGAAAAAAGAAAGCTTAGTGAGTGGTAAACAGGCAATATAACTAAACAATAAAGCATTTACAGCGCCACTCGCTCCCAACGAAGAATAGTGTGAGTTGTTTTTATTCTTAATATAATCAAAAATTGAGGAAGCATATATAGCGCCAGTGTATAAGATGATATAAAATACCATACCTAATTTATAATTAGGTTCTTCGGGAGTGCCGAGTAAAAGCGGTAAAATTTGTTCTTCTACTGTAGTTCCAAACATCCATAATACATACATGTTAAAAATAAGATGAATGTAATCGGCATGTAAAAAAGCATGTGAAAGAATTCGGTAATGTTGCTTATAATGATAAACCGAATATGGATGATAAATGTACTTGTATTTTAAATCATGATTGTTCATTGCCATCAACGAAAAAATAACAGTAAGAATGATGATGGCTGTTGTAATCATATTATTTAATTTGGTTTAAACTCCAAGCTTCGGGCTTGGCATCAAATAATATTTTGGTCTTTCCCCACACACCTGCAAATAAATCGGAGTGTCTATAATTATCTAAACAGTGTGTGCTATCCCAAATACTTAAAGTGAAAAATACACAGGGATTATCTACATCTTGCAGTAACTCCACATGCTGGCAACCGTCCATGGCTTTTATTAAGGGCTGGCTTGCCGAAAATATATCTTTAAAACGATCAATATGTTCGGCTTTGAACGTCATTTTTACCACACGTTTAATCATAAATATCAATGATAATTTTATCTATTTTATATTTCTCAAACATATTTCTATTTAAAGTTATCTTACCAGCCTCATCGCCTTGTAAAGCTATTTCAAGATAATTAGATGAGTTGAAAAAACAAACTAAATCTCCTACTTTCACATCGTCGTATGTGTTATTTATTTTGTCAATTGTACCACCGGGAAGCGAAATAGAAAATTTCTTGTTACCTACGTGTTTTTCAAAATCGTGTTTAGTAATATTTGTAATCAAATTACCAAAATCATCAATGTACAATACCTGACCTTGAAGATTAGACGGTGTTGCGTAACACTCTGTAGAGTATATTTTACAATAGTCTTCAACAGGAGTACAAAATTCAGTTAAAGGTACTTGATGAATCATTTTTACTGCAACTTCTGTAAAAATGTCTCTTAAATAAAAAACGTGTTGGCTGATATTGTCAAAATATAACTGATATACAGTTTCATTAAATTCTTTATCTAATGAATGAAACACGCCATTATCTGGGCAAATGATGTATTGGTTTTTGTATTTGGTCATTAAATAACGAGTGTTATCTATATCTCTAGAAAGCATGGATTTCTTATCACCCAATAGTTTTATTGCAAATAAATGAATGGTGTTTTCGGGAAAAAAAGGTAAAGCGTTTCTTAAAATAAATACACCGTCTTTGTGGTTATGTTTGGTAATATCACAAGCTAAATCAACTATATTAACCTGTGGTAATTTAGAATAAAGAACGCCTTTTACCATTGCCAAGTACGAATCGCGATATCCCAAATCTGTTGTAATGGTAATAATAGACATCTTAAGCCAAATTTTAACTTATTTTCAAAAGTAAATAAATATTTTAGCCTATCTTTAGTACCAATATATAATTGATTAACACGCTTATTAACAGATTAAAGCATTTATGATTGAAAAAATAATTACTCTTGATAGCGTAGAACCCGTTGAAATATATGGGGTAAACGATGTTAAGTTAAACGTGATAAAAAAATATTTTCCTAAACTTAAAATTATTGCCCGTGGCTACTCTATAAAAGTAATGGGCGATGAAAATGAAATACAACATTTTGAGAAAAAATTAAACATGATGGTAGATTATTATCATCGTCATGGCTTATTAACAGATACGGTAATAGAACGATTATTAGGACAAACAGGCGATAACTTAATAAAGGAAAAAGAAGAAGCTAGCGGTTCGGATATTATTTTATTTGGCAATAATGGTTTAGTGATAAAAGCTCGAACAGAGAATCAGCGAAAAATGTTGCAGTCCATCAGTAAGCACGATATGTTATTTGCTGTTGGTCCTGCTGGAACTGGTAAAACTTATACTGCCGTTGCATTGGCTGTAAAAGCTTTAAAAAATAAAGAAGTAAAACGTATTATCTTAACTCGACCTGCTGTAGAAGCTGGAGAGAACTTAGGTTTTTTACCAGGCGATTTAAAAGAAAAGTTAGATCCTTATATGCAACCATTGTATGATGCTTTATACGACATGTTGCCATTAGATAAGCTGAACCAATACATTGAAGCAAAAATAATTCAAATAGCACCGCTGGCCTTTATGCGTGGACGCACACTCGATAATGCTTTTGTGATATTAGATGAAGCGCAAAATACTACCGAAAGTCAAATGAAAATGTTTTTAACCCGTATGGGTGCTAATGCCAAATTTATTATTACTGGCGATATGTCGCAGGTAGATTTACCCCGAAATCAATCCTCTGGTTTGGCTCAGGCAGTAAGGCTTTTGAAAAAAACCGATGGAATTGATATTATAGAATTAAATAATACAGATGTTATTCGTCATCGCTTGGTTAAAACGATAATTGATAAATACGAAACTGACAGTATAAAAAAATAATTATGACTATTCAAGAAGCACAACTACAAGTTGATAACTGGATAAAAGCATACGGTGTACGTTATTTTAATGAATTAACGAATATGGCTATGCTTACCGAAGAGGTTGGCGAAGTAGCTCGAATTATTGCTAGGCGCTACGGAGAGCAAAGCGAAAAAGAATCGGATAAACAAAAAAATCTTGGCGATGAAATGGCCGATGTGCTTTTTGTGCTAATTTGCTTAGCCAACCAAACAGGTGTAAACCTAGAAGAAGCATTAAAACAAAATTTAGAAAAGAAAACTCAAAGAGACCATCAGCGTCATCAACAAAATGAAAAATTAAAATAGTGCCTCGTTTTATTATATTCATATTCTTCATCATCCTTCAAACTTCATTTTTAATATCTCAAAATAGTTTAATTGAAGTAGATGAACACGTTAAAGATATTGGCACACAAGAAAATATTTATAAAATAAGAGCAGATTATGTCATCACCAATCATCAAGTAAAAAATCTTTATTTGTTACGAGCCGATGCCAAGCATGGTATTACCATTCGAGCTTCTAAGAAAACAATTAAACCTCAAGATTCGGCACTGATTGTAGTTGAGTTTATTCCTGCTGAAACTGGAAAATTTAAAGAAGAAATTCAACTCGTTACAAGTGCTGATGCCAAATCCTTTAACTTAAGTTTAATAGGCCATATTAAATCAATTAAAACAGATGATAAAACAGCTTGCTTTTATTTTAAGAAACCCAACAATGCTGGCGTTAAAAGCACAGAGCCAATTGTAGTTACCGAACCTCAAAAACCGCGCGATACATCTAATAAAATACCAGACGTAGATGAACCGCCTGTGGTTAACGCACAAGTGCCAAAAGACGAAGAGTTTGTAGCACCTACATCAACCCTAGTTTCTGCACCTACTGAGTTAGAAGAGAAACTTTATAAGCCAAATAACATCACGTTTTTGGTTGATGTATCAAGCTCAATGAAAGATACCAGTAAATTACAAGTGATGAAATACGCCTTACATTACTTAATTGAAAATTTACGAGCTATTGATAAAATTACCATTATAACCTATGCCGATACCGCTAAAATTATACGAGATGGCATTTCGGGTAATAACAAAGAAGAGTTAGTCATGGTGGTTGATAGCATTAAAGCAAAAGGTATGACTAAAGGAAACAAAGCCATATTGTATTGCATGGATAAAGCCATTAAAAATTATATACCCAATGGCAATAATCAAATCATTTTAATTACCGACGGAAAATTTAGTTTTAACGAAAAAAATCGTAAATCTTACCTTGCTAAAAAAGGTAATTATCCAATTACACTTTCAACCATTGGCCTCGGTAAAGAAAAAGAAGCTCTTAAAAACCTAAAGGAAATAGCCGAATTAGGAGAAGGGCATTTCATTCACATTCGCCATAGAAAAGAAGCTAAGGAATTATTAATGGATGAGATTAAGCAAAACAGCTTAATCAGGTAATTTATATTCATTAATTTTCAGAAAATCAGATAAGTTCTGGTTTTTTAAATAGAATTGTTATATTTGATTAACTAAATTTTAATAAACATTAAATACTATACCTATGAAAAAAATCTACTCAATGGCCTTATTGTTGTTTGTGGCTTTTCAAACAAACGCACAAACTTACACTATTACACAAACAAGTAATGAACCAGTAGTGGGCGACAGTTACACGAGTGTAATTGTAGATACAAATTCTACTGCGCTTCCAATTGGTATTTCAGGAACAGGCGTTACATGGAATTTTTCTCCAATAACTGCTTATACAACAGCATTAAATACGTTTTCAACAGCAGCTTCTAATACCAATTCTGCTAACTATCCTGGAACAAACTTAGTACAGTTTGACTCAACTAGAACCACTTTTTTCAAAACTTCAACAGGTATGTTAGAAGTTTTAGGAGTTGAATCTTCTCAATTTATACTTAACTATAATGCTGGTTCAGCCACAATGGCTACTTATCCTATGACTTACGGATATACTAATACGGATAATACAGCTGGAGGAACCATGACAGTGAATATGGGAGGTGGTATGGCCGGTACCTTCACAGCTACTATCAATACAAGTGTAGATGGCGCAGGAACTGTTGATATCAATTCTGGAAGTACAGTTTTAACCAATTGTGTAAGAGTGAAATCGTATCAACAAATTAACTTTGATTTAGCTTCTCCTTTGGGGGCATTAAGTGGAACGATTGATCAATACCTTTATAGCTATTACCATAGTTCATCTAAGTTTCCTGTTTTTACAGTTAATTATAACATTGTAGATGTTCCATCTGCTAGCGTTCATCAGGAGCAAAGTGAGGCAAGTATATTATCTACTATTTTAATGGGTGTAAAGGAAAGTAAATTAAATGATGTTATTTTTAAAGCATATCCAAATCCTGCTCAAAACGAGGTTAATATTCATTTTGTAATTGCTCAACAAGAATCTTATACTATTGAGATTTTAAATGCTTTTGGTCAAATTGTAAAATCAATCTCTTTATATAAATTACAAGCAGGAATGTATAACGAACCTATTTCTACAGCTGATTTAGCGGCAGGCATTTATACGATAAAAGTAATAGGTAATAACAAACAAGGAAGCGAAAAATTAATTATTCAAAAGTAATTTATTGAGTTATAAGGCTTCTAGTCAATATAAAAAACAGCTCGACTCCAATGAATCGAGCTGTTTACTTTTAACAAAAATCTAAAACAATGATAAACAAAGGCGTTTAATACATCTCACTATCTTCAGCATCTTTTAATGCCATTTTTATTTTGTATTCAATCTCGCCAGCTAAATCTGGGTTTTCAGCAAATAAATTTTTCACCGAATCACGTCCTTGCCCTATTTTGGTGTCTTCGTAACTAAACCAAGAACCGCTCTTTTTTATAATACCTTTCTCCACACCAATATCAATTATTTCTCCAATTTTGCTGATACCTTCTCCAAACACGATATCAAATTCGGCCGTGCGGAATGGAGGCGCTAATTTATTTTTAATCACTTTTACGCGGGTTCTGTTTCCACTTACAATATCGCCTTCTTTAATTTGGCTTACACGACGAATATCTAAACGAACTGAAGCATAAAACTTTAAAGCATTACCACCAGTGGTTGTTTCAGGGTTGCCAAACATAATTCCAATTTTTTCACGCAATTGATTGATGAAAATACAGCAACATCCTGTTTTGTTAATAGTAGCGGTAAGTTTGCGTAAGGCTTGACTCATTAATCGAGCTTGTAAACCCATACGACTGTCGCCCATTTCGCCTTCAATTTCGGCTTTTGGAGTTAATGCAGCTACCGAGTCAATAACTACTAAATCTACAGCGCCTGAGCGGATTAAATTATCGGCAATTTCTAGCGCTTGCTCGCCATTATCTGGCTGAGAGATTAATAAACTTTTTGTATCCACGCCAAGTTTTTCGGCATAAAAACGGTCAAAGGCATGTTCGGCATCAATAATGGCGGCAATACCTCCCGATTTTTGAACGTTAGCAATGGCATGAATGGCTAATGTTGTTTTACCAGAAGATTCTGGACCGTAAATTTCTACAATACGCCCTTTAGGTAAACCACCAATTCCAAGCGCAATATCTAAACTTAAAGAACCAGTTGAAATGGCATCAAGTGGTTCAACCACATTGTCGCCTAATTTCATAATGGTACCTTTACCATAAGTTTTTTCGAGCTTATCTAAGGTTAGTTGTAAGGCTTTTAGCTTTTCGTTATCTACCGATTTTTTCTCTAAAACTCCTGTTGTGTCTTCTGATTTTTTTGCCATGATTTCTATATTTTAGTTATTAAGTTACAAAATTTTTAGTGAGCTTCATTAACAAGTTGATAACAAGTTTAGCTCGACACAAAGTTACGTTGATTTTTTAGCAAGACGTTGCTATAATTTGTAGCATTGTGTAAAATAGCAATGTTTTCGGGAGATGTAGAGTGGTAAAAAGTATTAAAAAAGACTTAAATAAGTAAAATTAGATAGTGTACATAGCTAATAAAACATCATCTGTTTGTTCGGTTTTACCTTTCCAATTTTCAAAGTAGTGTTCTATATCTCGTTTTTGAGTTACAATATCTTTGTGAGCCACTGATTCTATGAATTGATTTAATTTTTTTGCAGTTAGTTTTTTATTATCTGTGCCACCAAATTGATCAGGTAATCCATCGGAGTGCATATATAACTTATCACCTGCATTTAATGTGAGGGTGTGATTGATAGGTAATTGTATCGATTTATCTTGTACACTACCAATACTACATTTAGCAGCTTTAATTTCGTGTAATTTTTGTTGGCTGTAATATTTTAACTTAATGCCAGCACCTGCATATTTTACCTCATTGCCATTAATGCGGCATAGCCCCACTTCCATACTGTCTTGTGAATCATTGATATGGTGTTGATTCAAGGCTTCTTTAATGTACACATTCATGCTGCTTAAAATGTCTGTAGGGATTGAAAGTTTTTTTTCAATAACTGCATGGTTAATGGCATCGTGCGCTAATAGCGATAAAAATGCACCAGGCACACCATGTCCTGTGCAATCAATAACAGCTATAAATAATCCGTTTTCATTTTTATGTACCCAATAAAAATCGCCACTTACAATGTCTTTAGGTTTGTACAAGAACTCTAAACTTTCGCTTACAGATTTTAAGTATGATGATTTAGGCAAAATAGCTTCTTGTATGCGTTTAGCGTATCTAATACTTTCTAGTATCTCTTGGTTTTTTTTACTAATTTCCTCATTAGTATGTTTTAAAACCCTATTACCTCTTATTTTTTGCCTAATTGTTGTATAAAACAAAAATGTAGCAATGCTTGTACTTATAAAAATAATTAGGAATAAATCTCGATGCCCTTTAGGGTAACACACCATATAATTATCTTCAGCACCAAAAAAAGTATCTTTTAATGTTAGCTCTTCTTTATAATTACCTTTAATTGGTTCATGCGAAAAAGCATGAGTTAATACAAGGGTTAAGATAAAGGAGTACAAGTATCGTTTCATATTTTGTTTAAGTAATATAAGAACTCAAATTTATTTGTTCAAATAATAGAATTTTAGATTTTCATCTAAATTAACATTTCTTTAATTTATTTTACTGATTTTCTAAGAGTTTGTAAATACTCGTTATTCAAATCATTAATAAGATTTTTAACCGAAAGGATTGATTTTATATTAGATACTCCATGCCCAGCAGACCATATATCTTTCCAAGCCTTCTCCTCGTTACTTTTTAATTTCTGCTCCAATTTTTCTTTACTATGTAGGCTCAAATCTACCTGATGAGCTTTTATGCTTTTCTCAATAAAATTAGCATATACACCCGATACTGTATCAGTATAAACAATATCGTCTAGTGTAGAATTAATTAAGCAATTTTTATAATCTTGATTGGCTAAACTCTCATGTGTGGCTATAAAACGGGTGCCCATGTATGCAAAATCGGCGCCTAATATTTGTGCTGCAACAATATCTCTACCGCTGTTAATACTTCCGGCTAACACCATTGATGGAGGCGATAAACTTAATAGCTCAGCACTTAATGCAAAGGGATTAGCAGTGCCTGCATGTCCGCCTGCACCTGCACACACAGCAATTAAGCCATCTACACCCGCTTCTAAAGCTTTTTGAGCATGGCGTTTTTTTATAACGTCATGAAAAACTAAACCGCCATAACTATGCACGGCATCTACTACATCTTTTACTGCACCTAATGAGGTAATTACTAGAGGTACTTTGTATTTAACGCATAAAGCTAAGTCAGTTTGTAACCGATTATTGGTTTTATTCACAATTAAATTTACGCCAAATGGTGCAGGTGTTGTATTTGTTTCTTTCTCATAAAGGTCTAATTGATGTGTAATTTCCATTAGCATAGTCTCAAAATCTTCCGCAGTTCTGCCGTTTAAAGATGGAAAAGTTCCGAGTACTCCGTTTTTGCAGCACTCAATTACCAATTCTGTACCCGACACTAAAAACATAGGCGATACAATAACAGGAATTTTTAGGCGTGATTTAAGTTCGTGAATGGTCATACACAATATATTATGACATTAAAAGTAATTTAGTGTCTTTTCTTTTTTCCACTAAAGGTAGGGCAGGTGTCGCACTTGTTTTTACCTCTAAACATAAAACAACTAGAAAACAAAAGTGAACCTGCCAAAGCAATAATTAAGACGTATAAATTTGATTTTTTCATTTATCTTTACAAAGATAAAAAAAGAATTGAATGAACTCTAAAGAACAGTTTTTTAAGCAAGCATACATTGCTAAATTACAACAATTATCGGGTAATGAAATTGGATTGTGGGGTGTGCTTTCGCCGCAAGGTATGATTGAACACATGGCCGATGCATTTGCTAATGCTTATGGTAAAATTAAATTGCCAGCTCAAACGCCTGAAGCTATTTTACCTAAAATGAGAGCCTTTGCTTTAAGCGATACACCATTTAAAGAAAATACAAAGAATGCGTTAATGAGTGAAACACCAGCACCATTGCGTCATCAATCCATATCTGATGCCATCAGTGAATTGGATATGGAAATAAAAACGTTTTTTGAACATTATAAGTTACATCCTACGCAAATAAACTTAAACCCTTTTTTTGGCGAGTTTAATTATGAAGAATGGCTTCAATTGCTGTATAAACATGCTCATCATCATTTAAAACAATTTAATTTAGCGTAATGGCATATTTTAAAGATAAAGCTTTTCGAGAGCCCAAACACGAGTCGGATAACTTAATTTTTGGTACACGGGCAGTGATTGAGGCGGTGAATGCTGGAAAAGAAATAGATAAGATTATTATTCAAAAAGGATTGTCTAATCAATTATTTAGCGAACTTAGAAAAGCCATTCAAGGAAAAGATATTCCATTACAATTTGCGCCTCCCGAAAAATTAAATCGCCTCACTTCCAAAAACCATCAAGGCGTAGTGGCATTTATTGCCGAGGTAACTTACTATCAAGTAGAAGATAAATTATCTGAAGTATTTGAACAAGGAAAAACACCTTTAGTGTTATTACTTGATAGAGTAACTGATGTAAGAAATTTTGGAGCCATTGCGCGTAGTGCTGAGTGTGCGGGTGTTGATTTTATCATTATTCCGAGTAGAGGAGCAGCTCAAATAAATGCTGATGCCTTAAAAACCAGTGCCGGTGCGCTCAATAGAATACCAGTGTGTAGAGAAGAAAATTTAAAAAATACTTTAACGTATTTAAAAGAAAGTGGCTTGCAAATTATTGCCTGTCACGAAAAAACAGATCATCATTATTTTAAAGCCGATTTTACTAAGCCTACAGTAATTATTATGGGTTCCGAAGAAAATGGTATTTCAAATGAATATTTAAAACGTAGTGATATGCAAGTAAAAATTCCAATGGTAGGTCATATTGCTTCGCTAAATGTGTCGGTTGCCACAGGTATTATTTTATTTGAAGCTGTAAAACAAAGGTTATAAATTCGTTTTTACGAGTTAAGAAAAAAGCATAATATTGAAAACAATTGAAGAAATAATTGAAAGGCAATTAATTAAAGAGTGTAAATTTAAAACAGCTCGTTCGGGTGGAGCAGGCGGACAAAACGTTAATAAAGTAGAAACCAAGGTGGAGTTGTGGTTTGATATAGCAGAATCACAACTATTAACAGATGATGAAAAAAGTAGGTTACTAAAAAAGCTACAATCTAAATTAGAAAAAGAAAAGATTATACATCTTCAAGAACAAAAAGAAAGAACGCAATTAAAAAATAAGGAGCTCGTTAAACAAAAGTTTTACCAACTTATTTTGTTAGGATTTAAAACTAAAAAAATACGTAAACCAACTAAAATTAGTAAAGCTGTAAAGACTAAGAGATTAGAAAGTAAACGACTAAAAAGCGAGATAAAACAATTAAGACAAAAAATTAAATAATTTAAAAATCTAAATTTATATTATGCCAAAAATATTAGTTATAGACGATGAAAAAGCCATTAGGCAATCTATTAGAGATATTTTAGAATTTGAAAAATATACGGTAGATGAAGCAGAGAACGGACAGCAAGGTTTGGATATGGCATTGAAAGGAAATTATGATGTGATATTAAGTGATATTAAAATGCCCAAACTAGATGGAACTGAGTTGTTAGCTAAGCTCATGGCTCATGGCACCGAATCATCATTAATATTAATGAGTGGGCATGGTAATATCGAAACTGCTGTAGATGCTGTAAAAAAAGGGGCTTTTGATTATTTAGCAAAACCAATTGACTTAAATCGGTTATTGGTAACCATTCGCAATGCGATGGATAAGAGTACGCTTGTAACCGAAACAAAAATTTTAAAAAAGAAAATAGGGAAGTCCTATGAGATGATTGGAAACTCTAAGGCACTTAATAACATTAGAGACATGATTGAAAAAGTGGCACCAACAGAGGCACGTGTTTTAATTATGGGAAGCAATGGAAGCGGAAAAGAATTGGTGGCTAGAGAAATTCATGCAAAAAGCTCAAGAGCTAATGCGCCTTTAATAGAGGTAAACTGTGCGGCAATTCCTAGTGAGTTAATTGAAAGCGAATTATTTGGTCACGAAAAAGGAGCATTTACAAGTGCCATTGCAACACGCAAGGGTAAATTTGAATTAGCAGAAGGAGGCACCATTTTTTTAGATGAAATTGGTGATATGAGTTTGTCGGCACAGGCTAAGGTGTTGCGTGCTTTACAAGAAAATAAAATAACAAGAGTGGGTGGTGATAAAGAAATTAAAGTAGATGTGCGAATAATTGCGGCTACTAATAAAGACCTAAAAAAAGAAATAGAAAAAGGAGAATTTAGAGAGGATTTATTTCATCGTTTAAGTGTGATTCCTATTCATGTGCCATCGCTTAACGAACGAAAAGAAGATATTCCATTGTTAGCTGAGCATTTCATCAACCTTGTGTGTACCGATTATGGTATGCCTGTTAAATCAATATCTAAAACAGCTATTGCCGAGTTGCAAAAAAAAGATTGGACAGGAAATATTCGGGAGTTTAGAAATGTGATAGAACGTTTAATTATATTGTGCGGAAAAGATATTACTGATAAAGACGTGAAACAATTTGCTTAACATTAAGTGTGAAGTTCATATAAAATTAATGATGATGAATAAAACAACCGAGGCCGATTCGTATTATAATAATCTTGAGAAAATGAGTACTCAAGATTTACTTATGAATATGAATAAAGAAGATAAAACTGTGCCCTTAGCAGTAGAAAAAGTAATTCCGCAAATACAAAAATTAGTAGATGTAATTGTAGAAAAAATGGCGATGGGTGGACGTTTATTTTATATGGGTGCAGGTACAAGCGGTAGATTAGGAATTTTAGATGCTAGTGAGTGCCCACCAACTTATGGCATAGAACAGGGTAGGGTAGTTGGCTTAATAGCTGGAGGCGATACCGCAATTCGTAAAGCGGTAGAATTTGCCGAAGATGATATACATCAAGGTTGGAAAGATTTGCAGGAATATCAGATTAATAAACAAGATGTGGTTGTAGGAATTGCGGCCTCTGGAACAACGCCTTATGTGATTGGTGCATTAAAAACCTGTAACCAACATGATATTACCACGGCTTGTATAACCTGTAATACAAATTCTCCCTTGGCACAAGAGGCTCAACATCCCATTGAAGTTGTTGTTGGTCCCGAATTTGTAACTGGCTCAACTCGAATGAAATCGGGTACGGCACAAAAATTAGTGCTTAATATGATTTCTACTTCGGTTATGATAAAGTTAGGGCGTGTGAAAGGTAATAAAATGGTGGACATGCAATTAAGCAATCATAAATTGGTAGATAGAGGTACTAAAATGCTGATGAGAAATACGGGACTTGAGGATTACGAGCAAGCCAAAGAGCTGCTTTTAAAATATGGCAGTGTACGAAAAGCAACCGAAAATTTTAAGGGATAAGCTATTCATCTCTTAATCAAAAAACAACCAATTTAAGCCAAATTTAAAGGCTCTATCAGCTTGTAGGTAGCTAGGGGTTAAGCTATAATTGCTACCTGTAAATCCTTGATTGAGATGATCGATTTTAAAGAAAATTCTTACAGGTTTTATGCGGGCATTTAAAAAGAAATCTACAAATGGGTAATTTCCTACTTGAGTTTGATATTGCGTGTGGTATTGATTAAGCATTGGTGAATAAGCATAACCATAAAACTCGCTATAATATTGTACACTAAAACCAATTTGCAATTGAAGCACTTTTTTAAATAAGTTTCCTTGATAGTATAAAGCACTATTTCCAATATGATTTGGAATAGTAACAATAGTCGGCTCTGATGACTGTTGATAACGATAACCAATATTTAAGCCTATATGTTTAAAAAACAGAAAATCCTTGTTGAGATAAGCAGAAATATTTTGAACAGGAATTGAAATTTGTGTAGGTAAAGCTAAGTCATTTAAGTAAAGGTAATTGGTGAAGTTTTGAAATATAATTCCCATACTAAAGCGTTTATCTTGAGTGTTTACAGATAAGGTAGCTTGTTGTTTATCAATTGGCGAAAAGTTGTTACGCCATTGAAAATGGTTGCTATACCACGAGTTATAGATATAATCTGCATGTCGTTTTTCTAAAAGTAAGTTAAGATTTAGATATAAAGGCGTTTTTATTTTTGGAATTTGAAACTGAAGTACATTGTTAAATTCTAATTGATAATCATTACTATTAGCACCATTAAAAATATATGAAGCTCTTAAAAAACCAGTATAGCGATGTATAGTAGTATAAAGCCCCGCATTTAAAAACTGATTTGTTGAAATAGAATCTGAATATTGGTATAACTGATTAATTTCATGTTGGTAACCAACTTTTAGTTTAGAATTTAAAGGGTTAATTTTTAAGGTATAATTTAAACTATTTTGTAAGCTACGCCAATGTGTAGAGTCTTTGGTTGATGTAGTATCTAAGTAATAAGTTTGATAAAAAGTGGAACTTCCACTACTTGGATCACTGTATTTAGTATAGGTACCTGAATAATTGAAATCGTAGTCTAAAATATGCGATAAAACAGTTGTGCTATCTTCATTTTTATTTAATCGAAACCAAGGATTAATATTAAAACTTGTATTGCGATACTCTCTACGTGCGTTACTTAACTGAATAGGGAGTAAAAATTTATTTACACGTATGTTTTCTAAAAAAAGCGTGTCGTTGGCTAAGCCACCATTTTCTTGATGTTTTACTTTGTTGAATAAAAAGTAAGCATAATATCCTATCCTATTATTAGTGCTACTATAGTTGCTAGTTGTATAAAAATTATTGGTAAAGCTTTGCTGTTTTTGATAGAACCCAATACCACTGTATCGGTTAAAAGCAAGGGTAAGATTAAGTTTATTTTTAAACGAATTTGAAAACAACATTTTAAAAACTTGTTCTTGTTTACTTCCTGCAATACCAGTTAGTGTAGCATAAGGTCCTTTAGTTTGGTAATAAGTTATTTGTTGTGGGTTGAAAAAATCATTTTCATATCGGTGTTGTAACACCCTAAAACCTAACGAATGGATTGTTGGATTAAAATAAATTGGAGATGAAGGTAATCCTAAATGACCATTCGTATTTCTGTTAAAGTAATTTTGAAAATGATTAATGGAAGAGTCTGGTCTTGAGGGCTTTAATGGACATAATTGATTTTTCTCGGTTAAAGAAATTGTATTTATATAACCATTTTCGGTTGGGTAAAAATCTTGTGCTAACGATTGAAAACATAATACATAAAGCCCAAAGCAATAAATGATATGTTTAATAAAGTTCATTAAAAAAAATGGTGGAATTACAATTTATCAAAGAAATGTTCCTCAATATCAAAAGTAGATTTTACACCAACTAGTTGATAGTCTGTTTCTAACCATTTTTCGGCAGTTTGTCTTCCTTTTTCTTTTAAACTTAATAAAAAATCCCAAGAGGTGTTCATCTTACTACTATAACTAAGTTGGCTTAGTGCACTATATCCTGATATGGTATGTACAAATATTTCTCTATTTACTTTATCATCAATTTTTAAGATACCATTTCGTAATAATTCATTTCGATAATGAATTAATTTCATTTCATTTATTAAACTACTATTAAATGAAATTTCGTTTACTCTATCAGCAATATCTCTTGCTGTGGTAGGAACAGAATTAATATTAACGGAGTTGATTTTTACTAACACAATATCTCTTAGGTTAGTATTGGTTATTAATGGAAATATAGGAGGATTTCCCATGTAACCACCATCCCAAAAATACTCACCATCAATTTCTACCGCCTGAAATAAAAAGGGCAAGCAAGCAGATGCAAGCACAGCATCAACAGTTATTTCTTTATTGCTAAATATTCTTGCACGATTTGTTTTAACGTTAGTGGCACAGATGTATAATTTTTTACGATTATATAATTGGAGTTCTTTAAAATCAATTAAATCGGTTAAAATATCTCGCAGCGGATTATAATTAAGCGGATTAAAATTATATGGCGACATAAATTGAGTCATGTAATTAAACATGATGTAGCCTGGAGAATTATAAATATCGCCATCATTAAAAAATCGATCTATAAATCCAGGTTGAAAAAACGTGCCCGTTTGAGCAACCTTGCGCCAAAATTTCTCCAGTAGTTCTTTAGCTACTTTAGGACCACCTGTATGTAAGCCATACGCACACACTACAGCATTTACAGCTCCTGCACTTGTTCCACACATAGCATCGGCTACAATATAATCGGCTTCTAATAATCTATCTAAAACGCCCCATGTGAATGCACCATGAGCTCCTCCACCTTGTAAGGCAATCCCTACTTTTTTCGTGTTAGTATCCATATATTTTCAATCTTACCAAATTTAATGAAGTTTTATGAAAAATTATTCCTAAAATGAAATATTAGACTAAATAACGTTAAATTGGTGCAGAAGCTCTTCTTAAACGGTCGTTTATAGCAATGCCTAATGACATTTCGGGAAGTTGTGTGGCTATTATAACATCTATTGCTGCTTCATCAAGCTCTCTCAAATATTTAAATAAATTACTTGCTGCTTCTTGATAATTTTGACTTGGAGATAAATCTTTTACAATAACTGTTTCTGGTAGATTTATAGATTCTCCGAATAAAATGATACCTAGTTTTTTATTTAAAAATTGTGGTAATAAAGTATGAATATTTCCAGTATAAACAGGTTTTTTTGGGGCATAATGACTTTTTAATTGTCCTGGTGCTTTTGGATTACTAGATTGATTTATCTGTACTTGTACCGTACCAATTTCTTTTTCAATATCCTCAATGGCTAATCCTCCCAAACGATAAATGATTATTTGACCGTTTTCTTCACCTACAATGGTTGATTCAATTCCTACATCACAACTACCGCCATCTAAAATATAACTGATTTTATTACCTAATTGCTTTTCAACATGTAATGCACTTGTAGGACTAATATAACCAAACGGATTAGCACTTGGCGCAGCAAGCGGAAAATCTAACTTTGATAATAACTCTAAAGTTAATGGATGCTTTGGAATTCTTACGCCAACTCTATCTAATCCAGAGGTAACCAAAGCAGGTATTAGTTCATTTTTAGGTAATAATAAGGTTAAAGGACCTGGCCAAAATTTAAGTGCTAATTGATGCAAAAGCGGATGTATAGAAGTTGTAAATGTTTTAACTTGTTGTAATGAATGTGTATGTACTATAAGCGGATCGAACGTAGGGCGATTTTTAGCTTCAAAAATTTTAGCTACCGCTATTGGATTAAGAGCATTAGCAGCTAAACCATAAACCGTTTCGGTGGGAATAGCTACGAGATTATTTTGCTTTAAATGAAGTGCTGCTGTATCTATTTGTTTTCCAATTTCTGCCACTGGCTAAAGATACGTGTTTAAACTCAATTTTTGCATGTTATAATCTTAGATTTTCAAGTCAAAAACCATCCTTTTTTGTACATTTGTGTTCTTTATATACTATATTTAAACAAATAGAATTGAACAAATGAAAATTTCATATAACTGGTTAAAAACACTCATTCAAATAAATATCACTCCTCAAGAAGTTGCTGAATATTTAACCTCATCGGGTTTAGAAGTAGAAGGTGTTGAGGAATTTGAAACTATAAAAGGGAGTTTAAATGGCATTGTTGTAGGCGAAGTTGTAGAAAAAGAAAAACATCCTGATGCAGATAAATTAAGCATTACCAAGGTTAATATTGGCACGGCAGATTTATTAAATATTGTGTGTGGTGCTCCAAATGTAGCGGCTGGTCAAAAAGTACTAGTGGCAACAATAGGTACAACACTTTACCCTACAAAGGGCGAAGCTTTTGAAATTAAAAAATCAAAAATTAGAGGAGTGGTGAGTGAGGGAATGATTTGCGCAGAAGATGAAATAGGCTTAGGAGAAAGCCATGATGGTATTATGATATTACCTAACGACACTGTGGTAGGCACCCCAGCTGCCAATGTATTTAAGATAGAAAAAGATGTGGTTTTTGAAATAGGATTGACTCCTAATCGTGCTGATGCGGCATCGCATTTTGGTGTTGCTCGCGATTTAGCGGCTATATTAAATTGTAAACTCAATACAACCGAGTTTGAGGCTAAATTACATAATGTATTTGAGTTACCTGATGCTAGTAACATAAGTAAAGTAGAAATACAGGTTGAGAATATTGAGGCTTGTAAGCGTTATAGTGGACTTGTAATTTCAGGTATTACAGTAAAGCCTTCGCCAGATTGGTTGAAGAATTATTTATTAGCCATTGGTCAAAGACCAATTAATAATATTGTAGATATTACCAATTTTGTGTTACATGATTTAGGGCAACCGTTACATGCCTTTGATTTAGAGAAAGTAACAGGGCATAAAATCATCGTTAAATCTGGTTTGGCAAATCAATCTTTTACAACTTTAGATGGAACACAAAGAACTTTGCAAGCCAATGATTTAATGATATGCAATGAAAAAGAGCCTATGTGTATAGCAGGTGTTTTTGGTGGATTAGATAGTGGCGTAACAGAAACTACCACTTCAATTTTCTTAGAATCGGCTTACTTTAATCCGGCTTATATTCGTAAAACAGCAAAGTCTCATGGATTAAAAACAGATAGTAGTTTTCGTTTTGAAAGAGGTACTGATCCTGAAATGACGATAAATGCCTTGAAACGTGCCGCTGCATTAATATTTGAAAATGCTGGTGGTGTTTTAAGTATGGATATTGTAGATGTTTATCCTCAAAAATTAGAGCCATTTCAGGTAGCATTTTCATATTGTAATTGTCAGGCCTTGATAGGAAAAGCAATAGATAAGCAGATTATAAAACAAATTATTCTTTCTTTAGGTATTCAAATTATAAATGAAGGGAATGATAGTTTACTTCTGTCTGTCCCACAATATAAAACAGATGTAACACGCGAGGCCGATGTGATAGAGGAGGTGATGAGAATTTATGGATATAATCAGGTTGAAGAAAGTGCGCAAATTAAGTTTACAGCTAATTTTAATGATAGAGAAATTGCTACCGCTACCGAAAATAGTATTGCAAATATCTTAGCCTCTAATGGATTTAATGAAATGATGGGGCTATCTTTAACAAAAGAAGCATACTATTCGCCGGATGCAACATTGGTTAAGTTGATAAATCCATTAAGTGCCGATTTGAATGTTATGCGTCAATCAATGTTGTTTACTGGATTAGAAGCCTTAGCTTATAATATCAATCGTAAACAACAGCATTTAAAATTATTTGAATTTGGGAAAACGTATCACGTAACAGATAATCCTAATTTTAAATATACTGAGCAAAAACATTTAACCTTATTTGCTACTGGACAGAAATATCCTGAAAATCCGTATGGTCAAAATCAAAAAATAGATTTTGCTTTTATAAAAGCTTGTGTTGAACTGGTTCTCAAAAAATTAAATATTAAGTCAAAAACTACAGAGTTAAATAATACTCATTATGCTTATGGACTTGAGTATTTACAAAAAAACAAAAACTTAGTTTCTGTGGGCTTAGTTTCAAAACAGATAACTAAGAAATTCGATATTCAATCAGAAGTCTATTATGCAGATTTTAATTGGGATAACATATTAAGTTTAGTAGGTAAAACTAAATTAGAATATACAGAGATTCCTAAGTTCCCTTCTGTACAAAGAGACTTAGCATTATTGTTAGATAAATCGGTAACATATAAAGAAGTAGAAGAATTAGCTTTTAATACAGAACGTAAATTATTAAAGCATGTTAACCTATTTGATATTTATGTAGGCGATAAATTAGAGGCTAATAAAAAATCTTATGCCGTTAGTTTTACGATGCAAGATGACGAGGCTACTTTAACTGATAAACAAATAGAACAAGTAATGCAAAAGTTAATGAAGTCGTACACAGAAAAATTAAATGCAGTTATTAGATAAATCTTACCACTTATAGTGTTATTACAACCAATTATCAAGTGGTAACTTTTGTATAGATTTTAATAGTTAATTTTAAGCATGATGACTCAATGGTTGAATAATATAATGCTTGTGTGTTTAATTTTATTAAGCACATGTCTAAATGCGCAAACAAGAGCTGTGTCGAGTTCAACTGCTCATGCCAAAATAGCAATCAAACCAAAGGAAACTCAATATTTAAAACTCAGTGCAAAATTAGGTTGTAATATTAGTGTTATCTATTTAGCAAGAAATATAAAAGATAAAAATAATGAACCTGGTTATTGTGGAGGATTAACTTATGAAGTAAATGATTTTGTCAGAGTTTCTGCATTATACACTCGCTTTCAACCTATCAATATTAAGCCCACTTGGTTAGATGTAAAAGCCAACACATTAGAAAGTAACTTAGAAATTATTGCTCGATTTCCTAATAAAAAAACGTTGCTTTATCCTTTTTTTGGCTTGAGTTATAATACTTATAAAGGTTATTTCACTGGCGAGTCTGATTACTTGAATTTAAGAGAATACTATCAGGTAAACTCGATTGTTAAAAATCAATGGTTGGGTTTTAATATTGGAACAGGAATGGAACATAATTTTGGTGTTGTAGGCTTGTTTATTGATTATCGTATGCGAGTTGGTAAACAAGAAAAAGCATTTAACATAATGGATGTGTGTTACACAGGTGGTGTACGAATTAGGATGCCTTATGGTCAGAAGGCTAAATCATTCTTTCGCTTAAATGATAGGTTTAGTTGGTTTTAGTTTAATGCAAAATTTTAAATACCAATTCTTTCATTAATTCGCCATTGTTTACACCAGAATTATCAACGCCTTTTGTTTTTAAATCGTATTCTCTAAGGTAGCCAAATATGGCTTTAAGCTTAGCAGTATTATAGCTTCTAGCAGATGCAGCAATGCCATCTACAAAGTAAGGATTAACTCCCAAAGCTGCAGCTACAGCTGTTTTTGATTTATCGGGTGCAAAGTGGTATTGTAATGTTTTAGTGAAATAGCCATAAAGTGAACTTAATACCATAACTGCGGGATGTTCTTTTTCGTTAGCAGCAAAGTAATTAATAATTTGATTAGCTTTTAATACGTTTTTATCGGTGAGTGCTTTTTGTAATTCAAATACATTAAAGTCTTTGCTTATTCCAATATTATCTTGTACTAATTGTAAGGTTATTTCATCACCTTCTTTTAGGTTAATAAATAATTTCTCTATCTCATTGGCCACCTTTGATAAATCATTACCTAACGATTCGGCAATAATATTAGCCACATTGGGTGCTAGTTTATATTTTTTTTCAGCTATATAATTAGTTATCCAGCCAGGTACTTTATCATCATATATTTTTTCGGAATTTAAGAATACATGATTTTTCTTTTGTATTGTTTTAAAAATAGAACCGCGTTTATCTAACGATTTGTATTTATAACAAAACACTAGAATGGTAGAACTTTGCGGGTTTTGTAAATAAGATATAAATGAGGTAGTAGCATTAGATGATTTACTTGTGCTTACGCTGTCATCATCATCGGAAGCAGCACTTTTGTTTAGTTCTCTAATATTTTGAGCTTCTTTTACAATTACCACTTGGTATTCGCTCATCATCGGAAAACGTTTAGCTGCTGAAATAATGGTGTTTAAATCAACATCTTTACCGTATAAAATAGTTTGATTAAATTCTCGTTCACTTTCATCAAGTACATTGTGTTCAATATAATTACTAATTAAATCAATGTAATAAGCTTCTTCGCCACACAAAAAATAAATGGGTTTAAAGAGGCGACGTTTTAAATCAGTTATAATTTGGTTAGCTTCTTTCACCTTACTAAGTTAAGCAATATACTAATAAAACCAAAAGCCCCTTCAGTTTCCTGAAAGGGCTTTGGTTCTTAAAAACTAAAAACCATGGCGTGTTTTTAGTTTTTCTCATTAGGCAACTCGTACCTTATGATTGTGTTCAATGAAAGTTAAATTATTTTCCTTCCATTTTATCTTTAAGAGCAGATAACGCCGAAATATCACCTAAAGTTGTTTTCTCTTGGCTATCTTTTACTCTTTTTACAGCTTTCTTAGCTTCTTCAGCATCAGCCGCTTTGCTTGCTTTCTCAGCTTTTTTAGCTTCTTCTTTTACTTCTTCGTGTAAACGAGCATGAGAAACTACAATACGCTTAGCGTCTTTGCTAAATTCAATTACTTTAAAGTCTGCTACTTCTTCAGCTTTTACTGATGAACCATCTGCTTTAACTAAATGACGTGCAGGACAGAAACCTTCTACACCATACGTTAAACCAATAGTAGCACCTTTATCGTTTACTGAAATAACAGTTCCTTGGTGTACTGAATCTAAAGTAAATACAGTTTCAAATACATCCCATGGATTTTCTTCTAATTGTTTGTGGCCTAACGATAAACGACGGTTTTCGCCATCTATTTCTAATACTACCACCTCTAATTTGTCGCCAATTTTACAGAACTCAGATGGGTGTTTAATTTTCTTACTCCAAGATAAATCAGAAATATGAACTAATCCATCTACACCTTCTTCTAACTCAACAAACACACCAAAATTAGTAAAGTTACGCACAGTACCAGTGTGTTTAGTGCCTTTAGCGTATTTGTCAATAATCATATTCCAAGGATCAGGCGTTAATTGTTTAACACCTAAACTCATTTTACGCTCTTCTCTGTCTAAAGTTAAAACTACAGCTTCTACTTCGTCTCCAACTTTTAAGAACTCTTGAGCTGAACGTAAGTGTTGCGACCAACTCATTTCTGATACATGAATTAATCCTTCTACGCCTGGAGCAATTTCAACAAATGCACCATAATCGGCTAATACAACTACTTTACCTTTTACTTTATCGCCCACTTTAATATCAGCGTTTAAAGCATCCCAAGGATGAGCCGATAATTGTTTTAAGCCTAAAGCAATACGTTTTTTATCATCATCAAAATCTAAAATTACTACGTTAATTTTCTCGTCTAATTTTACAATTTCTTCTGGATGATTGATACGACCCCATGATAAGTCGGTAATATGAATTAAACCATCAACACCACCTAAATCAATAAACACACCGTAAGAAGTAATGTTTTTAACAACACCTTCTAATACTTGTCCTTTTTCTAATTTAGAAATGATATCACGTTTTTGAGATTCAATTTCAGCTTCAATTAATGCTTTGTGAGAAACTACCACATTTTTAAATTCGTTGTTAATTTTAACCACTTTAAATTCCATGGTTTTACCAACGTACACATCGTAATCACGAATAGGTTTTACATCAATTTGCGAACCTGGTAAGAAAGCCTCAATACCAAATACATCTACAATTAATCCACCTTTAGTACGGCACTTCACAAAACCTTTAATAATTTCATCAGCATTAAGTGCTTCATTAACTCTATCCCAAGATTTACCAGCACGAGCTTTTTTGTGAGATAAAACTAATTGTCCATGAGTATCTTCTGCTTTTTCAATAAATACTTCAACGCTATCGCCAATTTTTAAATCTGGGTTATAACGAAATTCTGATAATGAAACTACACCATCAGATTTGTAGCCAATATTTACAACTACTTCACGAGCATTTTTAGAAACTACAGTTCCTTGTACAGTTTGTGCATCAGCAATAGTGCTTAATGATTTACCATACATCTCGTCTAACTTAGTACGTTCTTCTTCTGAATAACTACCACTTTTCTTTCCAATAGAATTCCAGTCAAAATCTGGATTCCCAACTTGGGCATTTTTTTCTGCCATTTTGTTTTTTTTTAATTGTATCTGGTATTTCAGGGCTACCAGAGCGGATTATATTTTATGTTTTGCCAACTTTTACCCTGATTAAAAATTGGGCTACAAATATACAACATTTTTAGCTATGGTATTGTATAAAACGGAAATAAATATTTATTTTAACTTATTGATTATTAATTTGTTAAATATTTTTTAGAGTTTTGAAACCTCAGATTTTTGATGTATATTTCGGTAAGTTTTTCAGGTTTATGAACTCAATAATTACCCATGGCATACAAATTTCGGTGGTAACACATTATTATCCTCATCAGTCTGATCCTAAAAATCAATACTATTTTTTTGTATATGAAGTAACCATTACTAATAAAAGCGATTTTACTGTAAAATTACTTAAGCGTCATTGGGACATTACCGATGCCTTTGGCGAAAAACGGGTAGTGAATGGAGATGGTGTTGTGGGCGAAACCCCATCGTTAGAACCTGGCGAAACTTATACGTATAATAGTGGCTGTAATTTTAGTACTGAGATTGGTAAAATGAGTGGCTTTTATACCATGAAAAAATTAATTGACCAATCGGAATTTAAAGTTACTATTCCTGAGTTTTTAATGGTGTTACCTGCTAAAAACAATTAAAAACTATCGTTTCTTTATTTTATTTCTTAGTATGTACTAAGTTGAGTTAGCGCTTATATTTAAGGACTATTTTTATTGTGTAATACTTCTTTTTTTTAACCCAGATTGTGCATTAGAAATTAGTAGTGAGAGTTAAAAGCCCAATAAAATATGAACTTTTACGAATGAAGCGTAGCCACTGCTACGGTGAAAGAGAAAAAGTTGCGAAGCTTCATATTTTGCAGGGATTT
>CAUJCR010000052.1 GCA_963169355.1 Bacteroidota bacterium | reverse complement strand
TTTACAAAACAGGAAAAAATTCTTCAGTTGGGCACAACAAAGATTTAACGTCAATAATCAGGATTTAGAGGATGTTTGGCAAGAAACCATACTTATTTTTTTTGAAAATGTTAAGAATGGAAGGCTTTTGATATTAAAGAGTAAATTGAGTACTTATTTATTTTCAATTGGAAAGATTATTTTACTAAACAATCATAAAAAAGCCAAAAGAACTACTTATACTGAAATGTTCCCCGAAGAGGAAGATGTTTTGATGGATGACTTTGAAATTAAACTTAATAATGAGGCCTCTGTCGTTACTGCGTTGGAACTATTGGGTGGTGAATGTAAAAAAATACTAATAAGTAGATTTTATATGGGAAATACTATAGACAATATTAAAGTAGAGCTTGGCATGAAGAACAACAATGTGGTCAGTGCATCCATAAGTCGCTGTTTGAGTCGATTGAAGGATATTATTAATGCTAATTCAAATAAAGATGTCAGAAAATAAAAGTGACGTGATTTTGCAATATTTTGCCGGAGAATTAGATGCAAAGGAAAGAGATTCCTTATTTGAAGCCATGGCACATGATGAGGATCTCAAAAATGAATTTGAAAGTTATCGACAGGCTTTCGACTCTATAGACATTGCAGGTAGAATGGAGCTTAAACAAAAATTAAATATTGCCGGCAAACAGTCCGACGTCAAAATAAAATCGAGAAATCGAATACTTTTTGTCGGTCTTTTAGCTCTATTAGTAGTTTTTTGCTTTTGGTTGAGGAATGTTACAAAAAGTGATACCAACATACCCATTAATTCTAAAATATTCCCTCAAAAACCAATGGCATCCAATATACTTTCAGTACCGGAAAAAGATACGAATGTTACAAATCCCAATTTGCCCCTTAATACTAAATTATCCTCTCAAAAACAATTGGAATCCGGCACTTCAGTACCGGAAAAAGAAACGGATATTACTTTGACTCAAAATGATAGTCTCATTGAGCATATCTACAAAGAAAATGCGGATGAACTGTATGCAATGAATTTCACACCATATTATAATCCATCATTATATCCCGGAACAAGGGGCGAGAATGAACAAGATCCTTTCCTCATTTTTATGGAATCATACTGGCAAAAAAACTACACAGCCGCTATCAAGAATTTCAAATTATTATCAAACAGTCAGAAAGCAAACAGCAATCTCCTGTTTTTATATGCCAATGCCTTAGCCGCAAATCATCAATACACCAAAGCAAAAAATATATTCGATGTAGTAGTTCAGGACAATAACTCCAGATATAAGAAAGAAGCAGCATTTTATGAAGCATTGATGTTACTTAAGTTAGGAAAGACAACAGAGGCAAAAGATATATTTTCTAAAATAGTCAAAGACTCAAGACATCCATATTATACAAAGTCTAAGATGATCATGAATCAATTGTAGGGCAAGGGAGCTCTCTTATTGAATAATTCCAGTGGGAATATTATCACTAACCCACTAATCATTCTTCATAGCAATGCCATTCCTTCAACATACCTACCCCTAACTAAAGTTATATTGTCCGTCATTATTTTATGGGTTAAATTTGGCATTACATTATTTACTTTCAAGTTGCTATAAGTTGTATTCAACTGTTGGTAAATCGATTTGCGCCTCGTAATCAATGGTTTAACGAAGCATTGAAACGGTTTGCACATCAGGTTGTCCCTCATAATCGGAAATCTTCGGTTTTGAAAAACCTCGATTTCAGCATTCGAGTAAAATTCTTCAATTCAAAATTGAGTTGATATGAAACGAATAATAAAAAAAATATCCTGGTTACTCATTCTGACCTTATGTTGCAGTATTTTAATGTTTTCTCAAAATGATTCTGCTTTTTGGAACCAGAATTTAAGCCCAAACGCAAATCATAAGAATAATGACATATATCTCGAACATTTAGATAATACAAAGGATCTATCTCATAAACCTATTTCGAATGAAACGGGAGGTTCACCCATTTTCATTCATCATTATTTCCGAAAAGCCACAAATTTCAAAAAAGAAGGGAATGTTGATTCAATGGTTGAAAATTTAAAGATTTATGTTTCTTTAAATGAAAAAAAGTATGGAGACAGAGATACACATTTTATCAGAGCAGTAATAAACTCAACGATTGAGTTAGATACGGTATCATTTACCAATACTTTTATAAAAGAACTCCAAATATGCTATTTAAATTACAAAAATGGGTTTACGCCAAAAGAAGATATTCAATTATATTGGAAATTAATAGATTATTATAATGATGCATTATATACAGCGGGCAAGTATCAAGAATCTTTAACCTTATTGACAGAAATTGTCCATTTTAATACTATACATAACTTAAGAAATCAATTTTACCCTGCCTACTTTCTTTTCTTCAAAGGTTATTTACACCAGTATTATAACCAATTGGCTCAGGCTGACTCTTGCTTTATGGCATCAAAACGACAGTTTGAATATGAAAATAATGGCATCTACACAAATGAGTATAGTGATCTGTTGATACAGATGGCTGACTTTTATAAAACAATAGACTATTATCATGAACTAAAAAAAATATCACTTATTCGAATATATCGCACTGATTCACTTTTGGGAACAAATCATATTAATTCCATAAACCCCAAAGTCAATCTTGCCAATGCATACTATTATTTAAATGAATACAATCAGGCTAAAGTGGCCTTTCAGTCGGTTTTCACTACTTTCAACTCACTACCTGCCTATTATAACTTTACATACGAATATGGAAATACATTGTATTACTTTGCTAATTTCCTCATCGACAGGGATCAATTGACAGAGGCTTTACCCTACCTACATTTGTGTGACTCTTTACTCGCCAGAGAACCTAGTCTGGGAAATAAGAAAAAAAGATATATCGCATTTTCGCTGAGTCAAGTATATTTTAAAGAAGGCAATCTTAAGAAAGCAAAAAAATACTTATTACAGTCCCTTGAATCTATAAATAAAAGTTTTGGTTCGGATCAAAAAGACAATAAATCGATACTTAAAATGCTGGCACAGGTGGAGTTCTTTCTTGATAAAGATATGTCAAACAACAATAATGAATATCTGTTAAAATCATTGGAAATCTATTTTAATGAAATCAATGATGCCAAATATTTTATGTCCTTTCAGGAGCTTGAAGTATTTATTAATGACGCCTCCTATTATCTTGACATCTTATTCTCTTCTCTAAAAGAAAATGAAAAAAGCAACCTTTCTACTTTGGCATACAATAGCCGGTTGTTTTTGAATGGATTCGTTTCTAATTCAATTATGAGAATTCACCGCCTGATTCAAACGAATGACTCGCTTAAGGAAAATTATAAAACCATTGCTGAACTAAATTCTAAAAATCTCAATAAAGAATTAGCGTTAGACAGCCTTGAATATAGACAGATTGATAGAAGTGAACAGATAAACGAACTGGAAAAAGAGCTTAATCGAACTTCAAGGTATTTTTCAACTGATATTAAACCCATTTCAATACAAGACATTAAATCTAATTTAACGGATAAAGAAGCATGTATTGAATTTGTTTTTTTTAATTATAAGGTAAACATCGATTCTGTTTGCCCTACTTATGGCGCATTGATATTAAAGAAGAATGACACATTTCCTGAATTTATTACTTTTCAATCAAATCAACTATGTTCATTTCTTCTTGGTGCTGTGGATAAACCCGACTTCCAAAGCATAAATTCATTATATCAAAACAATGAATTATCCTCATTATTGTGGAAAACACTCCTGCCACATTTAAAAGGTATTACGACATTATATATCTGCCTTGATAACAACTTACACAAAGTAAATATTAATGCCTTAATGATTGACAATAAAAATACAGCTAACGATGTATTTGATATCGTTGTATTGAACTCCACTAGAGATGTCCTGAAAATAAAGCAAAAGCCTAACACTGAAACACAGCCGAAAGAAGCATTAGTCATCGGTAATATTTGTTTTAATTCTACATTGGATAGAGTAAAAAAATCAAATAATAAAATACACGGCAACACTCCTACTTTTAAAAAAGTATCCTCATCTTCTAAAAATTCACCGAAATGGAAGCCATTGATATACTCAGCTGAAGAAATCAAGTCTATTACCAAAAGCTTAATCCAATCCAATTACTTCGTAAAAGAGCTCTCCCAAAATAATGCCTTAGAGCAATACTTAAAAAAATATAAATATGTATATAAAACAGCAATTTCACCGCAAATAATCCACTTTTCAACGCATGGTTATTTTATTAGACAATATCAAGAAGAGAATAAGAAAATATGTGACTGTGGGTTTGATGTTAAATCCACTTATTTTGATTCGCCAAATTGCGGTTTGATACTCAGTGGTGTCAACAATAATATATCCTATAATACCTCATCCAATAGTGCGGATGATGGCATTCTGTCCGCTAAAGAGATCATGCAACTTAATCTAAATAATACAGAACTAATAGTATTATCCGCTTGTAATACCGGTCTTGGGGATATTCATTCGACAGAGGGAGTTTATGGTTTAGGTAGAGCTTTCAAAATTGCCGGTGTGAATAAAATCATCATGACCCTTTGGCAAGTACCCGATTATCAGACCATGGAACTCATTACTCTTTTTTATAACAACCTTCTAATAAGAAAACTTTGTCCAAGGAAGGCATTACATGAAGCTCAGAAAACTATGCGCTTAAAGAAATATGAACCGTATTATTGGGCAGGCTTTATTATAGTTGAATAACAACTTTTTTCATTCGAATTTCCTCCTTTTTCTATATTTAACCCACATTCCGTTTTAGACAAAGCAGAATCGATGTACGATTCGTGCTCAGCACTATACGGTTTTTCAAAACCTTTACAGCTCAATTCGGGTTTATGCTATACGAATTGTAAAAGTAAAATAGACCAATATATCTTTTCCATCAATTGGTCTATATTAAAAGTCAAATCGGTATTTGATTATCTATT
The DNA here is from genome assembly GCA_963169355.1 of Bacteroidota bacterium. GTDB lineage: Bacteria > Bacteroidota > Bacteroidia > B-17B0 > Aurantibacillaceae > UBA4416. The sequence continues at coordinate 1,102 of CAUJCR010000052.1, read as the reverse complement.
TTTAAAATTAAAATATTGTTTGAATAACGTAAAATTGCCAACTAAATCCCAATAAATAACTAAATTTACACATTAAATATATTTATCATGTCTGATCGCATTAAAATTGCTATTCTATCCGGTGGAGACACGGAAGAAAGGGTTGTATCTGAAAAAAGTGCCAAGGTTGTGCACCGTTATCTCCACGAAGACAGATATGATGCAAGGCTCATAGATATTAAAAGGGATAGATGGACGGATATAATAACCGGTCAGTCTATTGATAAAAATGACTTTTCCTTAGACTTTGATGGTTCTAAATGGCGTCCAGAAGCTGTATTCTGCGCTATTCACGGCGCTCCTATGGAGAACGGCGTCATACAAGGATACTTCGACATTTTAGGCATTCCATACACCTGTTGCAATGGCTTTGTCTCCGGCCTTACTATGAATAAATCTTTGACAAAAAGAGCCCTTAAGGGTCTGGTGTCCATGGCTCAAGAAGTATATATTACCAGGAAGGCCTTTTTTGAAGGGTTAGACATGGAAGACATCATCAGCCGGTTGGGATTGCCGGTCTTTGTCAAACCCAATGCACATGGATCCAGCTTCGGCGTCCGCAAAGTAAAAACCAGAGAAGAACTATTGCCGGCTATAGAATATGCCTTTCAATTTGATGAGAATATCATAGTGGAAGCGATGATGGCAGGTAGAGAATTTGGCAATGGCGTCATGCGTGTCAATGGTGAAATCGTCGTCTTGCCTGTGACAGAAATCATTCCGGAAAATGAGTTCTTCGACTTTGAAGCCAAATATGAAGGCGCCTCAAAGGAGGTCACCCCGGCTAACATCAGCGCCGAACTGACTCAACAGGCGCAACAGTTGACCGCCACTATTTATCAGGAATTAAATTGCTCCGGCTTCGTCAGAATAGATTATATATTGATAGGCGAGACCTTTCATTTGATAGAAGTCAATACAGTGCCCGGATTATCTGAGGCGAGTATCATTCCACAACAAGCACAAGCCCATGGTTGGACTTTGTCACAATTTTTTGATTTGGCAGTGCGCGAAGTTCTTGTACCTTCATCATAAACGAGTATTTGCGGAAAGTCGAAAAATC
>CAUJCR010000051.1 GCA_963169355.1 Bacteroidota bacterium | reverse complement strand
AAAACATTTTCCTTTACTTACTCAATTTGCCTGAGTACAATTATTCAATCTCGGTGAAATATCTCTTCTTTATGGTTGATTACTTAGAAATCAAAAGAAACTTTAAGGAAATACAAAAGAAAATAGACAGCTTAAACTATGAGAGAAAAGTAAAGTGGATGTCCATTTTATTTCAAATAAAAGAACAAGGATATTTTGATAAAAGAGTCACGCATATTGATTTAGAATATATTATATTTTTGAGTTATAGTGTAAGAGTAACTTACTTTCAAACAGTTGAACCTAAAGATTATAAAAAGTCTGAATTTGTATTAATTGTCAATAAACTATTACAGCCATATTTAAGCAAAAAGGGATTGAAAATTTTTGAAAAATGGTTGTTGCTTCAAACTAGATAAATGTATTGTCGATAGTTTGTATTTATTGTTGAAGGACTTTTAGCAAGTCCGCTAACACCAGCCTGTGAAAAAACTCAAATCCTTAACACAAGCTTTTTGTTATTTATGAAATAAAATCACAAATAAAAAATAAACTACTAATATCTTTGTGGATATCAATTATAACTCCTAAATGTCTTACAGAGATTGAGTTTAACCCAAATTATGCATTAGCAATTCTATTACGAGCTAAAAACCCTGCAAAATATGAAGCTTCGCAACTTTTTCTCTTTCACCGTAGCAGTGGCTACGCTTCATTCGCAAAAGTTCATATTTTATTGAGCTTTTAACTCTCACTACTAATTTCTAATGCACAATCTGGGTTTAAAATCCTCGAAGATTTTATTGAAAAAGATAATGCAGTAAGACTTTTAGATGCTTTGTTGAAAAACCTGAACTTAAACAATTATTATTAAAAGCATATTGTTGTTAAAATAGTAATCCATTGCAAACATGCTATTATATATAGTATTAGTTTTAAAAACAGAAAATACATTTAAAAAGAATTGTGATTATTATACAGTTCAGTAAAGATTATGAAACTACTTGCAAAACTTTGGAGGATTATCTGGAAATCAATACTCGCATTTATTTTAATTTCGATAGTGTCGGTTATTTTGTACCGATGGCTACCAGTTCCAATAACGCCCTTAATGATAATACGTAGCATAGAGAATGTGGGCGAGGGGAATGGCGTGGTTATGAAACACGATTGGGTTTCTTTAGATGAAATTTCGACAAAACTACAATTAGCCGTTGTGTGTAGCGAAGACCAAAATTATTTGAAACATTTTGGGGTAGATTGGGGGGCTATACAAAAAGCGATGAAAGAAAATGAAAAAGGAAAACGATTAAGAGGCGGCAGTACCATTACACAACAAACAGCTAAAAATGTGTTTTTGTGGCAAGGGCGTAGTTATTTTAGAAAAGCCCTAGAGCTATGGTTTACCTTACTGATTGAAACTTTTTGGAGTAAAGAGCGCATTATGGAAGTGTATTTGAATAGTATTGAAATGGGTAAAGGCATATATGGTGCTGAGGCAGCAGCTCAATATTGGTTTAAAAAATCGGCTAAGAAGTTAACTAAAGACGAAGCGGCTGCCATAGCCGCCATTCTTCCAAATCCATTAAAATTTAAAGCAAATCCTCCTAGTCCTTATATTTCTAGTAGAAAAATATGGATAAAACAACAAATGAATTTTTGGGGTAATAAATTGGATTATGATAAATATAAAGATGATGATGAAGAAAAGGATAAATAGTTTTTTTAATTCCCTTTCCTAAAAAATCGTAACTTTATACCAATTTATTATGATACTGATAGACGGAAAAAAGACATCTCTCGAATTACAAGAGGAAATAGCTAAAGAAGTTAAACAATTAATCTCTGAAGGAAAAAAACAACCTCATTTAGCAGCTATTTTAGTAGGTGATGACCCCGCTTCGCAAACCTATGTAACCAGCAAAGTAAAGGCTTGCGATAGAGTGGGATTTAAATCTACTTTAATAAAAATGGAAGCTTACACTTCTGAGCAAAAATTATTGGAGAAAATTAAGGAGTTAAACTCAAACGATGATATTGATGGGTATATTGTACAGTTACCATTACCAAAACATATTAACGAACAAAAAATTATTGAAGCCATTAAACCTAGCAAAGATGTAGATGGCTTTCATCCTGTAAATGTAGGACGACTGGTATTAAATTTACCAACTTATGTTAGTGCTACGCCGTATGGTATAGTTCATTTATTAGAACGCTATCAAATACCTACCGAAGGTAAACATTGTGTTGTAATTGGTAGAAGCCATATTGTGGGTTCACCCATGAGCATTTTAATGGCTAAAAACACCAATCTTGGAAACTGTACTGTTACTTTATGTCACAGCAAAACCAATAACCTAAAGGAACATACTTTGCAAGCAGATATTATTATTGCAGCTATTGGTCGTCCTAATTTTGTAACAGCAGATATGGTAAAACAAGGTGCCGTAGTAATAGATGTAGGTATTAATAGAATAGACGATAATTCTACGACAAAAGGATATCAACTTGTTGGAGATGTGAAATTTGACGAGGTATCTAAAAAGGCATCTTACATTACGCCTGTACCAGGTGGAGTAGGGCCAATGACGATAGCTTCATTATTGCAAAATACACTTAAAGCATCTAAAAAAGAAGTATAAAAGATATAGAGTTACCTAAAAGCTCATGCAATAAGGTGAACATTTTTTTAGGAAATATTTAACCGTAAATTCATTAACTCAATATGCACGTTTTAAATAGTATAGCATCTTTGCTTCTTTCTAAGAGAAACGCTCCTATACTTGAGAAACGGTTTTTAAATTGGACTCAAATAAAAAAAATAGCTATTGTTGCTTTTGATAATCAATTAAGTCATTTAGTTGATTTTATTAATACTAGTCAAAAGAACAACATACAAGTTAGCGTATTTGTGATTTATAATGGGAAACCCGAATTGGCTCCAAAACCTCAATTTAATCATCTCATTATTACAAAAGAACAATTCTCTATTTTTCAATTACCAAAAGATTCGGTTTTGCAATCCGTTCAATCTACATTTGATGTACTTATAAATTTAGGAACGCAAGAACAGATACAAGCATTATCTATAAGCAAGTTGTTACCGAGCCATTGTAGGATTGCCAATTTTGAAAATCATATTTTTGACTTGTCAATTCAATCAGAAAAAATGATGAATCCTACCGATTTCTTACAACAAGTAATTGTATATTTGAACATGATTAAAACAACAAAATAATAAATGAAAGCATATAATTTTACAGGTACAGGTGTGGCAATAGTTACACCATTTACAAGCAAGGGAGAGGTTGATTACCCCGCATTAACAAAATTAGTTGAACATCTTATAAAAGGTAGAGTAGAGTATATTGTTGTTATGGGAACTACAGGCGAATCAGTTACCTTATCAAAAGAAGAAAAACAACAAGTAATAAAGCACATTGTTAAAGTAAATAAGAAACGCTTACCATTAGTACTTGGAGTTGGTGGAAATAATACGGCAGAGATTGTAAACACCTTAAAGAAAGATGATTTATCCGATTTTATGGCTATTTTATCTGTATCGCCTTATTATAATAAGCCTTCACAAGAAGGAATTTATCAGCATTATAAAGCCATTGCTAAGGCAAGTCCGCTACCAATTATATTATATAATGTACCAGGGCGTACATCATCAAATATAGCATGGGATACAACCATTCGATTAGCAAAAGAGTTTAAAAATATTATTGCAATCAAAGAAGCTAGTGGTAATATAGAGCAATGTATGAAAATAATTAAGCACCGTCCAGATAATTTTTTAATTATAAGCGGTGATGATAATATTACCTTACCACTTATTGCTAGTGGTGCAGATGGTGTAATATCTGTAGTGGCTAATGCATACCCTAAGGATTTTAGTGATATGGTTCGTTCATCATTAATACATGATTTTAAAACGGCTCAAAAGTTACATTATAAATTAATGGAAATAACAGAGCAACTATTTGCCGACGGTAACCCAGGTGGCATAAAATACGTGTTGTCGCTAAAAAAACTTACACAATCGTATGTGAGATTACCATTAGTAGAACCTAACGATACTGTAAAAGCAAAACTCAAGAAACTGGCTTATTAATTAATAAGCCCTTTCTTTTTTTCCTTCCATATAATTCACAAAGGATTTATTAGATACTTTGGTACCTCCAGGAGTAGGGTAATTTCCAGTAAAATACCAATCTCCTAAATTTTGAGGACATGATTGATGCAAACCTTCAATCGTTTGATATATGATTTGTAAGTCAGCTTTTAAATCTTTTGGCTTTAATAACTCTGCTATCTTTTGTGATATTTCTTCATTAGTAAAGGCTCTGTAAATCTCTTGAACCACATTTATTTGTTCTTCTTTTGGTTTCAATAATTCAGCCTTTGCTTTTTCGTATAAATTATGAAGTAAAGCTTCCTTGCCAGATTCCTTAATAAGGGTAACAGCTGCTTCAAAGGCAATAAAACGTCCAATAATAGCCATGTCGATGCCATAACAATCTGGATATCTAATTTGTGGAGCAGAAGAAACAACAACTATTTTCTTAGGATTTAAGCGATCTAAAATTCTTAAGATACTTTGCTTTAAGGTTGTTCCTCTTACAATACTATCATCAAGTACCACCAAGGTGTCAATATTTTTCTTTACGGTATCATAAGTAATGTCGTACACTAAATTAACGAGGTCATTTCTGTTTTCATCATCAGTAATAAAGGTACGCTGTTTAGCATCTTTTAAAACTACTTTATGAATGCGTGGGTGATTGCTTAATATTTGACTTAAAGTAGGTTCAGATACATTTGTTCCTAGTTTTAAAATCTCAATTGCTTTTTGTTTATTGATATGTTCATCAATCCCCTCCACTAAGCCACCAAAAGCAATCTCTGCGGTATTAGGTATGTAACTAAATACGGTGTTTTCAAAATCATAATCAATAGCCTTTAATACTTGAGGTACTAAATAACGACCTAATAATTGGCGTTCCTTATATATATCGGCATCATTACCTCTACTAAAATATATACGTTCAAATGAGCACGATTTTCTTTCACCTGGTTCAATAATTTGGGTTTCATTAAAAGAACCATTTTTCTTAATAATAGCGGCGCACCCAGGTTTTAATTCAGATACTGAATCAATACTTACATTAAATACAGTTTGAATCACTGAACGCTCACTTGCTACTACAATTACTTCGTCATCTTTGTAAACATAGGCTGGTCTTATTCCATTCGGATCTCTTAATACAAACGCATCACCATGTCCAATCATGCCTGCCATCACGTAACCACCGTCCCATCGTTTACTACTTTCTACTAAAATGGAGGCAATATCAATTTCTTCTTGAATTTTTTTAGAAATCTCGTAATTATTTAAGCCTTGATCCTTATATGTTCTAAATAGTTTCTCATTTTCTTTATCTAAAAAATGACCTATTTTTTCAAGAATAGTAACGGTGTCAGCCTTTACAGTGGGGTGTTGTCCTAATTCTACTAAGTGTCCAAATAGTTCATCAACATTAGTTAAATTAAAATTTCCAGCTACTAATAAGTTGCGAGCCATCCAATTATTTTGGCGACGAAATGGATGACAACTTTGAATAGTGTTACCGCCATAGGTTCCGTAACGCAAATGGCCCAAAATCAATTCGCCCATAAAGGGAATATTGTTTTTTTGCCATTCTATATCATCATAATGCTCTGGATTTTTTCTTTTAGCATTAATGTATAAATCATTAATTTGTGAAAATATATCTTGTGAGGCCTTTGGTTGTACGGAACGAAGCCTATCAATATATGGCTTTCCTGGTTCCATATCTAATTTTATGGTAGCAACACCTGCACCGTCTTGCCCTCTATTAATCATTTTGTCCATTAGTTGGTACATTTTATGCAAACCATACCGACTACTACCATACTTTTCCTTATAAAAACTTAAAGGTTTTAATAAACGAATTAGGGCAACGCCACACTCATGTTGTATATTATCACTCATAATTTCAAAGTGCAAATTTACAATTTAGTTACATTTTAGCACTAATAAGTTTAAAACTATTAGTAAACCTCATTTTTTTATTTTTTAGAAATTGAGTAAAATATCGTATATTTATACTTGCAAAAAATATAACCTTATGATTCGAAAAATACGCGTCTCAGTATTTTCCCTGATTTTAATTGGCAGTATAACTGCTCAAGTAAAAATTAATTAGTATTCTGTTTCTAACTCGGCATTAACTGGCGGAACTACTTTTCCTGATAACATGGGAAACACCCCCGATTGGATTGAGTTGTATAATGCTGGTAGTTCAACTGCTAATATTGGTGGCTGGAGTTTAAGTGATAAACAAACGAATATTTCAAAGTTTATTATTCCTGCCGGAACTACAATTCCTGCTGGCGGTTTTTTAAGATTTTGGTGTAGCGGAAAGGGTTCGTCTGCTGATGCGCCAGGGCACATGCACACTAATTTTAAGTTAACACAATGTAAAGGCGATTGGGTTATACTTGCCAATGGAACATCCATTCAAGACTCTTTGCAGTTAAGAAAAACTCAAGCGCTTCATTCGCGTGGTCGTCAGCCAGATGGTAGCGCAACTTGGAAAGTGTTTACAGCCCCTACACCTAATGCTACAAATAGCGGTACTGGTTATGATGGGTATGCTCCAACACCAGTGATGAGTGTCGCTCCAGGGTTTTATAGTGGAACAAAATTAGTGGCATTAAGTGTTACACCTTCTAATAGTATATCTATCTATTATACTACAGATGGATCAGAGCCAACTACAGGTTCTACTCAATATGTTTCTACTCAAATATCGGTGAGTGCTACCTCGGTTGTTAGAGCGTATGCGGTAAGTAGTAATCCTAATATTTTACCTAGTTTTATGGAAACAAATACTTATTTTATTAATGAGTCTATTAATAACAAGTATGGTGTAGTTTCTATTAGCGGTGGTTCTTCTCTTGATCAACTTTTAAATGGAACTCAAAATAACCCTAAAACACATTTTGAATATTTTGAGAACAATAATTTTATTACGGAAACTTATGGGTTATCAGATAAACATGGGAATGATTCTTGGGCTTATGACCAAAGAGGGATTGATTTTGAGACGAAAGATGATTATGGCTATAATAACGCCTTAAATTATCAATTCTTTACTGATCCCCAAATGAATACGAGTAATAGAAAAGAATTTCAGCATGTGATTTTAAAAGCAGCAGCCTCTGATAATTATATAGGAGATAAACCTAATAAAGCCTGTCATATGAGAGATGCTTTTGTACAATCGTATGCTTTTAAGAATGATTTTGAACTAGATGGTAGAAGAACAAAACCTGTTATCGTATTTAAAAATGGAGCCTATTGGGGTATTTATGAACTAAGAGAAGCTTTTGATACGGATTATACAGATTATTATTATGATCAACCGAAGGATAGTATTGATAATTTGGCTTACTGGGGAGGCTTACAAATTAGAGACGGTAGTGATACGGGCTGGGTGAATCTATATAATTTTATTATGGGTAATTCTATGACCAATGTAGCTAATTATGCTTATGTAGAAAGTAAATTAAATTTTAAGAGTTTAATTGACTATATGATTTACAATTCATATTTAGTTAACTCCGATTTCATTAACTGGAATTCGGCTTGGTGGAGAGGTAGAGCTACCCAAGGAAATAAGAAAAAATGGCGTTATTGGATGTGGGATATGGATAATGTGTATGATTTAGGAGAGAATTTTTCTGGTATTCCAACTACAGATATGGACGCTAGCCCTTGTGATTATACAAATGAGTTTCAAAATGCAGGACCAAATATGGGACATCCTGATATTTTAGAGAAACTATTAACGAATCCGGATTTTAAATCAATGTATATTAGCCGATATGCCGATTTAGTTAATACCAGTTTAACATGCTCAAAAATTTTAGCTCATTTTAATTATTATAAATCTATTTTAACTCCTGAGATGCCACGTCAAATTGCAAAATGGGGTGGTAGTATGGCACAATGGAATAAAAATATGGATACACTTGAAGCAAAAATAACAGCACGTTGTAAATATATTGACTCTGTTATAGTAGATTGCTATCAAGTAACTGGTCCGCATGATATTACTGTAGATGTTGTGCCAGCTGGTGCTGGTGATGTAAAATTAAACACCGTATGGTTAAATAACTTTTTGTGGTCGGGTAAGTACTATGGAGGTGTAAAAATGTCGTTTCAACAAAAAACGTTAGATACATCGAAGTATGTATTTGATCATTGGGAATTTCAACACCATCTTCCAATACCAAGCAACACTAGCGACACAGTTACTATAACCTTAAATTCAGCAGATAATATTGTAGCGTATTACCGCGAAAAAGATAAGGCTGTTGCTTTACCTACAGGTTTTAGCCCTAATGGTGATGGCAAAAATGACGAGTTTATTCCAATGGGTGCTCAGTTCATTCGAAATATGACTTTTACAATATGGAATCGTTGGGGACAAGAAGTATATTCATCTACTGATCCAATGAAAGGATGGGACGGGAATTTTAAGGGAACTCCTGCACAAACGGGTGTGTATGCCTATATGTTGAAATATACAAATTCGGTGAACGAAGAGGTAATATTAAAAGGAAATGTAACTTTAGTTCGATAACATTTAAAAGGAAAAAAACAGATGAAAAAAGTTGCATATATTTTATTGTTTGTATCGTCTTTAGGACTCGCTCAAGATATACATTTTTCTCAAATTCAAGAATGTCCGTTGTGGTTAAATCCAGCTAATGCAGGTTTTATGAATGGATATTTTAGAGCCGTGGCAAATTATCGTAATCAATGGATGGCTATGGGTAACGCTTATCAAACAATGGCTGTATCAGTAGATGCGGCACTCCTAAAAAAAGATAAGGGAAAAGGATATTTAGGCGTTGGCTTGTTTGTATTTAATGATGCAGCAGGTGCTGCTAAAATTGGTACTACACAAGGTCAGTTACACATAAATGGTATTATTAAAACAGGTGATAAAAGTAAATTAGGCGGTGCAGTGTATGTAGGATTTAATCAAAATAAGGCGAATTACTCTTCGCTCACATTTGGTACACAATACAATGGTAAAGAGATTGATAATACATTAGGTACTGGCGAAATTGCTACTTACCACTCATTTATGGCTACAGATGTAGGTGCAGGTATAAATTATGAATTTTCATCAGCTAAGGTTCAAATGTTACGTGATGACATTTTTAGTTTGAAAATAGGAGCGGCAGTACATCATTTGAATCGCCCAGTGCAGAAGTTTTCAACTGGATCGGAATACCGTCTTCCAATGCGTTTTGTAGGAAATATTCAAGCTCGTATTGATATTAAAGGAACAAAAGTGGCTATTTTGCCAAGCGTTATTTATTTAAGTCAGGCAACTGCCTCAGAGATAACAGTGGGAACACACATTCGTTATCGGTTTAAAAATCCAACCAAGGTTACTGGTGTAAAATCGGAAACAAGTTTTAATATTGGCGTTTACTACCGTGTAAAAGATGCGGTTATTCCACAAATAAACGTAGATATGGGTAAATACGCTATTGGTTTAGGATATGATTTGAATATATCAGCTTACAAGCAAGTAAGTAAAATGCAGGGAGGTTTTGAAGTGTATTTAAAATTCCTAATGCCAGACGATGCTTTGTTTAAACGTAAACGTGAGTATAGTTTGTAAATTACTTTAGTTTTGTTAATTGCTTATGCTGTTTTGTTGAAAAACAACTTATATAATAAAAAGCCTCTTTATTATATTTGAGTGATGGCAATTTTAGAAGATAAAGACACCGAAAAATTATTTTATTCTATTGGCGAAGTAGCAGAGATGTTTGATGTAAACACCTCACTCATTCGTTTTTGGGAAAAGGAATTTGATGTAATATCACCATCTAAAAACAAGAAGGGAAATCGCTTATTTACCAAAAAAGATATTGAGAATTTTAAGTTAATTTTTCATTACGTTAAAGAAAAAGGTTACACTTTACAAGGCGCTAAAGATAAACTGAAAGGTGGTGGAAAAGAGGCTGATGCCATAAAAGTAGAAGTGATTGAAAAACTAAAATCGATTAAAGAGCAACTTTTAAAAATGAAAGATGCTTTAAAGTAAACTTCTATTTATCTTATAGTAAGAAATAAAGAATTATTTCACTCCAATTTAGTGTATTTACTTAACTTTACAACATGGAATTAGACAGAGTAAAGGCTCCCGAGTTTAAAACAATACATCATATTGATGTACAACAAGCCAAGTTACAAAAATTAGATAATGGAATTGAGTTGTATAGTATTGATGCTGGCTCACAAGAGTTAACTAAAATTGAGTTTTTATTTAAAGCTGGTATGTATTATCAAAATCAGCCATTATTAGCATCGGCAACTAATAATTTATTAGAAACAGGTACTGTTAATTATACTGCTAACCAACTATCCGATAATATTGATTTTTTAGGTTCGTTTTTTGAATGTGCGGTTGAACAAGATTTCTCAACTTTAGCTTTGTTTAGTTTAAACAAGTATCTTGATAAAAGTTTGTCTTATGTAGAAGATATTATTAAGCATCCAACATTTCCGAAAGATGAGTTTGATATTTATTTGTCTAATAAGAAACAAAAACATTTGGTAAATTCGGAGAAAGTAGGGGTGATAGCTCGTCGCCGATTTGCTGAACTTATTTTTGGCGAGCAACATCCGTATGGTAGAGATGTAAAACCAGCTGATTTTGAAAAACTAGATATTGAAAAGGTAAAAGCATTTTTTCAACAATTTTATCACTATCAAAATTGTACGATAGTTGCTTCGGGTAAATTACCTGCCAATTTATTTGAAATTTTAAATCAACGCTTTGGAAAAGAGCATTGGGGAAATGCCTCAAAAATCAATAATCCTGTAGTATCAATAAATTCAACAACACAACGTCATCACTTTATTGAAAAGGCTGGAGCGGTGCAATCTGCAATTCGCATTGGTAGATTGTTGTTTAATAAAACACATCCCGATTATTTTAAATTTCAAGTTCTAAACACCATTTTGGGTGGATACTTTGGTTCACGTTTAATGGCTAATATTCGTGAAGATAAAGGTTATACCTATGGCATTGGTAGCGGCTTAGCTTCATTAGGTCAGGCGGGATATTTTTATATTTCTACCGAGGTAGGTGCCGATGTTACCAAAGAAGCCTTAAAAGAAATTTACTTTGAGATAAAAAAATTACGCAATGAACTAGTTTCTGATGAGGAATTAGAAACGGTTAGAAATTACATACTGGGGCAGTTTTTACGAAGTGTAGATGGTCCTTATGCCTTAGCCGATAAATTTAAAGCAGTGTGGGAATTTGGATTAGATTATAAGTACTTTGATGATTATCTGAAGGCCGTGAAATCTGTTACACCTCAAGAAATAAAACAGTTGGCAAATACCTATTTAAAGGAAGAAGATTTAATTGAATTAGTTGTTGGAAAAAAATAATACAGTGGCAAAAGTTTTTATCATAGGTCCCGCATATCCTTTGCGTGGTGGATTAGCCACCTTTGATGAGTTGTTTTGTAAAGCTTTTAACGAGCAAGGTCATTCTTGTGAAATTATTTCATATAGTTTACAATACCCTCAATTTTTATTTCCGGGTAGTACACAATATGACACCAGCGGAATTGCTCCAAAGCATATCAAGATACACACACTCATTAATTCGGTAAATCCATTTTCATGGATAAAAACGGCACGATTTATAAAAAAGCAAAAACCAGATTTTGTAGTATTTAGATTTTGGATTCCATTTATGGGACCAGCTTTAGGAACAATAGCTCGTTTAATTAAACGAAAGGGAATAAAAGTGCTAGCAATTACTGATAATGTAATACCACATGAAAAAAGACCTGGCGACACCGCTTTTGCTAACTATTTTATAAAAAGTTGCGATGCTTATGTAACAATGAGTAAAGCGGTAATGAAAGATTTAGAAGTATTTACAAATTCACCTTATAAAAAATTTTTATTGCACCCACTTTATACCGCATTTGGCGAACGAGTAAATAAAAGTGAGGCTCGCCAAAAATTAGGACTACAAGCACAGGATAAATTGGTGTTGTTTTTTGGGTTGATTAGAAAATACAAAGGTTTAGATATGCTTTTAGAGGCTTTTAAAGAATTGAAAGCCGACAAACATATTAAGCTAATTGTAGCAGGTGAATTTTATGAAGACAAGCAACCTTATTTAAAAATTGTAGAAGAAAACCAATTACAGAATCAAATTTTATGGCATGATAAGTTTATAGCCAACGAAGAAGTAAAATATTATTTTTCAGCTACCGATTTAGTGGCTTTACCTTATCGCAGTGCAACACAAAGTGGTGTTACTCAAGTGTCATTTCAGTTTGAAGTACCCACTCTAGTTACAAATGTGGGAGGATTAGGAGAAATAATTCCTGATAAAGTAGCTGGTTATGTAGTAGAGCCTAACGCAAAAGCCATTGCAACAGGCATAACCGATTATTTTGTAAATGAAAGAATAACCGCATTTACCGCTGGTATGATTCAAGAAAAGAAAAAATACGATTGGCGTATTTTTGTAGATAGTGTAATTGAGTTATATCAAGATATAAAATAAAAAGAGGTTGCCAATTAGCAACCTCTTTTTATTTTGTTATTTATTGAGTTTATTCAACAATAAATTTTCTAGTAATTGTTTTAGAATGGCTGTTTAATTGAATAAAATAAATACCAGCAGGTATTTTATTTTGAAGATTAAAATTTAATATTGTAACACCAGCTTGGAAATCTTTATTATAGCTTAGTGTTTCCACTTCTTTTCCACAAATCGAATAAATTTTAGCACTTACATTACCTTCGTTAGAAGCGTTAAATTGAACTGATAAATTGTTTTTTACTGGATTAGGGAAAAGTTTAACATCAGTTATAGATGTTCCCATCTCAGAGATGCCTGTTGGGCTTGTTACAGTAATCATGCCTTTCATTCCCATGCTAACGTGGTTTTGACATACATAATATATATCACCTACATTAGTTACAGTAAATGTAAAGCTGCTTGTTTTAACACCAAATCCTGTACTTAAAGTAGCTGTACCATTTGCATTCCAAGTTGTTTGACTAACCTCAGCCAAAGGATGATTTGGATTAGCATTAATTGTAACAACATCGCCAACCGTTACGGTTAATGAGGCTGGGGAGTAGGCTGTACCAACTGTTGTAATAGTATAAGACGTAGCTTTAATACTAAAAGATAAAAGTGATAATAAAAGTACCGAGTAGATTTTTTTCATATATTATTTGTTTTTAAGGGTTTATTTTACCAAAACTAATATAAATTTCGAGAAGTGCAAATGAATTTAACAATTCAAGCATAGGTTTTGTATCCTAAAACGATTGAACTCTAATAGATTTTAACATTTTAAACCTAAAAAGAGCGATATTCTAAAATTTTAAAACAACATGTTCTTTTTCCTTATGTTCGGTTCTAAAGAATACTAAACCAAAATAAAAGAAATCCATACTTAATGTAACTTCAGAATTTAGTTGTATTTCTTTCCACGCTTTTTGCATCTCTTTACTCCAATTTATGTCATCAAACATCATTATCGTTTGTGGTGTTTTTTTTGTTAATGCTGTTTTAAAATATCGCATAGTTGGTTCGTAAGCATGGTTTCCATCAATATAAATGAAATCAATGGATTTAAGACTTTGTAATAATTTCGGGAATTCAATATCAAAATTGCCTTGTATTTGTTGTATGTTTTTTTGTTGCTGTTTTTGAAATAATTGATTAGAGAATTGGAACAAGTTTGGGCAACCTTCAATAGTGTAAATGCTTGATTTAGGAACTGATTTGGCTAAATATAATGTGGTTAAACCTACCGATGTGCCAAGTTCGATAATAGTTTTAGGTTGAAAAGCGTTGAGCAAACGGTATAAAAATTCGGCTTGTTTTTGTGTAGCTATACCATGTTTACTTATGTCGGAAATACGCCTTTTGTTGTTGTTTAGTTTTTTTGAACCAGCACCAAAATCAGTTATCTGGAGTTCTGTATGATTCTGTATTAATTGAGCTCTAATTTGTTGTAATAATTTAAAATCAGCAAAAGGATATTTGTTTTTTATAAGTTCCATATAAAAATTATACAGAAATGGCGAATGTAAATCATGTTCGTTGCAAGCCGTTAGTTGATAATTAATATATTTAAAAATAGTGCCTAAATTCATGGATGTTCGTTAGAAGATGCTTGTGAGGTACAATAACACACCGTATTCTTTTCAATTGGTTTTACTTGATAATTGGCTAATGAGGTTTCTTTCATAAAGAAAATAGCTAAGTCGATAATTTGATTTTTTGGATGTTCACGATTCCATTTGTTAAGTAAATAGTTGCAATAATAAGGT
Organism: Bacteroidota bacterium; assembly: GCA_963169355.1. GTDB lineage: Bacteria > Bacteroidota > Bacteroidia > B-17B0 > Aurantibacillaceae > UBA4416. Next base: position 43,789 of record CAUJCR010000051.1, on the reverse strand, counting down.
CGCATGTGATTATTGTTTTTAAAAGTATAAAATTCTTGAAACTTACGCCAACGGTCGCTTTCAAATTCTGTAACAACAATTTTAGGTTTTTGGTATGATACAGGTTTACCATTGTGTTTTATATCAATATATTTATGGTCTTTAGTTAAGGCGCTATATACAAACCAACCGTCATCTTTTAAGATTGATGGTGCAAACATACTCCAATTTTGTTCAAGTCGTAGTACTGTAAAAGTTCTAATTACATTTTCATGTATAATAAAAGGAAACGAATTTATATTTGAAAGATTCATGACTAAACAAAATGAGCTTAGGCAAATAACAAAAAAACGCTCGAAATAATGATAGACAGTTTGTGCTGTAGAAATAGTGTAGTTGGTTTTATTTATAAAGGTGGTTTTATTTTGATACCATTTTGTTTCAAAGGCATTCATGCATTGTTCTGGAAGCATCCCAATTAACGAGGCTATTACTATAATATAAAACAAGCCAACATATAATGTACTTCCAATTCCTATAAATAAAATAAGGGTAAATAACATGCCAACGAGCCTTATATTGATGGATACAAATGGCAAGAGGATAAGGATGGGGGCTATAACCTCTATATAATACACCACATGCGTTAATAAGCTAAGCAGTTTAGGGTAAGGGTAAATTAGGGTGCCAAGCGGTAAGCGAATTTGATCGAGACTTAGGGCATAGTATAAAGCTGTTCCATCTTGATGCCACTCTGATGAGGTTTTAAGCATGGCAGAAAAAAATAGCACACTGCAAGGAAGAAGTAAATACGCTATATTTTGAATACTAAAATAAGTATTAGGATAATGAGATTGTTTTTTTATAGAATATCGTTCGCCCCAAGGTAAAAAAATCCCCCAAAATAATAAGAGCCTTAATAAGTCATCACCACTTTGTGATATATACGGATTGCGAGTTTGCAATGATACAAGAAATAACCAACAGATAATAGTAACTAAACGAGTTTTATAACCGATTAGTAGTAAAATAATCACAATAGCATTAAGCGAAAATAAGGTAATCTGCCAACATAATTCACCGCTTAAAGCGTAAAGTGAGAAATAACCTGAACTCCAGCAATATTGTTTTAAGATATGAATTGGCAGAACACCTTCATCTGTAAAAAAAGCTTTAATAGAAAGAGAACGAATAAATAAATCAATTAATAAAACGGTAGCAGTAGCAATACGCATTAAACCTAAAGCTCTTACATCAAGGCTATAAGATTTTTTGAATGATTTAGTTATGTCTTGTAATGTATTAATAAATTAAAAAGGCTCTGCTTTGCAGAGCCTTAAATTTAAGTTAAGAAAATTTTATAAGCAACCTACTTGTCCCGAAACGCTCACGTGGTAAAATGAACCTGGTGTTTGGTAGCAAACGATGTTGTTAAAAGTTCCAGTAATAGCAGAACCGCTAACAGTAACATTTATAGTTCCACCAGATGAATACCAGATAGTTCCCGCATCTTGTTGTGGAGGATTTGTTACCTTCATCACTGCTTTACCAGGACCTAGTTGCGAAGAAGAGTTAACTAAAGTGTATGTTCCTGCGGTAATAGTACCTGAAAAACACACTTCAATAGTTGTTCCAGTACTTGTATTATCATTTACAATACAGGTTTGCCCTGACTGACAACCCGAACTTTGCCATTGGCTACCCTGACCAACTCCTGATAATGAGGAGTTTTGTTGGCTAGAAGTTGTATTTATAGTACCAGTTGTGGTAACACCAACATTTGGATTTCCGCCTCCGCCTGCATCAGCAGCATATGTTGGCGAAATTGCATTACTATCGTTTTTCTTTTTACAAGAGATGAAGATTAAACCTCCAGCTATTGTAACTGATAACATGGTAAATAAAATTTTTTTCATTGTTAAATGATTTGGTTATATCAAATTTATGTTTTTTTATCTTAATTTCCAAATTCCTCACTCATTGGTTTTATACATTGCATAGTTAATAAAACCGTTTAGCTTGTTTTACCATTTGGTTAATTAAAACACAACAACGGTATCTATCCTCCTGATAATCTTGATAAAGTTGGTTTAATGTAGCTTGTATTGTAGCTAAACCAATTTCGTCAGCCCATTTTAATAAGCCTTTAGGATAATTTACGCCTTTTGTCATGGCTAAATCTATATCTTCTGCCGAGGCAATTCCTAAATATTTAGTGTCAGCAGCTTCGTTAATGAGCATACTCAATACTCTATTTAAAATATATTTTCCCAACACTTCGTCTTTCTTTGGTTCGGGCATAGTCTTTCCTTCTCTGTAATCATAAAATCCTCTGCCTGTTTTTTTGCCCAAGAAGTTAGCTTCTAAAAGTCTTTTTTGGGTGAGCGATGGTTTAAAACGTGGGTCATAATAAAATTGCGTCCACACGGTTTCAGTAACCACATAGTTTACATCGTGCCCTATTAAGTCCATTAATTCAAATGGTCCCATTTTAAATCCGCCATATTCTTTTAATGCCCAATCAATGGTAGCCATGTCGGCAATTTGTTCATCATAAATTCTAAGTGCTTCGCTATAAAAAGGGCGTGCTACTCTGTTTACAATAAACCCTGGAGTGTCTTTTGCCAAAACCGTTGTTTTTCCCCAACTATTTATTAGTGTTTGGCAAGCTAGGGTAATATCATTTTCGGTGGCAATTCCTGGTATAATTTCTACCAAGGGCATAATAGTAGCGGGATTAAAAAAATGAATACCGAGTACTTTTTCAGGGTTTTGGCAAGCCGCTGCAATAGAGGTTATAGAAAGAGATGAGGTGTTAGAAGCTAATACACAGGTGCTTTTGGTAATAGATTCTAATTCTTTAAATACAGTTTTTTTTACTTCAATGTTTTCTATAATGGCTTCTATAATTAATCCACAAGATTTAAAATCATGTATTTGATTCGTAAAATTAATACGTTGTTGAATAGATTGGGCTTTTTCGGCGGTTATCTTTTGTTTTTCAACTAATTTATTTAACGAAACTGTTAAGTTGTTTTTTGCTTTTTCAAGAGCGGTGCTATTCGTGTCATATATAATGGTTGAATGTCCTGCTGTAGCTGCAACTTGGGCTATTCCACTACCCATAGCTCCCGAACCTACAACGCCAATAATGGTATCTTTAGTAAACATATTTATTGAATAATTATTTTTTTGGTTTCTGAGTATTGATGATTCTTTAAAGTAATAAAATAAGTTCCAGTACTTAAATGATGAATTGGAATTTGTATTTTATCTAATGCTTGTTGGATGTGAATTTGTTCGGTTATTAGCTCGTCTCCTAAAAGATTTGTAATAACATATTGAAGCTTATTATTTTGTTGATTGGCTATCACTATATTTAAAACATTTTTTACAGGATTAGGATAAGTAGAGAATAATATTGATGGCTTATTATTTTCTTTAATTCCTATCGTGTTTTTATATGTATTGTCGCCATCTAAAATAAATAAACCATTTTGCATATCTAAGGCAATGATAATTTTACTAGGCAAGTAAGGATATGCACCCCAATTTCCTCTATAAGCTGGGTTATACATATTATCATTAGCGCCGTGTTGTGGATAAGTGTCAAAGTATCCATGAATTGTAGTATGGTATGGATCAGAAATATCGTATAAATAAAGCCCATCTACATAGGTGCTCATCCAACACCAACGATTCCCAACAATGTAAGGGTTGTGGGCAGTTGCTCCAATATTAGAACGGATAGTGTCTGCCAAAATCATATTATTCATATTTGACATGTCTAAAACTTTGGCGGGTAAACCTGGACTCACCTCATCTGCAAACACTAATGTTTTTCTATCATCGCTTTGCCAAGAACTATGGTTATAACCTGCATAAGGATAATTTGTAAAAGATTGCATTAATGAAAATGTATTAGCAGTTGTTAGCTTTAATATATGTAGTCCATTGTTTCCACAAGAGGCAAAAACGGTATCATTACGCACAAACATATCATGTACCACACTGATAACACTTGTACTTATATCTTGCTCTAGTTTACGAATAAGTGTGGGGGCGGTTGGAGTACTTAGGCTATACACACGCATAGTGGAATAACTTGTTCCGCCCACATCGGTAACAGAACCACAGTATAAATTAGAATTATCTACAAAAATAGTATGGCATCGTTCAAAGTAATCTGTTCCATTATAAACCAAATGAACCGAGTCGGGTAGGTATTGCATATCTACTATTTGAAATGAGTTTGGAGGATTATCATCGCTTACGATGTAACAATAATTTTGGTAAGTTTTTATTTCGCGCCAAGTACAACCTGCTTGTACCGCCATTACCGAATCGCAAAGTATGGGTGATGATGGGTTTGTAACATCTACAAAATACGTTTTGCTGCTAGTTCCAATTAAGGCGTATTCTTTGTTTTTATTTGATTGATACCAGCCCCAGCATCCAGAGTATTTACGCCCATCAGAACCTGTATTGTCAGTTTCGGGACTGATGTGTGAAAGCAAATTAATATTTAAGCTTGGGTAGGTTTGTGCAATTATGTTTTTTAAAAAAAATAATTGAATAATAAAAACAACAAATACTATTAATCGCATGGTGTAATAGATTTAAAAAGACTAATGTAAAAAAAATAATTCAGTAGTGTGTTAAGAACCTAAATTATAATGCACCTTATTTAAAGAAATACGAGATTAATCTGTAATTTTACGTTTATGATGAATTTAAGCTTACTGAAAACCATGTGTGCTATACATGCCCCAAGTGGCAATGAAATAGCTTTGAAAGAATTTTTATTGAGATATATTACTAAAGAATCTAAAAAATGGAAACACAAACCAAAGATTATTCATGGAAAAGGATTTCAGGATAATATCATCTTAATATTTGGAAAACCACGTACAGCTATTTTTGCTCACATGGATAGCATTGGATTTACAGTAAGATATGGTAAACAACTGGTGAAAATTGGAGGACCAAGAATTGAAAAAGGATACGAATTGGTGGGAAGTGATAGCAAAGGCGCCTGCGAAGCAACCCTTAATGTGGTGAAAGATTCGCTTGAGTATAAAGCAAAACGAAATTTTGATACAGGTACTGAATTAGTATTTAAAGCCAATTGGCGTGAGGATAAAGATTATGTTCAGTGCTGTTATATGGATAATCGTTTAGGTATTTTTAATGCGTTAAAAGTGGCTGAGACTTTAAAAGATGGAGCAATTGTATTTAGCACTTGGGAAGAACATGGAGGTGGAAGTGTATCTTATTTACAAAAATACTTAGCTAAAAATTATAAAATATCACAAGCTCTGATTTCCGATATTTCTTGGATATCGGATGGGGTGTTGCCTGGAAAAGGTCCCGTGATAAGTATGCGCGATAGTTTAATACCTAGAAGAAGTTATATTAATAAAATTATAGCCCTAGCTCAAAAATATAAAATCCCATTTCAGTTAGAAGTAGAAGGTTCGGGAGGTAGTGATGCTAAAGAATTGCAAATGGCCGAATACCCGTGGGATTGGTGTTTTATAGGTGCAGGCGAACAATTTGTGCATACGCCTAACGAAAAAGTACACAAAAAAGATATTGAAGCAATGATACAGTTATATAAAATGCTAATGAGCCATTTGTAGTAACTGAAAACCACTCATTAATTAGATAGAACGATTATTTATTTATTAAAAAGAAAATGTACATAGATTTAAGAAGCGATACTGTTACTAAACCTACAAAAGCGATGTTGGAAGCGATGTATAGCGCAAGGGTAGGTGACGATGTGTTTGCAGAAGATGAAACCGTTATTCAACTTGAAACAAAAGCAGCTCAGTTATTTGGAATGGAGGCTGGATTATTTTGCCCAAGTGGAACTATGACAAATCAAATTGCAATTAGGTGTCATACTCAATTGGGAGATGAATTAATCTGCGATGAAACAGCTCATATTTATAATTACGAAGGCGGAGGCATTGCTTCTAACTCTGGTGTGCAAGCAAAATTAATAAAGGGCGATAGAGGACAGCTAACAGCTACGATGATTAAAGATTGTATTAATGCAGATTATGATTGGCTTACCAAAACATCATTAGTGTGTCTTGAAAATACAGTAAATAAAGCTGGTGGAAGTGTTTATACTTTACAACAGATAGCTGACATAAAACAGTTATGCGAACAGGAACAATTAAAATTACACTTAGATGGAGCAAGAATTTTTAATGCAATTATACAAGCAGCTTATTCAGCTAAGGATATAGGTAAACAATTTCATTCCATATCGGTGTGTTTATCAAAAGGATTAGGAGCTCCTGTTGGTTCTGTATTACTGGGGTCTTCGGCTTTTATTAAAAAAGCTAGAAAAGTAAGAAAAGTATTTGGTGGTGGTATGCGACAAGCTGGTTATATAGCTGCGGCTGGTATTTATGCTTTAGATAATCATATTACCCGATTAAAGGACGATCATGAACGAGCTAAACAATTAGAAAAAACGTTATTGTCTTTAAATTATATTGAGCAGGTGCTTCCAGTTGAAACTAACATCGTTATTTTTAAACTAAGCGATAAATACACTACAGATGGATTTGTAGAACAACTAGCAAAGCATCATATCAAAGTTTCTGTATTTGGTAAACAAACTATTAGAATGGTAACTCATTTAGATTATACAGATGATATGCTTGGTGAAACCATAAAGCAATTACAAAGTTTGTAAGATTACTTACTGAAACGCATTTGTAAAACTCCTAAAAAAGCTTCTTTGAATATCTTTGAACTCATTTTACTGGTTCCTAGCACTCTATCCACAAAAGTGATAGGTACTTCTACAATTTTAAACCCTTTTTTATAGGCTGAATATTTCATTTCTATTTGAAAGGCGTATCCCATAAATTTAATCTTATCAAGTTCAATAGTTTCTAATACTTTACGTTTGTAGCATTTAAATCCAGCGGTGGTATCTTTTACGTTAAACCATAATATTAAACGAACGTATAATGAAGCAAAATAAGAAAGTAATATGCGTTTCATATCCCAGTTGCTAACGTTGCCTCCTTTTACATATCTTGACCCAACAGCAACATCAGCTCCTTTTTCACAGGTATCTAACAGGCGTAATAAATCGTTAGGATTGTGGCTAAAGTCGCAATCCATTTCAAATATATATTCAAAACCTTTAGCTAAAGCCCATTTAAAACCATGAATATAAGCAGTACCTAGACCTAGTTTTCCTTTTCGTTCTTGTAAATGTAGATTCTCTGTGAAAACTGTTTGAAGCTCTTTAACCTTTTGAGCTGTTCCATCAGGAGAACCATCATCTACAATTAAAATATCAAATTCTCGAGGTAAAGCAAAAACGGTACGAATCATTTTTTCAATGTTTTCGATTTCGTTATAAGTAGGAATAATAACTAAGTTTTTGCTCATAAATAAAAGTTAAATATAATCATTTAACAATTTACTTAATTCACAATTTATTGTAAAGTAGGATTATTTTTATTTTTTTGTTTTGAATTGTTCATACAAATCATGAACGATACCATCTGATAAACCTATTTGTGGGATAAAAATATCTTCAATTTCGGCATTTTTCATAATGGTTATAAATATTCTGGACGCATGAACAATTACATCGGCACGGTCTGGTTTCAAGCCTAAAACTTCTACACGTTCTTCGTAAGTATAGGAGTTGAGCATATCGTTTAGACCTTTCAGTTTGTTATAACTCATGTGTTTGTTATCCTTTTTGCTCATTTTAAGCAATTTATTAATGTTGCCCCCTGAACCAATGGCTTTTAGTGGGCGATAACCATAGGTGGTATCTTTTACCCATTTTTTCATTAATTCCCATTCGTCTTTTTCCACTTTATCTAATAACATACGTACAGTACCAATATTAAATGATTGTGAGGCAATCACTTTGTGGTTACTATATAAAGTTAGTTCGGTACTACCACCGCCTACATCAATGTATAAATATGAATGTTTGGGATTTAAAATTTCTTCTATGTGATTAGAGAATACCAGTTGAGCTTCTTTGGTGCCATCTATTATTTCAATAGATAATCCAATTTCGTTTTTAATTTTTTGAATAATGAGTTCTCCATTGGCAGCATCGCGCATAGCACTTGTAGCCACAGCTCGATAACCATTTACCTCAAAAACTTTGATGAGTTCGCTAAAGCCTCTCATGGCCGACATTAATTTATCCACTTTTTTATCGGATATTTTTCCATGAATAAAAACATCTTCACCTAGCCTTATGGGTACACGTATGAGTTCTTCTTTATTAAAGTGAGCTTTACCATTTACTTCATACACTCTGCATAATAATAAGCGCATGGCATTACTTCCTATATCTATAGCCGCAAAAATCATATTATAGAGCGTTGCTTTTTGGTTTTTGAATGATGGGTAGTTTGATGAATATCATTTTTTAGATATTCATAAATTTCGTCTTGAACCCTTATTTTTCGTTCACCTACTTTAGGTTTCTTATATTGGTTTTGTTGTAATCTATCAAGTATGCGAACTTTTGTATTTCCTGCTAATTGAATATTTATAATATCTCTAATTTGTTGTTTTATTTCGGGATTATAAATAGGAACCGCTACCTCGCTTCTGTTATCTAAGTTTCTACTCATCCAATCGGCAGAGGTTAAATAAATTTTTTCATGTCCATTATTTCCAAATATAAATACCCTAGAGTGTTCTAAATATTTATCAACTATACTATATGCTTTTATGTTTTCGCTATAATCTTCTATTTCTGTTACTAATGAGCAAATGCCACGAACAATTAATGATATTTGAACGCCAGCTTGTGATGCTTCATATAGTTTTGCAATCATCTTTTTATCTACCAAACTATTCATTTTTAATATCATGTAGGCTTTCTTTCCTTCTTTGGCATTTTTAATTTCGTTTTCTACTAATTCTGTAAAGGTAGAACGCATAAAAAATGGCGCAACCGCCAAATGTTGGTATGAACCTATTCTAAAATTATTACTGTAAAAATCAAACACCTGAGAAACCTCATGAGTAATGTTTTTATCGGCAGTTAAAAGGCTAAAATCAGTGTATATACGAGCGGTTTTTTCGTTAAAATTACCAGTACCAATGTGAGCATACTTTACTTCTCTTCCTTTCTCGCGACTAGTTATTAAAAATAATTTGCTATGCACTTTTAGTCCAGGCACACCATATATTACGGTAGCGCCTTCTTCTTGTAATTTATTAGCCCAATAAATATTATTTTCTTCGTCAAAACGGGCTTGTAGTTCTACTACAACGGTTATCTTTTTTCCGTTTTTTAAAGCATTTACAAGTGCTTCTGCTATCTTAGACGAATCGGCGACTCTGTATAAAGTAATTTTTATAGACTCAACATCGGGCGCAATAGAGGCTTCACGTAATAAAGTAATGATATGATCAAAGGTGTGATAAGGATAGTGAAGCAATAAATCTCTTTTTTTAACCACTTGCAAAATAGTGGTATTAATATTTTGTAGGTGTTTGTGTGTAAGAGGTGTAGGATGATTATATATTAATTTTTTGTCGCCAAGATTTGGAAAATTAATAAAATCTTTAAAGTTATGATAACGACCACCTGGTATGGCATTATCTTTTCTGTCCATGCCAAGCTTTTTCATTATAAAACTTAGCATTTCTTTACTCATGGTATTGTCATACACAAAACGCACTGGAAGCCCTTTTTTTCGGTCTTTTACACTTTTAGATATTTTTTCGAGCATGGTTTTGCTTACATCGTGGTCAATATCTAATTCTGCATCACGGGTAAGTTTAATATTTATAATTTCTTTGGTAGTGTATCCAAATACCGAGAATACTTCATGTATGCAATATCTTATAATGTCATCTAATAAGATAATATATTTCTTGTTTTTTTCTTGAGGGAGTATTACAAACCGAGTAGTTACTTTAGATGGAATTTCTACTAAAGCATATTTATTTTTCTGACTTTTTACGGATGATGAAAGACGAACAAATAAATACCCCGATTTATCTTTCATATAAGGAAATGGTTTATTCTCATCTACCATAATTGGAAAAAGAGTTCGCTCTACTTCTTTATGAAAGTAATCTTTAATGTATTGTTGCTGGTTAGTATTGAGTTGTTTTTCGTTGATGATAAATACATTAACCTTAGCTAACTCAAATAATAAGTTTTGATAGATGAGTTCAAAGTGTTGTTGCTGTTCAATAACTCGACGTTGCAGTTTATGTAATAACTCATTAGGATCATTTCCGTAAATTTCAATAGCTTTTTTACCTAGTTTAGTTAATCGTTTAACGGTTGCAACACGCACTCTATAAAACTCATCACGATTATTACTAAATATTCCTAGAAATTTTAACCTTTCGATGAGCGGAGTTGTTGGATCAGAGGCTTCTTGTAATACTCGTTCATTAAATGATAGCCAGCTAATTTCTCTATTAATGTATGGGATTTTATTTTTCGACATTATACAGCCATTTGAGTTATCAAATATAAGCAAATAACCTCGTTGCTTTTTATTTTTGAAGAGATAATTGCATTACCTTCATGTAAATTACTTTACTTCAAATTCTAACACTAATTGCTTGTTTAAAAAACCTTGCAATTTATCGCCTATTTTTATAGGGCTCACACCTTCGGGGGTGCCTGTGTAAATTAAATCGCCCACCTTTAGGGTTACAAATTGAGAAACATAAGCAATAATTTTATCAATACTAAAAATCATGTCTTTGGTATTCCCAACCTGCTTACTTTGTCCGTTTATTTTTAACTCAAACGGTAAATTGTTCAACGGTAAAAGCTCATTTTTAGAAATAAATTTCCCAATGGGTGCCGATCCATCAAAGGCTTTTGCTTTTTCCCAAGGCAATCCTTTTTCTTTGCACTTGCTTTGTATATCACGTGCAGTAAAGTCAATACCTAGTCCTATTTCATCGTAGTATTTGTGAGCAAACTCCTCGGCTATGTGTTTGCCTACTTTATTTATTTTTACAACTACTTCAATTTCGTGATGTATGTCATTTGAAAAATCTGGATGATAAAAAGCTTCTCCATCTCGAAGTAACGCGGTATCGGGTTTCATAAAAAAAACGGGTTCGCTTGGTACAGCATTACTTAATTCTTTAGCATGTTCGGCATAGTTACGCCCTATACAAATAATTTTCATGGGGTAGGGTAGTTATAAAAATTTAGGTAAAGTTATTGATTTGCAACAAATACCCTAATTCATTTTTTACCACATTTTAATGTGATATAATTTGTATTTTTGACGAATTATCAAATCAACGAATATGAGTCATTCGCATTACGATATTATTATAGTAGGAGGAGGAATTGTAGGATTAGCCACAGCTTACAAAATGACACTTCAAAATCCTAATAAAACCATTTTGGTATTAGAAAAAGAAAAAGAAGTAGCAGCACATCAAACAAGCCACAACTCTGGAGTAATTCATTCGGGCATATACTATAAACCAGGTTCTTATAAAGCCATTAATTGTGTAGCGGGTAGGAGAGAGCTTGTTGAATTTGCAAAGCAATATCAAATACCACACGACATTTGCGGAAAAATAATTGTAGCCACCCACGAGGGCGAATTGGCGCACATGAATAAAGTGTTTAATAATGGTTTAGCCAATGATGTAGAAGGAATTGAAATGATTAACGCTGCTCAAATTAAAGAGATAGAACCGCATTGCGTGGGTATTTCGGGTATTTGGGTGCCTTGCACTGGTATTATTGACTATGGCGATGTGGCTAGAAAATATGTAGAATTAATACATGCTAAAAACAATGGTAGCAAGGTGTTATTACAACATGAAGTAATAGGCTTTGAGAAAAAAGGCGATACCACCGATGTGATTACTTCTAAAGGAACTTTTAATGGTAGTTACATTGTGTCGTGCGCCGGTTTACAAGCAGATAGAGTTACTAAAAAAGATAAAGTAAAAACAGATTCGGCTATTGTAGGATTTAGAGGCGATTATTACGACTTAACCGAAAAGGGTAGAACTAAAGTAAAGAATTTAATATATCCTGTTCCAAATCCTCAATTTCCATTTTTAGGAGTACACTATACTCGAATGATAAAAGGAGGTGTAGAGTGTGGACCTAATGCCGTGTTTGTATTTGATAGAGAGGGATACAGTAAAACTGCGTTTAGTTTTAAAGATACTGCGGAGGCATTTGGGTTTAAGGGTACTTGGAATTTTTTTGCCAAGCATTGGAAATTTGGGATTGATGAATACCGTGGTGCATTTAGCAAAGCTTATTTCCTAAAGCGACTAAGAACCTTAATCCCAGATTTACAATCGGATGATATAGAACCTGCTAGATGTGGTATTAGAGCGATGGCATTAAGCCCAGAGGGTAATATGTTAGATGATTTTAAAATTGAATTTCAAGGCAACTCTATGCATGTTATTAACTCTCCATCGCCTGCGGCTACGGCATCTTTGGCTTATGGTAACGAAATTGCTACTCAAGCAAAAGCATTTTTTAAATTGGCTTAATTTGAACTCATATAGTATTCTCCCAGCTTATTGGTAAATACTTTTTTGAGCGTTTTGGTAGTTTCAAAATAATCGTAGAAGGGTTTTAAACTTTCCCAAAATTTAGCATGTTGAGGATACTGTTTTGAAATGATACTGAGATTTTCGTTACTTAAGTAAGTTGGAAAAATATCGATGTAAATGCTTCGTTGGCGGTTTTTTGCTTCTACACATAAAATGTAAATTTCTTTTATTTTATCGTCAGTCATAGGTAAACAACCAATGGTAACACAATTTCCATGAACCATAATATCTCCGCCAGCTCTTTTGTTGGTTTTTAAAATTAAATCGCTTTGGTTAGGGTAACTCACTTTCATACTTAGGTAATAACTGCTTTGAGGGTTAAACACATCAATGGTATAAAATCCCTCGGGCACTTGTCCGTCGCCTTCCATGCGTTTTGGTCCTAAATAACCGCTACTGGCACAAATAGCATAGGTTTTAAGTAAAGTATAAGTTTTGCTACTGGTGTTTTTTATCCACACTTCTAATTTTTGGTCTTTTTTAAAGGCTCTTAAATAAATATCAAAATTGTTAGGCGAAATAGTTAAAGATGAGATACTTTTTTGCAATTGTTCCCATTTAGCTTGATATGCTTCTTTAACCCGTTGGTGTTGTAACTGTTTTGTTTTAAAATTACCCGACGATTGGGCGATTGTACTAAAGGATAAAACTAACAAACTAATGCTCAAAACATTTTTTAATACATTAAAACAACAACGCATTTCATTATAATTTAGAGTTTAATTAAAGTTAAGTTTTTTTTGCCATGTTTATTCTTAAATTATTTAAAAATAAGTACTTCTTGGTAGTAATAGGCATGATGGTGTGGCTCTTGTATTTTGATAAAAACGATGTGTTTACACAGCTCGACTTAATAAAAAAGTGTAATAAGTTAAATGCAGAAAAAGCTTATTACATTACCGAAATTGAAAATAATAAAAAGGCAATTGCCGATTTACAAAACAATACAAAAAGTTTAGAAACCTTTGCCCGCGAAAAATACCGTATGAAAAAGGATAACGAAGATGTGTTTGTGATTGTGCGGAAATAATACTCAATTATTCAACAAACCAACCAATTAATCGGCGGCGTAGTTTGCTTAAGTAAGTTTGTGTTTGATAATCTATATAATTATTTGACGCATTAATACATTTCGAAAATTGCTTTACTCTGTATTTTACTTCATCCGTTAGTAAATCAAATAACTCAAATGCTTCATCAAAATCGGCGGCATTATCTTTTATACGTCCAAAATGGTCGTCGAGCGATTGATCTAAAACCGTTTGTGGTTTTAAGCCTTTTCTTAAACATAGTAAATATCTATCCTTTACTATAAAGGCTTCGGCCGATGAGTTTAAGAAACGGGCTTTAATGTCAGCCGGTAATTCATAATCATTTTCGAGTTCATAATCCCATTCGTCTTTATAGCGTTGTTCTAAATATAAGTGTGGCGCTACAAACACATGTTTCCAATCAATAGGAAATTGCCATAAATTAAAACGTCTGGAGTTATTACCTAAATCAATAATATTAAATTTCTTTTTATGAGGTAATACCCTCGAGCCACGTCCAATCATTTGATGATAGAGCGTGAGCGATTTGGTAGCTCTATTTAAAATAATAGACTCAACTTCTGGTTCATCAAAACCAGTGGTTAAAATACTAACAGAACTTAAAATGCCATCTTTGGTATTTCTAAACCACTCAAGGGTTTCGGCTCTGTCTCTATCACTAAAAGTACTGTCTAAATATCTAACAGGATAACCTTTAGATTTGAATAAATTATATACTGCAATACTTGTAAGAATCCCTGCATTAAAAATTAAAGTTTTAGTTCCTTTTGCAATTTCCTCGTAGGCATCTAATAATTTGCCTTGCATTATGGCTTGGGTGTACAACAACTCGTGTGAGCCTGTTGTAAACTCACCATTTGTGCCAATTCTTAATGTACTTAAGTTAACATCATTAGCATAAGTTACCCCTTCGGCTAAGTAGCCATTTTCTATTAATGATGGAATGCTTTCGCCTACAATAATTTCTTTATAGGTTTGGTATAATGGTAATTTTTTGTTGCTACTAAGTGGTGTGGCTGTTACCCCTAAAATGTTTACATTTTCAAAATAATGAAATATTTTTCGGAATGAATTGTAGTGCGCTTCATCTACAATTACTAAGCCTATATCTTCTAAAAACTCCTCATCTTCTTGTAAACGGTTGTTAAGGGTTTCTACTAATGCGGTAAAACACTCGTAATCGCCTTGTTGAGTCAGGGTTTTAACCTCAGAGTTAATAATTTTATTTCTTATTTGAATACTAGCTAATACTTCAGAGGTTTGTTTGCTTAACTCTATACGATGAGTAAGGATAAGAACTTTGCGCTTAAAATGATTAATATAGCGTTTTACAATTTCTGAAAAGATGATGGTTTTTCCACCGCCAGTTGGCAACTGAAATAAGATGTTTTCATTAGGCTTCGCTTCTTTTAGCTTATTAAAAATTGCCTCAACCGCTTCTAACTGATAAGGGTATAATTGACGAGTAGATATGTTTTCTTCTAATTCCACATTTAAAAAATTAACCTTTAAACTTAGTATTTTTTTTGATACTAGAAGTTAATTTTTGGTTAATATTAAATAACGAGTTATTGACAATTATAATTTGTCTTTTAAGAAACGACCTGTGTAACTGCGTTTGTTTTTTACAACATCTTCTGGAGTGCCCTCTACTACTACATAACCACCTTCTTCGCCACCTTCTGGTCCCATGTCAATAATCCAATCGGCACATTTTATCACATCCATGTTATGTTCAATAACAATGAGTGAGTGTCCTTTATCTATTAGGGCGTTAAATGATTTTAATAATTTATTAATATCATGAAAATGTAAACCCGTTGTTGGTTCGTCAAAAATAAATAGGGTTTTTGTAGTTGAATTACCACCAATTAGAAAAGTAGCTAATTTAATACGTTGTGCCTCGCCGCCACTTAATGTGCTAGATGATTGCCCTAATTGAATATAGCCTAATCCTACATCTTGTAATGGTTTTAGGCGATCAATAATTTTTTTGCAAGTTTTATCTTCTTTGTTTTTACTAAAAAAATCAATGGCATCATCAATGGTCATATCCAAAACATCGGCTACCGATTTTCCTTTATATAACACCTCTAATGTTTCGGCTTTAAATCGTTTGCCTTTACAGGCTTCGCACAACAATTCAATATTAGCCATAAATTGCATCTCTACGGTGGTGTAGCCTTCGCCTTCACACACCTCGCATCGCCCGCCATCTACATTAAACGAAAAATGAGATGCTTTATAATTTCTAGATTTTGCTAAATGTTGTTCGGCAAATAAATTTCTAATTTCATCGTAAGCCTTGGTGTAGGTTACTGGATTACTGCGCGATGATTTACCAATTGGGTTTTGGTCAATGTATTCAATATGTTGAATTTGTTTTAAGCTTCCCGAAAGTTGCTCGTTTTTTACATTATCATAATACCCATCTAAATGTTTTTTGAGTTGAGGAAATAATAATTGCTTAACTAAAGTTGATTTTCCAGAACCACTCACGCCAGTTATACAACATAATATTTGTAATGGAAATTTTACTTGAATGTTTTTTAAGTTGTGCGTGTGTGCTTGTTTTAGTTCAATAAATTCTTTCCAAGGTCTTCTTTTTGTTGGTACAGCAATGTTTAATTGTTGCGTTAAATACTTAGCTGTAAAACTCTTGCTGTCTTTTAATAAATCTTTTTGCGTACCCTGAAAAACTAATTCGCCACCATGGCTTCCAGCCTCGGGACCAATGTCTATGAGTTGGTCGGCAGCTTTCATAATGTCTTCGTCGTGTTCAACAACAATTACCGTGTTACCTTGATTTTTTAAAGATTGCAACACCTTTATTAATCGTTCCGTATCTCGGGAGTGAAGACCAATGCTAGGCTCATCTAAAATATATAAGCTGCCCACTAAACTACTGCCTAATGAGGTAGCTAAGTTAATACGTTGACTCTCGCCACCGCTTAATGTATTAGCTACTCTGTTTAAACTCAAATAACCTAATCCTACATCTAATAAAAATTGTAAGCGACTATTAATTTCTATTAATAAACGCTTAGCAACATTTTGCTCATGTTCACTAAGTTTTAGCGATTTAAAAAATGCTGCAATCTCAGTAATGGGCATAAGTACCAGTTCCGAAATGCCTTTGTTATTTATTTTTACATAATTAGCATCTTTTCTTAGGCGTGTTCCTTGACACTCGGGGCAACTGGTTTTACCTCTGTATCTAGCCAACAACACACGGTACTGAATTTTATAACTTTCTTTTTCTAAGTTTTTAAAAAAGGTATTTATCCCTTCAAAATATGAATTGCCTTCCCACAAGCAATTATATTGTGCCTTGGTAAGTTGAGCAATTGGTTTATGAATTGGAAAATCGAATTTATGAGCCTGTTTTATTAATTGGTTTTTGTAATAGCTCATGGTTTCGCCATTCCAACACACCACTGCGTTTTCGTAAACGGATAAACTTTTGTTAGGAATAACCAAATCAGGATCAATGCCAATGATGCTTCCAAAACCTTCGCACGTTTTACAAGCTCCTACAGGATTATTAAAACTAAAAAAATTAAGATCGGGCTCTTCAAAGGTAATGCCATCTGCTTCAAATAAATTTGAGAAATGATGCGTTTGGTATGTTTTATCTTCTTGTTCTATAAATAGTTCGCAAGCGCCATTTCCTTCGTTGTAGGCAGTTTGAACACTATCGGCTAACCTGTTTTGAAAATCTTCGTCGGCTTGCGACGTGATGATTCTATCAATCAGTAAAAAAATAGTGTCGTTTTTTTTAATTTTTTTAAAGTCTAGTTCACTAATTTTTTTAACCTCATTATTTATAAGTACTCTCGAAAAACCTTGCTGGTTAAGTAACTCAAGATGTTTGTCGAGTGTTCTATCTTTTGGTACATCAATTTGAGATAGCAATAAGCATTTAGATGAAAGGGGTAAATTATTTATAAAATCTACCACATCGCTCACACGGTGACGTTTTACTTGCTTGCCCGAAATAGGGCTGTAGGTTTTTCCGATACGAGCAAATAATAACTTGAGGTAGTCGTATATTTCGGTGGTAGTACCCACGGTGCTTCTTGGATTTCGAGAGGTTACTTTTTGTTCGATGGCAATAGCAGGGGAAATGCCTTTGATATAATCAACCTTTGGTTTTTCGAGTCGCCCTAAAAACTGCCGTGCATAGGCCGATAAACTTTCTACATAACGTCTTTGCCCTTCGGCATATAAGGTATCAAAAGCCAAAGATGATTTTCCGCTACCACTTAATCCAGTAATCACAATAAATTTATTGCGAGGCAAAGCAACATCAAGCCCTTTTAAATTGTGCATGTGAGCACCTTTTATGATGATATATTCTTTAGGATTGAGTTTAGAAATATCGGACATGATAACCTTGAAATTAAAAAAGTGGAAATTACGAATTTAACTTCAATTAAAAATAGTTTTTGTAACGTGTAAAAACTTTTTGTAAATATCTTTTGCTAATTTTAAATTGAACCCTTCGCCTACTTTTTAGATGTAGTGTTTTAGGGGAGATTGTGTAATTAAATCGAAGCAGAGCTTCGTATAATTTCTAAATGTGACAACATTATGGTTTTAATTGTACATTTTTATATTTGAAATCAAAAAAAATCTATTTTTGAATGGTCTGAAAAAAAAAGGAAATACACACAATTTATCGTTGACAATGAAAAAGGTTAAAGTAGTACAAATGTATAAAAGAGCAATCAAAATATCTTTTCTACTGATTTTTGGTTTAAAATTTTCTGCGTATTCGCAAAATTCAACATTAGTTATTTCAGAGAAAGATGGCAAATATGGAGTGCGAAATAATAAGGGAGAAACAGTTATAGAGGAAAAGTATGCTTCGGTAATACTGCTTTCTGATAATAATATGTTGGTTTATGAAGAAAATCCTGGTTGGCCAATGGTTATCAATCAAAAAGGTGAAATTTTAGTAAGTAAGACAAATTACATTGGAAAAGTTTTAGATGCTTTTGCCAACCACTTTATATGCCAATATTATAAAGATGGAAAAATGGCCGATATAGTTCTTATCAAGGCGCCTGATGTGGTTCTATATAATTTTCCTTTAAAATATACTTATGCAGAATTTGTAAGAGATAGTTGTTACACTTATGTGAATGCTCAAACTATAGCTCCAGGCGAAAAACTTTCTATTGATATAAATGGTAAAATAATAGCAGGAGCTGACAATGCTGACTTTGATTATATTAAGGAAATATTGAAGCCATGTAATGGGCTTGCGGTGGTTTTAAAGAATAAAGGTTACGAAGGTACTTTAAGTGGTGTGTACGACTTAAATAATAAGAAGATGATAATTCCTTGTGATTTTTCTGATATTGAATTAGAGAAAGAAAGCAAATTGATTAAGGCATTTGATAGGGTTTATACATCAACATATAGTCTATATGATATGAAAGGAAAACTAATAAAAACATGGGATCAAATTAAAAAATAATAAAACTATAAGAGAGATTGTAGTTTTTTTTTAAAAATAAGACAAGGATAAAAGGCGTTATTGAAAAATTATATACTCTAAGCACATACAACCATCGAAGAAAATTATATAGACTTTGAACTTTATAGTTCTGATAGTTATCTGTAATATTTAGAAATTACAAAGGTATTTTAACAAATCTCTCTTATATTTGAACTTATTATAAAAAGGTTGAAATGATAATAAGAAGTAAAGCACCATTACGAATAGGTTTAGCAGGTGGAGGCACTGATGTATCGCCATATAGTGATATTTATGGAGGCGCAATTTTAAATGCCACTATCGATTTGTATGCTTATGCTAGTTTAGAGCCTTTAGGTAATGGAACAATTGAGTTTTGTATTGATGGCACTGATAAACATTGTACTGTTAACTCTGCAAAAGAATTAGAATTAAAAGATGGCTTTGAGTTATTTATTGGTGTGTATAATAGAATTGTGAAGCAATTTCAGTTATCACCGCTTTCATTTCGTTTAACCTCTTATATCGAAGCGCCTCAAGGTTCTGGTTTAGGAACATCATCTACCATTGTAGTTTCACTCATTGGTGCATTTGTTGAATGGTTAAAATTGCCATTAGGAAAATATGATATTGCTAAACTAGCATACGAGATTGAGCGTGTTGATTTAGGCATGAGCGGTGGTAAGCAAGACCAATATGCAGCAACCTTTGGTGGTATAAATTTTATGGAGTTTTTGGCTAATGATAAAGTCATTGTTAATCCATTACAGCTTAAAGATGAAATTAAAAATGAGCTAGAATTTAATTTATTGTTATACTTTACTTCTACCCAACGTTTATCGGCTACCATTATCAACGAGCAGGTTAAAAATGTAAAAGAGAAAAATGAAAAATCGTTAGAGGCGATGCATCATTTAAAAGAACAGGCTCAGCAAATGAAAGATAGTTTGTTGCGTGGAGAATTAAATCGAATAGGGGAGATATTACATTTTGGTTGGATAAATAAAAAGCAAATGGCTCAATCTATTAGTAATAATTTAATAGATACTATATATACAACAGCTATGCAACATGGGGCAACGGGCGGTAAGATATCTGGAGCAGGCGGTGGTGGTTTTATGTTTTTTTATTGTCCACAGGTTACCAAAAACAAAGTAGCCATGGCAATTGAAAAAATTGGTGGCAGAGTGCAATCCTTTAAGTTTACAACGCAGGGCTTAACTACGTGGACAATAAAATAAGATAGATTTCTTGTATTCTATCAAAAGCTTACTGTTAAAAACAATACATCATATTTCGTTTATCAAGCTGTATTGATAGTATCTTAACAACATGAATAATATGTTGTTAAAAATAGGCATGATTGGCATGTTATGCTTCATTATGTCATTTGCTGTAAAAAAAGATGTTCCTAAAACCACCCCCGATTTTTTAATGAACGAAACTCGTTGGGTTGATTCGGTGTTTGAATCTTTAACGCTTGATGAAAGAATTGCTCAACTATTTATGGTGGCGGCCTATAGTAATAAGGATATGAAACATGTGGCGAGTATAAGAACACTTATTCAAAAATATAATATTGGTGGATTAATTTTTATGCAAGGCGGACCAATGCGCGAGATGAAACTAACCAACTATTATCAAGATAAGGCTAAAACCCCTTTGTTAATTTCAATTGATGGTGAGTGGGGATTAGCCATGCGCCTAGATAGTACAGCTAAATATCCGTATCAAATGACATTAGGTGCTATTAAAAACGATTCGTTGATATTTGCCATGGGAAAACAAGTAGCCAAAGATTGTAAAAGATTAGGTATTCATGTGAATTTTGCACCTGTGGCTGATATTAATAATAATCCATTAAATCCAGTGATTGGAATGAGAAGTTTTGGTGAAAATAAATACAAAGTAGCCAATAAAGCCATTATGTACATGAAAGGATTGCAAGCCGAAGGCGTGATGGCAAATGGTAAACATTTTCCTGGACATGGTGATACCGATAGCGATTCGCATTTATCATTACCTATCATTAAAAGTTCTAAAGAAAGAATGGATAGCCTTGAATTATACCCGTTTAAGCAACTATTTCAGCAAGGCTTAGCAAGTATTATGGTTGCACATTTATATGTACCTGCATTTGATACTACCAAAAATAGAGCTACCACATTATCTCCCTATATAATTCAAGATTTACTAAAAAAACAGTTGGGCTTTCAAGGGTTAATATTTACCGATGCTTTAAACATGAAAGGTGTTGCTAATTATTATAAGCCGGGAATTGTAGATGTGAAAGCCCTTTTGGCAGGAAATGATGTGTTGTTGTTTTCTGAAAATGTACCAAATGCCATTGAGCAAATAAAATTAGCGATTGAAGAGAAACAAATTTCGGAAGAGGAGATTAACGAACGATGCAAACGTATTTTAAAGGCTAAATATTGGTGTGGTTTATCACAAAGACAATATGTAAATCCAAAAAATTTGGTTCAAGACTTAAATAGCACTTCGTCTTATGTAATAAACAGCAAATTGGCTGAAGCTTCCATTACCTTGTTAAAGAATGAATCGAATGTAGTGCCATTAATCTTAAAGGATAGTTTAAAAATGATTGAGGTCTCTATTGGGGAAGTAAAACCCAATGTATTCTCAAATACCTTAAATCGATATGTTACAATACCGCATGTAGGAATTTCTCATGATGCTTCATTAAAGGAGCGTGATTCTTTATTATCAAAACTTGCGGCTTATGATTTAGTAATTCTTCAAGTTAACAAAACATCTATTAAACCAAAAAATGATTTTGGTTGTACTGATGCAAGTAAAGCTTTAATAGCAAAAATTTGCGAACAAAAGAAAACCATTACATGCTTGTTTTCAAATCCTTATTTGCTGAATAAGTTAAGTAATGTTGAAAAATCAAACGCTATTTTAGAAGCTTATGAATATTCCAAGTTTTCTCAAAAAGCCATGGCAGAGGCGGTAATGGGCGCTATAAAAATTGATGGCACATTACCAGTTTCTACTCAACTATTTAAAGCAGGAACAGGTATTGAGATTAAATCTCCAATTCGATTACAATATGTAACACCTGAGGAAATAGGTGCTAATTCAAAAAAACTTTCGGAAATTGACTCTTTAGCTAATTTAGGATTGAAAGAAAAGGCATTTCCTGGCTGTCAGGTTATTGGAATTAAAAACGGACAAGTATTTTATCAAAAAAACTTTGGAAGACAAACGTATGATAATACTTCTGACTTAGTTAATGATAATACCGTGTACGATTTAGCGTCACTTACAAAAATTTTATCTACTTCATTAGCACTTATGAAATTAACCGAACAAAAGCAATTTGATTATAATCAAACTCTAGGATATTATTTTCCAGAATATAAAGGAACTAATAAATTTGATTTGAGCTATAAAGATATACTTACGCATCAAGCCGGATTACCAGCCATGATTCCATTTTGGCTAAAAACCCAAGATAAAAATGATAATTATAAACCTGGTTATTATTATTGGCGTGCCACTGATACTTTTCCTACGCAAGTAGCAAAGGCTTTATATGTTGTAAAAGGATTTCAGGACACAATTTATAATCAAATCTTAAATTGTAAGGTTGAGTCTAATCGAAAATACTTGTATAGCGATGTTGGTTATTATTTTTCTAAAAAACTGATTGAAAATAAAACAGGAATGGCTCTACAAAACTATGTAAATAAAACAATATATCAACCACTACACATTGGACTAACTTATAATCCATTAAACCTATATCCTAGTAAACAAATTGCTCCAACGGAAGATGATACAAAGTTTAGGAAACAATTATTAAGAGGTTATGTACACGACCAAGGCACAGCATTAATGGGAGGTGTTGCCGGACATGCAGGATTGTTTGGAAATGCCAATGATGTTGCTATTGTAATGCAAATGTTGCTAAATAAAGGTACTTACGGAGGCGTAAAAGTATTAGACACCGATGTGATTAAACAATACACCTCTGTTCAAGGACCTGATTGTAGAAGAGGCTTGTGTTTTGACAAACCTGAATTTGATGCTGCAAAAGATAGCCCAGTTATAAAAGAATGTAGTTTAAATAGTTTTGGACATAGCGGTTTTACGGGTACTTTTACTTGGGCAGATCCTGATAATGGATTAATCTTTGTTTTCTTATCTAATCGAATTTATCCTAAAGACGAAGAAAATAAATTAGCTAAGTTGGGTATAAGAGGAAAAATGCATCGAGTTTTATATGAGGCATTCTTACCTGTTTTATTTACCCAAAACTAATTGTATATTTAAGGGATTAATAAAAAGAAATTATGAGCGATTCAACTTCTAATCTAAACACTCAAAAAGAGCATATCTTAACTTTACTTAAAGAAAAGTCGGCAATGAAGCAAGATGTGTTTAGAAATACAATACATACATTTGGCATGGTAAAGGAATGTATTAAAGAATTAGCAACCGAGCTACATACTGAAATACAAAAGTGCGACAATCGCGTTATTGTACTGGGAGAGGAAGTGAATGATTATGCTGCGCAGTTAAGAATAGCGGGCGATTTGCTGGAATTTTTTATGCATACCAATGTTTTTGAGTTCGAAAAAAATCATGCGATGTTTCGTACAGGTTATGTAAAGCAAAATCCATTTAATTCTTATTGTGGGATTATTAATGTATATAATTTCTTATCAGATTCATTTAAGTATAATCGGTTAAATGATTTGGGTTATTTAATTTGTAGGATTTTTGTGAACAGAGAAATGAAATTCTTTATTGAAGCAAAAGGACCTGTAGGGATTAAATACTCATCTTTTTCTAATGAGCCTATTACAAAAGACCAAATTAAAGAAATTATCAATGAATTAATTATTTATGTAATAGGATTTGATTTGTTTACACCTCCAGCCGAACAAGTAAAAGAAGTGTCTGTTAATGAAATTCAGGAGAAGATTAGTAGTATTAACTTACGAACAGGTAAAAGATTGGGTTATGGCTATGGTGCTAGTCCTACAGCAGAAGATGATACTAACTTGTATATATAAGGTTAAGCATTTTCTTCATTAAAGTGCTTATTCTCTTTATGATACACATCAATACATACAAGAATAGCTAAGAATCCCCAAAAAGGAACTGAAGCCTTATCGGTATCAAGAAAGTTATTTAAGAATCCGTGTATAAAATATGTACTAAGCCCCATAACAACACCAATGGTTAAAGATTTTAGTGTTTTGTTTTGAACAGTATAAACTAAACGATAGCCCATAGCCATAGATGTGAAAACTAAAATTACTACCACTATTGCACCTAACAATCCTTCTTCACACAATGGACCTAAATATTCGCTATGTGCATTGCCTTTATCACCAAAGTTGGTAGAAATAATGGTTTTCATACTGCTTTTTTGGTAAGGTGCATATAAAAACTGATAAGTTCCAGGACCAAAACCTAGATAAGGTTTATCTTCAAACATTTGTAGAGCACAACTCCATCTATTTAATCGTTCAAGATTAGATACATCGGTTGTAATGTTCGACATTGATTCTACATTGGCTATAAAATCACCGTCAGAATCGGTATTGTTTCGTCCCATTATCATTAAAATTTCTGTTTGAAACGTAAGAAACAAAATAATAATAGTACTTAATGTGATGAGTATAGTTCTGAATTTAATTTTTAATAATAAGGTAATTAATACACATATTGAAACTGCCAAACTTAACCAGCCAGCACGCGCATAAGAAATGATGATTGATCCAATAAATATTATCAATAAGATGAGGCAGGTAGTTCTTAATAGTTTTGATGTTTCTTTCATAAATAAGATGCTACCCATTACAGGTATATACATAGCTAAAGCAGCTCCGTAGGCCGTGTGGTCGTTGTAAAATGGTGATACAATCCAGTCGGCAATTTTTTCATCAAAGGCATAAGCAGCATGTTTAATAGTAGTTATAATGGCTACCATTGCTAAAGCCACCGAGTAGTACATAATGTGTTTAATAATGGTTGTATTTCTTTTAAATAATTGGGTACAAATAAAATAACACGAAACAATGAACCATGTGCGGGATATTAAGAATTTTAAGGAGATGACAGGGAGTTCGCTAGTAAGTGTTGTTATAAACATCCAGCAAAGTTGCACGAGTATAATAATTGTAATAGGATGTTTTAATATTTTGCGACTAGTAATTCCAAAACTTAGTTCATTTAGTAAGTATATAGCTGTAATACCTATCATTAAAGGTTCAGTAGGTAAACTCAAATTAAAACCTTCGGTATAACCTAATTCTTTTAAAGTAATGGCTAATGGTGTTGAAAATACCATGAGATACATGATTTTTTCAATATCAAATATGGCTAACACAGTTACCAAAATGGCAAGAGGCAGCATATTGAAAAGATAAAATGAATCTTTAGCAAACAACAATATATAAGCATTAGTTAGGATATAACTAATAGCTATAAAATAAAATACATAAGTATTTTTGAGTTTAAGCACTGTTTATTTCTTTGTGTTTTGAAAAATAAGAATCAAACTAGCAATGAGCACAGAAGACAGTACAAAAAGTGCCACTATCAATGAACGGATAGGGTAGCACTTTGTATCTGGTAATGTAGGTGTGGAAACTATATTTGTGAAACTGATTTTATGAGCATAATCTATATGATACTTTTGAATATCAGACCTTAAAGTAACGTAGTAGGCTAGTTGCCCTTTAATAACTTCATCTAAGCGGTTTAATTCAGCTTGGTAGTTTTTTATACCTTCGGCTGTTTTTGTGTTCGATTCAGATAAACTTGTGCCTTTTGCTGTGATTTCTTTTGAGATATATTTGGCATGGTAATGTGGATCAATAATATTGTACTCTTTTTTAATGCTGTTAATCATGTTCTTTAAAGAGTCAATTTGTCGAGCTGTTATAGCAAGTTCAGCTTCTCCATTTTTGATATATTCTTTTAGTATTTCTTTCTTATTAGTCATAATTAAAGCATTTGTGGCTTCAATTAATCCTTGATTGATTTTTTGAGCCATTTCAGGCTCTTTATCTTTTACCGTAATTTCAATAGATTCGTATAAGGTGGGGCTAAATGAAATTAATTCTTTATACTTTAAGTTGAACCATGTTTTATGCTTTGGTTCAAGGGTATCAATTTTATAATGCTTGTATAAATTAAATTGTTTAGCAACACTTTGTTTTACATTCTCGCTATTAAACCATTGCAGTAATTGTTCAGTGTTAGATTCTTCCGAGTTAGGCATTAAGTTTACAGGATAAACAACCGATATTGATTTATAAAGCGGAGTAATAAGAAAGGATACAGTAGTACCCACCAAAGCAGCTATCACCGCTACAACAATAAGCTTTTTCCAGTGTTGCAATAGTCCTTTTAAAATTGATATTGTATTTATATTTTCCATGGTTATTAGAAGTATAATTAAATTTCAGTGTTTTGAGTAATTTTACTTTTCAATTCATTAAATTTTTCGGTAAAAATTAATAAGATAAAGGCTACCATAAAGGCAGAGATGGTTGAAATGCCTACAATTAAAGTTATGTAAGGTTTAGCTTTCTTTTCATTAGCGATGGCTCTATCAACAACAAATTTAGAAGGCATAGCTGTATTATAATTTATTAAAGCTTCATCATATTTATTTTTAATTATAGGGTATTTTAGTCGGTATCTTTTTAAATTGGAGAAAGCGTCATCATAAGCAGCTCCATATTTTTTTAGGGCATCTAATTTAGTTTGTAAGCGTTGTTGCCCTGCTGTGTTTCCACTTTCTAGGGCGCTAGCCATACTTTTCGAGTAGGCTTTCATTTCAGCTTTATAGTCTAATACTCCTAGTTCTTTTATTTTTTGCAAACTATCTTCCAGTTCTTTAATTCGCAAAATGGTTGTTTCGTATTCGGTTTTGGTAATTTGAAGCGCTTGTTTGGCTAGTTCTTTTGTCATTTTAAATTTCACAGTATCTGCATAGGCTACTATTGAATTAGCAATATCGGCCGAACGATTGGCAACATAATCATACACTTCAATTTTAATTGAAACAAAATTAGTTCGTTTAAAACTAACCATGTCTTCCCATTTTAGTTTTAAGTAATGTTGAGAATAAGGATTATCTTTTTTTATTTTCCAATGTGTCCATAAATCATATTGGTTGGCAATGCGGTTGCGTATTTCGGAAGAATTAAGGATTTGTAGTAATTTCTCAGCATCATCTTCATCTCCTATGTCCATATAATCTTCCTGAGCGCCCTGATTTGGTTCAATGAGTAATTTTGAGACAGAGAAAGTACGTGCAGGAAACACAATGGCTGTAGACTTATATTGTGGCGACATGAACAAACAAAGCGCTAAAGAAACAATGGCGGCAGTTACCGACACAATTAATAGTCTTTTACGCCAATGGTATATTTTAGCTAAAAGCTTTACAGATTCGTTATTGATATTACTTGGATTCATTAAGCAAATATAACGTTTTAGCTTAAATCAGTCCTTTTTTTCTGAAAAATATGCTTAGGATGCTTTTAATGAGATAAATACACTTTACATAGCAAAATTAACCTACTTTCTTTTGCCTTGAAGCAAAAGAAACAAAAGTTTTTTATAAATTTGAGATGTGTGACACCTAATGAAAACAGAATTGTAGTTTCTGCGGAGTATATTAGTATTCATATAAAATGTAGTAATGACGCAGAAAGAATTAACGAAAGATTTTTTACAATGGGACATTAAGTCTTGGTCGAAGGCTCTTGAATATTGGGAAGATAACATTGAATGGGATAAAATCACAAATGCTCTTGAATTGGGAGGGCAGATGGGCGGACTTTCGCTTTGGTTAGCCTTAAAAGGTATTCAAACTGTTTGTTCGGACTTTAAAGATACTAAAAATAAAGCAGAACAGTTCCACACTCAGTTCAACATATCTTCATTTATTCAATACCAAGATATTGATGCCACTCAGATTCCGTATTCAAATCAGTTTGATCTTATTGTATTCAAATCAATTATTGGTGGAATTGGAAGAGAAGTTGGTGAAGATGCACAACACCAAGTGTTTAAAGAAATTTATAAAGCATTGAAACCAGGAGGTAAGCTGTTGTTTGCCGAAAATCTTGTGGCATCTCCTATTCATCAACAACTAAGAAAGCGATTTGTAAATTGGGGTAATTCATGGAGGTATTTAACCATAGAGGAAATGAAGGGGTTTTTAAAAGATTTTTCATGTTTTAATATAAAAACTACTGGTGTACTTGGTACCTTTGGTAGAAATGAGAGGCAGAGGCATTTATTAGCAAGTATTGATGATTTAGTTTTAAATAGAATATGCCCTGATAATTGGAAGTATATTTGTTATGGAATTGCGGAGAAATAATATTGCTCGAACTATTTCAGCTACGCTGCATGATCCATGCTACGGTAATAAAAAACAAAAGAAGCTACTTTTTTAGGAGTAGCTTCTTTGGTGGATCCGGAGAGATTCGAACTCTCGTCCAAACAAGGAATTCATAAGCTTTCTACAAGTTTAGCTAGTATTTAATTTTCGTCTTTAGCCAGGCATACTATCACACCAAACTAAAGCTTAGCTACTCATATTGTTTTAGGTAATAGCATCACTAAAACAAGTTGCTCATTTATGATGCAAACATCTTGTCGCTAAGCAACAACGCTACAAGGTTTGCAAAGGTTGCGTAATCTTGGATTAGGCAGCCATAGCGTAAGAATTCTCTTCGCCAAATAAAAGTTTGAAGGTTGATATTAAAGTGCCATATCTACAACGCACTACCTGCTTACTTATCAATCGCGCTCGCTGTCAAAACCGGTCGGACCCATAATGTTAAAGAACCGTTACAAAGATACAACAATTAAATGCTATAATTACAATTTTGAGTATATTTAAGAAAAAAATCCTATGAAAAAAATCCTTTCATGTATGCTCGTTTGCGCATCACTTCTATCGTTTTCACAAACGGTTAAATCAAAATCATTAAAATTAAAATACACAACTCCCGAAGGGTGGACGGCTACTGAGTTTGGCGGAAAATTGAGTTGGGATGAAAGCGGAAATGAAATGTGTCGTTGTTCAGGAGTTGCTTTTAGTAAGCCTCACAAAAATGGGAAATATAACGTAGTAGTATATGCCGTTCCTAGTGGAGGCTTAGATTCGGCTAAGCGTGAATTTGTAGGACCTTTACATTTTGTGAATGTGGAGAAGATAGAAAAAACAACCAATAAATCGTTTTCTTTCGAAAGACGTCGTTCCAATTTTATGAATGTAAAAACAAATACACCATCCTACAATTGCATTCGTTATATTTCAAAACCCATTGATGGCCACTGTTACCTCATTTATGTATGGCAAGAAAATATGAATTTATTAAACTCTACCACCGAAAAAGAGTTGAATGAAATGGTTAATTTAATTGAACCGCTTTAAATACACATATACATAAGCCTTCGTTTTAGTTAACTCAAAGATTTAATTAATCTCGTATATTTGTATCGTTTTTTAATACACGATTTTATTTATGAAAAAATTAAAAATAGGCGTATTGCGCGAAGAAAAATCTCCACCAGATAAGCGTGTTCCATTAACCCCATTAATTTGTACTGAATTATTACGTACTTATCCTCATCTCGAAATTGTTATTCAACCTAGTAAAATACGTTGTTATACCGATGATGAATATTTAGCTTTTGGCTTAACAATGCAAGAAGATTTAAGCGATTGTGATGTGTTAATGGGGGTAAAAGAAGTGCCAAAGGAAAATTTAATTCCAGGTAAAAAATATTTTTTCTTTTCTCATACCATTAAAAAGCAGCCGCATAATGAGAAATTAATGAAAACACTGATTGCCAAAAACATTCAGATGATAGATTATGAAACCCTAACCGATAAAAATCATAATCGTATTATAGGGTTTGGCCGTTATGCAGGAATTGTAGGTACTTACAATGGCATATTGGGTTATGGTCGTAAATATGATTTATTTCAAATAAAACCAGCCAATTTATGTCGTGATAGAGCCGAGATGGAAGAGGAGTTGAAACGTGTAAAATTGCCAAATATAAAAATAGTATTAACAGGTGGTGGGCGTGTAGCTAATGGAGCTATCGAAACATTATCGGCATTAAGAATAAGAAAGGTAACCGCCGACGAATTTTTAATGGCATCGTTTAGAGAGCCTGTTTATTGCCAATTAAATCCACGTGATTATGTGGAGCGCCCAAATGATCACAACTTTGATTTGAACGATTATTTTAATAATCCCGAACATTTTGTGTCGAAGTTTCCGCCCTTTACTAAAGAAGCGGATATTTTTATTTCGGCGCATTATTGGGATCCTCGCTCTCCAAAGATGTTTACTAAGGAAGATATGAAATCGAAAGATTTTCATTTAAGTGTAATTGCTGATATTACTTGCGATATAGACGGTAGTGTGCCTACTACGTTAAGAGCGAGTACCATTGCGCAACCTTTTTATGGTTATAATCCTAAAACGGATAAAGAAGATGTGCCTTTTAATAAAGAAACCATTTGTGTAATGGCGGTTGATAATTTGCCTTGCGAATTACCGCGCGATGCAAGTGATGATTTTGGTAAGGATTTGATGGAAAGAGTATTGCCTTTTTTAATAAATGAAGATACCGACAAAGTGATTGAAAGAGCGAGTATTTGCAAAGACGGAAAATTAACGCCTCATTTTGAGTATTTAAGTGATTACGCCTATTAATTTTTTTAAGAAACTACTTTATTAATTTAAAAATTATAGTAAATTTGCACCTCTTATTGAAAGATAAAGAGTAGGTGAGGTGCCTGAGAGGCCGAAAGGAACAGTTTGCTAAACTGTCGTACGGGTAACCGTACCGCGGGTTCGAATCCCGCCCTCACCGCTAAAATCAAAAGGCTGTCTTAAAAAAGACAGCCTTTTATTATTTAAAAGGTTTATAAAATGTAAAGTTATTGTACAATTAATTTTTTAATTGCTGTTTCTTTACCTAGAGTGGTTTTTACAAAATAAACACCCGAAGCCAAATTCGCTGTAGAAATCGTTTCGTTGATATTCAGGCTATTAGTAATATTCACATCCTTTACGGTTTGTCCATATAAATTTAGGATTTGAATACTTGGTGTTTCATTTTTTAGATTAGAGAAACTAACAGTTACTTGATCCTTAGCAGGATTTGGGTAAATAACAAGTGAATGATTTAACGATTGTGTTTTAATACCAGTAACAAGGTTGCTATTTGCCTTAATAGTTACTTCATAATCGTTGATAGCACCTGTTGTAGTTTTATATTCTACAGTAAGAATAGGGAATTTTTGGGTTGAAGAGTAGTAATTATAATTAGTACTTGTGATAGTGAATGTATAAAAGCCAGATAATAAACTTGCATTTAAAACTTGTGTGTTTTTAAGTTGTAATACGTTATTTACAACTGTTCCGCCTGGTAAAGTTAAAGTTCCAGTTCCAGTTCCAGTGGTGGTTAAAGTTCCATTCACTGTACCCGAAATAGTTCCGCTATTTATTGAACCAGCAAATGCATCAGTATTCGTATAACCATAGTTAACTGGCCAAATAGCAGCTACAGCGGTATTAGAAAGACTAATTGCTACGTTTGGGGAAATCATGCCAACCAATTCATATTGTGTAGAAGTACTTTTTGTGTAAGTATAACCACCTGCACCATCATCACCTGCCAAAGTAGCCGATGGATATAATGTGCCATTAGGGGTTGATGCAGGTGTTGTATAAGTAGTACTTGAGATGATGGTGTCGAGTGTAAGACTTGTGAAATTCCATGATTGATTAGTACCTGAGGCATTGTTAAGTACAGTAGTTGTATCAAAATGGTTATACATTTCCATATCACCAACTACAGGCTCATTGGCAGCCTTAGTTAAGGTAACTTGCGCTTGAGACACAAGGCAAAATCCAAGGGTTAAAATAGATAAGTAAATTTTTTTCATAAGTTTAAAATTTAATGTTTACATAAAATTAATACATATTGTATAAACCCCGTCATTAAGATGCGATTTTAACATTATGAAAAACAGCTAACATGTTTTAGGCTAATCACTTATCTTGGAAATGAGCCACAGCCATGGCATAGCCTTTTAGTCCAAAACCACTTATGCTACCTATGCAATGCTTGCCTAAGTATGAAACGTGGCGGTAATCTTCTCTTGAAAAAATATTTGAAATATGAACTTCTACAACAGGGGTTTTAATACCAGCAACAGCATCGGCAATGGCAATAGAGGTGTGTGTAAAAGCACCCGCATTTAATATAATACCATTGTATTCAAAACCACATTCGTGAAGTTTATTAATGAGTTCGCCCTCCACATTGCTTTGAAAATAGGTTAATTCTACGTTGCTAAATTGTGTTTTTAACTCTTTAAAATAATCTTCGAATGTTTGAGTACCATAAATTTCAACCTCTCTTTTTCCTAAAAGATTCAAATTTGGACCATTGATAATTGCTATCTTTAACACTAAATTAAATTTTAATCAAAAATAATCATTCCATTGAAACTTTGGAAATCAAATATTCAAGATTTTAAATATTATCTACAGATTGAAAAATCGTTATCTCCCAATTCTATTGTTTCTTATGAGAGCGACATTCAAAAATTAATGGCTTTTGTAGAAACTACTTGTCCGCATAAAAAACCTTCGGACATAAATGCTAAGGATTTACAAGCTTTTTTAAAATACATTTCGGAGTTTCATTTTACTGAAACCACCCAATCTCGCATCATATCGGGCATTAAACATTTTTATAAATTCCTAATTCTTGAGAATTACATTCAAACTAACCCAGCGGAGTTGTTAGAAACACCTAGAATAAAACGTAAACTCCCTGTGTATTTAAGTGTAGAAGAAATAGATGTAATGCTCTCAATGATTGATAGGAGCTCTGCCGAAGGTGAACGAAATATAGCTATGCTCGAAACTATGTATAGTTGCGGTTTGCGAGTGTCGGAATTAATAAATTTAAAATTAAGCGATTTGCATTTTCAGGAGGGATTTATAAGTGTAATTGGTAAGGGAGATAAACAAAGGTTGGTTCCTATTGGCAAATCGGCTATAAATTTAATTTCAAATTATAAAAATCATCATAGGCAACATATAGCCATTAAAAAAAATTATGAAGACTTATTGTTTTTAAGTAAACGAGGCACTTCTATCACCCGACAAATGGTGTTTTATGTTATAAAAGATTTGGCTGAGAAAGCAGGTATTAAAAAAACATTAAGCCCACATACCTTTCGTCATTCGTTTGCTACTCACTTAGTGGAAGGTGGTGCTGATTTAAGAGCTGTGCAGGAAATGCTAGGACATGAAAGCATTACCACCACCGAAATATATACGCATTTAGATCAGCATTTTTTACGAGAAAATATTTTGAGTTATCACCCACGCAATAAATATTAACCCAGATTGTGCATTAGAAATTAGTAGTGAGAGGTAAAAGCCTAATAAAATATGAACTTTTGCGAATGAAGCGTAGCCACTGCTACGGTGATTGAGAAAAAGTTGCGAAGCTTCATATTTTGCAGGGGTTTTAGCTCGTAATAAAATTGCTAATGCATAATCTGGGTTAATGAGCGCTAGCTAAGGTAAATGTAACTGTTGTGCCTTCGCTTAATTTACTTTCTATATCAATAGTTCCGTGATGCGCCTCAATAATGTGTTTTACAATGGCTAATCCCAATCCAGTTCCGCCTTGCTCTCTACTTCTACCTTTATCTACTCTATAAAAGCGCTCAAATACACGGGGTAAATGTTTTTCATCTATGCCAATGCCATTATCTTTCACTTCTACAATAACTTGCTCATCAAATAATTGAATAGAAATGCGTGTTTTTCCGTTTTCTAATCCGTATTTAATACTATTAGTAATTAAATTAACTAACACTTGCCTTATTCTAAAGGAATCGGCTTTTACTAATATTGGTTTGTCGGATTTTCGTACAAATTGTAACCTAATATTTTTCTTAGCAGCAATCAGTTCTAATGATTCTATAATATCTTTAATTTGTTGAACTAAATCATAGGTTTCGGTATCTAATTCCAATGTACCTACTTCTAATTGGGAAATAGTTTCTAAATCATCAACTATTCTTATCATTCTATCGATGCTTTTATCTGCTTTTTTCAGATAATCCATATTAATATTCGAATCATGAATACCACCATCAATTAAGGTTGAAATATAGCCTTGAATATTAAAAATAGGTGTTTTTAGTTCGTGCGATACATTACCTAAAAATTCTTTACGATAGCTGTCTATATTATTATACTGTTCAATTTCTTTACTGCGTTCTTGTGATAATTTAATAATACCTTTTTCTAAACGATCAATAGAATCCACTTCTTCAAGCTGTATCTCGGTGTTAGGAATTTCTTTGGCTTGAATAGATTTAACTAAGTGGTATAGTTGGTCAATTTTAGCATAAAGATAGTTTCTAAAAATAAAATAAAGTATCAGGTAATTAATAACAAAGGCAATAAAAAATGCGAGTAGTGTAACCGATATGTCAAAATATTGATTGATTTGAAAGTTCAGAAAAGCTATTAAAACGGTTTGTAGAGTGGCCGAAACAGCACTCAAAACAATACAAAATGTGGATGTTTTAATAGATTTCACGAATGTAAAATTACGATAATTTTAGTAATGATACGGTAATGGATATAAGTAAAACAAAATAAAAGTGCCGCTTGAATCGTTAAACTGATAAAGCAGTTTTTCCAAAAAATGGAGTGGCGTGTTAAGTAAATTAAAGCTAGTGCAATCATCAATACACATATTAATAACATGAGTGTGAGGGTTGTTACCATTTTTTTGGATAGATACAGTGTGAGCATAGTATCTTGATGTTCATTGGCTTGTTGGATGATGGCATTAGTTTCACTTAACAGACTTAAATTATACAGTAATAAGCCAGCATTAATAAGCATAGGTATTGAAAAACCAACATACGCTTTGTATTTAATAATAAAGATAAAAATGCAGGATAGAATGATTAAGATAGCACCTAATATGCCACTAATAACAAAGTAACTGTATTCATCCTTTAATAATTGGGTAATTTGTAAGGACACTTCTTCCATGCTAATTAGCTAAGTGGAACATCAATAATCACAGTTGTGCCTCTGCCTACCATTGAGTCAAAATGAACATTGCCATTTAAAAATTCAACCCGTGTTTGTATGCCTTTTAATCCTATGCCGTTAAATTCATTTATCTTAGTACTATCAAATCCCACACCGTTATCTTCAATCATGATATTTAGTTCTGTATCATGTTTAATTAATTGCATACTTATCTGAGAAGCTTTAGCATGTTTGATAATATTATTTACAATTTCTTGAATGATGCGGTATAACACGGTTTCGGTTTGGTTATCTAATCGTTTATCTAGACCTATAATTTCTAAATCAACTTTAAGTGAAGGTGAGTTTCCTAATTTAGTAATAAATTCACGAACAGCACTTGCCAACCCCAATTTTATCAGTGTATTTGGCATCATGTTATGAGATACGGCTCTTACTTCTTTTACCGAGTCGTCCATTAAGCTTAAGGCATTTTGCATAGCTAATTTTTGCTCATCATTATCCAATTTTAATTTTGACTCAAGATTACTTAAGTTCATTTTTGTGGCGCTCAGTAATTGCCCAACGCCATCATGTAAATCTTGAGCTATTCTTCTTCTCTCTTTTTCTTCAGCTTCTAAAATGGCTTTAGTTCTTACTTCTTTTTGATGTGCGATTTCCGCATCAAGTTTGGCTTGTTGTTCTATTTGTTTTTTTCTGTAAAATACAACGCCAGTTATGGTAAGGAGTAGAAGTAATAGGATGATGGCAATAATGATGATGTTTTTTATAAAGGCTTGTTTTTCATTTGCTTTTAATTCAGCCTTGTTCTTTTCAATTTCTAAGTCTTTTTTCTCTACATCAAATTTGGTTTGTGCTTCCGAAAATTGCTTGGCGGTTTGTATAGAAAAAATAGTGTCTTTGAAGTGCCTATATTTATCAAAATAAAAATCTGCCTTTACTGGATCTTTCATCTGAATGTATAAGCCTGTAAGACTTTGGTAAATTTTCAAAATATTTTCTCCAGCACCCAGTTTCTCAGAAATTTTTAATGAGTTTAATAATAATGTTTCAGCGTCTTTAAAATTTTCTTCGTCTATATACACATTGGATAAATTATTTTGATAAAGCGCCAAGCCTGATGAATCACCAATTTGTTTACTTATTTCAATAGCTTCTATGTAATTTTTTTTACCCTCGGCAGTATTGTGTTTTAAACGGTATAAATGCCCTAAATTATTACACGAGGTAGCATAAGAAAGGTAATCGCCTACATCTTTAAATAATAATTTTGCAGTAGAAATGTATTTTATAGCCGAATCTTGTTGTTTTAAATCACTAAAATTACTACCAATAATAGCTAAAGTAACGGGCATGCCATATTTATCCCCAATTTCCTTTTCAATTTTATACGCACGTTGCAAATAGGTGTTACTTAACTCATATTTATTAAGGTTGTTGTATGTTTGTCCTATGTTATTACAGGTTTGAGCGATATAGGCTTTAATATCTAATTCTTCATAAATTTTTAATGTTTTTAGTAAAATGTCAATTGCATCGGCATATTGTCCTTTTTCAATTTTTATATTTCCAATTTTACTTAAACTAGAGGCTATGTCCTTTTTATTACCTATTTTTTCACGTATAGCAAGAGATTTTTGAATATTATCAAGGGCTTTGTTATAATCACCCGACCGAAGGTAAATAATACCAACATCGTTATAACCTTGTGCCATCCATTTTTGTATGCCGTTTTCAGTAGATTCGGAAAGCAATGCGTTGGCATAGTTTAAGGCATCTTCTTTTTGTATATCTTTCAATTCCCAAACTAATTCACTATATGCCCAATACCTTACTGTATCTATCTTAGACTTTGTAAGCGTTTTTAAGCTATCTAAATAACGATTATTTTGTGAAAATAAATTGCCACAAACTAAAAGTAATAAATAAAGGTATTTCATAATTTTATTTAAAGTAAAGTAGCCGAATTAATCATAAAAACAAGTCTGTTACAAATGTTAATTGTATCTTTGTAAAATTAGTAATTATTGCATGAAAACAAAAACCCAAAAGAAAAATAAGGTGAATGTAGTTACGCTTGGTTGTAGTAAAAACATTGTGGATAGTGAAATTTTAATGGGGCAGTTAAAAGCCAATAATTTTAACGTAGAACACGAAAGCGAAAACGACGACCATCAAATTGTAATTATTAATACTTGTGGTTTTGTAGAGAATGCTAAACAAGAAAGTATTGATACTATACTGCGCTATGTAGATGCAAAAAAAGAAGGCACTATCGAAAAACTTTATGTGGCTGGGTGCTTGAGCGAACGCTATAAAGCCGATTTAGAAAAAGAAATTCCGGATGTAGATGCTTATTTTGGAACTCGCGAGTTGCCCAAAATATTAAAAACATTAAAAGCAGATTATAAAAAAGAATTAGTAGGAGAGCGTTTATTAACTACGCCTGTTCATTATGCGTATTTTAAAATTAGCGAGGGTTGTGATAGACCATGTAGTTTTTGTGCCATTCCATTAATGCGAGGTGGTCATATTTCTGAACCAATAGAGGCCTTGGTGAGTAGAGCTAAATCATTAGCTGCAAAGGGAACTCGAGAACTCTTGCTTATTGCTCAAGATTTAACGTATTATGGTTTAGATATTTATAAAAAAAGAGAATTAGCTACATTAATTGATAAATTAAGCGATGTGGAAGGCATTGATTGGATAAGATTGCATTATGCTTTTCCAAGTGGTTTCCCGATGGAGGTGCTTGATGTCATGAATCAAAAAAGCAATGTGTGTAATTATTTAGATATGCCTTTGCAACACATTAGCGATAATATGTTAAAGAGCATGCGTCGTGGAATTACAAAGCAAAAAACCATTGATACGGTTAATCAAATTAGAGATAAAGTACCCAATATTGCTATACGCACCACATTAATTGCAGGTTATCCAGGCGAAACTCAACAAGACCATGAAGAAATGTTGCAATGGGTAGAACAATCAAAATTTGAACGATTAGGTATTTTTACCTATTCGCACGAGGAAAACACTCATGCCTTTAATTTAAAAGATGATGTGAAAGAAAAGGTGAAGAAAGAGCGTGCAGATGCAGTGATGAAATTACAACAAGAAATTTCTTATAACTTAAACCAACAAAAAATTGGCAAAACATACAAGGTATTGTTTGACCGAAAAGAGAACGATTACTTTGTTGGTCGTACCGAGTATGATAGCCCAGACGTAGATAATGAAGTATTGGTAAAAGCCACTGAGCAAAATTATGTGCGTATAGGCGATTTTGCAGACGTAAAAATTACCGAAGCAAGTGATTTTGATTTATACGGTGAGTTTGTAGATAAACCCTAATTTTACAGATTAAATTTTATATCTTTATAGCTGTATGTCAAAAATTACGGTAGCCATAGATGGATATTCTTCGTGCGGAAAAAGCACCTTGGCCAAAGCCTTAGCACAAAAATTAAATTATAATTACATTGATACAGGAGCAATGTATAGAGCAGTTACTTTATACTGTTTAAGAAACAATATCATCGTTAATTCAGAACTTAATCTTCCTAAATTATTAGAAAGTCTAGATGCCATACAGGTTTCATTTGTGTATAATAACACCACTAAAAGCTCGGAAGTGTTTTTAAATGGCGAACATGTAGAAAAAGATATTAGAACATTAGAAGTAGCGAACCACGTTAGTAAAATTGCCTCTATAAAAGCGGTGAGAGAAAAAATGGTTTCATTGCAACGCGAAATGGGAAAACACAAGGGTGTTATAATGGATGGAAGAGATATTGGAACACATGTTTTTCCGGATGCGGAACTTAAATTATTTATGACAGCCGATAATGATGTGAGGGCGCAACGACGATTAGATGAACTTATGAGTAAAGGCGAACATCATACTTTAGAAGAGGTAAAACATAATATTGAAAAAAGAGATTATGATGATACTACAAGAAAAGAAAGCCCATTAATTCAAGCAAAAGATGCTATTGTATTAGATAATACAGATTTAAGTAAGGAAGAACAATTAAATTATGTTATTAAATTAATAGATGATTTTTTATTAACTAAAGATACCTTAGTAAACTAAATCTAAAGACTGGATGTTTCAAAAAAATAAATTATACCTTATTTCTTTTGCCGAAGGAGCCGCTGTAATGGTTGCCGAAATAGGCGGTGCAAAATTATTAGCCCCATTTTTTGGCAGTAGTTTATATGTGTGGAGTGCTGTAATGGCTATTACACTTGGTGGCTTGGCTTCTGGTTATTTTATAGGTGGTAAACTAAGTAATCGTTTAAATAAAGAAAACACCTTGCTTTCTGTTTTATTAGTGGCTGTTTGTTGTTTGTGTATTATGCCTTATTTAACGGCTGTTTTTTTATATACCGCCGCTCATTTTACATTGATTCCTGCCGTAATTATCAGTGTGTTTTTCTTACTGTTTCCCACTACCATTTGTATGGGAGCCACTTCGCCATTAATTATTTCGATACTGACTAAAGAAGCCGATAAAAGTGGCGAGAATAGCGGAAAAATTTATGCCATATCAACGGTGGGTGGTATTACAGCTACTTTTTTATGTGGATTTTATTTATTGCCAAGTATGGGTGTTAAGTGGACCTTAATTTTATTTGCTTCTATTTTATTTTTGGTGGCTCTTACTCTTTTAATAAAAAAAAAAGAACGCTTTAATCATAAGCCACTCATCTTTTTTGCCTTAGCGTTTTTAGCGTATAATTTTAAAACCATTCCTAACAATCGTTTTTGTATTTATAAATCCGAAGGTATATTGGGTAAACTTGAAATAAGAGATGAACCTGATTACTATAACTTTGATATTACGGTAAGAAAATTATTAGTTAATAACATTATTCAAACCGAGATGAATATTGAAACTAGAACTTCGACCTCGGAGTATATTAAATTAATAAACAAAAATTTATTGTATTTACCCAAAGGAAAAGCTCTAGTAATGGGATTAGGAGGCGGTGTAGCGGCAAATTTGTTTCATCAAAACGGGTATCAAGTTACAGCGGTTGAATTTGATGAACGAATTATAGATATGGCTAAACGATTTTTTTATTTAAACGATTCCGTAAAAACCATTTGTAACGATGCGCGTTATTTCATCAACTCTTCAACTGATAAATATAATATTGTGTTATTTGATTTATTTAAAGCCGAAGACCAGCCAGCCCATGTATTAACCATAGAAAGTTTAGAAAAACTAAAAACAATGCTTGATACCAATGCTGTTGTTTTAATAAATACCGAAGGTTATTTAACGGGCGAACGAGGCAAAGGAACACAGTGTATGTTAGCCACTTTAAAAAAAGCGGGATTTCAACTTAAAATTTGCACGTTTAGCGAAAACGAAGAACAACGAAACTTAATTATTGTTGCATCGTTACACGAATTTAAAAACACATTACATGGCGAACTTTACCCATTAATTTTTACAGATTTAGCAACAGTAAATACAGACGATAAACAAAGCCTAGAATCGTTGGCAGCAAAGGCAAGCCAACATTTTAGAACTGCTTATATACAAAGTTATATCCTAAGGAATTTTTAAAATTTCATTAATTCGTTATATAGCTCTTTAACAGGTAAGCCCATTACGTTATAAAAACTGCCCTCTATTTTATCAATACCAATGTAACCAATCCAATCTTGTACGCCGTAGCCTCCAGCTTTGTCGTAAGGGCTATAGTTTGTAAGATAATATTCTATTTCATCATTGTTTAATTTTTTAAAATACACCTTACTTTCATCGTAAAAAATTGTT
This sequence comes from Bacteroidota bacterium, assembly GCA_963169355.1. Lineage (GTDB taxonomy): Bacteria > Bacteroidota > Bacteroidia > B-17B0 > Aurantibacillaceae > UBA4416. The sequence continues at coordinate 2,751 of CAUJCR010000051.1, read as the reverse complement.
TGTTTATTTTCGCCTTTTAGACAAACTCCAGTAAATACTTGGTGCATCTTACCACTTAATGTTTCTAACATTTTTTTACCTTCCATAAAATTGGCAGGTTTGTTTAATACTTTTCCTTCGCACCACACAATGGTATCGGCTGTAATAAGTATTTCGTTTTCTTTAATTTCTTCCGAGTAGGCATCGGCTTTTTTTTCGGCTAAGTACAATGGAATATCTTCTGCGCTGAGCGTTACTGGAAACGATTCATCGGCATTAATGGGTTTAATTAAAAAATCAAACCCTAAGCTTTTTAAAAGTTCTTGTCGGCGTGGCGAGCCCGAACCAAGGATGAGTTGATATGGAAATTCTTTGAGTTGTTTCTCTAAATTAGTCATATAAAAATTTAATAAATACTGTAAATAAAATGCCTGTAAGCATAATGCCTTTTAGCAATAAACTTGCCATTTTAAAATCTCTGCTGTTACTAGCTTTTATGATTAAAACAATTAAAACAATAAGTGGGAAAATCACCGCCATTATAATGTAATAAATAGGTATATGAAGTTGTTCTTTATAAAACTTAAAACAAGCTAATAAAAGCATACCAATGGTAATGAGTAATACAAAAAACACCACTACTTTGCTTGTAATCATTCCCCACACAATAGGCATGGTTTTGCCACCCGTTTGCACATCGCCTTTATAATCTTCCATGTCTTTAATAACCTCACGAGCGTAGGAAGTTAAAAAAGCAAAACCCGAATAGCCCAACACAATTATAATAAGTAGATTAATAAAATTTCCAAATAACATCACTTGTAATGGCCCTAGTTCGGGTGTTAAAAAATAATCATATACCATTGGCATCACAGGAATAGTAGCCGAAAGCAACGATACAACAATATTACCTACAATAAGTTGTTTTTTAAAATGAGTAGAATAAAACCACAACAGTAAAATACTGATGACCTGAAAAGCAACAAGCTGGAGACGATGGCACTTGATAGCCAAATAAAATCCTAAACCTAATCCAACTAAATTAAACACAATATGTAACACCATGGCCCAGCGTCGTTTAATCATTACATCTATAACTACCGTATCTGGCCGATTAATTTTATCGGTTTTTACATCAAAATAATCGTTAATAATATAGCCTGCTGCTGCAATTAAAATAGTGCTAGCAACTAATACTGCAAATAGAGTAGGCGTAAGGCTTAAAAAATCGTTTAAAGGAGAAAACACAAAGTATTTCATGCACACCTGAGTAATAGCAATTATCAATAGATTTTCAACTCTAATAAGTTTTAAAAATGCTATTACTGGATTTTTAAGCATACCATTAAAATAGGATAGAAAGTTACTAAATTTAATAATATCTTTAGCTGTATGGAACATGATTTATCAAAACAATATTGGAACAATCGGTACTTAACCGATGATTTTAAATGGGATATTGGTTATCCTTCGCCTCCCATAGTGGAATACGCTATGCAATTAGATAATAAAAAACTAAAAATTTTAATACCTGGTGCCGGAAATGCGTACGAGGCAGAGTATTTGTATCAGCATGGTTTTACAAATGTGTATGTATTAGATTTTGCCCAGCAAGCCTTAGATAATTTTAAAAACAGAGTTCCACATTTTCCTGTACAGCACCTCATTAACCAAAATTTCTTCGAACATCAAGGGCAGTACGATCTTATTCTAGAACAAACCTTTTTTTGCGCCCTACATCCCACATTACGACACCAGTATGCACAACATATTCGGGCTTTATTAAAGCCAGGAGGTAAATTAGTAGGCTTGTTGTTTAACGATGCTTTAAATGATAACCAACCGCCATTTGGAGGAAATGCACAAACATACCAAGCTATATTTGAAGGTGTATTTAAAATTAATAAAATGGAATTATGTTATAACTCCATTAGCCCAAGAAAAGACCGCGAATTATTTATACAATTTGAAAAATAGCCTTAAATAGTTTACCTTTGATAGTATCATGCAACAGCAAGAAACTCAGTTATTCGACGAGAAACAATACATGGGGCATAATCGTTTAAGTATGATTTGGCGAACCATTATTGCTTTGTTTTGTTTTGTTGGATATTATTGGAGCGAAAACCCCAAGCCTGTTCAGGTAGCAGTATTTCGTATTGGTTCCTATCCTGTATCAGAAATTCCTAACTCTGGAAAAATGTTTTTTTTATTAGGTATTTTGATAGTTATGTTTTCGGCTATGCTAACATTTATATTGCACACACACACTAAAATTTATGAAACCTATATGGTGATTGATGGTTTTTGGACGGCGCGTAAAGTAAAAATAAATTTAGACTCCATTATTCATATTAGAAAAAGTAAATATCAAAAACACATATTTAGAAGAGCGGTGTATAATTTACATAGCCGAGGCATTATTCGTTTTTATACTAGCGGAACCGAGTTTATTGAACTGAAGGACAATGCAGGCTTTACTTACCGAATAGGCACACAAAAAGCCCCAGAAATGTATCAGGTATTAAAAAAACAATTAACCAAGATACATCAAGCGAACCACTGAAAGCCAGTTGATAGGTTGGTAAATGAAATTGTACAGCTTGTTTTTCATTTCTATCCTTTCACTTATCATAAATCACGCATAAACTGTTATGAAAGAACAATTAAAAATACGCATTCATTTATTAATCTAACATATTGAATAATAGCCATTAACATAAAGACTTAGTTGTTATAAGAAAAATGATTAACTTCGTCAATAGGTAAGTT
>CAUJCR010000050.1 GCA_963169355.1 Bacteroidota bacterium | reverse complement strand
TTCGTATAGTTTTAATGCATCATCATAATTTTTACCAGTTAGTACCGGGTAAACAATTAATTTTTCGATTCGGGTTCTTTGTTTTAATACTAGCAAATAATTTTTACCTTTTATAGTACCTTCTTGTATTTCAGCACTATTCCATGTTATATCTGCCAATTTAGAATCAAAATTTTTATTTTCATCACCCACTTCAAATACTGCATTTTTAAATGCGGCTAATTCAGGAAACTCTTTGTAATCCACATCTAATTCAAACTGTGTTTTGTTTTGATTAATTTTTTGTGGTTTTAAAGGTTCTGTGGGTTTAAACAGTTGATTTACTTTATTAGTTAAAGTTGTTTTATCATGTTCAATCTTTGGTGGAATTTCTTTTATTTGTTTTTCTAGTATTTTAATTTTTTCTGTTGAAGTCGTATTTTCCTCCTCTGTTGATTTTTTTTGTAATGAATTTGATTTTAATAATGAGTTATCACGACTGAGATACAACCAATTTTTAGCAATAGTATCTAAGTAATACATATTGTATTGATCCTTTGTGTTATCAGATTGATACTCTACAGTAATTGCTTTATCTGGCTTAATATATACTGGCTCTCCATTTTGATAGCCATTAATATCCATCATGCCTGCACTTTCAAAGTGCATGGTAACATTAGCAGTGTCGTAGGTCATTGGAATTCCGCTTGCAATAATTTCTGCAGGATTATGAAATTCACGGTATTTAATTTCTACTTCGCCTACAATGTCTTGTCCTTGTTTGTTTACAAAAGCATTTTTAGGAATAATAATATGAGAGCCACTATGGTGTTTAATTGTTCCGACTTGATTTGATTTTACTTTGTAGGTATTGTAAGGAACATTTAGTTTGGCAACTGGAGGAGCTACAAATGATTTTTTACTAGATGATGTTTTTGTTTTAGATGGTTGTGAAGTAGTTATTTTCTCATTGGCTGTTTGTTTGGATTATTGGTTTTTAAAAACGGTAAAATAGGTTACGGTACAAAATATAGTTGCTCCTGCTATAATTGTTGAGTATGTAATTTTTTTATTCTTTAAAAAATTGACATCACTTCGAGCTTTTTCAATACTTTGTTCCTTAAATTTCTTGACCAGTTTATCAAAATCTTTATGAGTGTTAATCTCATCATCCGATACTGGCTGTCTGTTTAAGTTAAATTTTGTTGCCATTATTTATTTTTTTTCGTCAATTTTTTCTTTACCCTTTCTAATATGCGATACAACTTTACTTTTGCATTTGTTTCAGTAATTTCTAAAATATCAGCTATTTCTTTAAAAGCACGCTTTTCAAAAAAACGTAATTCTATTAATTGCAATTCATCTTCTGGTAATTCTTTAATCACAGTCATCAACACGCCATTGTATTGTTCCATGTATTCTTCTTCCACTTCTTCGCATATATGTCTTAAATCACTCACATCTGCATTTACAGTTCTTAGTTTAGCATTGTTTCTAAACATTTGCATTACCTCGCTATGGGCAATACGATACAACCAGCTTGCAAAAGGCACACCTTTAAACTCATATTTTTCGATATTGCTTAATGCTTTTAAAAATACCTGGGCTGTAAGGTCAAAAGCAGTTTCTTTACAATCCATACGTTGATAAACGTATCCAAATATTTGTTTGTAATACTTGTCGTAAAGCGGAGCAAAATGTTCGGGATTTTGTTTGGCAGCTTCTATTATATGTTGCTCGTTGAGTAACATATCCGTGGTGTGATGGTAGCGAGGCGAAAATTCCATATTAACTGCGTCTAAAAGCATTACCGAACTTATAATGTAAAATGTGTAGAATAGTTACATGAAAAATGTAAATAAGTGTTATATTAAAATTAATGTACTGATTTTCAATAGTATAAATTTCAATATGAGTGAGCGAAAATTATTATTTGTTGAGTGAGAGGTTTATTTTGGTGAGTGAATGGGATAATTTTCAATAACTATCATACATCTATTTTTAGGTATTTTAGTGTATTTGCGTATCTTTGGCTCTTTTGGGTATGTGCCCAATTGGAACTAAATTTTATTTGATATGTGGAAACGATTTTCGGGATTATTACTTAGAAATAAGATAGCATTTACCACCGTTGTAGTTTTAATTACTGGTTTAATGGTGTATGAAACGCTTCAGGTGAAATTATCTTATGATTTTGCCCAAATTTTACCAGATGATGATAGTACGTATGTAGAATACCAACGCTTTAAAAAACATTTTGGCGAAGATGGAAATGTAATGGTGGTGGGATTTGAAGACAAACAATTATTTGAACTTCAAAAGTTTAACGATTGGTTACAACTTAGCAAAGACATTAAAGCCATTGACGGAGTGAATGACTTATTATCCGTTCCTACTTCATATAAACTCATTAGAAATGATAGCCTTCAAAAATTTGATTTTGTACCCTTAATTACAAAACCACTCGAATCACAAAAAGATGTTGATTCTATTAAAACAGAGTTTTTAAATCTTCCATTTTATGAAGGATTGATTTATAATAAAGAAACAGGTGCCAATGTGATGGCTATTACTTTTACTAAAAAAGATTTAAACTCAAAACATCGTCTTGAAATGGTGGCTCAAATAAGGCAACTAGCAGATGCCTTTGGTGCTAAACATCATGTGCAAATGCGTTATTCAGGTATGCCGTTTATTCGTTCGCACATTATGCTGAAGGTGTCGCACGAAATGACTTTATTTCTAGTGTTGGCAGTAATTGTTACCGCCATTATTTTATGGTTCTTTTTCCGCTCGGGTACGGTTGTGTTTTATTCATTAATTATTACTGCCTTAGGTGTATTATGGTCTATGGGTATTATGCAATTATTTGGATATAAAATCACCATACTCACAGGTTTAATTCCGCCACTCATTATGGTAATTGGATTACCAAATTGTATTTTCTTGATTAATAAATACCAAAGTGAGTTTATTGCTCATGGTAATAAAATAAAAGCAATAACTAGAAGTATAGAAACCATGGGGGTTACCCTTTTTATGGCTAATATCACTACCGCCATTGGTTTTGGTGTTTTGTATTTTACAAATAGTTTAATGCTAGTTCAATTTGGTATTGTAGCTTCTATAAGTGTAATGGCTACGTATTTTATCACCTTAATATTAGTGCCAGTTATCTTAAACTATTTACCGGCTCCTAAGCCAAAGCAAGTTAAACATCAAGATAACAAGAATATTAATGCTTTTTTGCAATGGGTAGATCGTATTGTGTTACACAAACGAAAAGCTATTTATATTGTTTCAACCCTTATTACAATTATTTGTTTATGGGGTATGAAGTTTATAAATATGAATGGCTTTGTAGTAGATGATTTGCCAAAGAATGATATCATTTATAGCGATTTACATTTTTTTGAACAAAACTTTAATGGTGTATTACCATTTGAAATAGCCATAGATACCCACAAAGAAAATGGCTTGTTTGCTAATAATGCTAAAGCATTATATAAAATAAAAGCTTTACAAAAAATAATGGAGAGCTATCCTATGTTTTCTAAACCTATTTCCATTGTTGAAGCGGTTAAATTTTCATATCAAGCTTATAAAGATGGAAATCCAAAATATTACCGTGTACCAAGTGTAAGCGATTTGAAAACGTTGTCGGAATATACGGGTTCATTAAAAGGACAAGGAAATAAACTATCAAAGTTTATTGATTCTACTCGTCAAATGACGCGTGTGAGTTACCAAGCCGCCGATATTGGTTCACAAAAAATGAAAGAAGTTATGGCTAAGCTTCGTCCTCAAATTGATTCTATTTTTCCACCAGAAGAATATAAAGTAAGTACTACAGGACACAGCTTAGTGTTTTTAAAAAACAATGATTATTTATTACATAATTTATTAGAGAGTTTAGTTATCGAAATTATTTTAATAGCTATTGTGGCTATGTTTTTATTTCGTTCTGTTTTAATTATTGTATTGTCAAAGTTACCATGTTTAATCCCGTTAGCTATTACGGCTGGTGTAATGGGTTTCTTTAATATTCAGTTTAAACCATCTACTATTTTAATTTTTAGTATAGCTTTTGGTATTAGCTCAGATGGTACGGTGTATTTCTTGGCAAAATACAGACAAGAATTAAAAAAACTAAACGATCCTTTTTTAGCTATTTCTGCTACTATTAAGGATACAGGAAGAAGCATGGTTTACACAGCTATTATTTTGTTCTTTGGTTTTTCAATTTTTGCAGCTTCTAATTTTGGTGGTACGGTAGCGCTAGGAGTGTTAATGTCGCTTACTTTATTAATGTCTATGTTTTCTAACTTGGTATTACTACCAGCTATATTATTATCTATTCATAGAAAAAAATTAAAAGACGAAATTATTGAAGAACCACTAATAGATATTAATGACGAGGAAGAATCTGCTTAAAAAGATAAGTAGATGAATTGTTTATTTAGAGAATAATTCTTTTAATTTTTCCACGGTATAGTCAATTTCTTGTTTGGTATTATACTTACAAAACGAAAAGCGTACGGCAGGGCGAGTAACATCGGCGCCAATGCCTCTTAAAACATGTGAACCTTGATTGCTTCCGCTACTGCATGCACTACCACCACTTGCTGCAATGCCAGCAATATCGAGGTTAAACAAAATCATTTCTCCGTCAATATTTTTATGCGATGGAAATAAACAGTTAAGTACAGTATATAAACTATTGTCGTCGCCTATTTCGCCATTAAATTCAATACCTGGAATAGCTTTTATTAACTCCTCTCTCATGTAATTTTTTAATCCACGAATGTGTGTGATGTGTTCCTCCATTTCGTTATTACATATTTCAAGTGCTTTAGCTAAACCTACTATGCCATATACATTTTCGGTACCACCACGCATGTTGCGTTCTTGTGAGCCACCATGAATCATGGGTTTTATTTTTACTTCGTGGTTAATGTATAGAAAACCTACGCCTTTTGGTCCATGAAATTTATGAGCTGCGCAAGTAATAAAGTGAGCTTTGGTTCTTTGCATATCCATCGGAAAATGTCCCATGGTTTGCACAGTATCGCAGTGAAATATAGCGCCATATTTTTCGCACATTTTCCCTACTTTTCCCATAGGTAATAAAGTGCCAATTTCATTATTAGCGTGCATTAAGGATACTAACGTTTTTTCGTTGTTTTTAAGCAATTCTTCTAAATGTGCTAAATCAACATTGCCTTTTTTATCAATGTTTACCCAACTTAGTTTTACTTTACCAGCTTTTTCAAGTTCTATTACCGAGTGCTCAACAGCATGGTGTTCTATTTTACTACTTATAATATGTTTAATACCTAACGACTCTACACTTTGAGCAATAGCCATATTATCGGCCTCGGTACCACCCGATGTGAAGAAGATTTCGCCAGGAGTTACATTTAATAGTTTAGCCACTGTTTTTCTTGCATTTTCAATAGCCGCACGATTTTTTCTTCCGAATGAATGAATAGAGGAGGGGTTTCCGTATTCTTCACGCATGTATGGAAGCATGGTTTCTAAAACTTGTTCATCTAATCTAGTGGTTGCGGCGTTATCTAAGTATATTTTCATTAGCTATTTTAAGTGCAGGCTGACTGCTATGGTTTTGTAAATAAAAGGGTGTAAAGTTCGTAAAGTTAAAATTTAATCACCATTCTTTATTTACCTATTATTTGATTCTTATTAGATGTGTGTTAGTGTTTTATAATTTCTTTAATGTCTGTTATTATTTTTTTAGCTAAGGCATCGGCCGTGGCTATATGTTCACTTTCGCTATAAATACGAATAATTGGTTCGGTGTTTGATTTTCTAAGGTGTACCCATTCTTTATCAAATTCTATTTTAACACCATCAATCGTATTCACAGGTTGTTTGGCGTATTTGTTTTTTACTTCCACTAATACTTTATCTACATCAATCTCAGGGGTAAGTTCAATTTTGTTTTTAGAGATGTGATAGTTAGGATAAGAACTACGAAGCATAGAGGTGCTTTGATTAAACTTAGCTAAATGCGTTAAAAATATAGCAACGCCAACTAAGGCATCTCTTCCGTAATGTAATTCGGGTAAAATAACGCCACCATTACCTTCGCCACCAATAATTGCTTTTGTGTCTTTCATCATGGTTACTACGTTTACTTCGCCTACTGCCGAAGCCGAGTATTTGCCACCATGTTTTTCGGTTACATCACGTAGCGCACGTGTAGAGGATAAGTTAGAAACTGTGTTGCCTCCTTTATGATGTTGTAATACCGCATCTGCTACGGCTACTAAGGTGTATTCTTCGCCAAACATTTCACCGTCTTCGCACACTAAGGCTAATCTATCCACATCCGGATCAACGCTAATGCCTAAATGCGCTTTGTGTTTTTTTACCGCATCTGATAAGTCTTTTAAATGCTCGGGCAATGGCTCAGGATTATGTGCAAAATGTCCAGTTGGCTCGCAATGTATTTTATGAATGGTTTGTACACCTAAGGCTTCTAATAACATTGGGATAGCTATGCCACCACTAGAGTTTACAGCATCTACAGCAATGGTAAAGTTTGCTTTTTTTATAGCGTTAACATCTACATAAGGCAAACGTAAAATTTTTTCGATGTGTAGTTTTAGTAAATCGTTGCGTTGAGTGTATTGCCCAAGTTGATTAACATCGGCGTAGCTAAATTTTTCTTTTTCGGCTAATTCTAAAATTAATTTACCTTCTTTATCGCTAATAAATTCGCCTTTATCGTTCAGTAGTTTTAAAGCGTTCCACTGCTTGGGATTATGGCTCGCCGTAAGTATAATGCCGCCTGTGGCGTTTAGTTCAGTAACAGCTACTTCTACAGTTGGCGTAGTACTTAATCCTAAATCTATTACATCAATGCCTAAACCTATTAATGTACCACACACGATATTATTTACCATAAAACCCGATAGTCGGGCATCTCGACCTATTACTACAGTTGTTTTAGTATGCGTGTGCGTTGTTTTTAACCAGCTACCATAAGCTGATGCAAATTTTACAATGTCTAACGGACTTAAACCTTCGCCGGGTGTTCCACCAATAGTGCCTCTTATACCCGAAATACTTTTAATTAATGTCACTTTTATTTTAAATTTTTGTGTAGCAAATATACTATTTCCCTTAAGTTAAGAATGAAAGTATTTATCTACAAAATACACCTTTTTTGTTAAAAATTAACCTTTTAAGTCTCTTTTAAAATCTTAAATTTGTGGTTTATTGAAAATTGTAATTAAGTAGTATGAGCGAATTTGACGGAGAAGGATTAAATAACCAAGATTTTGAAAATTGTTTGAAGCGTTTTGAAGAAATGGTGGCTACTGGAAACCATTATTTTTTTGATGCCGACGAGTTGGAAGAGATTATTGATTATTACATGCAATGGTTTAACCTCGAGATGGCTAGAAAAGCACTCGATTTTGCCTTAAACCATTATCCATATTCAGCGGGTATAAAAATTAAGCAGGCACAATACCTGTCATCACAACATAAAACGCAAGAAGCTTTGGCGTTATTAAACGAGGTTGAGTTGGTAGAATCTAGTAATAGCGAGTTGTATATGACCCGTGGTTATATTTATAGCCAAATGGGATTAAGTGAGCCAGCCATTGAAAATTATAAAAAAGCTTTACCATTATCGGATTATAAAGATGAGGTGTATGTAGCCATAGGTATTGAATTTTTAAATGATGAAAAAGCAGATGATGCATTGTTTTATTTAAAAAAAGCGATTAAGGTAAATCCTAATAACGAGATGGCGCTTAACGAATTATCGATGTGTTTTGAAATGACAGGACGAAGCGAAGAAGCTATTTCGTTTTATGAAAATTATATAGACAACAAACCATATAATCATTTTGCTTGGTTTAATTTAGGGATTAGTTATAATCGCTTGAGTTTATATGAAAAAGCAATTGATGCGTATGATTATGCCTTAGCTATTAAAGAAGATTTTTCATCGGCTTATTTTAATAAAGCCAATTCTTTAGCGCAATTAGAACGATTTGCAGAGGCTGTAGAAGTATATAAAGAAACCTTTAAATATGAAGAGCCTGATGCTAATACCTATTACTACATTGGCGAGTGTTACGAAAACATGAATCAGTATGATGAAGCATTGGTAAATTATAATAGAGCTTTAAAAATTGAACCAGCTTATGCTGATGCTTGGTTAGGTGTGGGTATTGTGTTAGATTATCAAAATAGAATTACCGAAAGCCTTCACTATATAAAAAAAGCCATTGAAATAAATCCTAATATGCCCGAGTATTGGTATGTGTTTGGCGAAATTCAACACAAGTTAGGATTTTTAGAAGAGGCTGCTTCGGCTTACCTACGCGTATTAGAACTTGGTTACGAGGATTTTGATATTTATTTAGATTATGCTAAGCTGCTATACGAAGGCGGATATTATAAAGATTGTGAGAGAATACTTTCTGAAGGTATTCAGAAACATCCTGATGTGTCGCCATTATATTATCGCATGAGTGGCTTACAGTTTGAATTAGGAAAACGCCAAGAAGGCTTGTTGTTTTTAGAAAATGCCCTCGAACTAAATTATGAAAAACATGCTGAATTATTAGAGTATATACCAGCTTTGGTAAATGATAATACGGTTATGCAATTAATACAATCATTTAAAAAATAAATTATTTAATATAAAATTGAATATATGCCAACTTATAATGTAAACTTACCTCATTTACCAACCCGAACTGATAAACCACGCCAAAAAGGTTTAACCATGGTAATGGATAAAGGTATTTCATTAAAACATGCCGAAAATTTTGTAGATACTTATGCTGATTATGTAGATTTTGTGAAACTTGGTTTTGGTACATCGGTTATCTCAAAAAACGTAAAAGAAAAAATTAAGTTATATCAAAAAGCAGGTATTAAAACCTATGTAGGTGGAACTTTATTTGAAGCATTTATGGCACGTGGAAAATTTGACGAGTACCAAAAATTTATTGACTCGTACGGATTAGATACAGCCGAAGTGTCGGATGGAAGCATTACCATGTCACACGAAAGTAAATGCAAATACATCAATATTTTATCTAAAAACTATACGGTTTTATCCGAAGTAGGCTCTAAAGAAGAAGGCATCATTATTCATCCCGCAAAATGGATAAGCATGATGAAAGCTGAATTAGAAGCTGGCTCATTTAAAGTAATTGCCGAGGCGCGCGAAAGTGGTAATGTGGGTATTTTTCATAAAAACGGAAGTGCTCATAGCATGTTAATTACACGCATTACAAGTAAAATAAATGTAGATGATATAATTTGGGAAACACCTCAAAAATCGCAACAAGTGTATTTTATCAACTTATTTGGAGCTAATGTAAATGTAGGTAACATTGGCATTGATGATGTGATACCTTTAGAAACCTTAAGAATTGGATTGAGAGGTGATACATTTTTTAATTACTTACCCGAGGGAACTAAAGAAAACATATTTTAATAAATTAAAAAAATAATTATGAAAGAAATAACAGCCTTAGAGTTAAAGAAATTAATAGACGAAAAAAAAGATTTTCAATTAATTGATGTTAGAGAAGAATACGAGTATGATGAGGTGAATATTAAAGCCCAATTAATACCAATGGGCGAAGTAATGAATAACATAGATAAGATAAGTAAAGATAAGCAAGTGATAGTACATTGCCGTAGTGGTAAGCGAAGCGCCACTGTTATTTCGGCTTTAGAAAGTCAACATGGCTTTACTAATTTATACAATTTAAAAGGCGGAATTTTAGCCTACTTAGAAGAAGTTGGAAATTAAACTTGACTTATTTTTTAATTTAATGATCTTATACTTATGGTGAATTTAATTGATTTTATATTACATATTGATAAACATTTAAGCGAATTTATTACCCTTTATCCTACCTTGGTATATGGTATTTTATTTGCCATTATCTTTGTAGAAACAGGTTTGGTAATTATGCCTTTATTACCTGGCGACTCCTTATTATTTGCTATTGGTATGTTTGCCGCACAAGGAGCGCTTAACCTGTGGGTAGTAATTGTATTATTAATTATAGCGGCGTTTTTAGGCGATACTACCAATTATTACATAGGTAAATATTTTGGTGAAAAAGTATTGGGTTGGAAATTATTTGGAAAAACCTTAGTAAAACAAGAACATATTGACAAAACACACGCCTTTTATGAAAAGCATGGCCCTAAAACAATTATCCTTGCGCGCTTTGTGCCCATTGTTAGAACCTTTGCCCCATTTGTAGCTGGTGTAGGCAAAATGCGTTATGGTGTATTCTCAACTTATAACTTAATAGGAGGCGTTATTTGGGTGGCAGGTGTAAGCTTAGCTGGTTATTTTTTAGGCGAAATACCTTGGATAAAAAACAACTTCGAGAAAGTAATTTTCCTCATTATTGGTATTTCGGTATTACCTATTATAATATCGATGCTGAAAAATAAATTGGCGAAGCAATAGGAAACACTTAAAAATATATTATTTTTCTACTAACAAGTAGTTCTATATTTTGGAGGAGCATACATCTATAACACATAGGGATTAAACAAACTTCCACTTCAATTTAATCCTTTGCCTGTCTGCCTTTGGCAAGTTGAATTGTAGGTTTCGGATTTGCTCAGATGAATAGTTTCGAGAACATTCTATCGAAGAAAATATTATGAGGTTTTAAACCAACTGCTATACATTAAGTAGTTATTAGCAATGCGATCTATTTCTCCACTAATGAGTTCTTGAGAAATATCTTTTACTTTTTTGGCAGGTACTCCTGCATAAATACAACCAGATGGCACTTTAGTGCCTTCGGTTAATACAGCGCCTGCTGCAATTATACTATTTGAACCAATTTCGCAATTATCCATTACAATAGCGCCCATGCCTATTAATACGTTATCGTGTACCGTGCAACCATGAACGATGGCATTGTGTCCAACGGATACATTATTTCCTAATATGGTTTTAGTTTTTTGATAGGTGCAATGAATCACTGCGCCATCTTGAATATTTACTTTATTTCCAAGTACTATTGAATTTACATCGCCTCTTACTACGGCGTTAAACCAAAAACTACAATCGTTACCACACATAACATCGCCTACAATAGTGGCATTTGGGGCAACAAAGCAATTAGCACCGAGTTGAGGGCTTATGCCTTTTACAGGTAATATAATTGACATCTATTTCGAGGAAATAATAGTTGTTCGTAATGAAGTAATTTTAGCGTCAAGTGCTTCAATAGATTTAATAGAAAAATCTTTATCTGTTTTTGCATCTAAAATACCTTTAATTTCTTTTAACCCATCGGTGATATATTGCATATCGTTACTTAATTTAGATGCAGATAATAATTCCACTAAGTTATTTAATGATTCTTTTTGATTAAATATGGCATTAATAATAGCTTCGTTATTGGTTGCTTTAGCTGTTTGACAGGCGACATAATAACCTTCAACCCAAGCACCTGCTACAAGTAACGATGATACGCCAGGGCGATTATTACTACGAAGTGTGTTATCAGCATTTTTAAATGCTTGTGTAATAATATTTAAGGTTGAATCTCTATTTGATTGATTGGCATTTATTCTATCTCCAATGTTTTCGCCAAAGGCATTAGCAACGCCAATACTTTTAGCAATAATGTTCACACATTTAAAATATAGCATCGACTCTTGAGTTTGATCGTAAATACTAGCTATAATTAAGTCTGCGCCATACACACCAAAGTTTAATGCCCGTATATTTTCTAAAGCATAATTTGATACAGCATCTGGATTACTTAATAATGAAGGATCGTATTCAGCATTGGCTTGTGTTATTAGTTTCACAATCTCATCACGAGAAATGAGTGTGTTAAAAACGTTTTGAGCCGAAACTTGTTGTGAATCAATACCAACACTCGATGTTTCTATATCATCGCTGTCTATATCATCAGTTTTATTAGTGTTGTTGCAGGCTGCAAAAAAACAAATAATGAATAATGGTAAAATTTTTTTTATAAAAAGTAACATAAGGCAATTTTGTTTATGTAAATATATCATTTTCTAAAATAATTGGTAAAATTTATTGTGTTTACTTTTTCACACCATCTTTATAAGTGATACGACTAATCTCTTTTCCGTTTTTATCATAAAAAATCCATTCGCCATTAGGCACACTCTGTTTTTTGCCTTTGCGCTTGTCATTCATTACTTTATAATTACATATCGATTGCACCATATTGTTTGTATAATAAGAAGTTGCTTTACCCGATAAACGCCCGTCTTTAAAGTGTTGTTCTTTCATAATACCACCTGTTTCATAGTAGTATTTCCAAAGTCCATGCTGTTTTCCTTTGCTGTAATTGCCATCACTATCTACAAAATTTCCTTTCTCATAATAGCTTGTCCAATGTCCGTGTTTAATACCGCTTACATAAGAACCAGTTTCTCGGTACTGCCCACCTTCGTACCAATATTCCCAAAATCCTTGTTTTTTACCTTTTTCGTTATAATTGCCTTTGTAGTTAGTTTTACCATTTATGTACCAACCTTCCCACAAGCCTGTAAGGGCGCCATCTTTAAAATTGCCTTGATCTTTTAATTGTCCGTTGTTGTACCAGCTTTGCCACAGTCCGTTTTCTTTTCCTTTTACATAAGGTCCCTCTTGTAGTTTTTTTCCATTTTCAAACCAAGTAGTCCAAGTTCCTGTTTTTAACCCATAATCAAAATTTCCTACCTTCCATTTTTCACCAGTTGGGTAAAAATATTCCCAAGTTCCTGTTTGTTTATCTTCCGTAAAATTCCCTTCCGATTCTTTGTTGCCATTGCTATAATAATAGGTCCATAAACCATCTCGTAAGTTATCTTTTAAATAACCTTCCATTTCTTTCTTCCCTGTTTCAGCATAAAAATTCCATTTTCCATTTTTTTTGCCATTTGTAAATGAGCCTTCACTTTTTGCTTTATGATTAGGATAATAAGAAGAGTATAAACCGTTTAAAATTCCTTTTTCATAATTAGCTTCATAATCTAACTCGCCATTAGTATGAAAATAACGCCACACGCCATTCATATAACCATCTTTATAAGCACCTTGAGCTTTAATAAGTCCGTTATTGTATTGAGCAGTTATGGTTCCGTTACCGTTACTTACAATGGCTTTGCCAGTAGGATCATTCATTGTTTTTAAAAGAATAGTAACCGAATCGATGTATTCTTTTTCGAACTTAAGTGTTCCGTTTTCGTAATGTTCTTCTTGTTTGCCACACAACACACCTTTACAGTAATTTGTAACACTTGCCAATTGCCCATTTTTAAAATAAGTTTTTACAGCACCTTCTTTTATATCATTTTCAAATTTCCCTTCACTTTCTATTTTTCCATTTTCAAAATAATAAATCCAATCGCCTTGTCTTTTCCCATTCGCAAAACTTTCACGACTTTTTACGGCTTTATTTTCGAAGTAAGATGTCCAAACGCTATCGGCTAAGTTGTTTTTAAAAACGGTTTCTTGAGCTAAAGCGCCATTTTTAAAATAATATAAATTATGTCCTTCTTTTTTGCCTCGATGGTAATTTTCAATGGCTTTTAAAGTTTTGTCTTCATAATAAAAATACCAAGTACTATCTTCTTTTCCATTGTAGTAAGAGCCTTTTCTGGATACTTGCCCGTTTTTAAAATATTCAACATGACGACCATGAGGCATCCCTTTCAAAATATTTGTTTCAGATTTTAGTTGTGTTTGTTCGTTATCATAATATTCTTTTTTGGGTTGAGCCAATAATGAAACGTAAGAAACTAATAAACCTACTAGTAAGAAAAAATGTTTTGACATAGCAAAAAACTTTAATTAATTCAACTTTGTAAAAATATCATTATAACATATAATGGAATAAAAAGCCACAAATAATTGTAAACAATAACAGTTTAATAGATAGATTGAATTTTGTGTACATTTTGTAATTAACAATGGCTTTTTGATTCTTTTAGATAAAGGCTATTTTATTTGCCTAATTAATTGATTAGAATTGCCATGCTTACAAATGAAAGTTTTAAAAATAATAGCTCCATTTTTATTAGTAGGATTATTGTTACTAAAAGTAAACCAATCGGAAGGTTCGGGTAAGATAGACCTTTTTAATACACCTCAAAAACCTGTTGTACGTACAATTATTGATTCAATAAAGTACGACAGAGAAATTAAAAGCATTGATACCATTTTTTCTAATTTATCTAAAATAGATGCTTTTAATGGGAATGTATTGGTAGCTAAGGGCAGTCAAATTATTTATCAGAAATCATTTGGCTACGCTATCAAAGAGAAAAATATTTTTTTAAATGATACATCGTTGTTTCAATTAGCCTCTATATCTAAAGTAATTACAGGCATTGCTACTTTAATGTTATATGAGCAAAATAAATTAGATATAAATGCTTATGTTAGTTCTATACTAGATAGTTTCCCGTATAAAGATATAACCGTAAAGCATTTATTAACGCACCGTTCGGGGCTATCTAATTACACCTATTTCTGTCCCGAGTACCTAAGCCCTGATGATAAATGGGTGAGTAACCAAAAAATTTTGGATATTATGGTTGAGCATAAACCAAAACCTTGGATGAATCCTGATAGAAAATTTAATTATTGTAATACAAACTATATTTTACTAGCACTCATTATTGAAAAAATATCTGGACTTACTTATTCAGATTTTTTAAAAGAACAGATTTTTAAACCACTCGGAATGAAGCATAGTTACACTGCACTTAATATAGATAGTACAAAAGAATGTATTACTCATGGTTATACTATGAAATATGGTTGGGTGGCCAACGATCGATACGATGGTTCGGTGGGAGATAAAGGTGTTTATACAACCACTTATGATTTGTTTTTATTAAGCGCTGCTTTGTATCAAAATAAACTTTTAAAACCCGAAACACAAGCAATGGCTTATCAACCCTATAGCCCTGAAAGAAAAGAAGCAAATTATGGCTTTGGTTGGAGAATGAAAAATATGGATGACTCTGATAAGGAAGTTTTTCATAATGGCTGGTGGCATGGCTACAGAACTGCTTTTCATAGACGATTAAAAGATAGTGTAACGGTAATTGTATTAAGCAATCGCTTAAATAAGAGTGTGTATAATACTTGGAAAGTGTTTAATGCACTTGACGGTTCTTCGGTTAATGATATAAGTTCCATAGAGGAATAATTCATAAAATCCATATCTTTGCCCCATCGTAAAAATTGCAAATATTGAGTTAGGAGATTTTCCTTTATTACTTGCTCCCATGGAGGATGTGAGCGATCCGCCATTTAGATATGTATGTAAAAAATATGGAGCTGATTTAATGTACACCGAGTTTATCAGTAGCGAGGGGTTGATTAGAGATGCAATTAAAAGCCGCAAAAAACTAGATATTTTTGATTACGAAAAACCCATCGGAATTCAAATTTTTGGTGGAGATGAAGAAGCAATGGCTTTATCGGCTAAAATTGTAGATGCGACACAGCCTGATTTGTTAGATATTAATTTTGGGTGTCCAGTAAAGAAAGTAGTATGTAAAGGTGCTGGAGCAGGTGTTTTAAAAGATGTAGATTTAATGGTTAAACTCACAAAAGCAGTTGTAAAATCTACTAATTTACCTGTAACCGTAAAAACAAGATTAGGGTGGGACGAGAGTATGATAAATATAATGGAGGTGGCCGAGCGATTACAGGATGTAGGTATTAAAGCGCTTACCATACACGGTAGAACCAGGGCACAAATGTATAAGGGGCATTCAAATTGGAATTATATAGCAGAGGTAAAACATAACCCGAAAATTAAAATTCCGATTTTTGGAAATGGCGATATTGATTCGCCCGAAAAAGCCTTAGAATATAAAAATAAATACGGTGTGGACGGTATTATGATTGGGAGAGCAAGTATTGGGTATCCATGGATTTTTAATGAGATTAAACATTATATGAAAACGGGTACACACTTAGCTAAACCAACAATAGAGAATAGAGTGGAGGTGTGCCTTGCTCATCTTAGAAAATCAATGGAATGGAAAGGTCCAAAATTAGGCATTTTAGAGATGCGCCCTCATTATACAAATTATTTTAAAGGTATCAGTCATTTTAAGGACATGCGTTTGAAATTAGTAACCACAGATACTTACGAAGAAGTAGAGGCTTTATTATTATCTATTCCCGAAAAATATAAAGCAGTAACATTATAATTTTTTTATAACGTATTAATTGTATTCAAGTGTTTAACCTAGATTAAACATGTGCAATTCTATTTAAGGAGTATGTTGAAAACGTAATAAGGTTGGCTTATCTGTTTTACCTTCGTTACTTATAAATAAAGTGCCATTATCTAAAAACGACATTCCTTCTGCTTTTCTAAATAGGTTGGGGTTCAGCTTTTCAATATGTATCAATTCGCCTAAATGCGTAAGAATCATTAGGCAATAGTCAGATGCTGATAGGACGTATAAATGCCCTGTAATTGGGTGTAAGGCAATTTCTGAAGTATTAAATCTTAGTCCTTTCTCAATTACTTTACCTTTTTTAGTTTGATGGGTGTTAAATGGATAATTTAGTTGTTTGGCTTGTGTATTAATGTCTGGTAGTTGAAAAGTATAAATAGGTGTTGTTTTCAGTTTTTTTGTATTTAAATCTAATTCATAAATGAGTCTAATGTTTTTATTATTGGGTTCTTTATTTATTCTTCCTTTTGCGCCTATCAATAATCGGTGTTTTGATGGATCGTAACATAGTCCTTCGTTGTTTTCGGCGGTTATACCTGTATGAATTGTTTTAACTGAAATTTTTTTAGCTTGATAATCTTCAATTTCAAAAACAACACCATCGCTGCGTAACACATATAATGATTGATTTACTTTGGTAATGCCTTCGTAATCTCCATTAGGTCCAAAAGTTAATTCCTTGCTTATTTTTTGGTCTTTTAAATTGTAAATAAAAACAATTCCCATTTCATCTTGAACACAAGCTACGGTATTTGAATCTATCATAGTAATTCCTGATATTTCATGTATAATGGGCGGTAGAATTAATGTTTGTTGAGGATTATTAAGATTGTATTGCAATTGATTGTTCTGTGCAATGGTAATTAAAGGGAGAATAATGCAAACGAAAATGTATATATGTTTATGAATTACTAACATCTCCTAAATAAAAAATGAAGTGATAGTGAAGCAAGCAAAAATAAAACTAGCAATGCCATTAGTGGTTCCAAAAGCTAAATTAACCCTCGATAAATCATTTGGTTTTACAATTGCATGTTGATAGATAATAAGTGCTGAGAAAATAGCTACACCTATCCAATATATAAAATTAAAGTTGCCATAAATTCCAGCTAAAATAACACAAGTAACAGAAATGAGGTGTAGAAATTCGGAAAAGCGTAAAGCTCCCTTAGTACCTAATAATACGGGAATAGAGTTGAGTTGATGCGCTCTATCAAATTGTTCATCTTGTAGTGCGTAAATAATATCAAAACCACTTACCCATGTTAAAACAGTAAATGAAAAGAGGATAGGAAGCCATGCAAATTGAGCGCTAAGCACTAAATAAGCGCCAATAGGAGCTAAGGCTAAACCACAACCTAATACAAGATGGCAGAGTGGTGTAAAGCGTTTGGTGTAGCTATAAAATAAAACAACAAATAAGGCAACAGGCGATAAGTAAAAACAAATAGGATTAATTAAATAGGTAGCTACAATAAACAAAAGACAATTAAAGATAATAAAGTATAATGCGTTTTGAGGTTTAATAAGCCCCGCTGGAATTTCTCTAATGGCAGTTCTAGGATTTAAGGCGTCAAATTTTCGGTCAATATATCGGTTAAAAGCCATTGCGGCATTTCGAGCCGTAACCATACATACAAGCATTAACACTAATTGTTCTGTTGTAAAAGTATAACCTTCTTTTATGGCTAAGGTAAATCCAATAAATGCAAATGGGAGTGCAAAAATTGTATGACTAAATTTTACGAGCGAAAAGTATTTTAAAATAGCTGTCATTTATTGAAAAGAAACTAAACTAAATAAAATTAAAATAGGAATAGATGATAAAAGCATGCCAATATAGCCAATGCTAAACCAGCCTTTATTAATTTCATATTTAGCATTTAAAAATGTATTAATAACTGAAAAGATAAAACCTAAGAAAGAAAAAATTAATGAGAAAAAAACGAAATTAGGAAATAATAAAATCAAACAACTGAATAGCCCAAATGATATGGATAAATATCCTGATATTTTAAAGAGTTTCATAAATGGTTAAAGTGCATTATTTGTTTGTTCTTTAATTTTTTCAAGCTCATCTTTCATCACTACAACTAAGCGTTGTATATCCGCATCATTTGCTTTAGAGCCAATGGTGTTGATTTCTCGTCCAATTTCTTGAGCAATAAAATTTAGTTTTCTACCCCCAAGTGGTTCCTGCATTGTTTTATAAAAATAATCTAGATGTGTTTTAAGCCTTACTTTTTCTTCGTTAATATCTAATTTCTCTATGTAGTAAATTAATTCTTGTTCAAATCTATTAGTGTCAAATTTGTCTTTAGTAATTAACTCTTCACTATTTTTTTTAATACGTTCTTTAATAGCTGTAATTCTGTTAGCGTCTAATTGTTTTATTTGATTGAGGCAATCTTCAATATTTTGCAAACGAGTTTTAAAGTCTTTCTCTAAAGATTGCCCTTCATCGCTTCTAAATTTATTTAACTCATTAATGGCTAATCTCACCACACTCATAATGTCTTTCCAATCGTTTTCGTTTGGTTCTTTGCGTTCTGATTTTAATACATCAGGCATTTTAAGAACATAAGAGATAATATGTTCGGTAGGTTCGTTTAGTTCATTTGCTAATTGTTTTATTTTTTGATAATACGATTTAGCAAGTTCAGTATTAATTTCTACTGGAGTTTCGGTGGTTTTAGATTCTATATAAATTGATAAATCAACTTTTCCACGTTCTAGTTGTTTAGCTAGTTCACTTTTAAGTTCGTGTTCTTTATCACGATAGGTTGAAGATAAACGTAAACTTAAATCTAAACTCTTACTGTTTAATGAACGAATCTCGACATTCACCGTTTTATTTTCAAATTCTTTAGAGGCTTTACCAAAGCCTGTCATTGATTTTAACATGCTATAAAAGTAATGATTTATCGTTTATTAAAGCAATTATTATCTTATCTTTAAAACCAAATTTTTATGTCTTTACCTAGTCAAAACGAAATTTATATAAACCAATGTATTCAATTAGCCGCTAATGGATTGGGTAATGTAGCTCCTAATCCAATGGTTGGTTGTATCATAGTAAAGGATAATCGTGTTATTGCAAAAGGATTTCATGAGCAATTTGGTCAAGCTCATGCTGAGCCTAATGCTATGATGCAGTTGAGTGATGAGGAGTTGAATGGAGCAGTTTTATATGTTAATTTAGAGCCTTGTTCTCATTATGGGAAAACGCCTCCCTGCGCTGATTTGATTATCTCTAAAAACATCAAAAAAGTTGTTATCGGAAATTTAGATAGTAATCCATTAGTAGCAGGTAAAGGCGTAGAAAAATTAAGAGCGGCTGGAATAGAAGTTGAATATGGTATTTTGGAACAAGCTTGTAGAGAACTTAATAAGCGTTTTTTTACCTATCACGAAAAAAAACGACCTTATGTAATTTTAAAATGGGCACAAACACAAGATAACTTCATTAGTAGATGGCCTTTACCAGAAGATAAAACGGATAATTGGATTACGGGTGAACAAAGTAAATATTTAGTGCATCAGTGGCGAAGTGAAGAGCAAGCCATATTAATTGGACATAATACTTTAATTGCCGATAATCCATTACTTACTAATAGATTATCAAAGGGAAAAAATCCTACCCGAATGCTATTATCAAGATATGCAGATGTTGATGCACGATTAAATATTTTTAATGAAGACGCTAAAACAATTGTGTTTAATACTCAAAAAGATGAGATACAACATCATGTACATTTTGTGAAGATAGATTGGAACCGAAAAATAGATTGTGTGATGGATTATTGTTATCAACACCAAATTTCAAGTGTAATAGTAGAGGGCGGCACTAATACCATTTATCATTTTATGAATACTAATGTATGGGATGAGGCTCGAGTATTTATTAATTCGAAAAAACAGTTTGTAAATGGGTTACCTGCTCCTGAGATTAATTTTTCAAGTTCCTTTCAGAAATTGAAAGTAGGAGACGATGATTTGTATTATTTCAAAAATATGTAAATGATTTATTTGCTCCTATCCATTGTTACTTCAACTTTATTTGCTATTTCTTTTAAAGTAATAGCCAATAAGCAGGTAAATGCTTTTCAAGCCATTATCGTTAATTATTTTTCGGCCTTTGTAATGGGCTTTTACACAACGCAATCCAATGTTACTATATTTAATTTGTACCATCAACAATGGTTTTACTTAGCGGTATTTCTAGGCTTTGTTTTTATTTTCTCTTTATTTCTAATTGCAAAAGTTACAGCCAATTCTGGAATTTCGGTTGCACAAGTAGCTAACCGTATGGCAGTTGTTATACCAATTAGTGTTGCTATTATTTTTTATCAGGATAAGCTAACGATTATAAAATTAATAGGGATTATATTGGCATTAATGGCAGTTTATTTAGTTTCTAAAAAAGATGAAGGCGCAATTCAACTTAAAAAACAGTGGTGGTTAATGCCTTTCATTATTTTTGTGAGTAGTGGAGTTATTGATTCATCTATAAATTATGCGCAAAAATATTTATTAACTCAAACCGATTTTGATGCGTTTTTAGCAGCCATATTTTTAACGGCATTTGTGATAGGAATTTTGATTGTTCTTTTCCAAATTTTAAATGCTAAAAGTAAAATTGATATGAAAGCCATTCCAAGTGGATTGATAATAGGAGTGATTAATTTTGGTACAATGTATAGTATTGTGCAAGCCTTAAATAGCAACGTGTTAGAGCCTTCTGTATTATTTCCAATTAATAATCTAAGTATATTAGCAGTATCTACACTTACATCGGTTGTGATTTATAAAGAGAAATTATCTTCTAAAAATTGGTTAGGTATAGCAATAAGTTTAGTTGCTATTATTGTATTAGGAATTTTAAGTTGAAAACTACATGTTATTTAGCAATACATATTTTACAATAAATAAATCTGCCGAAGCAATTTATAAGGATAAGGGAAGTAAGTTTTTGGCATTTGCTTTTCCGGTTGAAAATGAACAACAAATAAAATCGTATCTCCAACAACTAAAAAAAGAGCATCATTCTGCTAATCATCATTGTTATGCTTATCGTTTAGGTGCAGATAAATTAAATTACAGAGCCAATGATGATGGAGAGCCTAGTAATACGGCCGGAAAACCGATATTAGGACAAATTCAAAGTAATGATTTAACCAACCTGTTAATAGTTGTTGTAAGGTATTTTGGAGGAACATTACTAGGCGTTGGTGGATTAATTAATGCCTATAAAAATGCTGCAGCAGAGGTTTTAAAGGTGTCTGAGATTGTAGAAAAACATATCTTATTTCATTACACTATTCAGTTTAATTTTGAGCAGATGAATGATGTGATGCGCATATTGAAACAATATGACGCTAAAATCACACAACAAAATTTTGATAATGCATGTGCTATTACTTTTAGTTTGCGAAAGTTAAATAGCGATGCCTGCGAAGAGAAATTAAAACTAATTTCTGATTTGAAAATTGCTTACTCTTCAAATTAGTTGGTTTGGTTCTCAATCCATTTTCTAGCATTTACAAAAGCCTCAAGCCACGGTGTTACTTGGTCTTGTTGGTTGTTGTAATAAGCCCAGTTCCAAGGAAAGATACTACGTTCAATATGTGGCATGGTTACTAAATGCCTTCCTGTTTTATCGCACAACATGGCAGTGTTGTAGTCAGAGCCATTTGGGTTAGCAGGATAATTTTCATAAGCATACTTAGCTACAATATGGTAATCTTGCTCCGACTTAGGAAGCTTAAATTTACCTTCGCCATGCGAAATCCATACGCCTAAAGTAGCTCCTTCGAGTGTAGAAAGCATCACTGAGTTATTTTTTTGTACCGTAACAGATGTAAAGCCACTTTCGTGTTTACCCGAAGTGTTGTGGTGCATCTTGCCATGAACATCGTGCTCAGGATTGATTAAATCTAATTCCATAAACAATTGACAGCCATTACAAATCCCAACTGATAAAGTGTCTTTGCGTTTAAAGAAATTATTTAAAGCTGTTTTAGCTTTTTCGTTATATAAAAAAGCTCCAGCCCAACCTTTTGCTGAGCCTAGTACATCGGAATTTGAAAAACCTCCTACAGCTCCTATAAACTGAATGTCCTCCAAAGTTTCTCTACCCGAAATTAAATCAGTCATGTGTACGTCTTTTACGTCAAACCCAGCCAAATACATGGCATTAGCCATTTCTCTTTCGGAGTTGCTACCTTTTTCTCTGATGATAGCTGCTTTAGGTCGTTTGCTAACAACAACAGGCATTTTTCCATCAAAATGTTTTGGGAAAGTAAATTGTAAAGGTTGATGCTTATAGTTTTTGTATCGTTCAGCAGCCATTCCGTTTTTAGATTGTTTTAAATCTAAAAGATACGATGTTTTATACCATACATCTCTCGTTTCAGAAACACTAAACGTAAATGAGTCGGAATTATTTTTTATAGAAATAGTATCGCCTTCTAATACGGAACCAATTTTAAATATTTGAATACCTGCTTTAGTAAATTCGGCTTCAATAGAACTGTCTGCTTGAAAAACAACAGCAATATTTTCATTAAATAATGCTTTCACGGTGTCTTTCTCATTCAAAACTGATAAGTCATACTGTGCACCAATGTTTACATCTGCAAAACATAATTCTAGTAAAGTTGTAACAAGCCCTCCGCTACCTACGTCGTGTCCTGCATTAATTTTACCAGCATTTATAAGTTGTTGTAATGTGTTAAATGCTTTTTTGAAATAAGTGGCATCTTGTATTGTTGGTGTTTCAGTACCAATTTTATTTAGAATTTGTGCTAAAGATGAACCGCCAAGTTTAAAAGTGTCTTGCGAAAAATTAAGATAATAGATATTACCCCCATTACGTTTTAAAACAGGCTCCACTACTTTGGTGATATTAGTGCAATTGCCAATGGCAGAAATGATGACGGTGCCAGGTGCAATCACTTCATCATTAGGGTATTTTTGTTTCATTGATAATGAATCTTTACCCGTTGGAATATTAATACCTAATTCAATTGCAAAATCCGAACAAGCTTGCACGGCTTCATATAAGCGAGCATCTTCGCCTTCATTTTTGCAAGGCCACATCCAGTTTGCTGAAAGCGATACGGCCGATAAGCCTCCTTTAAGCGGTGCCCACACCATGTTGGTTAATGCTTCAGCTATTGAATTTCTAGAACCTGCCTTTGGACTTATTAATGCCGAAATTGGCGAATGACCGATGGTTGTTGCAATGCCTTCATGACATTTAAAATCTAATGCCATTACACCTACGTTATTTAATGGTAAATGTAATGGACCGCAATTTTGTTGCTTGGCAACACGTCCGCCCACACAACGATCTACTTTATTGGTTAACCAATCTTTACAGGCTACAGCTTCTAATTGTAAAACCTGATGAAGGTAAGTGGGAATTTGAGAAGTTGAATAATTTAGCTCGGCATAATTTCTTTTTACAGATTTATCTGTCATGATTGTTTTGGGCGAACTACCAAAAAAATCTTCTAAGGCGTAGTCCATTGGTTTTTCGCCTGTTGTTTTTGATTGAAATGTAAAACGATGATCGTTGGTAACATCTCCTACTGTGTACATAGGCGAGCGTTCGCGCTCCGCAACTTTTTGTAATGTTTCTAAATCTGTATTGCCAATAACTAATCCCATTCTTTCTTGAGATTCGTTACCAATTATTTCTTTTGCTGATAAGGTTGGATCACCAACCGGTAATTTATCTAAGTCAATGAATCCACCAGTAGCTTCTACTAATTCAGATAAACAATTGAGGTGCCCACCAGCGCCGTGATCATGAATTGAAATGATGGGGTTGTTATCACTCTCTACTAACCCACGAATAGCATTTGCTGCTCGTTTTTGCATTTCTGGATTTGAGCGTTGTATAGCATTTAATTCAATACCTGAACCAAATGCACCAGTATCAGCCGAAGAAACAGCCGCACCGCCCATACCAATACGATAATTTTCGCCACCAAGAATCACTATTTTATCGCCTGCTTTTGGCGTTTTTTTAATGGCTTGATTTAACTTAGCATAACCAATTCCGCCAGCTTGCATAATTACTTTATCATAACCTAGTTTGCGATTATTTTCGTTATGCTCAAATGTTAATACAGAGCCTGTAATGAGTGGTTGTCCGAATTTATTTCCAAAATCAGAAGCACCATTAGATGCTTTAATTAAAATGTCCATTGGTGTTTGGTATAGCCATTTTCGTTCTTTCATACCAGCTTCCCAATTTCTGCCATCCTCTAAGCGAGAGTAAGCGGTCATATATACTGCAGTTCCTGCTAATGGCAATGAGCCTTGTCCACCAGCTAATCGGTCGCGAATTTCACCTCCAGAACCTGTAGCAGCGCCATTAAATGGTTCAACTGTTGTAGGAAAATTATGTGTTTCAGCTTTTAATGATAATACTGATTCAAATTCTTTTTCAGTATAAAAATCAGGTTTATCGGCGCTTTTGGGTGCAAATTGTGTAACACTTGGTCCTTTGATAAAAGCAACATTGTCTTTATAAGCCGAAACAATTTCGTTTGGATTTGTTTCAGATGTTTTTTTAATGAGTTTAAATAAAGAAGTAGGTTTGGTTTCGCCATCCACTACAAAGGTTCCATTAAAAATTTTATGACGACAATGCTCGGAGTTAGCTTGAGAAAAAGCAAATATTTCTGAATCGGTTAATTTTCTTTCGAGCTTGTTTGATAACTTGTTTAAGTATTCAATTTCTTCATCACTTAGCGCTAATCCTTCTGATTTGTTATAAGTAGCAATATCAGAAATTTCTAATATTGGTTCTGGTTTAATGTTAATCGTGTATATGTCCTGATTTAATTCGTTATATTTTTGAGAAATCATGGGGTCAAAATCTGTAAAATCAGCTGACACCTTTTCAAATTCTTCAATTCGGATAATGCCAGTAATTCCCATATTTTGGGTGATTTCAACTGCATTCGTACTCCAAGGTGTAATCATAGCGGCACGTGGTCCTACAAAAGTATCTTGAATAGATGATTTTTCTATTTTTTGAGTATTTCCAAACAGCCAGTTAAGTTTTTTTACATCATCAGCCGAAATTTGGTTTTGAGCTTGAACTGCAAATACTTTATTAAACTGGTTTCCGAAAAAATGAATCATAATGAGTGGTAGTTTTTGAGAGTGCAAAGTTACAGCTTATTGTAAAATTTAGCCAATTGCGTAAATATTATTTATCCATAAAATCCAATAGATTTAAACAAAAAAGCTCGGGGTTCAATCCCGAGCTTTTTCATGCAATTTTAAATTAGATTTATTTTCCGCCTTGCATGGCTTTTAGTTCGTCCATTGTCATCATTTTATAACCTTCGGTAGAAAGGTTAAATGTTTTATCATCTACAGGATCGGTAGAGAAAGATTTAGCTACAATTGAAAATTTCATTGGACCTTGAGCCATTGTATATTCGAATGGAATACCTTTTAATCCTTTCATAAAATTTTGCCCACGACCTTTTCCTTCTTTATTAGGATTATCGAATTTTTCGCAGAACCAAACATCCATTTTTTCTTCTTTTTTGTTTTTATCAGTTACAGTAATAATGGCTTTTTTACATTCATAACCTGCAATGGTTTTTGTTTCTGTGGTATATTCAATTTTTGGGTCGGCTGTTTTTTCTTTATCAGCCATTTTTTCCATTTCTTCTTTGGTTTGTTTTACCGCCATTTTATTACCCATACTTTCAATTAACATAGTCATACCTTCTTTAGTAATAGCTGTTGTATTTGTAAACATCATTGATGTCATTTCAGTTAAAGCATTTTCGCCTTTAAATACTGTTTTTAACTCCATATCACCCATCATAGCAGCTTGTTCTGGAGGTAAGCCTTCAATGGTCATAGCATAAGTAATAGATCCTTCTTTAATTTGAGCGTTTAATGATAATGCTGATAACGCCACAACAGCAATGGTAGAAAGTAATTTTTTCATGGTTATTTTTTTTAATTTTTAAAATTCAATCGGTATGCCAATTTACTGAAATAGTGCAGTAAAATTGTAAAAATATGCTAAAAGGTAATTTATATTGATGAACTATATAGTTTAGATGATAATATAGAAAACAGAATGGTTATTGTTGAATGTCTTCAAACAATTTTTCCATTTCTGAACGTGATACAATTTTATAATAGGCAGGTATTTCAAAATCACTATCTTTTACTTCCTCTTTTTTTACAGTAGTAGCTGTAAAGCACATCTCCAAACCTAGTTTTTTTAGGCGATATTGCATTAACATGCCTTTGATAGATTTATAGGGACCTAAGTTGTTTATACTGTCCAATCCTAATTCGTCAGTATAATATACGTCAAAACTCACAGAAGGATCTTTAACTAAAGTAGCTTTCATTTTTTTGCAATTGTATCCCGCGATTTTTTTGGTTTCTTTTTCTTCAGTTAAGGTTAATTCGTAGTCTTTATTTTGAGCAAT
The DNA here is from genome assembly GCA_963169355.1 of Bacteroidota bacterium. GTDB lineage: Bacteria > Bacteroidota > Bacteroidia > B-17B0 > Aurantibacillaceae > UBA4416. The sequence continues at coordinate 22,670 of CAUJCR010000050.1, read as the reverse complement.
TAAATCGGCTTCCGTTTCAATACAAGCATCTTTAATATCCATAAACTTTACCATTTGGCTTAATGTTTTTTTAGCAGGATTACTAATGAAAATGGTATTAAAAATTCCCATGGTACTCATTTCTAATTGAAATAAATTACCTTTAAACTTAACGGTGGCTGAGCTAGGAGCTAAGCCTGCCATGGGGTGATTATGGTCAACTACTTCGGCATTATATTCAATAACCCCCTCGGTAAGAGCATTCTCTGTTTTATTGGATTGGCATGAATTAAATAACAATAATAAGCCAATGGATAGGACACAAATTAGCGATATTCTATAATATAATTTCAAAAGTTAAGTTATAAAAAGCGAAAGATAAACATTTGATTTATATCAACAAATTTTAATAACCTAAAATTTTAAGCATGGACTTATAACTTTGTTCCTTTGCAAATAATTTGGTGCTAATTTCTCCGTCTTCGTTTTTATCAATAATAACATGTTTGGGCGCTGGTACTAAGCAATGTTGAGTACCACCATAACCGCTTAAAGCCTCTTGATAAGCACCTGTGTGAAAAAAACCAATATATAATGATTGCTTATCTGTTTTTTCGGTTTTAGGTAAAAACACTTGGTTTGTATGAGCCTCACTATTATAGTAGTCCATACTGTCGCAAGTTATACCTCCTAAGTTAACAGGTACATAAGGTTTGTCCCAGTTATTTACAGCTAATAATATAAATCGTTGATTGATCCCCCAGGTATCGGGTAGGGTAGTAATAAAAGAACTATCAATCATGTACCATTGTTCGCGGTCGTTTTGTTGTTTCTGGTCAATAACCGAATACAAGGTGGCTCCGCTTTCGCCTACGGTATATGAGCCAAATTCGGTGAAGATATTGGGTTCTTCTATTTCATTTTGAACACAAAAGGCTTTTATTTGAGATACAATTTCTTCAATCATATACTCAAAATTGTATTCAAATCCTAAAGATGTTCTAATGGGCATTCCGCCTCCAATGTTCAATGAGTCTAAAGTAGGACAGATGCTTTTTAATTCTTTATAGATATTAAGGCACTTGTTTAACTCAGTCCAATAATAAATAGTGTCTTTAATTCCATTATTTATAAAGAAATGTAAGAGTTTTAGTTCAAACTTTGGATTAGCTTGTATCTTTTCTTTATATAGATTTATAATTTCGCTATAACGAATGCCAAGACGTGATGAATAAAAGGCAAATGAAGGTTCTTCTTCGGTACTAATTCGTATTCCGAGTTTGCATTTAGGTGTTTTTACATGCTTTTTATAGTAATCAAACTCATCTAAATGATCTAAAACGGGGATAACATTAAATCCATCGTTAATTAATTCGGTAATATATTGTTTGTAAATTGTCTTTTTATAACCATTACAGATGATGAAAGTATCTTTAGTGAGGGCTTTTTTCTTGTATTGCTCTTTTATAATCTGAATATCGTAGGCCGAGGATGTTTCAATATGAACATCGTTTTTAAGTATCTCATCTAATACAAAGGAAAAATGAGAGCTTTTTGTGCAATAACAGTATATATATTTACCTTTATAATCTACCTTAGCCATAGCCACATTAAACATACGTTTGGCTTTTTGTATTTGTGAAGATATCTTTGGTAAATAAGTGATTTTCAATGGAGTACCATATTGTTTAATAATGTCCATTAGCGGTATATCATTAAAGTATAATTCATTGTCTTTTACCTCAAACGACTCTTGTGGGAAATCGAAAGTTTGTTCAATTAAGTCAATATATCTGTTTTCCATATTGCAAATGTAAGTGAGTTACTTTATATAACAAAGCACCAATGTAACTAATTTAGATTTCCTAAATAAATTATGCTTTACATTTTAAAACATTGTTCTAAATTTGTGCCCATGATACAACGTAAACAGACTTTATTTCTACTTGGTATAGCTATTGAAGCTATTGTTTTATTGTTTTTGCCGTTTTATAATTTTTCTAATGAAACGAGTATGCCGTCAATGACTTTATTATCGGCAACTGGAAATATAGAAAATGCCTATTATTTAATGGTTATTAATAATATGGTTGTGATTTTATCCCTTGTAACTATCTTCTTATTTAAGAAAAGACCTATACAATTTAAGTTGGCTAATTTATTGGTGGTTTTAAATGTTTTTATAACTGGATTGGCTTATTTATTACCATTTAAATTAAATGATGAGTTAATTCATGTGAGTTTTGGAGCTTTTTTACCGCTCATTGGAGCAATTTTAGCCTATTTTGCAGCATTCTTTATTAAAAAAGATGAATTATTGGTGCGTAGTGCCGATAGAATTCGCTAGTATTAATAATAATCTTGTTAAAATTATTTAGACTTTTAATAAGATTCCCTTCTTAAAAGTTAATTTTTATTGCCCTTTTTAAACGATAGTGTTATTTTAATTTGTTGATAATTAGTCCTTTTTTTGAACATTTTGGCAATTTTCGACCAATTTCGGCTGATTTTTAATCGTTTTTGTAAAAAAATAATACTTTTGCCTTCACTAACTAAAACATACTACAATGAAATTAAATGAAATTCAAGATTTAATTAAATTTGTTTCGAAGAGTGGCGTAAATGAAGTTGAATTAGAAACTAAAGAAATTAAAATTGTTATTAAGGCGGGTAAACAAGCCGCAACTCCAGTTCTTGTTCAGCAGGCACCAGCACAAATAGCGCAGCCTCAGGTTATAGCTGCACCGCAAGTAGTTGCAGCCGCTCCTGTTGCTCAGGCTACAGCCCCAGCTACACCAGCAACACCTGCAACCCCAGCCGCTTCTAATGATGATGCTAAATACATTACGATTAAATCGCCAATGATTGGTACGTTTTATCGTTCTTCTGCTCCTGATAAACCACCATTTGTAAATGTTGGTGATGATATTGAAGTAGGTAAGCCTGTTTGTATTATCGAAGCCATGAAATTATTTAATGAAATTGAGAGCGAAGTAAAAGGTAAAATCGTAAAAGTATTAGTAAATGATGCTACGCCTGTAGAATACGATCAACCTTTGTTCTTAGTAGATCCAGCTTAAATTATTTCGACTTAACTCCAAATAGAATAATTAGTCAAATTGTTTGTGTCTAATTATCTAGTTGTCTAATCATTAAATTAGAAAAAGAATGTTTAAAAAAATATTAATAGCTAATCGTGGCGAGATAGCTTTGCGAATTATTAGAACATGCAGAGAAATGGGAATTAAAACCGTAGCGGTTTATTCTACTGCCGATAAAGATTCTTTGCATGTAAAGTTTGCTGATGAAGCCGTGTGTATTGGCCCACCTCAAAGTAAAGAAAGTTACTTGAATATGGCTAATATTATTGCAGCTGCCGAAATTACAAATGCAGATGCCATACATCCAGGATACGGTTTTTTGAGTGAAAACGCTAAGTTTTCTGAAATTTGCCGTCAAAATGAAATTAAATTTATTGGTGCGTCACCCGAAATGATTAACTCAATGGGTGATAAGAGTAATGCTAAAGCTACCATGATAGCTGCTGGTGTTCCTTGTGTACCAGGTTCGGATGGCTTAATAACCGATATTGAACAAGCTAAAAAAGACGCCAATAGGATAGGTTACCCTGTTATTATCAAAGCAACAGCAGGAGGTGGCGGACGTGGTATGCGTATCATTTGGAAAGAAGAAGATTTGCAACCTAATTTTGAAAGTGCAAGCAAAGAGGCTGAAGCTGCTTTTGGTAATGGCGCCATGTACATGGAAAAATTTATTGAAGAACCACGCCACATCGAAATTCAAATTGTGGGCGACCAATACGGTAAGGCTTGCCATTTAAGTGAACGTGACTGTTCGGTACAACGCCGTCATCAAAAATTGGTTGAAGAAACGCCTTCTCCTTTTATGACTCCTGAACTGCGCGAGGCTATGGGAGAAGCTGCGGTAAAAGCTGCTTTATCTATTGGTTATGAAGGAGTGGGTACAGTTGAGTTTTTGGTTGATAAACATCGTAATTTTTACTTTATGGAGATGAATACTCGTATTCAGGTAGAGCATCCAATTACTGAAGAAGTTATTAATTACGACTTAATACGTGAGCAAATTTTGGTAGCTTCGGGTGTTCCAATTTCGGGTAAAAATTATTACCCACAATTACATGCTATTGAGTGTCGTATTAATGCCGAAGATCCGTTTAAAAACTTTGCACCGTCACCAGGAAAAATTACCACTTTGCATACTCCTGGAGGACACGGTATTCGTGTAGATTCGCATGTGTATGATGGTTATGTAATTCCACCAAACTACGATAGTATGGTAGGAAAATTAATTACTGTAGCTCAAACGCGTGAGGAGGCCATTGCAAAAATGCACCGTGCCCTTAGCGAATATGTAATAGAAGGTGTAAAAACAACTATACCATTCCACTTAAAATTAATGCAAAATGAAGATTTTAAAGCTGGAAATTACACAACTAAGTTTTTAGAAACTTGGGATTTTAATAATGCCTAGTAAATAATAAAGCCTCGATATTTTCGAGGCTTTTTTGCTATTATTCCATCTTGAGGATATTTTACTTGTAATAGAGTTGCTAATACACAAATCTTTGGGTTATATTTTTAGTTCTTATATAAATCGACTTTTGTTTCGATATCTGACTTTATAGTAAATCGTTTTTCAATAGTATAAATTGAACCTTTGAGTGATTTGGCACGCCATTCAATACGGTAGTTGCCTGGTTGCAAATAAAAAGTTTGAGTGGTAGCTGTACTTAAATTACAAACCCATTCTAACTTATTACCTTCTTTTAAAATGCAACCATCACCATTATCAAGTGCTTTTAAAGATAACATACCAGCACTTAAAACCTCAACTAGTTTTGTTTGTGATTGCTCAACTTTCACACCATTTATATAAGTACGAGGCAAAGTTAAGATTTCTAAATCATAGCTTCCTGTAATGTATTTTTCGGAAGAGTTCATTAATTGAACGTTTAAAGTTTGCATATCGCTATTAGCTAAACGAACAATAGCCTTTACTTTTTCATTAAAGTTATACATGCCAAATGAGCGTCGGAGTTCAATAAAACCTTGTGGCGCATCAATAGGGATAATGGTATGTTTGCCTTGTGTTAATTTTACATCGCTACTTTGTGTAGGAGGTATGGTGTGGGCAATAACTTTATATGTGGGATAATCGTCAATGTATAACGTATCTGGGTTGTTTTTTTGATTAAGAGTATGAATGTAATTGTAAACATAATTTCCAGTAGCTGTATTGTAAAATGTCATATTTACATTGGTTTCTGTAGGTAATGTTTTAGAATCAAGTAAGTTTACTTGTGCGCTTGTTTTATTTAATTTTTGTTTTGAGATAATGTCGCTAATATTTTCAACGAGATTAGGAGTTTCTGAGTCGTAATAAGTACCTACACATTCAAAGGTTTTTATTTGTTCGGGAGATAAGCCTATACCTATTATAAAAGGTTTAAAAACAATGCCTTTTTCCATGAGTTTTTGGCGTGCTAGGCATGGATCGCCCCCACATTCTTCAATACCATCGGTTATCAAAATAATCATATTAATAGCTTTGTTATCTGGAAAATCGTTAGCCGATTGGGTTAAAGAATGTTCTATAGGTGTAATACCAGTAGGACCTACGGCAGCTACCTTAGATTTAATTAATGAAACATTATTTTTGGAAAAGGGAACTACTAATTTGGAGTCCTTGCAATCACCTGGTGGATATTTTACGGTGTGTCCATACATCCGAAGTGCAAATTCAATATTTTTTTGTTTACTTAAACTATCAATAAAGTGGTAAAACAAATCTTTAGCTCCTTGAATACGAGTTATTTGATTGTATTTGGATTTCATACTATTACTAGCATCAAATACAAACAAAATTCGTGTTATCGGTTTTGCATAGGAATTATTTTGCGCTTTGTATGTAAAGCACCATAACACTAAAATACATGTGGAAATAAAATACCGCATATAACTATAAGTTCAAAAATAGTATTGGTTACACTATATGAAGGATTGTTATTTAAAAACTTATTAAACCCAGATTGTGCATTAGAAAACATTATATAAAAAAACCGACTAGCATTTATTGTTTGTCGGTTTTTTTGAGCTGTTTTTTTATAAATTACTTTTTCAGTAATTCATTCATTTCTTTTCCCTTGGCTTCATTACCGGTTTTGTAGTATAAAGTTCTTAAAGCTGTCATGCAGGTTTTGTCATCTGTTTTAATAGATAATGCTTGCTCTAAAAAAGGAATAGCTTTTTTATAACATTCGATGCTTTTAGCTTCGTAGTTTTTTTGATTTCTTGCTAAGTCGGTTATGGTTGCTTTTTCCATGGCTTTAGCATAAAGTGTATTGCCATAATTGTTATATAATGCTCCCATGTTATACAAAACATTGAAATAAGTGTCTTGTGTGGTTGGTTTTAAGTCAATAGCTTTTTGGTAATGTTTAGCAGCTTGTTGAACCAATTCGTCGTAGTTGGCTGGTTTAGTGGTGTCTTTACCTGATTTGGTTTTTGGATTAGCTAAGTTATCATATACATTTCCAATAGCAAATTGCAAGATAGAGTTGGTAGAATCTTTTTCAATTGCCATTTTTAAATTAGCTAAGGCTTTTTCCTGATCGCCTTTTACTAAAAATAATTCGGTTTCTTTATTTAATAAATAAATATCATTTGGGAAACGGGTTCTACCATCTTTTAAGAATTGAAGAGCGCCAGTTGTATCATTTTGTGCTATTTTAAGTTCGTAGATGGTTTGGTAATTGTATGGTGAAGCAATATTTTCATCAATCATTTTTTTGTTATACTCTAACATTTTTGCTTGATTTTTAGCTTTTTGGGCACACACACTCGCATTATAATAATTAGAAGTGTCTTTTATCCCTGTCATAAATGTTTTAGAGTTGGCTAAAGCATAAAAATAATCAGCTGCTTCGTCATATTTTTTAACCTTATATTTTCCTGTAGCTAAATTAGCGGCATACACCTGAATTTGATTGACTGAGGTATTGAGTTTACCATCTTCTTCAGAATCAGTTTCTCCTTTGGTAATTTTCTCAAATTTTTTAATATCCAATTCTTTAATTTTCATTAAACTTTTATTGGCTTCGTCAAATTCGGTAGTAGATACATTACCATAAGCGGTTTGTAATCGCTCGTTTTTATCATTAATTGATGAAAGATTTTTTTCTTCGTTTCTAAGGTTATTGGCAAATAAAGCAAGATAAATCCGAAGTCTGTATGCATAGGTTTTTACTTGCTGACTAGTTTCAGCATTACTAACGGCTAAATCAATATTTTCCTTAGCCTTTGTAAGATAAGATACATCTGGGTTGTCGGATAAAGTAGATTCGTAATCGCTTAATGCTCGCCACGCAGCCTGAACTTTTCCTTTTTGGGCAAAGGTGTTAAAAGAAAAAATAACGAGAAAAATTATACTTACAAATTTCATGGAGTAGTGGATATAAAATTATTATTTGTATTTATCTGCTTTTTCAGTTTCACCTAGTCTTAAGAATAAGCGGCGTAATTGTTGCTTGGTGGCTTTATCAGGCGATACTTCGTAAGATTTCTCGAAATTAACTACAGCCTTCTTAAAATATTCGTTGGCTTTAGTTTCATATTCTTTTGCTTTAGCGGTTTCTTTTGGAGGTAATGCTCCTAGTTTTTCATTCCACTCATTACCTTGGTTAAAGTATAATACGCCTAAGTTATAGTTGGCTACCTCGTAATCAGGTTTAATTTCTAATGCTTTTACGTATTCAGCCTCAGCTTTATCGTACTCTTTTGTTCTTTCGTATAAGTTGGCTAATATGGCATGTAGTACTTCGTTGTCTGGAGTTACTTCTATAGCTTTTGTTAATTTATCTTTTAATTCGTTGGTTTTATTACGTGCTAAATAGATATTAATTTCTTGGTTAATTAAATCCATATTATCTTCAAATAATATTTTACCTTTAGAGATATAATCGAGTGCTTTGGTAGTATCTCTATCAATTAAAGATAATTTAACCATATCAGTATAAAGGCGAGGTTCTTTGTAGCTAATAGCAATTAATTTGTCTGCATATTCCTTTGTTTTTTCTTTATTTGCAGCTTTCTTGTACATTTCAAATTTGTTATACATTAATTTTTCCTTGGTAATGTTGTTACGTTTCATACCTTGGTCAAAATCGTATGGTAAAGCTGCTTCCATAAGGTCGTAACACTTTAGGGCTTTTTCGTATTCTGTTTTTTGAATGTAGTAGTTGGCTTTATTGTTAGCTGCATACGATGCTTGTACTATTTGCCCTTTAACATCATCTTTATATACGTTGTCTTTATCTAATTTCAAACAGGTGATGTAGCTCTCTAAGGCTTTTTCTTCAGCTTCGTTATCTAATGCTTTTACAGTGGGTTCTTTTGAGAAATAAATCTCTTGGTAGATTTGCCCTCTATATTTCCATAATTTAGGATTTCCCTTGGTTGATTCGTGTTCTGCAGCTGCATCAGCCGAGGCTTTAGCTTTATCATATTCTTTGTTTCTTAAGTAATTACTTGCATTTTGCATTTGATTACTTTGTGCCGATAGCATTGTGGAAGAAGCTACAATAATGGCTGTTAGTGTATTTTTTAATTTCATTTCCATCTTCATTAGTTTTAGGGTTTAAATGTAATCATTTTATTAAAAAAAAAACACTAAGTGCGTAGCACTTAGTGTTTTTTTAGGGTTATAATTAAGTGCATTGTACAATATTGATTGGCAAATATTGTACAATTACTGTATTAATCGATAGTTATCTTTTTTAATTTAACTTTCTTTAATACTTCTTTATTATTTGCATCTTTTGACGCTCTATCTAAAGTTGATTCAATATAAGCCTTATCACCTACTACTACAGTCGTAAGTTTATTTACATCAAAGTATTTTTTAATTTGAGCATTTACCTCATCTTTAGTAATATTTTTTAAGATTTTATTTTGCTCTGCTGTAAAGTTCTTATCTAAGTTATAACGAACAATATTAGATAAGAACGATGCTTTTTGGTATGGTGCTTCGTATTTTAGAGCTTCTTCATTTAATAACGCATTTTTGGTAAATTCCAATTCTTTATCAGTAATACCATTGTTTTGGTAATTAGTAAATTCCTTAATAATCTCTGCTAAGGATAAAGCCGTAGCTGGGCGTTTTACAGAAGAACTGATAAAGAAAGTACCATTATATTTTCCACCTGAAAAACCAGAACGGATACCATAGGTGTAACCTTTATCTTCACGTAAGTTAAGATTTAAGCGGCTATTAAAGGCTCCACCAAATGCAAAGTTTACGATACGATTTTTAAAATAATCACCCGTTGCATCAAATTTTAAAGAAGGATACCCCATTGTAATTACCGAAGATGGTGCCCCGTACTTATTAAATACATAAAATTGTGGCTCGGTAGATGGTGCAGGTTCTGGAATTGGTTGAATTTTTACTTCTTTTGCTTGCCATTTAGTTAAGAAATTAAGTTTTGGCATAATTTCTTTTTCATCAATATCACCTACAATTACCATGTTAGTTACAGATGGTGAGTAGAATTGATTATAGTAATTTTTTACGTCTTCTAATTCAACGTTTTCTATTGATTTAATAGATGGCTCTAATCCTAACACTGAGTTGCCGTATAAAGCAAAATTAAATGCCTTATTAGCCATTGAATTTGGACTAGTCTCGTCATTTTTAACGCTTTCTTTATAGCGCTTCTTAATTAATTTAAAATCTTCGGCATTGAATCCAGGATTTAATAATTTTTCTTCAAGAATTTTTAAGGTAGCATCTAAGTTTTTCTTTAACGAAGTTACTTGAATTGTTGTAGAATTTTTACCAGCCGAAAAACTAATAGAACTACCTAGTTTTTGTAATTCGGCACTAATTTGTTCGGTTGTAAAGTTTTTAGTTCCTTCATTTAATAAACTAGCAGTTAATTCGGCTACACCTAATTTTTTTAGTTGGTCGTTAGTTAAAACTAGACTTCCTCCATCCATTGTCATAACTATTGTTATTTCTGGTGATTCAGACGTTTTAGTACCAATTACTTCAATTCCATTAGATAATTTTGTTCTATAAAAATCAGGAATTGATACTGGTTTTGCTGCACCAGCGGTTGGTCTAACAGCTCTGTCAAAGTTATCAGGTGCTGGAGCGTATTTTAAACCAGCATATTCTGGACTTTGAGGGAATGTTTGCCCTGCATAAGGGTTTACACTTTTTACCGAATCTTTAGGGTTAAAAATAGGGTAGGTATTTAAGATAGCTGCTCCAGCGCCTTTAATATATTTATTAAATACACGAGCGATATCTTCTTTTGTTACTTTATTGTAGCGATCAATTTCGTCTGAGATAGTGCTTCCTTTTCCAATTAAACGTTCCCACTCTGAGATAACGGTTGCTTTATCAGCAATAGTTGTTAATCCGCCATAAAAGCTAGATTCTAATTCTGATTTAGCTCTCAAAAGTGCTTCATCAGTTATACCACTTGTTCCAAATTCATCAATAGTTGCTTTTACTTTAGCATCTACATCAGCAAATAATTTTTCTAAGTTAAAATCTTCTGGTGGGTAAGCAAAAATTTGTATTGAAAACTCTCCTCCTAATTCTTTAGAACGATGACTTACACCTGCTTCAACAGCAACCTCAGGTTTTGCTTTTACAAAGTTTTTGTAAAATATAGAGTTGTTACCATTCCCCATCATTAAACTTAATAAGTCTAAAGCGGGTTCATCTCTGTGATATTGCGGAACGGTTGGGAAAACACGTAAATTTAATGGAAAATACACGCGATCTTTATAAGCAGTGTATTTATCGGTTGCTAATGTAACAGCAGGAACACGCATTTTCTTTACATCTGGTCCTTGTTTAATACCACCAAAATATTTTTCAATCATTTTTAAAGTTTCAGCGCTATTAAAATCTCCAGTTACCGTTAAGATAGCGTTATTAGGACCATACCAACGTAAAAAGAAGTTTTTAGCATCTTCTACGGTAGCACGATTTAAGTCATCGGTATAACCAATAACTGGCCAACTGTAAGGATGTCCATCAGGATACAAGGCTTTATTAATTTCTTCAACAAATGCCATAGCGTATGGTTGGTTCTCAATATTTTGAGATTTTTCGTTTTTAACGGCATCACGTTGGTTTTCAAACTTCTTAGTAGTTAATGAATCTAATAAGAAACCCATACGATCTGCTTCTAACCACAATGCCATTTCTAAGTTATTAGAAGGAACGGTCTCAAAATATACGGTTCTATCTTCGGTTGTATTTCCATTCATGGTTCCACCAGCGGTAGATACAATTTTAAAATGTTCTTCATCTGCCACGTGTTTTGAACCTTGAAACATCATGTGTTCAAAGAAATGAGCAAAACCTGATTTCCCAATACTTTCGCGGTTAGAACCTACTTTATAGGTTACTAAAACATGCACGGCAGGATCTGAATGGTCTTCATGTAATAAAATAGTTAATCCATTTGGAAGTTTCCATTTTTCATAAGGAATAGCAATTTTTCCATCTTTAGCTTCAATTTTCTCTACTAAAGTGGGTTGTGCTACCAAAGTAGCCAAGCTAAGTAAACTTAAGGCTCCTGATATAATTAATTTTTTGTTCATTTTATTGTGTCTTTTAGTTGTTCAAATATATGGGGTTATTTTTACTCTTTATAACCTTTCATTAATTGATATTGTCCGCTGGTGTATTATTTTCGGTATCGCCCTCTGTTGGGTTTTGAGGTTCTTGATTTTCAGTATTAGCCTCTTGTTCATCTTCATGATCGACCTTAGTAACTGCAGCAATGCTATCGTTTTCTTGAATATTGATTAATCGTACACCTTGTGTGGCACGTCCCATTACTCGTAAGTCTGATACATTCATACGGATAGTTATGCCGTTTTTAGTTATAATCATTAAATCGTTATCATCAGTTACTAATTTAATACCTACTAAATTACCTGTTTTATCGGTAATATTAATAGTTTTTACACCTTTACCACCTCGGTTGGTGATACGATATTCTTCAATATCCGAACGTTTACCATAACCGTTTTCTGAAACTACTAATACATTGGCTTGTGGGTTATCAATACAAATCATGCCTATTACTTCGTTATTGCCTCCTTCTTCATCTGCTAAGTCGATACCAATTACACCACTAGCATTTCTACCCATTGGTCTTACCTTAGATTCAGGGAAACGACAAACTTTTCCTAGTTTGGTAGCAATCATAATCTCGTTGTTACCATTAGTTAATGCAGCTTCTAGTAACATGTCACCTTCGCGAATGGTAATGGCATTGATACCATTTGCACGAGGACGAGAGTATGCCTCTAATGTAGTTTTCTTAATGATACCTTCTTTAGTACACAATACAATATAGTTATTATTTAAGAACTCCTCGTCAGTTAAATTCTTAACATTAATAAAGGCTTTTACTTTATCATCTGGTGCTATACTTATGATGTTTTGAATTGCTCTACCTTTACTTTGTTTGTTACCTTCTGGCACTTCATACGCTCTTAACCAATAACACTGACCTTTTTCGGTAAACAATAATATATAGTTATGGGTTGATGCAATAAACATGTGTTCTACAAAGTCCTCATCACGAGTGGCTGTTCCTTTGCTTCCTCTGCCACCTCTGTTTTGAGCTCTGTATTCTGCTAAGTTAGTACGTTTCATATAGCCTAAATGAGAAATAGTAATCACCACATCTTCATCAGCAATCATATCTTCAATTTTTAAATCATCGCCTGCATATACTATTTCACTACGGCGTTCGTCACCATATTTTTCTTTTATCTCCACTAACTCTTCACGAATAATTTTAAAGCGTAAGCCCTCATCAGATAATATTTCTTTAAAATAAGCAATGCTCTTCATTAACTCTTCGTACTCGGCATTTAATTTATCAACCTCTAGTCCGGTTAAGGTTCTTAAACGCATATCTAATATAGCACGTGCTTGAATTTCGCTTAATGCAAAGCGCGTCATTAATTCATCTTTAGCCGTATCTGGACTTTCGCTCTCACGAATAATTTTAATGACTTCGTCAATATTTTTTTGAGCAATTAATAAACCTTCTAAAATATGAGCTCGTTTTTCGGCTTGTGCCAAATCGTACTTTGTTCTACGCACCACCACTTCATGACGGTGTTCAACAAAGTGATGAATCATATCTTTTAAGTTTAACGTCTCAGGACGGCCATTTACTAAAACAACGTTATTAATTGAAAATGAAGTTTGTAGAGCTGAATATTTATATAAATTATTTAATACTACGTTTGAAATGGCATCGCTACGTAATTCATAAACAATACGCATTCCTTCGCGGTTACTTTCATCTCTAATTTCAGTAATTCCTTCTATTTTTTTCTCATTACATAATTCCCATTGGCGTTTAATCATTTCCGCCTTATTAATTTGATATGGAATTTCGGTAACAATAATTCGTTCGCGGTTATTAATTGGTTCAATACTTGCTTTAGCACGCATTACTACACGACCTCGTCCTGTTTGAAAAGCTTCTTTTACACCTTCATAACCATAAATAATGCCTCCTGTTGGGAAATCAGGTGCTTTAATATATTTCATTAATGTAGCAATATCAATATTTCTATCATCAATATAAGCCACAATACCATCAATACATTCTTTTAAATTATGTGGTGCCATGTTAGTAGCCATTCCCACGGCAATTCCAGAAGCTCCATTCATTAATAGTTGTGGGATGCGAGTGGGTAACACCGTTGGTTCAGTTAACGAATCGTCAAAGTTTGGTCTAAAATCAACCGTATCTTTTTCAATATCGCTTAACATTTCTTCAGTAATTTTTCGAAGACGTGCCTCGGTGTAACGCATCGCCGCTGGTGGATCGCCATCTACCGAACCGTAGTTTCCTTGTCCGTCAACTAACATATAACGCAAACTCCATTCTTGAGCCATACGCACCATAGTGTCGTAAACAGAAGCATCACCATGTGGATGGTATTTTCCTAATACTTCTCCAACAATACGAGCCGATTTTTTATACGGACGATTGTGCATCACACCTAAATCGAGCATACCGTACAGTACACGTCTGTGAACAGGCTTTAATCCATCTCTCACATCTGGTAAGGCTCTGGATACAATTACCGACATCGAATAATCGATGTAGGCGGTTTTCATTTCTTCTTCAATGTTAATTGGGATAATTCTCTCTCCGCTCATATCTATTTTTTTGGTTTATATTTTATAATTAAAGCAAGATTGTCTTAAATTTTTCTCTTGCAAATAGTTTTTGAAAATAGCTAATAAATACCTAAATTAGTTGTATAGTTATTAACAGTTTTAGTGTTAAAAAAAACAGATATAACAATAACACATACTGACATTATCGGTTACTTTTGATTGTGGCATTAAATGTGCTATTATAACTTTAAAGAACTTAAATAATTATGGAAGCAAAATTTTCACAAAGAGTAAAAGATGTTATCACATTTAGTAGAGAAGAAGCACTCCGACTAGGACATGATTACATTGGTATAGAACATTTAATGTTGGGCATGATTAGAGATGGTGAAGGAGTTGGTATTAAATTACTTAAAAACTTAGGTGTTAAAATTCATGATTTAAGAAGAATTATAGAGAATTCTTTACCAGTATCAATGCGTAAGGTAAATAATATTGCTAATGTTCCATTAGTAAAACAAGCTGAAAAAACGCTTAAGTTGACGTATTTAGAAGCTAAAGTTTTTAAAGCACCACAAATAGGAACAGAGCATTTATTAATGTGTATTTTAAAAGAACCAGATAATATTGTAACAAAAACATTAATAAGATTTGGTGTTGATTACAATGCTGTTAAAAAAGAATTAGAAAGCCATTTAGAAAATCCACAAAGAATTGAAAATTCAACAGCTGGTGACGATGATGACGCAGAAGATTCATTCAGTAACGCTGGTTCGGGAGCTGCTAAAAAACCAGGTGACTCAAAATCTAAAACACCTGTACTAGATAATTTTGGCAGAGATTTAACCAAAATGGCAGAAGATGGAAAATTAGATCCAGTGGTAGGACGTGAAAAAGAAATTGAACGTGTTTCACAAATTCTTTCTCGTCGTAAGAAAAACAATCCTATTTTAATTGGTGAGCCAGGTGTTGGTAAATCATCGGTAGCAGAAGGCTTAGCTTTACGTATTGTACAACGTAAAGTATCTCGTGTATTATTTGGAAAACGTGTTGTTACCTTAGATTTAGCTTCTTTAGTGGCAGGTACCAAATACCGTGGTCAGTTTGAAGAGCGTATGAAAGCGGTGATGAATGAGTTAGAAAAAAATCCAGATGTGATTTTATTCATTGACGAAATTCATACCATAATTGGTGCTGGTGGAGCAAGTGGTAGCATGGATGCCAGCAATATGTTTAAACCAGCCTTAGCACGTGGCGAAATTCAATGTATCGGTGCTACAACATTAGATGAGTTCCGTCAGCATATTGAAAAAGATGGCGCCCTTGAACGTCGTTTTCAAAAAGTTATTATTGAGCCAGCGACTCAAGATGAATCGTTACAAATTTTAAATAATATTAAAGCAAAATACGAGGATCATCACAATGTAACTTACACGCCTGAAGCTATTAAAGCTTGTGTAACCTTAACGGCTCGTTATTTAACTGACAGGCATTTGCCAGATAAAGCCATTGATGCTTTAGACGAAGCAGGTTCGCGTGTTCATATTACTAATATCAATGTTCCAGAAAATATTCTGGAGCTTGAGAAAAAAATGGAAGATATTAAAGAACTTAAAAATCAAGTTGTACGCTCTCAAAAATATGAAGAAGCGGCAAGGTTACGTGATACCGAAAAACAGTTACAAGCACAATTAGATGCTGCTAAAAAAGCTTGGGAAGAAGAAACCAAACAAAATAGAGTAACTGTTACCGAAGATAATGTGGCTGAGGTTGTATCAATGATGAGTGGTGTGCCTGTTCAACGTATCTCAAAACACGAGGGCGAAAAACTTGTGAAAATGTTTGAGCAACTTCAAGGTAAAGTAATTGGACAAGATGAAGCTTTGAAAAAAGTAATAAAAGCAATTCAACGTAACCGTGCTGGATTAAAGGATCCGAATAAACCAATTGGTTCGTTTATATTCTTAGGTCCTACTGGTGTTGGTAAAACACAATTAGCTAAAATATTAGCCAAACATTTATTTGATAGTGATGAGGCTCTTATAAGAATTGATATGAGTGAGTATATGGAGAAATTTGCTGTAACTCGCTTAATTGGGGCACCTCCGGGATATGTTGGTTATGAAGAAGGAGGACAATTAACAGAGAAAGTGCGCCGTCGCCCTTATTCAGTAGTCTTATTAGATGAAATTGAAAAAGCACATCCTGATGTTTTTAATATGTTATTGCAAGTGCTTGACGATGGACAATTAACGGATAGTCTTGGACGTAAAATTGATTTTAAGAACACCATTATTATTATGACAAGTAATATTGGAGCACGTCAATTAAAAGAATTTGGAACTGGCGTAGGTTTTGGAACTCAGGCTCGTCAAGAGAATGAAGCAGAGATGAGTAAAGGCGTTATTGAAAATGCCCTTAAAAAGGCTTTTGCTCCTGAATTTTTAAATCGTATTGATGATGTGATTATGTTTAACTCGTTAGAGAAAGAAGATATTCATAAGATTATTGATATTGAATTAAATAATTTATTTGGTCGTGTAAACAATTTAGGTTATACCATTAAAATTACCGAAGCTGCTAAAGATTTTATTGTGGACAAAGGTTATGACCAACAATATGGCGCTCGTCCTTTAAAACGTGCTATCCAAAAGTATTTAGAAGATCCAATGGCTGAAGAAATTATACAAAGTAATTTAGCCGAAGGCGATCAAATAGAAATTGATTACGACAACGAGAAAAAAGAAATTGTTGTAAGAACGATTAAGCCTAAAACAAAGAAGAAGAAAGAAGATAGCTAAATATCTAATTAAAAAGGATTGTTGTGCTCAACAATCCTTTTTTAATAATTGACATTTTATAATTTAAAATACAATCACTTTTTATCTTGAAACAAAATAACGCCCATTCATTTAGCAGTTATCAAAAATTTGTAATTGTTATTCTTGCACTTGTTTTTTTTACGGTCGTATTAGATTTTATGATACTGTCTCCATTAGGTAATATTCTGATGGAGAAAATGCACTTAACGCCAAAGCAATTTGGCGCTGTTGTATCGGCGTATGCTATTAGTGCTTGTGTGTCGGGTTTTTTAGCAGCAGGTTTTGCCGATAAATTTGACAGAAAAAAACTTTTACTCTTTTTTTATCTTGGATTTACCATTGGCACTTTATTTTGTGCTTTGGCCAATAGTTATACCACTTTACTTACCGCCCGAATTTTTACGGGTGTGTTTGGTGGCGTTATAGGTTCTATCTCCATGGCTATTGTAACCGATTTATTTGCTTTAGAACAGCGAGGAAAAGTGATGGGATTGATTCAAATGGCTTTTGCTGGGAGCCAAATTTTAGGTATTCCATTAGGGTTATGGATGGCTGTGCATTGGGGTTGGCATTCTACGTTTATTGGTATTGTGTGTTTATCAATAATTATAGGAGTTGTTATTTTAATAAAAATGAAGGCGGTAGATGAACATTTAAAAATACAACAATCTAAAAGTGCAGTTTTGCATTTATGGCATACTATAAAGAAAAAGGATTATCGAACTGGTTTTATAGCCATCATGTTATTATCAATGGGAGGATTTATGATTGCGCCATTTAGTAGTGATTTTTACGTTAATAATGTGAAAGTTTCTATTGATGAAGTGCCGATTATATTTATGTGCAGTGGTATAGCTTCTGTTTTTATAATGCCTTTGATTGGTAAATTAAGTGATAGATACGATAAACTCACTATTTTTATTATCGGTTCTATTGTAGCGTCTGTAATGGTTATTATTGCTACTAATTTAGGCCCTACACCATTGTGGCAAGTTGTAGCAATTAATGTATTAATGTTTGCCGGTATTATGAGCAGAATGGTGCCGTCGCAAGCTTTAAACTCGGCTATACCAAATGCAGAAGATAGAGGTGCTTATATGAGCGTTAATTCATCCTTACAGCAACTGGCAGGTGGGCTAGGAGCCATGATGGCAGGCTATATTGTAATAAAAGCAGATGCAACAAGTCCTTTGATTCATTACGATACGCTAGGGTATATTATGGTAATTATTATGCTAGTTTGCATCTTTTTAATGTGGCGTGTTGATAAACTGGTAAAAGCCAAATTTTTAAATAAGAGATAGACACTTGCTTGAACAATTACTAAAATGGAAAACTAATTTTCGTTTAGTTTAACGGTTTAGAAGATGAATGTGTTTTTATCGTAGATAATTGTTAATAAAATACAGATGTGATATGAAATTGCATTTCAAAAATATTCCTAATTTAGATTAAACAATAATTTAATTACCATTAAAAAAATCATTATGGAAGAAACAACAACAAACTCAAAAGCAGGAAAAGGATTAGGAATTGCTGGCTTAGTACTAGGTATTGTAGCAGCGGTAGTAGCATTTGTACCTTGTTTAGGTATGTATGCCATTATACCAGGCGTTATAGGTTTAATATTATCAATAGTTAGTATTATTCAGGCTAACAAAGCTGGTGCTGCTAAAGGCATGGCTATTGCTGGTTTAGTATGCTCTCTTATTGGTATTAGCATTGCGTATTGGCAATATTCTAAATTATCTGCAGTAGGTGAAGAGCTTAAAGAAACTTTAGAGAATATTGATACTGCTAAATTAAGAATGGAAATGGAATCGGCTATTCAAGAGATGGCTGATTCATTACAACAACAATAATTAAATGTTACCCAAAAATAATGCTTACTATATCGTAAATTTAATTTTTGTAGCATTAATAGGAATAGCTTTAGGCTATTCCTATTTTTTTTATCCAAATAATCAGCCTATTAACTGTGCGGTGAAAGAACTTACTGGAAAAGCCTGTACCAGCTGTGGCTTTTCGAGGGCATTTTCGGCTTTTATGCACTTAAAATATCAAGAAGGTGTTGCGTATAATCCTAATGCTTTTGCTAGTTTTGTGTTTTTTATATCACAATTTGTATTAAGAACAACATTACTTTGCATAGAAGGCTTTACCGATAAACTCATTTCTAAAAGGGTAATTTATACCGAAGTGGTTTTTACCATACTTCACTTTTTAGTAGCCTTTACACCACTATTACTTTAAAATTTACGAAAACCATTTTAAGCAATTAACCAGGCATTCTGGCAATTTGTTTTTCTAACGATTTAAGCTGAGAAACAATTTCCTCATTCTTAGGTTTTAAATCTTTTGCTTTTTTAAAATGTTGTTTCGCAATTTTATATTGCATACGTTGCGCCTCAATATTACACAACTGCAAATGTGTAGCAGCTAAACTATCTTTATCGGGAATACCCGCTTTTATAGCTTCCATTAAATGTGTGCGAGCTTGCTTGGTGTTTCCTTTTTTAAGTTCAATAAAACCAAGTTGCATTAAGTTAGCACCTTCCATGTCGCCCACTATCTTCGATTTAATTTTTAAACTCTTACGGATACTTTCTTCGGCTTTATTCAAATCGTTAGATGCCATAGATAAATTACTTTGTAACATATAATAGCCCGAACGAATGGGTTTATATAATAAACGTGGAAATTTTATTTTATTTAAGTACATCATGGCTTTATCTACATCACCTTCGGTTACAGCCTCTTGAACCAAACGCATGGTACCCATACCAAAATAAAATACAAGCGAAAAGATAGCTAAGATGTAGCAAATCCAAGCAGTAACTGGGTCTAAATATAGATGTGCTAAAACACCTAATACTACTAGAGCAATGATAATTTGTAATCGGTATAAAATGTAAAATCGTAGAAATTTCATGTTAAATATGCTTTATATTTTAATAAAAATAGCGCGGCAAAGATAAGAATTAAAGTGGAGTAGTGAAATATGCCATATTTTATTTTAAATTTGCACTCTTTTTTAAAACTGGTGAGGTGTCTGAGTGGTCGAAAGAGCAAGCCTGGAAAGTTTGTATACGGGCAACCGTATCGTGGGTTCGAATCCCACCCTCACCGCTGATAATTGCAATAATTTTTCTGTAGTTTTTATTTCAAGGCAAAATAAATTAAGAGAATTTCTTTTACGATACTTTTGGCGACAAAAGTATCAAAAACCGTTTTATTTTTCGGAAGGATATTATTTTACTCTTCCTAAATTTCTTTGCTTATCCAAAGAAAAGTTACAAAAGAATTTTTTACGATACTTTTGGCGACAAAAGTATCCAAAACCGTTTTATTTTTCGGAAGGATATTTTTGTTTTCTGCGCACTTTTCTCCACCAAACAAAACCGCCGATTCAAAAATCCCACGAAGCGCTCGTGCTCGCCCTTCGATTTTCTCACGGCTATATCTGCGAAAAATAAAAGTCCTCGCACTCAAAAGCCTGCGTGTTGGGTTATACGCTATGCTATTCCGGTTAGCACAAGGGCATTTTAAAATTTCACGTAAAAATCAAATATTATCAAATGTGTTGGAATGTGCGAAGATTGTTCGGGCTGTTCGCGAAGCGCTTTCAAAGAATCGGCTTGATACCACGATGATTTTAGCAAGATTTTAAAAACCCAAATTATGTATTAGAAATCGTTATGAGCATCGAAAGTTCAATAAAACAGACACTTTTACGATTGAAGCATAGTACGCACTATGTTGAAAGAGAAAAAGTGGCGAAGCGTTCTGTTTTGAAGAAATTTAGAGGCGGAATAGATTATCTAGTACATATTTTGGGTTGTAGGCCTTGATTTTTTTGTAACTTTTTGTATCAAGACAAAAAGTTTTATAAAGAACTTGAACTTTTGTTTCTTTTGTATCAAGACAAAAGAAAGTAAGATAATTTATATACAAGGCACGGATACCTCACACACAATACTACCCTTCATATCCGCGCGAGCGGGGTTACCTCACACACTTACAACGCTTCATATCCGAGCGAGCGGGCACGGACTACAAGTCCGCAACAACTGGGGTTTTGTTTTTTATGCCGCAGGATTGCAAATCCAGCGGAGCGGGGTAATCTGATGCCAACGGATCAACGCTCCACCATCTACCTAACCTTGTATCATTTTCTCTAAACTCTGTAGTATACATATTTCCGGAGCCTATGATCTCGTCATCTTTCTCCATCCCATTCATCCCGTATCTATAATCAGAAGTCGTCCAATTTCTCCCTGGCATTGGCATGCCAAAACAGTAATAGTCAGTTGAGCTTAACAAATCTGTTTGATATTCATCTATAACGGAGTGGGGTTACCAATGCCAATTTATACAACCAAAAAATTCTAAAATACCGATAAAAATCAAACAACCTCCGAATAAATAACTACCAAAGCGGTGGTATGTCAATATTCCAAAAAAATCGGGGTTTTTAATCATAAATCTAATAATTCCAATACCAATAAGTATTAATGTAATGCCTAAAGTTATATGTCTTAATATTAACATTATTTTGGTTCAGTTTTAATCTCTGGTTTTTTTGTCGCATCTTCGCTTGGAGCAAGAGCATCAACTCCCTTTCCTCCTACATAATCTATAATCACTTTATTTCCATTACTGGTATTAGTACCTTTAACAGCCCCACCTACAGCCTTACCAGCCACAAATTTTGTCCCTTCAGTTAGAGTACCTGAAACGTCACCTTCAGCAGCAGCTGAAGAAATTGCAATAACGGCCGATACATCCTCCATTCTACCACCAACATTATAAGTTGCTACTCCAAGTGGTATAACTTCTGGTCCTAATACTACGCTACTCAATGTAATAACAACACCGGCACCTTTAACATATGTACTTGCTTTACCTAATGCTTTACCGCCGTCCTTTATATCATTGCCTAGTGTTTTAAATCCTTGTTTATCTTCATAACGATGGTCGGCATCTTGCAAAGTAGCTCTAATTGGATTAGCTTCTTTATACGTTTTTACGTAGTTGCCCGAAAATTGACCCGTTTTTGGGTCTTTAGCATAAACATAATCGCCCTTACCTAAAGGGCCATTTTGCACACCTGGATGAATTTTAGAATATGGTACAGTGTGCCATAGCATTGCACCCGATTTATCTTTATACTGCACAACAAAATTCTTTTCAGCACCATCTAAATCTATACTTCTAATCACGTCATTTTCCGCAAAAGCATAAGTACTATTCCATGCAAAATCTTTAAATAATGGGTCAACGCTCAAGAACTTACCAATACGAGGGTCGTATACTCTCATCCCATAATCTTGTTGGTTTCCTGTTCCCTTTACCTCGTTATCATTCTCTTTCCCATTAAACCCAAATCTATATTGATTCGAGTTAAACGTCCTCCCCGGCATAGGCGCACCAAAGGCGTAATAATCCGTTGAGCTTATCACATCGGGTAGGTAGTAATCGGTAATAAAATCGTTATTAGCATCTACGGGTATTTTGCGGTCGGTAATAACAGTAAGTACATTCCCTAAATGGTTGCTTAGTTCGTATTGTTTTTTTCCTAACACGCGTTGGGCTTGGCTTGGGTTTAAGCCAGCGTTTCCAATAAATTCTACTTCGTTTACATCTAAG
>CAUJCR010000049.1 GCA_963169355.1 Bacteroidota bacterium | reverse complement strand
TAAATATCATTAGCCCCTTGGATGAGTTATTTAAAAGAAATCAAATTGACTGGTAATTTCAAGCGACAATTCAAAATGTATAAGTGCATTGCCGCAACAACAATTCAAAAACTATAATGATAAACCACTCATTTATAACGCTACCATTTTTTGTTTTCAATGATTGAGTAGCGTATATTTAAGTGTTGAACCAACATTGCTTTCAGCAATGAGCTTTTATAGATTTTTTACCTTGTGTTACTAAAATCATAAATTATGGAAAAAAAACAGTAACACAGTTTGCCATTAATGCACTTCAAAAGTGTTCAGATTTAATGGCTTTAGGTCACTACAGTGATTCAACTCGCATCAATTATTTAAAAGAGTTGCGATTTTTATTTCAGTATTATCCTGACATCAGACCATCAGAGATTACTTATGAAATGACTGTAAACTATTTAGTTTATTTGGTCAAGACAATGGGTTGTAGTAGGGTTAAATGCAAAATGGCAGCACAAAGCTTTGCCTTCTTTTTCAAACATGCTTTGAACAAGCCATATTCAACTCCAGCTGTATTATTTCCTGCACATGAGCATAAATTACCAGCTGTATTATCACAGGAAGAGATGCGGAGCGTATTAAACAGTATAGTTAACAATAAGCACAGGATATTACTTTCTCTGATGTATAGCACTGGTATACGATTGATGGAGATTGCCAGAATTAAGATAACCGATATTGAAAGCAATCAAATGCGTATTAAAATAACATCTGGCAAGGGTAAAAAAGATAGATATGTTTTACTATCCCCCCTACTGCTTGAAGAATTACGCTTTTATTTTATTGAGTATAGACCAGAAATCTATTTGTTCAATGGTGCTGGCAAAGGAAAAAGATATGCAGCTAGAACCATTCAACATATCATGCAGACGGCCTTAGCTAAGGCAGGACTATCCAATAAAAATTACAGTATACATAGTATAAGGCACAGTTTTGCAACACATTTACTAGACCATGGTGCTGATTTGCAAGCAATACAACAATTGATGGGTCATAATAGTATCAATCAAACAGTTCAGTATTTGCATCTCTCGACAAAACGGTTACAGAGTATCGTGAATCCATATGATGTAATCATGCAAAAGTCAACCAATGAAAAATGCTAATACGCTGCAAAAAATATTACAGCATTGGCATAAACCTGAAACCAACTTACATGTAAATAATGTAATCGAGCAAATAAAACAGTGTAGAACAGCTTCGTTGGGGTATCATTTATACCAGTGCACAGATAGAGAATGTAAGAAATATCATTATCGATATCATAGTTGTCGTAATCGTCATTGTCCTCAATGCGGTGGTTTTCAAAAACAACAATGGATAGAAGATAGAATGAATGAGTTACTACCGACCAATTACTTTCATGTTGTTTTCACATTACCACATGAATTAAATAGTTGTATTCTTGGTAATAGAAAATTATTGTTGAAATTACTTTTTGATACTTCTGCTCAAACATTATTAACTTTTAGTAAAGACAAGAAATACTTAGGAGCTACGCCAGGTATTCTAAGTTTATTACACACGTGGGGTCAGCAGTTAAGTTTTCATCCACATGTTCACTGTATTATAAGTAGTGGGGGTATTGATAATACTAGTGGGATACAATACTGGAGAAATGCTGTTCGAAACAGTAAACAATTTATTTTTCCAATTAAAGCATTAGCCAAAGTTTTTAGAGCTAAATATTTGATGGGAATAAAGGTACTTTTAGAAAATAATCAATTAAGGGTAAGCCCCAAATCAGATTTAAATATTTTACTAAAAGAGCTTTACAAAAAAGAATGGGTTGTTTATGCCAAAAGACCATTTGGTGGCCCACAACAAGTTATCAGTTATTTAGGTAGGTACACTCACAAAACAGCTATTACCAATAGCAGAATTGTAAGATTTGATTCTGATAATAATCGCGTACAATTTAAGTACAAAGATTATGCGGATAATAGTAATGAAAAATTGATGGAGGTAAATGCATGTGACTTTGTCACAAGATTTAAACAGCATATTTTACCAAAAAGATTTACTAGAATACGGAGCTATGGTTATTTAGCCAATAGAGGCAGGACGGAGAGAATTAAAGAGATTACGAAAATGATGAACATCCCTGCTCATCCAATAAGAGTGAAAATCAGTTGGCAAACTAGACTGCTATTGCAAGTTGGTAAATCAATTAATTGTTGTCCGAATTGTCATAAAGAAACGCTCATTCAAATAGCGTCGTATTATAAGCATGGTCATTATGGATAAGGTTTAAATGCTTATGGATAATACCTTTTAGCTAATAAAAATATGTTGGCAAAGCAGTTCTATGAGTTTACGTAACCAAAAACAACAGAAATTAGCTAAATTTATTACGATAAAATAAAACGACTTAAAAAAAGTATCCGAATCACTTTAAAAAAGTAAACAAAAGAAATACTTTACCCCTATAAGAACAATGTCGGTCAACACAAAGTATACCGACAAGCCCAATGATCAATATCAAAGGGCTAATTTAAAAGGGCTAGTCGGATACTTTCATAAACGTTAGCAGTAATTTTTAGTCATGATAATTAGTGGAAGATATTGGGATAGGCTTGTATTGTACATAATGCCGCGGATTGCTGTAGTAACTATCATTGTTACTGTTCTAAAATCTGGTCGTTTCTTTGTTGCGGTACTAACTTTCATATCACTTACATTAATTTTATGGCTTATT
>CAUJCR010000048.1 GCA_963169355.1 Bacteroidota bacterium | reverse complement strand
GGGTCTTGTAGTTGAATATCGAAATTACCTGATATGATATGGTCATCGAATCGGAGAATCTCTAATTTTCCAGTTACTGTGTCATTGGTATAGTATTCATTTCCACCCAAAGGAGCATCGTCAATAAACTCACCGAAGCCTGTAGTGGAACTTAACCTATTCAGTATGTAATTTTTTGAATTGGGTTGTTCAAAAAAAGAAATCCTTATATAACCATAGGGATTCCCCCCCCCCCCATCGATTTGAATTTTTCCATCACCAAATTTTCCCCAAGATACACCACCAGGGTTTCCGAAATTCTGCACACCTTTCTTATTATAGGGTACCCCATCAATATAGAAACCCATCGTGTTTGCACCGGTGGTAGTGATAGGCACGAGATCAGGTTCAGGCTCATCTTTGTGACAGGAGGAAGCAGAGAAGATGAAAAAAGCAAGTGCTAAAGTGACCAAATGTAATGATGGGTTTTTCATGAATAAATTTATCTTATTATTTGGTTAACGATAATATGCCGTATATAGTTCTGAGTATTGGCAACTTTAACATATAGAGTATTTGCATATATAAATAATTTTAAAAAAATTGTATATCAAATCTGCCATCGGTGACATGGATGACCTTACCGGTTTCAGGGTTGATGGCATCGAAGTAGAAAGTGCCGGCTGCCATGTTTTGTTCTAATCGAAGGAGCGTAAGTTTTCCTGTATGGAGTGAATTACAGACATATTGATTGCCTCCTAGTTGAGAATTGTCAATTATTTCGATCCGATTATTATCCCAATTAGATCCATTTAACAAATAGCTTTGAGTTGGATTATTTAAATTTATTTGTATGTAAATAGTAATAGATATTTTAGGGTTACCCCCCCATGGATATATAAAATTCCATCGCTAAATAAAGAAGAGCTAACTCCGTAGGGTAGGGTGTCCAAAATAAGTCAAAAAAAACCTTCATTTTTGTAGAAATAAAAAACTACAACAAATGGAATTAAAAGAAGAAAAGAGAAGAGCAAAGGAAGTTGCTAAACAAAACAGTGAACTACGTGGCGAGAATCGAAAACTCCGAGCCCGACTTAAAGAGTTGGAGTTAAGCAATAGTAAGCTACGAGAGAAAAACAAGGAGTTGAAAAAACTTACATTCGTAAAGCAACGAATTGGTAATATTACTCAGGTTGGCAATACAGGAATCCTTCGGCACAAGTATGATGAGCTGATGGTTAGTCTTTGTGTGAATATATACATAACCGGAGGGTGTGGCTTTCGGGGTGTTCATAAAATTATATCATTATTGAATAAGAAATTGAATTGGGGGCTGGATCAACTACCCTGCAAAAGCACGGTTGAAAATTGGGTACAAAAAGCGGGATATCACTTATATAAACAAATAGATAAGACAAAATATGAAGAGGATTACAGCATAATAGTAGATGAATGTATGGTTATGGGACAGGAACGAATGATAGGGGTTTTGGGAATTCCCGCCGTTAAGACCGAATCAGAGCCACTTAAACTAAGTGATGCTGATATATTAGGAATACACGTAAAACCATCCTGGAATGGAGATTGTGTATCAGCATTGATTAATACAGTTACATTAGAAATGGGCAAGGCGCCGAAATATGTTATCTCCGATGGTGGCGGAAATATTCGGACCGGTTTTGTGAAATCGGGACTATTACGAATAAACGATATTGGACACCAAATAGCACTGTTTTTGGAACAGATCTATAAAAAAGACCCAGGCTTTATCGAGTTTAACAATGCGCTAGCCCTCAATAAATTTAAAGAAGTAATGAAGCCAACAGCTTATTTACTGCCACCACAGCAAAGGAGTATAGCTCGATTTATGAACTTAAGCAGTGTTGTTAAATGGGCTCAGAAAATGATAGCTATACAGCCTAAATTAAAACCCGATGAAGAAAAGGTTTTTTCATATATTGTAAATCATAAACCAATAATAGAGGAATTGAATCACATCATAGATTTTGTGGGTCAGATATTAGAAGAAATAAAATACAAAGGCCTTTCCCATTTGTCAATCAAGAATTGTATAAAAAAATGTGAAAGTATAAAGAACCATGTTTATAAAAAGGCTCAGGAAGTAATTAAAAAAATTACAGATTATCTTAAATCAGAACGTGATAAATTACCTGATTCAAAAACAATATGGCACGCCTCATCAGACATTATTGAATCACTTTTTGGAAAATACAAAGAAATGAAATCGCCAAATAAACTCCACGGAGTAACGCCCTTTGTATTGGCCTTATCATTATATACTAAAGTGGACAAGAATGAATTTGAAGTTAATGTAAACTTTAAAACCGCTATGGAAAAAGTATACTTACGCGATATTGCAAGTTGGAGTAAAACAAACTTAATTGAAAACCAAGTTCGGAGGAGATCTACAATGTTAAAAACTGAAGGATAAAATATTTACTTTTGGACACCCTATCCGTAGGGGCTACTCCAGGTACTTTGTCCCTTTTTATTATGTGGCACACCATCCACATAGAAGCCCATGGTATTCGCTCCGGTGGTGGTGATGGGGACGAGATCCGATTCTGGATCTTCTTTGTGACAGGAGGAGGCAGAGATGATGAAAAAAGCAAGTGCTATAGTGACCAAATGTAATGATGGGTTTTTCATTAGTAAATTTATCTTATTATTTGATTACCGACAATATGCCGAATATAGTTCTGAATATTGGCAACTTTAACATATAGAATATTACATGTGTAAATATTTTTAAAATAATTGTATATCAAACCGTCCATCGGTGACATGGATTACTTTTCCGGTTTCATAATTAATTGCATCAAAATAAAATGTACCGGCAGCAACATTGTCAGACTTAAGAAGGACTATCTTTCCTGTATGCAAAGAATCACAATTAAAAATCAAACCACCTAAAGGAGAATTATCAATAAAAGAAACCTCATCAAAATCATCAATATTCCTGCGTAAAATATATTCACCATTAGAATTTACAGAATCTAAAGGAATAAATAATTGTAAGGAAATTATTGATTCTCCACCAGCGCCAAAAATTCTTAATATTTTACTACTGTTTATTCCGCCATTTACACCACGAGCTTGCATACCCTCGATCTTACCTTTAAAGTTATATTTTTTCCCATCCACATAAAAGCCCATGGTATTGGCCCCTGTGGTAGTGATGGGTACGAGGTCGGGTTCAGGGTCTTCTTTGTGGCAGGAGGAAGCAGAGATGATGAAAGTTGTTAAGATTAGAAAAAGTAGTTGAGATAATGTGTTTTTCATATTTTTATTATTTTT
>CAUJCR010000047.1 GCA_963169355.1 Bacteroidota bacterium | reverse complement strand
TTGTACACCTTGAACTTTTGTTTCTTTTGCTTCAAGGAAAAAGAAAATAAAAATAATTTAATTTATATGAGCGCACGGATACCTCACACAATACAACGCTTCATATCCGCGTGAGCGGGATTATTTCTTCTTTGGAATTTTGTAACCGATTTGTTTTCTGGGTTTGGTTTTTTTCTTTTGTTCTAATAGTTCATCTACATACTGGAAAACCATTTCTATATTCCGAGCATTATTATCCGTTTTCTTTTCAAGTTTTTCTATAGCTAATCGTAATTCTGTATTATCTGTTAAAGCTTGTCTAATACGAGTAAATACTCGCATTATTTGAATGTTTACTTGTATCGCTTTAGGACTGTTTAAAACACTTGATAGCATTAAAACACCGTGCTCCGTAAAAACATAAGGAGCATAACGTAAGCCCATTTTATCAGAAAAATTGGAGGTGCCAAATTGGCTCCTCCAATTTTCAAACTCTTCTTTAGTCATTTCAAACATAAAGTCTTTTGGAAATCGCTCTATATTTCTGTTTACCTGTCTTTTTAGGTGCTTTGTTTCAACTCTATAAAGTGTAGCTAAATCTCTATCCAACATTACCTTTTGACCTCTGATAACGTAAATTTTATTTATCACCATTTCATCTGGTATTGTAACAAGTGCTTTACTCTTTGTCATACTAATGTTCATCTAAGTTAATAAAAAACTTTTGTTTCTTTTGCTTCAAGGAAAAAGAAAGTTTTTTATCTCAACATTGATAAAATCCATAAAAAAAGCCCTGATTTTTTCAGGGCTTTTTTGTTGTCCGACTAGGTTTCGAACCTAGACTCTTCTGAACCAAAATCAGACGTGTTGCCAGTTACACCATCGGACAATGAACTACTATTAAAGTTCGGGCGACAAAAATAAAGAAAATTTATCTACTTACAAAAAATTCATAAAAAAAAAGATAAATACCAATTAACTGCCTTTTTTCGTTAAATTCGCAACTTATCTGTTTTAAATAAACGCATGAATACACAGTTTAAAAAACTCAACAACATTATTGGCTGGTTTATTTTTGCCATTGCCACTTTTACTTACGTATCTACTATCGAACCTACTGCAAGTTTTTGGGATTGTGGCGAATATATTGCCTGCGCCTATAAATTAGAGGTTGGGCACCCTCCTGGAGCGCCTTTCTTTTTAATTGTTGGTCGCTTTTTTGCCTTATTAGCGGGTGGCGACCCAGCACTAGCGGGTATGATGATTAACATTATGTCTGCACTGTGTAGTTCGTTTACTATTTTATTTTTATTTTGGACAATTACACGTGTGGCTATTAAGGCCATTGTAAAAAAAGACGAGGAGTTTACCCTTGCTAAGCAATGGGCTGTTTTAGGAGCTAGCATTGTAGGGGCTTTAGCTTATACCTTTAGCGATTCGTTTTGGTTTTCAGCTGTTGAGGGTGAGGTGTATGCCATGTCATCATTTTTTACCGCTGTGGTGTTTTGGGCAGCCTTAAAGTGGGAAGAAGAAGATACCACCAATCCAACAGGTGCTATGCGCTGGTTGGTATTAATTGCTTATTTAATGGGCTTATCTATTGGGGTTCACTTATTAAATTTATTAACGATTCCAGCCATTTGCTTTATTTATTATTTCAAAAAACATGCGTTTACTTGGAAATCGTTTATCATCACTGGCTTAATTTCTTTAGTAATTTTAGGTGGTATTCAAAATTTAATGATTCCTCGCATCGTAAAGTTTGCAGCCGATTTCGAAATATTTTTTGTAAATAAGTTAGGCATGGGCTTTAATATTGGCTCCGCATTTTATTTCATTATTTTGTTTGTGTCGCTTACATCTCTAATTGTTTATACCATTAAAAAGAATGAGAAATTTTATAAAATAGGATTTTATACAGCTATTGTATTTGCAGGTATTGCTACCATATCGGCTAATACTGGTGTAGGTACAATGTTTTCAAGAGCCCTTGTTTTAGGGGGTTTACTTTATGGCATTAATTATTTAAAAACCAAGAGCCTTAATACACTTAATGTTATTTTAGTTGGCTTTACTACTTTATTAATTGGTTATTCGTCTTTCTTTATTTTAATTATTCGTTCGCAGGCTAATACACCCATGGATGAAAACGATCCTGAAAATGCGATTAATATGCTGTCATATCTTAATCGTGAGCAATATGGCGATTGGCCTCTTTTATATGGTCAGTACTACAATGCGCCTACAGATAATGCAGCATTTAAAGATGGTGAGCCAGTGTATGGAAAAGATAAAGCAACAGGAAAATATAAAGTGATTGATGATCGTAAAAAATCGATACCGGGTTATCAAAAAGATTTTTGTACTATTTTTCCTCGTATGTGGAGTCAGCAAGCGCATCACGAAGCGGCTTATAGATATTGGGGTAATGTAGAGCAAAATCATCGCACCAAACAACGTATGAATGAGCAAACTGGTCAGATGGAAGAAGTGCAAATTCCAACCTTTGCTGCTAATATTAATTATTTTATTGGCTATCAACTTAAATACATGTACTTGCGTTATTTTGCTTGGAATTTTATTGGCCGACAAAATGATATTCAAGGGCTTACCAATAATCCATTAGAAGGAAACTGGATAACAGGTATTAAAGGATTAGACGATACAATTTTAGATACAGATACTTCTAAAACAACGCATGCAGCTTCTAACAATATGGCTACTAATACTTTTTTTGCTTTACCGTTTATATTAGGATTATTAGGTTTCTATTTTCATGTTAAAAATAATAAGCAAGATATGTGGGTGGTTACTTTATTGTTTTTGTTAAATGGAGTAGCCGTGGTGGTTTATCTTAATCAGTATCCATATCAACCACGTGAGCGAGATTATGCTTATGTAGCTTCGTTTTATGCCTATGCTATTTTTATAGGGTTAGGTGTTTTATTTTTATTTGATTTTTTAAGTAAGAAAGCAAATGCTAAGTCGGCAGCTATTGTGGCTACTGTTTTAGGTTTAGGTATTCCTACCATTATGGCGGCACAAGGTTGGGACGATCACAATCGTTCAAAACGTACTATGGCTCGCGATTTTGCCATTAACTATTTAAACAGTTGTGCACCTAATGCCATTTTGTTTACGAATGGTGATAACGATACTTTCCCATTATGGTATGCACAAGAAGTAGAAGGTGTAAGAACCGATGTGCGTGTGGTAAACCTAAGTTTATTACAAACCGATTGGTACATTAATCAAATGCGCCGTGCAGCTTACGAATCGGCTCCAGTACCATTTACCATCCCTGCCGAAAAATACGAACAGAGTAAGCGTGAGGTAGTGTATGTGATGGATAAAGGAACAGGTGCTATGAACTTGAAGAAGGCCATTGATTTTGTAGTGTCAGATGATTTAGCTAATAAATTAGATTATGGTAATAAACCATTAGATTATTTACCATCTAAAACATTCTATATTCCAGTAGATTCAGCAACGGTAATGCGCGAGAAAGTGGTAGCTGTTAAAGATACAGCTCGCTTAGCAAAAAATATAAAGTGGACTTTAAATAGAAGTTACATTACTAAAAATGATTTAATGGTGTTAGATTTAATTGCACATAACAATTGGAAACGCCCTATTTATTTTGCAGTAACTACAGGTTCTGAGGCTTATTTAGGCTTAGAAGAATATTTTCAATTAGAAGGCTTAGCGTATCGTTTGGTACCAATTAAAGCTACCGAACAAGAGATGGCACAGGGTGGTAGAGTAAACACCGATGTGATGTATGATAATGTGATGAATAAATTTTTAAATGGCGGATTAGATGTTGATGGTGTGAATTTAGATGAGAACTGTATTCGTATGGCTTCTAATTTGCGCATGCAAATGGCTACTTTGGCGAGTGCCTTAATTGCTAAAGGACAAAAAGAAAAAGCCGAAAAGGTATTAGATGTTTGTTTGCAACGTATGCCCGATAAAAATGTGAGATTTGAAGCTACTTTATATACAATTGTAGCAGGTTATTATCAATTAGGTAATTACAAAAAAGCGACGGAGCTATCTAACAAATTGTTTGATATTTTTGAGAATGATTATAAAATTTATATGTCTCAAAAAACAATTCACCGTGCGGCATTTGGTAGAGAAATGGAGCAAGCTAAAGAAATTATGCGCCGCTTGGTAATGATTGCCGAACAATTTAAACAGCAAGATCATTCTAAAGAATTAATGAAACGATTAACGGCTATTGTCCCCATGGATGATATCATGCCGGAGTCGAGACAACCACAGTTACAACAACAAGCCGAACAGGCTTTACAGTAACCAAAAAAATGTAAAACGCTCCGCTTAGTTCGGAGCGTTTTTTTTATAGTAACATTTGGTATAAACTTTATAAATATGGAATATCCTCAGTATAGAAAATATAGTAACAACAAACATTTTTTTAAAATCACATCAGCATCAGAATTTGAAGAACTTAGTTTTATAGGCACTCAATTAGTTCATCATATTTTTGTGGCTAAAATATTACCCGATAGAAACTTAATACAAGATTTACTACACGACTCGCAGTGTGCCGAACTTTCATCAAGTGAAGAATTTGAGCGATTATTAAAACAATTAAAAAATAAATAGGCAAAACGATATGAATAAAATAGCAATTATAGGATGTGGAAATATGGGCTTAATTTATGCCAACTCATTTTTAAGATATAAAATTGTAACTAAAGAAAATTTACTGTTAGTTGAGAAAAACGAACAACGCCAAAACACTTTAACAGCTTTAAATATTGGGAAGGTAGTAACTAGCAATGCCGATGAAATTAAGCATTGTAATATTATTATCTTAGCGGTAAAACCACAAGATTTTAAAGAATTAGCTGAAACGCTTAAGCGTGTGATAAACCCAACGAGTATGATTCTTTCTATTATGGCAGGTACAGAAATGGCTCTCATTCAATCTCTTTTAAATCATCAACAAATTGTAAGAGCCATGCCTAATCTACCAGTTGAAATTAGTATGGGAATGACGGCGTATTGTGCATCGCCACAAGTGAACGTAAATGATATGATGCTGATTGAAAATTTATTATCTACAACTGGGCGTACCTTGTATTTAAAAGATGAACAACAGCTTAATGCTGTTACCGCATTGAGTGGTAGTGGGCCAGCTTATTTCTTTTATTTTATGAAATACATGATTGAGGCAGGTGTAAAAATGGGAATTGAAGAACATATTGCTTCGATACTGGTTAAACAAACTATGTTAGGAGCATTTCAATTGATTAATAACGGACAAAAATCTTTAGATGAATACATCACTTCGGTATCCTCAAAAGGAGGTACAACCGAAGCTGCTTTAAATTGCTTTAAGGAAAATGCGCTAGGAGAAACAATTATTAAAGCCCTTACCAAAGCAGAGCAAAGAGCAAAAGAATTGAGCTTGAAATAAAAGTTTCTGAACTATCGTAAATTGTGTACTAGAAATTGGTAGTGTGAGTTAATACTGTTCTAGTCCAAGACCCCATAATCGAAGCAGAGCTTCGTTTAATCCCTATATGTTAGCAACTGGGAATTAATTACGTTTTTTCATTTTCAACGGATCTTGTCTACAGTCAAAAATATCTGTAATATAAATTGAGGATGGCGTGACTCTGTAAATTATTTTGTAATTGTCAACAACGAGATAGCGATGTTCTTGTTTTAAGTCTAGCAGATTTTCTTCGACGGCGCCAGTGAACGGTCGTTTACATAGAAGTCTTGTTGAATCGAAAATTGATTTTCTTATTTTATCTGCAACTTTGTCGCTAGCAACCATGCGATAATAAAGAAAGATGTTTTTGAGTTCTGAAATAGCGAAGTTGGTCCAGATAACCTGTCTCATGAATAGGGAAAATTAAGTCTACCAGTTTTTAGATTGATTTTCTAGGTCTTTTTGGTTTAAAACGTGTCCCTTTTTTATTTGTTTATTGGAAAATTCAGCGCGTTCAACTAATTCGTCTTTAGTAAAAACGATGTCGCTAGGCTTAACTGATTTAATGCTTTTATATATATTTGATTCAACTTTTGCGAATAGTTTTTCGTCCTGAATACCTAGAAGGTACTCTATAAGGCTGATTTTTCTTAATTGTAAGGTTGATGATTTCATAAGTCTAAAATTACGAAAAAGTAAGAACTTTTCCAAATTACGGTTAGGTTTCTATCGTTATAGCCATAGCCACTAAAGTCAGCCTGTGAAAAAACTCATCTTCATTAACACAAGCTGTTTTTGTAAGCTCCCCAAACATCTGCTACAACATGTAGAAAAATATTAAAACCCCATAAGAAATTTTTACTCAAGGCTCCAGAAGCTTCATTCAACCTGCCAAAGGCAGACAGGCAAAGGATTAAATCGAAGCAGAGCTTCGTTTAATCCCTATATGTTAGTGGCTGGGCTTTTGTCAATCGTTCTCAAGTTTTGTTTTTAGTTGTTGTAAATATTTTTTTATATCACTGTCCGCTTTTAATGAAACAATAAATTTTGGCAAAGCAAAACCCAAAGCATGTTTTACAAGGCCAATGTCAAAGTCAAGAGTGTAAGTAATTTCTGTGATGTTTTCCGAAATAGTTTTTACTTGTCGTTGACTTCTTATGTGAAATTGAGCGTTGTCATGTGTTTCAAAAATTGCAAGTTTGTTTTTTTCAAATTGAACACACGTTAGTTCTATCAAATTGTTAGGAACTTTCTTTGACAAATAAGAATATTCCGAAATAGTCACGCCTAATTGGAATTCTCCATTAAGTGTTGATGTATTTATTTCTGTCCGCCACAAATTGTCGTTGCTTGGATTAGCAAAGAAGTCAAAAACCCTTTCGGCCTTTTTGTTAACTAAAATTGTCCCAGTGGTTTTAATGAGTTTCTTATTTGTCATTTTACTTGTCGATGTCATTTCGTTTGTCCTCATAGCCTTGCCACTAACTTCTTTATACCCGATACAAACTTTCGGTTAGCTTCCAATTTTAGCTAGCTAACCGAAGATTTTTATCGTATAACAAATATATCATTTATTCTATAATGTATCAAATGGAGAAACAATATTTTGTAGTGCTTTATTGCTTACATGAGTATAAATTTCAGTTGTTTTACTACTATTATGTCCTAATAATTCTTGTATATAGCTTAAGTCAGTTCCACTTTCAAGTAAATGAATGGCAATGCTATGCAACCATTTTTTTCATTTTGCAGTGATGTTAGCTCATCTTAAAATTGCTAAGGCATCATCTTGGTTTAAGATTTACTACCAAATACTTTCTTTAAAATTTCGGTAACACGTGCTGCAGGGTCTTTTCTAATTTTGGTTTCCTCTTTCGAAATCATAAGCATTAAACCATTAATGGCTTTGTTGGTTACATACTCATTCAAATTAGGATTTAATTTTTGAACACCAGGAATTTTGTTGTATGTAGAAATTAATGGCGACCAATATGATGTAACTTGAACTTTGTTAATAGCATCGGTTACTGTAGGCATAAATGATTGGTGAAGTGAAGCGTAAGTTTTTTCTCTTAAAAAATGAGTAGCTGCTGTATCGTTGCCATTTAAAATTGCAAAACCATCGCTAATAGACATATTAGTAATTGCATTTAAAAAAATAGGAGCAGCAGTTTTTGCAGCTTCTTCAGCAGCTCTGTTTAATGAGGTTTCAAAATTTGTGATTTGTTGTTGCATACCAAGTGCACTTAATTTTTCTTTCACGGCTTGTGCTTCGCTTGGAAATGGAATAAAGATTAAAGGATTTTTTAAAAAGCCATCAACTTTTGAGGTTAAGCCAACAGAGTTGTTTGTTCCAACCGATAAAGCTTCTTTAAGCCCTTTAATTACGTCGCCATTAGTAAGTGCCGATGATGGAGTATTGGTTCCGTTTACAGCAGCAGTTAATATTTCTCCACCTGTTTTAATTAATGCTTCTTGTGTTTTCGCATCACATCCCGAAATGATTAGTGCAAACGAACCTGCTGCTATACTTAATAAAATTTGTTTCATAGTCTTTTTAATTATTGATGTTTTTATAAAATAATCTCTTATTTATAATGTTTGAAATTAAATGGGTAATATCAAGCAATTACCAATAAGTTCCTGTAAATTTGTAGGGTTAAATATAAAGATAATTTATACTTTCAATGTTATGAAAGCTGAACTTTTAACAATTGGTAACGAAATTTTAATTGGTCAAATAACAAACACTAATTCGGTGTGGTTAGCGCAAGAATTAAATTTAATTGGAGTGGAGGTGATTCAAATTACCTCTATTGGAGATGATAGAAAAGCTATTTTACAAGCTTTTTCAGATGCTCAACAACGTGCCGATATTGTACTCATTACTGGTGGACTTGGCCCCACAAAAGATGATATTACCAAACAAGTATTTTGTGAGTTTTTTGAAACCAACCTAATACTTAATAACGAGGTGTTATTGGATGTTACCGATTTTTTTGCCAAACGAAATAAAACGGTTTCTGATATTAATAAAAAACAAGCCGAAGTACCAAATGGATGTTTTGTAATTAGAAATAAAAATGGAACCGCTCCTGGCATGTGGATGGAAAAAGGAGGTACAGTGTTTGTGTCGATGCCGGGCGTGCCTTACGAAATGAAAGCCATGGTAAGCCATGATATTATTCCTGAAATAAAAAAGCGCTATAAGTTGCCATTTATTTATCATAAAACAGTACTTACTCAAGGTATTGGTGAAAGTGTGTTGGCTGAAATAGTAAGTGATTGGGAAGATAATTTAGCTAGTCAAAATATTTCTTTAGCGTATTTGCCTTCGCCTGGCGTGGTAAGGTTGCGCCTAAGTGCGCAAGGCGATGATGAAACGGCATTAAAAAACAAAGTTGAAAATGAGGTTAAAAATGTTTTACCACTCATTCAAAAATACATTTATGGTTATGAAGAATACGGAAAGGAGCAACCAAAGCTAGAAAATATTGTAGGCGAATTATTATTAGAAAAAAAATTGAAACTAGCCCTTGCAGAAAGTTGTACGGGCGGATATATTTCGCATCTAATAACCAGTGTGGCTGGAAGTTCGGCTTACTATAATGGTTGTATCGTGCCATACCATAATGAGTTTAAACATCAATTGTTACAAGTAAATCAATCAATTTTTGAAAAATACGGAGCCGTAAGTCAGGCTTGTGTGGAGGCAATGGCAGCTGAGTTGCTTAGTGTCTTTAAGGCTGATGTTTCCATTGCAGTTTCTGGAATTGCTGGGCCTTCGGGCGGCACGCCAGATAAGCCTGTGGGCACTGTTTGGATTGCAGTTGCTTATCATCAAAACATTGTTTCAAAACAATTTATATTTGGTGATAACCGTCAGAGAAATATCCACATGAGTGCTATCACAGCCTTAAACATGCTAAGAAAATTAATTTTAAATATAGAACAATAAACGCTTTATGAAACTTGCTTATCGAGAGTTTGGTGCTGGTCGTCCTTTAATTATTTTACATGGGCTCTTTGGCCAAAGTGATAACTGGAATACTTTAGCCAAACGTCTTGCCGAACAACAACTACATGTTTTTACCATTGACCAACGAAATCATGGTTTATCGCCACATAGCGATGAGTGGACTTATGAGGCAATGGCTAAAGATTTAATGGAATTTATTGAAACGCATCAATTACACAACTGTGTGTTGCTAGGGCACAGCATGGGTGGAAAAACCGTCATGTTTTTTGAAGCATTATTCCCAAAGGTAGCACATCAATTAATAATTGCAGATATTGCGCCCAAAGCTTACGAAGCCCATCATGATGCGGTATTAAAAGCATTACACGCAGTTGATTTTTCGGTAATTACACAACGCAAAGAAGCCGAAGCAGTTATGAATCAGTACATCTCTGATTTTGGCACCAAACAATTTTTATTAAAAAATATTTATTGGAAAGATGTTGAACCAAAGCAAATGGATTGGCGTTTTAATTTGAAAACCATTTCCAGTAACTATTCAAATGTGGGTGTGGCAGTGCCCACGCTTTTGTCAAATACACCAACCTTGTTTATTCGTGGCGAAAAATCAAATTATATAACTGATAGCGATTGGGAAAACATCCAACAGCAATTTATAAATGCACAATTAGTTACCATTCAAGACAGCGGGCACTGGGTACATGCCGAAAAGCCAAACGAGTTTTTTAATGCCGTTTCGCAATTCATTAAATGGTAGAAAAATAATGGTCAATTAACTGTATGGCATTGAGGAAACGTTGATTACCAACATCACTCAAAATATGGTAGTTCACTTGGAGTTGTTGAAGTGCTTGTTCATTTAAGTCAAACAAATAATCTCTAATGTCTTCATCAAAGCGTTGTGGGTCTTTTACCCATTCTATGTCATTATTTGATAATAAATAATAATCATAATCTTCAGCTCTAATATTATCGTTAATAAATTTTGGCACTTCATTAAAACGATGCTGCGCCCATATTTTTATGGTAATTAATGTGGTGTCACAAAATAAAAATCTTTGCGCTTTAGTAAGCATGCTTTGTTCGTTAGCTAATTGTTGTTTTGCAATGGTTATTAAATCGTTTAATGAATAATTTAAGATGTCATGTTTGTTAAAATATTCACGGGCATATTCGGGTACAAATACCGTATTGTAATGCTTAGCAAGCATGGCACACATATCTGTTTTTCCAGTGCTTTCAGCACCAATAATGGCAATTTTTTTTATGCGTTGATTTGTTTTTTCCATTGCCAATAACCGTATATTACCATTAAACTATAAAAAGCATATAATAGAGCGTAAGTAGGCATATCTTTTATAAAGTATAAACCTACGTATGCACTATCAATCAATAACCAAAAAATCCAATTTTCTACCCATTTTTTTACCATCATATAGGTACAAGTAAAACTACAGGCCGTTAAGATGGCATCATATATTATTTGGTCGGATTTAAAATAATGTAAAATGTAATAATAAACCACTATTTGAATAATGGTCATCACTACTAAAATCCAAATTTGTTTTCTTGGAACGTGCGTTACGTTAAATTCTTCCTCTTTTTTTTGATGCCAATAATACCAGCCATATACACCACTAAAAAAATAAAAAACATTTAAAAACATATCGCCAAATAATCTAGCCTTATAAAACGCTACAATGGAAATAACAACTGCTATGAGCGCCATAGGCCAACACCAAATATTTTGGCGAATGGTGAGTAGTACGCCAAGTATTCCGGTTATTAATGCTATCCAATCCCAAATAGCCATTATTCAATTGGGATATTTTTTTCGGCGCAAAATCTTACAAATGAAATATATCTATCAAAAGGACTTTCACCTTTCCAAATATGACCGTAAAGCGCAACGCCATAAAAACCAAGTTGATGAGCAAGTTCAATACTTTTTTCGTTTACACCGCCTCTTGCCATAATTTTTCTTCCCGATTTTTCTATAACTGCTTTCACTGTTTCGGGATAAAAACCACTATACAACTCACCAGAAAGGTTATGAAACATAGTGCCC
This sequence comes from Bacteroidota bacterium, assembly GCA_963169355.1. Lineage (GTDB taxonomy): Bacteria > Bacteroidota > Bacteroidia > B-17B0 > Aurantibacillaceae > UBA4416. Next base: position 101,615 of record CAUJCR010000047.1, on the reverse strand, counting down.
AAAAAACAATAATCTGTTTTTACTTTTTCTGGTAAGTACACATCGCTTACTCTTTTGTAGGATATACTTCTAATAAGGTTAGGCTTTCTAATGTAAATCATTTTGGTGTTCCACCATAATTTTAATTTCTTTTTAAGATGAGTAGATGTAAAATGAAAACCTTTTAAGTTATATTTTAAAGCTAATTTATGATGAGAATGTATCACAATGCGGTTATGAAAATGAGCAGGTATAGCTTTAATATATTCTTCAAGTTCTCGGGTAGAGAAATGTGTTTTCCGGACGTGTAACGTGCCTAGCCCTGCTTCAAACATCTTGATAACATTTTCTATTTCATTTTCATTTTTTCGAGATGGCGTAATAACAACTAATTTCACGGTAATAAACGTTTAAAATAAATGATTAAGTTCTTTTAAAAATAAATAATTGCGTTCAAGCGCATTGCCAATTACTAAATAATCTGCTTTGGCTTTTAATAATTCTTTTACTTTTGCTACACTATCAATGCCTCCACCAACTATTACAGGTATTGAAACATTCTTTTTTACATCTTTAACTATCGAACTATTTAATGTTTTTTTAGCGCCACTACCAGCCTCTAAGTAAATTAATTGCTTTCCTAATAATTCGCCAGCAATTGCCGTAGTTACAATTTCCTTTTTAAGACTAAGCGGTTTTGTTTTGGTTATTTTTTGAGTGGTTGATTGTTTAGCACCATCTATTAAAATATAACCCGTTGGAATTGTTTTTAATCCTGATTTTTTAATATGGTGAGCAGCTTTAATATGCTTACCAATAAGATATTCAAGGTTCTTACCTGATAATAACGATAAAATTAAAATACCATCAGCTCGTTTAGAGATTTGCGTTTCGTCGCCTGGAAAAATAATGACGGGAATGTTTGTAATAGATTGAATGGACTGAATGGTTTTATCTAAATTATTTTTCTTTAATACGCTGCCTCCAACAAAAATATAAGACACTTTACAGGTATTAGCCAACTCAACGAGTGCTGGGTTATATTTATCTGGGTCAATTAATACGATGAGTTTGGTATGCTGTTGTTTTGATAACACGGTTATATTTTTTTTAAAGCATAAACTAATACATATTGCTCCATTATTTGATAACTCAATTCATATTCTTCTATCACACCCAATAAATTGATTTTACCAATTAATGTCCCTAAGTTATGTTTTGTAAACGGATTTACAAATAAATGTTTGATGAATTCCACTTGAATACTACCATGTATTTTATACAATGTTTCTTTGGCGGCCCAATAAATCAATAATTTTTCAGTATCTTCTCCAGCATCTGCTAATTCATCAGCCGATAAAAATTTAGATTTTATGGTTTTAACTTTGTCTCTTATTAATTCAATATCAATGCCTGTTTTCTCGTGTTCATTAATAATAATAGCGAGTTTGTCGTGTGAATGAGAGATAGATAAGTGAATGGATGAATGAGGTAGATAAGGCTTTCCGCTTTCGGTATATAATATTTCAACATTTTTATGGAGCAGTTGTTGTAATAAATAGGCACAGCCTTTCTTTTCAATTTCCCGTTTAGCGCTTAGTTGTAGGCTTGTAGCAAATTGTGGCAGATGTAAAATGCCATAAAATAAGCCTTTTTTTATGTTAAAAACCTTTACCAAAGCAGTGTAAATTAACAAACTAAATATTTGAGTGTTACAAACTTATAGTTTATCTTTGTATGATTATAAAAAACGTAAAATTTTAATTAACAAATAAATATGTCAGCAGTAGCAACATCAAAGTACTTAGCGTACAAAGTAAAAGACATCTCATTAGCAGAGTGGGGTAGAAAAGAAATTAAATTAGCCGAAGAAGAAATGCCTGGTTTAATGGCACTTCGTAAAGAATATGGGGCTTCAAAACCATTAAAAGGAGCTCGCATAGCAGGCTGTTTACACATGACAATTCAAACAGCAGTTTTAATTGAAACTTTAATTGAACTTGGTGCAGAAGTAACTTGGAGTTCTTGTAATATTTTCTCAACTCAAGATCATGCAGCCGCAGCTATTGCAGCCGCTGGTATTCAAGTGTATGCTTGGAAAGGCATGACTGCCGAAGAGTTTGACTGGTGTATTGAACAAACTTTATGGTTTGGCGAAGATCGTAAACCATTAAATATGATTTTAGATGATGGCGGCGATTTAACCAATATGGTGTTTGATAAATACCCTGAATTAGCCGCTGGTATTAAAGGTTTATCAGAAGAAACTACTACAGGTGTTCACCGCTTATACGAGCGTATGAAAAATGGTACTTTATTATTACCAGCTATTAACGTAAATGATTCAGTAACAAAATCGAAATTTGATAATAAATACGGTTGTCGTGAGTCGTTAGTAGATGCTATTCGTAGAGCTACTGATATTATGTTAGCTGGTAAAGTAGCCGTTGTTGCTGGTTATGGAGATGTTGGTAAAGGTTCAGCACAATCATTATCATCGCAAGGTGTTCGTGTTATTGTTACTGAAATCGATCCAATTTGTGCATTACAAGCTTGTATGGATGGTTACCAAGTAATGAAAATGGATAATGCCGCAAAAATTGCCGATATTTTAGTTACTACTACTGGTAATAAAGATATCATTGTAGGCCGTCATTTTGAAAGCATGAAACATGGTGCTATTGTTTGTAACATTGGGCATTTTGATACTGAAATTGATATGGCTTGGTTAAATAAAACTTATGGTAAAACAAAAGATACGATTAAGCCTCAAGTAGATAAATATACCATTAACGGAAAAGACATTATTGTGTTAGCAGAAGGTCGTTTAGTAAACTTAGGTTGTGCTACAGGTCATCCAAGTTTTGTAATGAGTAACTCGTTCACAAACCAAACATTAGCTCAATTAGAACTTTGGACTAATACGTCTGCATACGAGAAAAAAGTATATGTATTACCAAAACATTTAGATGAAAAAGTAGCTCGTTTACATTTAGGTAAAATAGGTGCTGAATTAGATACTTTAAATCAAGAACAAGCAGATTATATTGGTGTGAAAATCGAAGGACCGTTTAAGTCTGATGCTTATCGCTACTAATTAAAACTTGTTATTAAAATGTAGAAAAGCCATCTGAATTTTCAGATGGCTTTTTGTTTGTTATATCAACTTTGCTATTATCTTTGCCGTCCTATGTCATTAGAAGTAAAAACATCGCAATTGCCTAATTCTGGAAAAGGCTTATTTACAAAAAAAGATATTAAAAAAGGCACGCTTATTATTGAATATAAAGGCGAAATTATTGATTGGAAAGAATATGAAAAAAGAGTGGAGAGAGATGAGGATGGATATCTATTCTTTATTAATAAAAAACGATGTATAGATGCTTTTAACACGCCCCAACACAAAGCACGTTATGCCAATGATGCAGCAGGAATTGGAAGAGTAAAAGGATTGAGAAATAATTCGGTTTATAAAATTATAGATAATAAATGTTACATTGTAGCCACACGTAACATTAAAGCGGGCGAAGAAATTTTTGTAAGTTATACTAAAGAATACTGGGATTGTATAAGATACAATATTAGTATTGGAAGAGGTAAAAAATAAGCGCTATAAACTTATGCTAATTTTTCTGCCAGTAATTCCATTTCGGCACGAGCTGGTTTTTTGTTGTAGATGATGTTGAATACTGCTGTAGTAATAGGCATATCAACTTGGTATTTTTTATTAATTTCTACAACACACTTTACAGCGTAATAACCTTCGGCAATCATATTCATTTCAACTTGGGCTTGCTGTACGCTATAACCTTTGCCTAACATGCTACCAAACATACGATTGCGACTAAACTGCGAATAAGCTGTTACTAATAAATCGCCCAAATAAGCCGAATCTTTAATATCTCTTTCTATAGGATGTACGGCATCTACAAAACGTTTTATTTCTTGTATGGCATTACTAACCAATACTGCTAAGAAGTTATCACCATAGCCTAATCCACGACAAATACCTCCAGCAACGGCTACTACATTTTTAAGAACTGCCGATAATTCGGTACCGTAAATATCATCGCTGCTATTGCATTTGATATAACGACATCGCATGTATGAAGACAATAACTCTGCATTAGATAGTTGACTACAAGCAATGGTTAAATAAGATAATCTTTCTAAAGCTACTTCCTCTGCATGGCAAGGTCCTGTAATAACACCAATGTCTTCAAAAGGTACATGGTATTGACTATTTAAGTATTCACCAACAATTAAGTTGTACTCAGGTACAATGCCTTTAATTGCTGAAAAAACCTTTTTGCCTTTAAAGCAGGTATTAGGTAAAGAACTTAAAACGGTGTGTATAAATGCTGATGGAACGGCTAAAATAACAATATCAGAATTTGAAAGACAAGCCTCTAGATTTGAAGTGAGATTTAATTTTTGCACATCAAACTGCACTGAATTGAGGTAACGAGGATTATGACCATATTGTTTGATATGAGCAATATCTTGCTCGTTTCTTAAGTACCAATTTATTTGAGAAACATTATTACATAAAATCTTAACCAATGCTGTTGCCCAACTACCACTGCCTATTACTGCTATTTTGTGAGTTTGATTCATTCCTATTTAATTTGCTTGTTTCAATTGTGTATGGATGTATATATAATATCAGCCTCATTTAAAGTCTCAATTCCTTTTAGGGCTTGATATATACGTGCTAACGTGATAACATCTTTTATACAATAAGTTTTTATTCGGTCAATATTTTTTTCTTCGTAATACACTTTAGCAATTTGGCTACCATCTATATCATCTTTAGGTGAAGGAATTCCAAAAACGTGAGCGAGTAAATTTAATGAAGTGAAATTTTTAATATCGCCAAAACGCCACATTTCCATAGTGTCTAAGTGTTTTACTTCCCAAGGCTTTAAGCCTTGTAGTTGTAATAATTTTGGTAAAGGTAATTTATTAACTAGTATTCTACGACATAAAAAGGGGTAATCAAATTCTTTTCCGTTATGTGCGCAAAGAGCATGATGCTTTGAGTTAAAATGTTTTTCTAATAAGTCTGAGAACTCGATTAAAAGCGCTCGTTCATCATCTCCCGATATGGTTTTTGTTCTAAATTTTCCTTCACTAAAAAATCCTAAACCAATACACACTACTTTGGCAAATTCGGCATACACACCAGCCTTAGCATATTGTTGTTCGGCAGTTACATCTTTAGTGTACAACCACTTTTTATCCCACAATTCTTTTTCTGGTGCCGATAATGAACTATATTGATAATGAATGGGTACAGTTTCAATATCTAAAAATAAAATATGTTGTAGGTTAGTTTCCATTATTTTAAACGTTCATATTTCTGAAACGTATAGTTGTATTGATTTTTTTCGTCGGCTTGGTGTGCTTCCTCCCATACTAACTGAAATTGTTGAGGGTTAATTACTGGAAAATACACATCGCCTTCTATGGTGGTGTGTACTTTGGTTAAGTAAATATTATCAACTAAGTCCATAGATTGCTTGTATATTTCACCGCCACCAATAATAAAAATTTGAGACTCATTGGCAAGTAATTTAAAGGCTTCTTGTAAACTAGTTGCTATAAGTATGTCAAACTCATGGTTTGAATTAAAAGATGTGTCTCTTGTTATCACTACATTTTTTCTACCGGGCAACACTCGCCCTATAGATTGAAAGGTTTTTCGACCCATCACCACAGGACAGCCCATTGTGGTAGTTTTAAAAAATTTTAAATCGGCGGGTAAATGCCACAACAACTGGTTGTTTTTACCAATAGCATGATTTAAAGAAGTAGCAACTATACTCGAAATTTTCATAGAATGATGTAGTAGATGTGTTTAGCTTTGTTAATAGGCTAAATCTTCAATAAAGAAGAAGAAAACAACGGCAGCTACCCATTCTTTTCGCACATTTTTACATTCTCCTATTTTACTACCATTTCTATAAATATCGCCATCAGATTCGATAACGCCTATTTTGCTTCCATTTTTATAAACATCGCCATCGCTTTCTATTTGCCCCACTTTACTTCCGTTCATATAAATATCGCCATCACTTTCTATTTGTCCTTTTTTCGAACCACCAACATACACATCACCATCGCTTTCTATCTGTCCTTTTTTAGAACCACCAATATATACATCGCCATCATTTTCAATTTCACCTTTTTTGCTACCTTTAATATAAAGACTTTGTGCGGATACAGCAGAACTTACAAATGCTGCAACTAAAATTAAAATTAACTTTTTCATGTTTTTTGTTTTTATGATTAAACAAGGTTGATTATTAAGAACGGTATTTTACTTCTACTTGGTGCAATTCAATAATTGGTTTAAGAAATTCTTCTAAATCATATACGCATAATTGAGAGGCGGCATCGCATAAGGCTTTTTCTGGTTCAGGATGTGTTTCTATAAACATACCATCAATGCCACTTGCTGCTCCAGCTCTTGCTAATACAGGTAAAAATTCTCTAGCACCTCCTTTTTTATCAGAACTTGGAATACCGTATTTACGCACACAATGGGTTACATCAAATACCACTGGAAAACCAATATTATTCATGTGATAAAAGGCACGAGGATCAACAATTAAGTCATTATATCCAAACACATAACCACGCTCGGTTAAGATAATTTGGTCATTTCCAGCATCTACACATTTTTGAGCTGGATGTTTCATGTTGTCGGGAGCTAAAAACTGACCATGTTTAATATTAATTACTCGCCCTGTTTTTGCCGAAGCCTCTAATAAAGAACTTTGCATACATAAATAAGCGGGTATTTGTAATACATCACACACTTCTGCCGCAGCCGCTGCTTGGTCGTGAGAATGAATGTCGGTTAACACAGGAAAACCAAATTGTTGTTTAATTTTTCCAAGCATTTCGCACCCCTTAATTAATCCAGGTCCTTTGTAGTAACTTAAACTACTACGGTTATCTTTAGTGAATGAAGATTTATAAATTACTTTAATGTTTAAACGCTCAGAAACTTCTTTTAATTTCTCAGCAGTTTTCATCATGATGGATTCTTCCTCAATAACACATGGCCCAGAAATAAGAAATAACTCTTTTGTGCCACATTCAATATCACCTACTTTTACTATTTTCTTTGTCATATTATGTTGTACTAATTGATTTTTTTACCTTACAAAGGTGCATTAATTTTAATTGCAAGTTACTTAAATTTTGTGAAACCATATAGGCTTATGCAAGATTAGTTATAACCAAATTATCAGATGATAACACCTAATAATTTGATGTTATATAACTCAAAATGTAAAAGCCAAACTATAAAATCAAAAGCGGTTGTAATATACTTTAGTGAAATAATTACTGTTTAATTATTTTAGTGTTGTATATGGCTTTGTCGTTTGTAATTACAGTTAGTGTATAAAGCCCATTCGACAATTCGCTTGTATTTAATTCAACGATGTTTGACGCTGTTTCTATTATTCTAACTAATTTCCCAGAGTAATCATACATTAGTAATGTATGTATTTCTTTAGTAGATTGAATGGTAATTTTATCTTTAAACGGATTAGGAAAGTATTGAATTTGTAAATCGTTTATTGTATGATTATTTATCCCAGTACATATATCTACCTGAATGGTTTGTGTACCAGTAGCTAAGCAGCCATTACTGGCTGTTACATCATAGTTAATAACATAAGTTCCTGCCCCTATGGCTGGGTCAAAAGTGTTTCCAGAAACACCAGTTCCAGAGAAAATACCACCAGAAGGGTTTGCCGTAAATGTAATTACCGCATCGCTCGTACATAGTAAGGTATTGGTAACTACAAAATCAACAGTTGGTATTAAATTTACATGTACCAAATGAGAATCTACAGCAGTGCAACCACCATTACTTACAGTTACAATATAGTTAAACGTACCCAATGGTGAAACTGAAATAGTGTCGTTTACAGCACCAGAATTCCATCCAAAACTTGTGGCGCCAGTTGCATTTGCTATTAGAGTTACAAATTTCCCTTCGCAGATGGTGTCACCTCCTGTAATTGTTACAGTTGGTGGACTTAAAACACTAATAGTTTTAATAACCTCGTCGCTACATCCATTTGTAAATGTACCAACAATGCCAATAGTTGTCGTGCTTGATGGGCTTAAAACATTAGTTGCAGTGGTTGTAGCATCACTCCATAAATAGTTGTCTGCTCCACTGGCGGTAAGGGTTGTGGAATTTCCAGTACAAATTATAGTTGAACCCGTAATACTTAAATTTGGTTTAGGTAATGAATTAAGTGTATAAGTTTTTTGGGCAAAACAAGAATTGGTGAAAGTTGTCGTTACGGTATAAATTGTAGTGGATGTGTTGGCGGTGAGTGTATGTACAGCACCCATAAAACCATCACTCCAAAAAAACAAATTACCATTACCTGATGCTGATACAGAAACCGTTTGACCAGGGCAAATTGCCACTGTGGAACCACTTATTTGGAGCGTAGGACTTGGAATGGTGTTAATGGTAAATGTTTCGGTAGAGATACAACCATTCGTTGCTGTTGTAGCAGAAACTGTATAAATAGTTGTAGTGGTAGGGGTTACAACGGTTGTGGCGGTATTTGCTCCAGTACTCCAAGTGTACGTGTCGGCACCTGATGCGGTAATTACTTGTTGTTCGTTATCGCACATGGTAATATTACCACTTATTGTAACGCTAGGGCTTTGTAGTACATTAATTACAGTAGAGACGGTATTTGTTGATGAACAGCCATTTTGGGCATATACGCTTAGCGTTCCTGTAGTTGCAAAATCTAAAAAGCTTAAATTAACAGCATTGCCACTACCATTAATCACACAACCCATGCCAGTATAACTCCAATAAAAAGTTACGTTACTTTGTGTAGCTACAGAGAAAGGCACATTTGTTTGATTGGTACAAACAGAGTTAGTAGAGGTTGAGAAACCTGGAATTGACACTGGTGCATTCACTTCAATAACTGTTGTAGTGGTTGTATCTGTACAATTCATAGCATCTTTTACTACTATTGTATAGGTGCCTCCAGGTAAATTGTTTATTGAGGCATTATCATCATTATCGCCTATGCCATCATTACTCCAGTCGTATGTAATAGGTGCATTGCCATCGTGTGTATTTGCAGTTAATGTTGCGTTGGATGCGCTAGTACAAATGACCACATCTTCTATCTCATCTAATGCGATAGGTAAATAAGAACCGGTTGTTTTTTCAACTTCAAAGGCGATGATATAAGTTTGAGGGCAAGAGCCATCACTTGAAGTTTGAATATATTGTGTGGTGTAAGTGCCATTTGCGGTAGGCACTGTATAAGTCATTATTTGAGGAGTAAATGAGCCTTGAATGGAGCCTGAATTAGTAGCAGGAGTTGAAATATCATCATTTTCATAGCCTGTCCATGTTATGCTTAATTGGCTGGGTATGTCGCTTTTACATAAATACGTATGGTTGAAAAACTCACCTGTGGCAGGAGAGAATACAGCGCCATTAGTTGCTGTAGGGCTACAAGAAAAAGGGCCATTATTATTATTGATAAAAACATAGTTGCAAGCTCCAATTATGCCAGTTACAGGTGAATTATTGCTGTTAGCTGCTGGTGAATTATCAGTGGCTTTAAACTCAAACATAAAATCGCTATTATCTGGACCTGCATCACAATTTATGTTTGAAGAAACAGCCACACTTTTAACAGCTACTTTAATTTGTACCTGAGCCTGAATTTGTAAAAAGCATACAACGACAAATAAAGATAATAAGATTTTTTTCATGATTAGTTTAATTAAAATATGCCTACTAAAATACAAAAAGCCACCGAAATGAGTGGCTTTTTGTTAGTATTATGTGTTAAAAATTATTGTTTTACCGCTTTATATTCTTTTTCCATTTGCTTTACAATATCTTTTACTTGTTCAGTACCAATTCGTTTTGCTTTTATGTGTTTTGTTTTGTCTAGCATATAAATTACTGGAGTAGAGTAGATGTCGTATTTTTCTTTAATATTATTTACATGTACGCCATCATATACGTTCATCCAGTCTAGCTTATGTTCAATAATGTATTTACGCCACTTTTCATAATCATGTTGAGTATATACGGCAAATACTTTAATGTCATAGCCTTGTTTCTTTAAATTGTGATATTCTTCTAATAACTTAGGAATTTCGGTTTTACAATGACCACAATCTACATCCCAAAAAACTAAAACAAAGTAATCAGCTTTTACTCCGTACATTGAAATAAATGTTTGAGCCAAGGTTTGGGCATTATCGTAATATAATTTAGTGGCACCTACACTCGTCTTTACAGTATCAAAGCCCATTTTAGCAATTACTTTTTGAGTAATGGTGTCTATCATTAAAAGTTCAGGTGCTTGGTTGCCTAAAAGTAAAGGTTCAATAATTCGTCCTCTTTCTAGTATTTTTTGAATAGTTGCCTCGTCGTACACTTCTTTAGCCATTCCAGATTTTACATATTTATTAATTACGTGTACAAATACTTTATCAAATCCCATAATTTTTGATGATTCAGATGTGTAAAGAAAATGGGCAAGCATTAATTTATGCAATAAGGTGCTAGGGTTTGTTTTTGCCATCATTCTATCCATCTCTAAAATCATACTATCTGGATTTTGAATAACGACATTATTAAAGTATTTCTTTAATCGATCTGAAAAAAATGGTGTACGCATTGTACCATCATCCTGAAAATTTACACCATCCCAAAAATGTGTTTTATAGTAAACATAATTGTAAAGGCTGTCAGGTCGGCCATTAGATGCTTTAGGAATATCTTTGGCTTCTTTCTCCATTTTTTGCCCAATTACTTCAGAGATATACGAGCCTTGATGTTGCTGTAAAAAATTATTTTCATAGGCAATTACCGACTCATTCATGGCTCTGCCTTTTTCTATCATAAATGCAGCAGAATCTTTTGAAGACATGCCTTTTGTTTTTGCCTTCATGCTATTAAATTCTTTGTTTTTCTCTGTAATAAAACGAATATATGTAAAAAAGTCGTCGTTTTCTTTTGATGTGGGTGATTTAAGATGCTTTACAATATCTGCTGTATCGGTTGAAATGGTTAACTTTTGTGTTTCATCAGTAATAAAAAAATCAAAGTAACGAGCTTTATCTTGACTAACTAAATAATATACTCCTTTCTCTAGTTTTTTCTTCCCCTTAAAAACGATATTTCCTTTTACAACTTTTTTGCAAGTATCTGCTAAGTAGGATTTATCGAATTGGTAAAAGGCTAAATAAGCCATGGTATCTTTGCAATTCTTAAAATTGATTTTGATTTCGTAACCTTGAGAAAATGCTGTCGTAACAGCTATTAGTAATCCTGAGAGAGTGAGGAGTGCTTTTTTCATACTTGATGAATATTGATTTGATATTTAGATATTGTTATTTGTAATTAGTTTATTTCAAAAATAAGGAATTATTTCCTGAGTTACGTTCTCAAATTTATAACCATTCGGTTTTTGAGTAAATTAAAATATGTTAAATGATTTAATAATTGAGTAATTAACAAATTTGCTTGAGTAAACATGTCGTCTGATGTCAATCTATGGATTTGTGGTTGTATAGCGTATAACCAAAATGGAAGAAAAAAGAGAAGCTGTTATCATTTTTGTCGTAATAATTAACCCCAAGGCTTATTGGGCCAATTGGTGTATGATACACTAATGTTCCCATTCCTAAGAAATGATGATATAAGAAAGGAGAACTGTATTCAGTGGTATTGTCTGATTTTTTGAGGATAGAATATACTGGCTGATATACATACGCTTCAAACCGAACATCAAGATTTTTATAAGGGGTAGCAATGGCTTTTAATCCACCTGCCACGTATTGATGTGCTCTATAATCATCAATAAATAAAGTTTTACTCTCGGGTATTGGATTAAAGGAAGGGGCAGATAAGATTGATGCTTGGTAATTTCTGAAAAAATCTTGCGAGGAATAAACACCTTCGCCATACACGCCAATTTTAAAATACTTTATAGGTTTAATATATTTATCAATAGATAGTTTTATATTAAACCATTGATGCCAAGGCCCTCTTATTACTTTTACACTATCGGTTGCCGTACTTCCGGGATAATAAATTTCGTTTCCACTTACGCCCTTTATTCTAAGTAGTAAGTTAGTGCCCTCTGTAGCATATTGTTTTCTGTTTAATGTATTAATGTGATAGGCTATTTGAGCATAAGAAAAATCAAATAAACTCACATCACTGGTGTCTAGTTTTGTAAATTGTGGAACTTGGTAATATTTGTTTTTCCATTCGCTATACCCCCCTGTAGCTACAATTTTACCTATATTGCCAACTGGTGCCCCCACATTTATTTCTCCAAAAACATCCTCTTGAATGAGGTAGGCAGGTTTTTCAAAATCATAGAATAGCGCACTACTGCGATAATAATCCCATCGCGAAATTGTAAAGGATGGCTCAATATAAAATGGAACACGGGTTGGAAAATCAAAACGGATTTTTGAATGCGAACTCGAATTTAATTTACCTAAATATCCATTGGCATAAACCGTTATACCAATACGACCGATATAGTTATATTGAGCACCTAAGAAAAAATGACTGATTGGACGATTAGAGATATTTCCACCTATATCAAAAAATAAATGTTTTTCTCTTTTAGCATTTAAGGTTAAGGTGTATTTACCTGTTGCAGTATCTAATTTAGAAATGGGATAAGCCGATTTTATTTTTTCATCAGCCATCAACCTAAAGTATTGTTTTTTTAATCTTTTTAAGGTGAGTGGTTTGTGGCTAGATTGTATGCTTTTAGTGATAAAATAGCTCATCCCTTTTGATACACCATTAACTTGAATTTTGTCGTAAATGACACGATTAGGAGCGGTTTTTTCTCTAAATAAAATTCTTTTATTGGTTAATTCACTTTGATTTTGGTATTGTGTAATATAAGATTTAATGACTGGCATTTGTCGTATTGTAGCAGCATAACCGCTATCAATTAATCTTTGTACTGATTCAAAATTAAAAATACTGACATCTGCCCAAGGTTCAATTATAACGCTATTATCACAAATAGGTTTAAAATTGCTTTTATTCATTAGCATATTACGTAATTGTAAGTAAATGTTGTCATCACTTGGTTTTACGGAGTTCTCAGTTACCACGCTGCCTATCATCACATCAGGATAGAGTTCGTCGTACATAACATTGGTTGGAAAATTATTATATAATCCACCGTCAAACATCAGAACACTATCTATTGTAATTGGTCTTATATAAAAAGGATAACTCATAGAAGCTCTAATGGCAGATGGTAAATCGCCATCTCTAAAAATCACACTTTCTTTAGATTCAATATCTGAGGCTACACATCTAAAGGGAACAAATAAACTATCAAAATTATAACCAGATACGGCATTGGCAGGGGCAAATGTTTCCATTAAATAATAGTCAATTGGCACCGAATTAATGAGATTAGTAGCTAAGTTGCCAATTAAGGAGTTATTTAAGTTTAGTTTTAAGGTACGCCAAGATGAATAATCGTCTCTTTTTCTTAAGTAGTAGCCATATTTTGGAGACATCTCTCCTTTAGTAAGATTTGCAAAGGCTTCATCTTTTACTATTTTAGCAATTTCAGTGGGAGAGTACCCCGAGGCATATAATCCGCCAATAACGCTTCCAATAGATGTACCTGAGATACAATTTACAGGTATATGATTTTCTTCTAACGCCTTTAATACACCAATGTGCGCTATACCACTAGCACCACCACCACTTAATACAATACCCACTTTTTGAGCAGATAAATAGTTAAGGCTTGTGCTAAATATAACTATGGCTAATGTCTTAACCCAATTTCGGATATACGTACTTGTTATCAATCCTTACAAATTTACCCGATTTTTTTATAGCTAATAATTTTCGCCTAAAATATTTTATTTACTGAATAATTTTACTTACTTAGCAGACTAATCAGAATGTAAGATTTTGTGATAAAGTACGTTGTTAAAAAAATATTGTACAGTTTGTTGGTTTTATTTGGCGTTATTACTGTAATATTTTTCTTATTTAATGTTTTACCTGGCGACCCTGCCACTATTATGCTTGGTCAAAGAGCTAATAAAGAAGCTATTGAGGCTATTCACAGAGATTTAGGAACAGATCAACCAATTATGGAGCAGTATGCCCGTTATTTGAATGATTTATCACCTATTTCTGTTCATAATAACCAAAATGAAAAGAGTTTGTGGTTTCTTAGTCCTACAAAGTATTCGTGGATACCTCTTTTTACAATAGGAAACAATAAATCTGTTGTTTTAAAATATCCTTATTTAAGACGATCTTATATTACTCAACGTCAAGTTTCGGATATTGTAAAGGAAACTTTACCAGAAACTGCTGTGTTAGCATTTACGTCAATTATTATTGCGTCTATTATTGGGATATTCTTGGGTATAATTAGCGCCGTAAAACATAATTCTTTTTACGATAAATTTTCCTTGGTATTATCAGTGCTTGGCATGGCGGCTCCTTCATTTTTTGTGGGATTAATTATTGCATGGCTTTTTGGCTACGTGTTAAGAGATTACACTGGATTATCGCCAACTGGAAGTTTATATGACATTGATGTGTGGGATGGTGAAGTGTTGAAATTAAAAAATCTTATTTTACCTGCCATTACCTTAGGAGTAAGACCTTTAGCTATTGTTGTACAACTGATGCGTAGTTCGCTATTAGATGTTATGAGCCAAGATTACATTAGAACAGCAAAAGCAAAGGGCTTAAAGTTAAAAACAGTAATAATTAAGCATGCCCTTAAAAATGCTTTAAATCCTGTGGTTACAGCTATTTCTGGTTGGTTTGCAGGATTAATGGCAGGGGCTGTTTTTGTAGAATATATTTTTAGTTGGAAAGGAATTGGCTACGAAGTGTTTGAAGCCCTTACAAAAAATGATTTGCCAGTAGTAATGGGTACAACTATTATTTTTGCTGCTATTTTTGTTGCTACCAACATAATAGTTGATATAATTTATGGTATTTTAGATCCACGTGTAAGAATTAAATAATGAGCCGTTTAAAGATAGTAGCTGGAAATTGGAAAATGAATAAATCGTCTCAAGAGGCCAAAACCTTAGTTGAGAATATCTTGCATCAAGTGAGTGAGTTTGACAATGTTGTTAAAATTATCATCCCACCATTTCCATATTTAGATTCTGTAGGTCAATTATTAAAAAATAAAAGTAATTTTTATATAGGTGCTCAAAATTGTCATACACACGATAAGGGTGCATATACAGGCGAGGTGAGTGCTTTGATGTTGCAGTCGGTAGGTTGCCAATATGTTTTAATTGGGCACAGTGAGCGGAGACAATATTTTAAAGAGAAGGATGCCGATTTTATATTGAAAATGAAAGAGGCGCTCGCCCATCAACTTACTCCTATTTATTGTATTGGAGAAACTATTCACGAACGAAAAACCGATAATCATTTTAAAGTAATTACCGAACAGTTGGTTTCAGTATTGAAATCATTCTCTGTTTCTGACGTTAAAAAAATGATTATTGCCTATGAGCCTGTTTGGGCTATTGGTACTGGCGAAACGGCTACGGCGCAACAAGCTCAAGAAATGCACGAATTTATTAGGAGTGTAGTTGTAGATTTATTTGATTCAGGAATTGCTAACGAAATTCCTATTTTATACGGTGGAAGTTGTAATCCTAAGAATGCGCAAGAATTATTTGCATGTAAAGATGTAGATGGTGGTTTAATTGGTGGGGCTTCTTTAAATGCCGATGATTTTTGTAAAATTATTTTTTCTTTCTAGTCTATTGGCTATTTAAAGTTATTTTTAGAGGCTATGAATTATACCCAATATGTTTTTACGGTAACTCCACCCGAACCTGGAACGGATATATTAATTGCCTTACTTGGCGAATTAGGATTTGAGAGCTTTGTTCAAACAGATGTTGGTTTTGAAGCCTACATTCAGTCAGGAAATGAAGTTGAAACCGACATTAACTTATTAAGTTTTGATGATTTTACCTTTCAATATAAAAAGAATGAAATCCCAAAAACAAATTGGAATGAAGAGTGGGAGAAAAATTTTCACCCAGTTTATGTTGATGATTTAGTGTGTATTAGAGCTCATTTTCATGAGCCACAGCCTCAGGTAAAATTCGATATTATTATTACACCTAAGATGAGTTTTGGAACAGGTCATCATGATACTACATGGTTAATGAGTAAAACTATGTTAGATTTACCATTAAAAAATGTTCAAGTATTAGATATGGGTTGTGGAACTGGTATTCTTGCAATTCTTGCTAAATTACTTGGAGCAAAAACTGTAATGGGAATTGATATTGATGATTGGAGTATAGAAAACTCCATTGAGAATGCAGAGATAAATCAAGTATCAGCTATTGAATTTAAGAAAGGAGATGCTAGCCTTTTACCCAAAACACCTCATTTTGATACAATATTAGCTAATATTAATAAAAATGTATTGAAGCAAGATATGGCTTCGTATTACCAATGTTTAAATAATGGTGGCTATTTGTTATTAAGTGGTTTTTTTACAACCGATGTGGAAGAACTGCGCACATTAGCAACATCAATTGGATTTACATTTGAACAAAGCTTTAATAAAAATGAATGGGCAGTAATTAGATTGAAAAAATAATTACCTTATTTTATTAATTTCATTTCATTTAACAGATAACCTGCACCTGCAAATTTATCAATAATAAATAAAGTATATCTTACATCAAGTGTGATATTCCTACACAAATTAGGATTGTACATGATGTCACTCATAGTGCCTTCCCAGTTTCTGTCAAAGTTAGTACCAATGAGTTCGCCATTACCGTTAAATACAGGGCTTCCACTATTACCTCCCGTGGTATGATTACTTGCGGTAAACGCTACCGGAATTTTCCCATCTTTATTAGCATATTGACCATAATCTTTTTTGTTATATAAGTCAATTAACTTTTGTGGTAAATCAAATTCTTCATCTTTTGGGATATATTTTTCAATGATACCGTCTAGGGTAGTGTAGTAATTGTATTCAACGCCGTCTTTTGGTATGTAATTATTTACCTTACCATAAGTAATTCTTAAAGTACTGTTAGCATCTGGATAAAACTTTTTATCTTTAAAAACTTCTTGTTGACCTTGTATATATAGTTTTTGTAGTTCATTAATTTCGCGTTCGTTATATTGTAACTGCGGGAAAACACTCACACTGTAATATTTAACGATAGCACTAGTTATATAATAAACCGGATCGCGTTCGTACAAATTAGAAAATTTCTCAAAATCATTTAACATGGCTTCGGCTTTATCTTTATCAGCAAAGCTGGTGTTGCTGTATAAAAACTCTGTCATTTTCTTAACATCGTTTTTATGAGCTACTATAAACGAGTCTAGCACGTAGGGACGATTGTTAGAAGGCACACCTTTTATATATTCATTCAGCATGGCTTCACACAATTTTAAATCGGTAGGTTTATGATAATTTTTAAAGAAGATTAGTTTTTTGTAGTCGGCGAGTGTGGCATCAAAATTATGAGACTGTCCTTTTTGTTTTTTCTTTAGTTCTGCAAATAATGTCATATAAAATCTCGAGTAATATAATGCATCAATAGCCATTAAACATTCACTATAATAATCTACCTGTTTGCTTAGTACTTTATATTCCTTGTATATTTTCTCGAGTTGATTAAATATATCGCCATACTTTTCTTTTTTTACTACATCTGCATTTACGGCTTCTAAAAATTGTTTTTCGAAGAGTTGTTTTTTAGTTAAGGCATCATACTTTTTTAGTCCTGTCATTTCTCCTAACCATTTTTTATGGTAGTTAGCAACACTAGCATATCTACTAGCATAAGCAATTCTTACTGCATCACTCTTCAGCATATCTTCATTCATGATGCTTAAACGCTTTTCTCGCAGCGATACTTTTAGTGGATCGCTTTCATTCATAATCATATCTACGGCATAACTAGATAGATATTCTTGTGTACGCCCAGGGAAACCATACACCATCGTAAAATCGCCTTTTTTGTATCCTTTTAAAGAAATTGGAATAACGTGTTTTGGTTTATAAGGTACGTTATCTGGGCTGTATTCTGCGGGTTCGTTATTTTTATTAGCGTAAATTCTAAAAACCGAGAAATCACCCGTGTGTCTTGGCCACATCCAGTTATCTGTGTCGCCACCAAACTTACCAATAGATGAAGGAGGCGCACCTACCATTCTTACATCTTTAAAATTTTCGACTACAAAAAGGTAGTATTCGTTTCCATAAAAAAATGGGCGAATAAATGCCTCGTAATGTGTGCCCTTTATAGCCTCTTTTTCAATCCATTTACTATTTGCTTTAATAATAGAATCTTTTTTAACCTCTGAAGTATTTGATGTAATTCCCTTTAAAACTTTATCAGTTACATCCTCTATTCTTTGAATAATTGTGGCAGTAATATTAGGCGTATAAAGTTCTTCGTTTTTATTCATAGCCCAATATCCATTGGTTAGGTAATCTTTTTCTACACTACTATGATAGGCAATAGCAGAATACCCACAATGATGATTGGTAAGTATTAAACCTTGGTCAGAAATAATTTCGGCTGTACAACCTCCAGCAAATTGAACAATGGCATCTTTAAGACTTGATTTATTAACACTATAGATTTGTTCGGCTGTTAGTTTTAATCCATTCTTCTTCATGTCCTTAATGTTTAAGGCATTAATAAGTTGCGGAAGCCACATGCCTTCATCTGCTCTTACAAGGTTAATAGATGATAAGCAAATAGATGTGATTAAAAAGATAAGTTTTTTCATTTTAAAATTAGATAGAGAATATTTATTATAACTGTTTAATAACTTCTTTTACAATTAAACTCATTTTGGGTTCTGCTGTAGCGGCAATGTGTTGTACTTCTTCGTGAGTAACTTCCACAATTTTCCCTTCAACCCCTAAATCAGTAATAATACTAATGCCAAAAACACGCATACCGCTGTGTTTTGCAACAATAACTTCTGGTACCGTACTCATACCAACGGCATCTGCACCAATGCGGCTTATGTATCGGTATTCGGCAGGGGTTTCAAAGCAAGGACCAGTTAATCCAGCATAACAACCTTGGCTAACTTTTATTTGATGTGTTTGGGCAATTTGAAGTGCGCTAGCAATTAATTTTTTGTCGTAGGCTTCACTCATGTCTGGAAAACGAGGGCCTAATTCGGGATAATTTTTTCCAATTAATGGATTGGTAGGAAATAAATTAATGTGGTCATTTATAATCATAATTTCACCAATATCAAAAGTGGGGTTCATACCTCCACTGGCATTAGATACGCATAAAGTGTGAACACCCAAGGCTTTCATAACACGTACAGGAAATGTAATTTCTTGCATATTATATCCTTCATAAAAATGAAAGCGACCTTGCATGGCCATTACTTTTTTCCCACCTAACTCTCCAAAAATTAATTTTCCGCTGTGTCCCTCTACGGTACTTACTGGAAAATGAGGAATGTCTTGATATGGTAATACAAATTCGGCAGCAATTTCTTTTACTAAGCCCCCTAAGCCCGTTCCTAAGATAATGCCTACTTGTGGTTTAAATTGGTTTGTTTTTTCAAGAATACTTTTGGTGGTAAAATTTATTTGTTCTAGCATAATTAATTATTAAATCATTAAATTCTTGTGTTTGTTCTTTAAAATCAACTTCTATTGGTAAAATATAAATAGGTAAAGAGTTAGCAATTTCAATTAAATGAGGTTCTCTTAATCTCATGGCATCTTTCTCTGTTGTAACTATTAGTTTATTTCCGCCTTCAAAATTACTTAATTGATTTTGAATATGCGCTATATCTTCCAAAGTGTATTGATGATGGTCTGGAAATTCAATGTGTTGTACGTCGGAGGCATATTCTTTTAAGTAAGTAAGCATGGGTTGAGGATTGCCAATACCAGTTACTACAATTAATCTGTATCTAAAAAGCTCGTTGAGGGTATCAATAGTGTCTTTTGGATTTTGGAAACCATGTAATTCGCCGTATTTAAGCCATGAGAAAAATAAATGTTGATGCGCCAATGGCTTGATGTCCTTCATTACATTCCTTATCTCTACGGCTGTTGTTTTTTCAGGCACTTTGCTAACAATGATAATATCGGCTCGTTTGATACCAGATTTAGATTCTCTTAGATAGCCAGCAGGCATCAGGCAGTCATTAACATATAAATGGTTAAAATCACTCACCACAATTTTTAGCTCACTGAATAATGCTCGATGTTGAAAAGCATCGTCGAGAATAACAATTTTTGGTGGTTTAGTAAACTCAAGCATTTTAATAATACCTTGATACCTATTGGCATCTACACACACCTCTATGTCATTAAATTTAGTTTTATACTGCAAAGGTTCATCACCTATTTGAGAAACGGTACTTGTGCTATTAGCCTGAACAAAACCCTTGGTATCTCGTTTATAACCTCTGCTTAAAATGGCAATAGGGTATAAGTCTTTTAAGAGGCGAACTAAATATTCAACATGAGGCGTTTTTCCAGTGCCACCCACTGCCAAATTACCAACGCAAATGGTATGGACTTGAACGCGTTTGCTCTTTAAAATGTTCCAGTCATATAATAAATTTCTAAACGATGTGATGATACCGTAGAGAATAGCGAATGGAAAAAGCAATATTTTTCTAAGAGACACGTAAATAATTTCAAAGTAGTGAATTTAGGGGCTTTTTACGAGAAATGAAAATAAAAACAGGGTTTATTTTGAGCTTACTTGAGCCTTTTTTTAATTAATTTTGAGATTAGTGAATTTAATATTTTACGAATACTCTAACTTAAAATAGGATGCAATATTACTAGTGTTAAACCCAGATTATGCATTAGCAATTTTATTGCGCTTGCAAAGCCAGAATCAGCGCGCAATAATCCAATAGTTTTGTTCTGTAGTATTGATAAGGTTTCATTCAAAAAATCAATACATTGGTGTGAACTTGAAGTATCACCACTTCTTAACCAACTATTTACAACCATACGCTCATTTCCTAAAAAAGCAAATAAAGGATGATGAGATGCTCGCCCTCTTTTACTAGGATTGTATCCTTTATGATTACCCTCTTGAAAATCGCCATATCTGGTAATTACAGTAGAGTCAAGATCTAAAGCATAATTATTAAACTGCAATTGATTGAAAAACCATTCTTGTAAAGCTGGGAAAACTTCGTTATTAACCCCTTGGTTAAATTTTTGAAAAAACCGTTTGTAGGTCGTGTCGCTTGGGATTTGTTTCCATTCAAATATTTGTTTTAAAGTACTATCTAATCGAAGAACATTAGTATGTGAAAATTTATAACAGCCTAACCAAACAGATAATAGAAAACTCTCTATCAAATCTTCGTTCTCATAGCGATTATTACTTGTGCTTTCAGGAATTGGTAAGCTTCTTAAAATAGTCTTTAACCCAATTTTATCGTTGAAATTTTTCATCAATGAAAAACCTCCCCACGCACTTACTTTGTCTTCGGAATATTCAATTTTATAGCTCAATTTTCTTGTAAGCTTTGCTTACAAGATAAAATTATTCTAAAGCCAATACTAACAATACTTTAAAGTGTTTTCAACCAATCTACTGTCTGTTTACGGTTTAATTTTTACAAAGTTGACACAATGTTTTGTTAACAATTTTAGCGGTTTCATTCACATTCCATGATTTCCAAATACATTACTTTTATCTTCGTAGGGTGTATTCGATGAAGTTATTTTTTCTACCATGTCTGCTTTTATTTCCTTTTTTAATAAGAGGACAAGTATCATATTACAGAGAACTTACCTCACAGAATGGTTTACCAACAGATTGTGTATTTGATCTTGCTTCTGATAGGAATGGTTTGATGTATTTAGGTACAGACCAAGGGGTGTATAGTTACAATGGAATAGACTTCAAACAGATTGAATTAAAAGATGCAGTAAGTAGCAGTGTTACGAGTATTTCATTTACCGATAACAATGTTTTATGGTGTCGAAATTTTTCAGATCAAGTGTTTTCAAGTTATGGAAATGTTCTAAAACCGAATAAACAAGTAAACAGTTATTTAAATAATGAAATCATTGTCGATTTAAAGGTTGTAAAAGGAAAGTTATATCTCCTTAGTTTTGATGCAGTATACATTATAGATGCTACATCGAGTAAACTGTTAAAGCGATTTGCCATAAAACAAGCGGAAGGGCTTTCAATTCAAGATGAAATGGTGTTGATTACTACTGTGAACGGTTATTGTATTTGGTTAAAAGGAATACAAAAAGTTTCAAGTATGCAGCTAGCACCGGGGCAATATCGAAGCGCAGGTGTTGGAAGTTCTACTTTTTTTATTGAGAAAAAAAAGGTTCCAAGTTTGGCATATCAAGTGAACGGTAAATCGGTTTCAAAAATTCTTTCAATAGATAAAATTAAAGCTGGACTTTATGTCAATAATTGTAACATCATTAACGGTGGAGTATTTTTATCGACCAATCAAGGGACTTTTTACCAGCAAAAGTCAATTTGGAAGCAATTATCTACCGGACATAATCATACCGATGTGTTAACTGATTTTCAAGGAGGGATATGGATTTCAACTATTGATAATGGTTTAATATACCTTCCTTCGCTCAATATTACAAGTTTTTATTCAGCTCAATATGGAAATAATTTAAGGCAAATGATAGCTTCGCCTAAAGGATATTTTGTTTCTACAGCTAACGGAATCGTATACGAATTGAATAGAAAAGGGGACTTAATAAGACAATTCGATACGAAGACGGGTCTTGATATTGAATTCATTTATTTTGATCAGTTATCCAATCGCCTTTATACTTCTGTAGGATATTTCAATTATGAAAAAACAACTCAATTTTTTCCTTTTTATTACGGAAAGGGAATAGCAATTGATGCCTATTCAAATCTATATTTTGGTATTCATAGCCTGAGTGGAGTCATCAAGGGTAAAAGAAAGTCAAATCTGTTTTTTTCAAATCATTCAGAGTTGACAGTTGGTGGACTGAGTTTTCAAGTAATTAGGGAGAAGCGAACAAGATGCATCAGTCTTGCAATGGAACAGTTATATATAGGCTATGTTGATCAATTATTGGCTTATTCTTCCACCGAAACCGTTGAGCTAAAATCAAATGATGGGAAATCAATCCAAGCGGTTTCTTTAGCATTAGACGATTTTGGAAGACTATGGATAGCGACTGTTCAAGATGGTGTTTATGTATTCAAAAACGGAAAAGAAGTAAAGCACTTTAGGGCTGACTCAGGTTTGAGTCATGATCAATGTAAAAAAGTTAAGATTTTTGGAAATCAAGCGTTCATTATTACTATTTCCGGGTTAGATCAAATCAATGTTCAGTCGTTCAAATTACGTTCGTTTATTAACAACTATTCACTCTACAATACACCTGTGATTGATGTGATTTCTGAAGAAGGAAACATGATGCTTGTCACAAAAAATCAAATCATAAGGATCCCACATCAAAATGAGAACGACATTACTATGCCGAAAATTGAGTTTAAAAAAATAAGTTATAAAAACGGGGAATCCCAGTGGATAGAAAGTCGAAACAATCTTCTAGAAAATTCGTTTGAAATAAGTTGGGACTATTTAGCGTATCGAGAGGGAGTGAAAGTACCTTTGTATTATCGTTTAATTGGATTTGAAGAAAAATGGATGAAGCTTTCACCAACCGTGAATTCGGTCTCTTATAATGGTCTCCCTCCTGGAGATTATTGTTTTGAATTAAAAACAGGGTTAAGGAATAATGTGAATA
The DNA here is from genome assembly GCA_963169355.1 of Bacteroidota bacterium. Taxonomy (GTDB): domain Bacteria; phylum Bacteroidota; class Bacteroidia; order B-17B0; family Aurantibacillaceae; genus UBA4416. The sequence goes on along the minus strand of CAUJCR010000047.1, from coordinate 77,784 downwards.
ATAAAATTCGATTGCATATTGAGAAACCTTATTGGTTATCATGGTGGTTTTTTGCTATTGAAATTTTGGTTGTCGGCGTGTTATTTTATCTCACCATTCGATTGACAGTTTTTCAAATGAGAAAAAAACAACTGATACGAGAACAACTCATTCATTCAAAACTTACTGCGATTCGATCACAAATGAATCCTCATTTTTTATACAATGTTTTAAATTCTCTACAAGGTCTAATTTATTCAAATAAGGTGAATGAAGCAGGTAATTATGTTAGCATGTTTTCTGAACATTTAAGATACACATTAGCTATTTCAGATAAACAAATGATAACGATTAAAGAGGAAATAAAAAGTCTTGGTGTTTATTTGAGTCTCGAAAAACTTCGTTTTGGCGAAGATTTTAAGTTCAACATCCAAAGAGATCCAGATGTCAATGAATTGTTCAATATTCCTGCCATGATACTTCAACCATTTGTTGAAAATGCTGTTAAACATGGACTTTTAAACAAAAAAGGAGAGAAAACAGTTCATGTTCATTTTACAATGAATACTCCTGAAGTTATTCAAATTACAATCAGGGATAATGGAATTGGGAGGCAGAAATCTTTTTTGTTGAATAAAACGAGAAAAGATAAACCAACTTCCTTTGCTACAGGAGCAATTAAAAAACGCATAGACCTGTTAAACCAATATTTGAACAAAAAGATTCATTTGAATTTTGTTGATTTGACGGAGAATGGAATAGCCGTAGGTACAGAAGTCCATATTAAAATTCCCAAAAACATTGAAATGTATGAAAGTATTGATCGTTGACGATGAAGTAAATGCTCGTGCAGCATTACGTGGCATGATTGGCGCCAATTTCCCAGAAATAATTATAGTTGGTGAAGTTTCAAGTGTTCCAGATGCGGTAAAAGCGATTCATAATTCAGATCCGGATGTGGTGCTCCTCGATATTGAAATGCCGGGGTATTTAGGAATTGACCTGCTCGATTTTTTTGATGTTGCGAGTATTCGTTTTAAGATCATTTTTGTGACAGCTTACAATGATTATGCACTGAAAGCATTTGATTTAGCTGCAGTTGATTATTTGTTAAAACCAACACGTATTGACCAACTTAAAAGGGCTTTTGATCGATTGAACATGATTGACAATGTACCGGAAAAGTACCTTGCTCTAAAAGAAAATTTGGATCACCGTGAAATGTCTAAAATCGCATTACAGACAGCCGAAGGATTGCAAATTTGCGAACTTTCCGCCATTCGGTATTTTAAGGCAGATGGTGCTTATACACATATTCATTTTATTTCAGGCCAACGAATCACTGTTTCTCGTTCTTTGCAAGAATACAATACCCTAGAAGAAACTGGAAAGTATTTTCGAATTAATCGTTCTTTTATCATTAACGTTGAACACATTGTAAAGATCAGTAAAAAAGATGGTGGATTTGTTCAAATGGATAATGGAGAAGAAATTTCAGCAACGCCAGAAAAAAGGAGTTTACTTTTGAACTTTTTTAAAGATAAAATTTTTTAAACCTACATTTTACATTGGTTTTAGGCATAGATTAAGCCATTGATCAACTAAAAAGTGATTCAGCTTCATTAAATAACAGATGGGTTTAATAAACATTCAACCCTGTTTCGTTTAATTGACCAAAATCACGTCTACATTTCTTTTCTCTTTGTATTAAAATATTAAAATGATACACATGAGAAAGATTTATTTGCAATTGTTTACTATCTGCTTGACCGGTTCAACCTTGTTCGCTCAAGTTCCAGCGTTTGTTTCAACCGACAGCTTACAAGGTTTTTGGAATTTCAATGGAAATTTAAATAATGCGCTCACGACTGGTCTGACGTTAACTCCTGGAGGAACGGTCAACTACGCCATCGATCGAAACGGATTTGCCAATTCCTCTTTAAATAACGGAGGCGCATTTAAAACAAGTATTGACGGATTTGATGCGACAACGGGTTTTACAATTGGTGGCTGGGTAGCACCATTTTTAATAACTTATTCACCAAATCCAAGCAATTACATCGGGTATTTCTACAAAATGGATTACGAAGTGATGCAACAAGTTGGTGGACCTGTAGTTGGTACGCATACCCAATTCGCTTTTTTATCTGATTTTGTCTCTACAGGTCCAGGAATAACAGGTTATGGACCGGATTATGGAAAATTGTACTTCCAAACGGTAATCGGCGGAGTGACCCGTATTGTGAAATCAACGGCCACTTTCAATTCGAATTATTGGTATCATGTCATGGTGAGCTACGACCAATCGTATTTGCGTTTGTATGTGAATGGTGATTGCACCGATTCGTTGGCTGTTACGGGGAATTTAAATTACAGCAATGCAACCGGAAACAACGAATGGGTGGGCTTTACCACTTACGTGAATCACAATGCTTCGCAAAACATCGAATCACGAACTACCTTGGACCAAATGGGCTTTTGGCGCAGAGCATTACAGCCGTGTGAAGTGTTGAATTTGTTTGAAGAATCAACGGCTAATTGTGCTCCTGTCGGAATCGACGCTCCTACCAATTTGACCGCAGCGTGGACACCAGGAATCACTGAGGTAGTCTTGAATTGGACTGATAATTCCGCCAATGAATCAGGATTCGCTATTCAGCGCAGTACCGATGGTGTGAATTTTACGCATCTGACTAACGTCGCTGCGGATGTTTTGACCTACACCGACAACACGGTGGCACCCAACACAACGTATTACTACCGCGTTTTCGCCTTTAATGCGGTTGAAGACTCGGATTTTTCGAATGTGGTACAAGTAACAACCGGCACAGCAAGTGTTTCGGAAATGTCGTTACCTAGCGTTCGTTGCTACCCGAATCCGGCAAAAGATAATTTGACTTTGGAAGGACTTTCAGGGAGTGAAAGTATTGTACTGACGTCGATCACCGGGGAAATCGTGCTGGAACGAGCTACGTCTCAAGAAACGATTCAGCTGGATCTTTCGGGATTGGCTTCAGGAACTTATTTTCTGCGTGCCGGAAATCGAGTGCCGGTTAAAATCAATGTTCAACACTAATTCAAATACATAAAACACTTAAAAGATGAAAAAAATCTGTTTATCCATTTTACTGGCGTTGTCAGTAACACATATTTCGACCGCTCAGATCGGTAATTTGAAGAATAAATTGAAGGAAATGAAAGGCGAGAAGGACGCACCCGCTGTTCCGGTGGAGGATCTGATCAAGATCACCGCTGAACCACAACAAGTGTTAGCCAAAAACTTCTTTCAAAAATATGGAACTGAAGGGCACACGCGAATATCTGCTGCTTCGCATGTTGGTTCATTGACCTTGAGTTTTGAAACGCAACCGGTTTTTTCTAATTGCTCTTCTGTATATCCTGAAGGCTCAAAAGGGGAAACCGACGCGAGTGGAAATACGACCAAGTTTTTAATGAATTTCAAAAAAAGTTTCGAGTCTACATGTTACTTATTTGAGGTGATCCACCCGACAGGTGCGTATGCCTTTGGTACCGAAAAGATGTCAGAAAAATACATCGACGGAACCAATCGTGTTTACAGCGAATTAGTGATGTTCTTTGATAATTTCATGTTGATTGGAATGGGCAGAGATAAAGGAAAATATTACATCGGTGGTGATTTTGATATTGTAGCTCCAAAAGCTGTGCTGAAACAAATTAGCAAATCGTTTACGTATGAAAGTTTCAAAGAAAATGTGAACGTAGAATTGCAAAAGTACTACGACCAAATGCAAGTTCTCCTAAAAGGTGGCGATCAAAAAATGGCAGAGGAGAAAAGAGCTAAATTCGGAATCAAAGGGAAAGAGGTTGTTTCCTTGGCAATTGAACCTTTTGATAACAATAAACTGTTCCAGGGACAAAGTTATAATTTCGACATCATCGCAACCTTGAAAGACGGGTCGAAACTATCTACACGTCAAGGGTTCAAAGACGAATACGACATTCAGGTAGAAGGATTGGAGCTGGTGAAACACACCGATGTGGATGGATCAGTTACTTCTTGGTATGAAATTGCAAAAACATACATCCCGAAAAACGATAAAATTCGCGTTGTGGTGAAGTCTAAATTCCATCCAAATGTAAAACCAGTGGAGTTCAGTCAAAATGTCGATTACGAAAACTGTGAATGGACATTCAACGATAATGGAGATCAATCGAGTACAGAAGCTTATAGAAAAGCCGCTGGTTCTTTCCGTATTGAAGTGAAATCCTCCATTGACGTAAATACTAAAAAAGAGTGCTTTGAATACAAAGTTTGGAACAAAGGGGAAGTTGTAGCTCATTTCAAACAAGTAAAAACAAAACCAATTGTTGTTAATGCAAAAGGTGGAGCAGGGAAGAAACCGAATTTCGGAAATCAAAACGGCGGAAACGGCGGAAACATCGTATTGGTAAAAGATCCAAGCGCAAAGAACTGTGTGATTACGTACGATGTAAGTGGTGGTCCCGGTTACAGCGCAGCTCACTCCAGTGGTTCGAAGGGAACTTACACAGAAACCGAACAAAAATTATCTTGGTAATTCACGAATTATGATGTTGAATAAATACTTCATGACAGCAGCACTGACACTAGTTGTCGGTGTTGCTTCGTTTGCCCAGGGAACACGTTTTTATGTTAACAAAGCGGCGAACGTTTCATCTCCAACCGGACTTAGTTGGAGCAGTCCTTTCAGCGACATTCAAGACGCCATCGATGCAGGCTCATTTTACGTTTTATAGACTTAATTAAACTTTGGGCTGATTTTCTATTTGAACCCAGATTATGCATTAGCAATTTTATTACGAACTAAAATCCCTGCAAAATATGAAGCTTCGCAACTTTTTCTCTTTCATCGTAGCAGTGGCTACGCTTCATTCGTAAAAGTTCATATTTTATTGGGTTTTTAACTCTCACTACTAATTTCTAATGCACAATCTGGGTTGAATTTGATTCCATTTTCTTTGGTTTTTTTATTAGTTAAACTTAAGAAAATGTCTCTTATCTTTTAAATTAAATCAGTACGCTTTGGTTTGAAACGGAACATAAGGTTTCCAAACTAATGGGACATGCTCAAATCAAAGAAACTCAGATTTATGCTAAAATTGTAAATGAAGAACTTGATAAGGCAATGGACGTTTTTAATGATTAAAGTGTATTATAGTGCACATTAGCAACAAAGTTCGCACTTAGTTCATGTTTTTTTCGTGTGTATGTGTATTTTATTGCACAAAAGTGTGCAATAAGTGTACATAAGGTGTATATTTGTATTAAGATATGCAATTTAATGCACAATGGAGACAAATAAAATAGGTAACTATATTAAAAATAGACGAAATACCTTGCGATTACAGCAGAAGGATTTAGCCGAACTTTCAGGAGTAAGTTTGCGTACGATTATTCAAATTGAAAATGGGACAGGTAATCCTTCAATTGATACATTAAATAAATTAACTAAGGTGTTAGGTGTAGAAATAGAATTTAAAATGATCAATAAATAAAAATGGCAAGACAAGGAATCGTATTTGTTAATGATGAAGAGGCTGGTATTATTAGTTATCAAGACAGTCAATATATTTTTAAATATAGTGATGATTATTTTAATAATACACAGAAGAAGGCGATTAGTGTAACCTTACCAAAAACGCAACAAGAGTATCAATCAAAAACATTATTTCCTTTTTTCTTTAATATGTTAAGTGAAGGAGTTAATAGAAATCTACAATGCCGTCAATTACAAATTGACGAAAACGATTATTTTGGGTTACTCCTTGCAACTGGAGGCACCGAAACTATAGGAGCAGTTAGTGTAAAATCAATTTAATAAAAAATGAGTATTCAAATAAAATACTGTCCTGGTTCTTTAAAAGAAGGCTTTTCCACGTATAGCGGAGCTGTTCTCAAACGTATGTTTGATAATAAAAAAGTAAACCACGTATTACCTTTTTCTTCACCGGATACTGAAGGTCCGCAACAAGAAAAATTTATTGAAAACAGAAAACGGATTTCAATATCTGGTGTACAGGAAAAACTATCTATTGTTTTAGTAAAAAATAAATTACAACTAACCGAACCCGGACAACAAGGACAATATATATTAAAACCAATACCTCGTGATATTTTAAAAGTGAGTCAAGTTCCTGCCAATGAACATCTCACTATGCAAATAGCTCGTCAAGTGTATAATATTCCCACTGCTGAAAATGCTCTTATCTTTTTTGATAATGACAAGCCGGCATACATTACAAAGCGTTTTGATTTAAAACCTGATGGAGGTAAATATTTACAAGAAGATTTTGCGGCAATTGCCGGAAAAACAAAAGACAATGCAGGAGAAGATTTTAAATACGAATACAATTATCTTGATTTGGGAAAATTGATTGCAAAGCACATCAATGCTGTTGAAGTAGAACTTGAAAAATATTACAAATTAGTAATATTTAATTATCTATTTTCAAATGGCGACGCTCATTTAAAAAACTTCTCCTTAATTGAATCATCTGATGGGGATTTGATTATGAGTCCGGCGTATGATTTGGTATGTACACGCATACATGTTAATGATTCATATGTTGCATTAAAAGAAGGATTATCAAAAGATTCATTAAACCATCCTTCTTTTTCTGTATTAGGTTATTTTGGGTACGATGATTTTTTTGATTTTGGATTACAGCTTGGTTTAAAAGATTCAAGGATTAAAAAAATAATAGACCAAATGCGCACTGAAAATATGAATGTACATGAATTAATAGACCATTCTTATCTTGATGATGACACTAAGCAGGAGTACAGAGCTCTTTATAAAGACAAATTAATTAGATTAAACACTTCTTTCGGTAAACGTATTTAATTTTAGTTTTAAGTCGTTGAAAATTCCGCTCGCGCGTATTTCAAAAATTAAAGCATTCATACAACACGTTAGCTAACAGCTTAAAAATCAGGTCGCAAAAAAGCTGTTAGATGGAATATGAAGCGTGAGATGATTGGCTGGTATCCGTGCGTTTTTTTGTATTCATTTTAAAAATCTAAGTTAGTGAAATTTTAAGGAGCTTTGATTTTTTTGTAACTTTTTGTATCAAGACAAAAAGTTTTATAAAAAACTTGAATTTTTACTTTCTTTTGCTTCATAGCAAAAGAAAGTAAAAATAATCTAAGTTTATATGAGTGCACGGATACCTCACACACATACAACGCTTCATATCCGCGCGAGCGGGACATATCATAGCATTTGCAGAGAAGTTGAAACTCTAAATTTTGAAAAGTAAGTATTAGCTAAAAATAAAAAGCCCTATGAAAAAATAGGGCTTTTTTAAGTATTTGTGATCCCGATTGGATTCGAACCAATGACCTACTGCTTAGAAGGCAGTTGCTCTATCCAGCTGAGCTACGGGACCATTTTATTAGCTTAGCTAATAAATAGGACTGCGAATTTAATACTTTTTTTTAATTAATAAACTACCTTTTTTTATTTACTTGTTTAATAGGTTTATTTAATCCTAATCTCAATGTTATTCGCTATAAATGCACGGCTATAATACAATATTTTACTATTTTTAGCATTTTATAGCACGTGGTTAAACTATCAGTTATTATTGTAAATTATAATGTAAAGCACTTTATCGAACAGTGCCTTTATTCGGTGCTAAAAGCTTCTGAACAAATTAATTGCGAAATTTTTGTAGTTGATAATAACTCGGTTGATGGCTCTGTTACACTTATAAAAGAAAAGTTCCCTCAAATTAAATTAATCGAAAATAAAACTAATACAGGTTTTTCGGTTGCTAATAATCAAGCTATTCGGGTAGCTCAAGGCGAATATATTCTGCTTTTAAATCCTGATACTGTAGTGCAGGAAGATACATTTACTAAAGTTCTTGATTTTATGGATTCGCACGCAGAGGCGGGTGGATTAGGCGTAAAGATGTTAGATGGCCAAGGAAACTTTGCCCCCGAATCAAAGCGCGGATTACCAACTCCAAAGGTGGCTTTTTATAAAATGTTTGGCTTTGCCAAGTTTTTCCCAAATTCTAAAAAATTTGGGAAATACCACCTAACATATTTGCCCGAGAATGAAATTTCTGAGATAGAAGTGTTGAGTGGAGCCTTTATGCTAATGCGAAAATCGGTATTAGATAAAATAGGTTTATTAGATGAAACTTTTTTTATGTATGGCGAAGATATTGATTTGTCTTACCGAATTACCTTAGCAGGATATAAAAATTATTATTTCCCCCACACTCAAATTATACATTATAAAGGAGAAAGCACTAAGCGTAATAGCTTAAATTATGTGCTGATTTTTTATAAAGCCATGGCCATATTTTCTAAGAAGCATTTTAGCGGTGTAAATGCGTTTTGGTTTATTGCCATGATTAATTTAGCTATTGTATTAAGGGCAGGATTAGCCTTGGTTTCACGATTCTTGAAGGCATTTACCGTACCTATTATAGATTTTGCCCTCATTACTCTAGGATTATTTAAATTAAAGACTATTTATTCTCAAAATACAGGAATTGAAGGTGAAATTTATTCGGATGAGTTATTAAGTGTAGCTTTTCCATTGTATGCACTTACATGGATTATCATGGTTTATTTTAATGGTGGATATGATTTTCCTATTAAGTTTAAAAGAATAATAAGAGGCGTGGTGATGGGAAGTGCGGTAATTTTAATTGCTTATTCATTATTGCCTGAAACACTACGTTTTTCAAGGGCTTTAATCCTACTAGGAACTTTGCTAACTTTAGTGAGTTATTTGGTAACGCGCTTATTATTTCATGTATTAAAATTAAAAAAATACTCTCTTATTAATACTCGTATTAAGCGTATAGCCATTGTAGGCGAAGAAAATGAATTTACTAGAGTATCAGCATTGCTAAAACAAACACAGGTTAATCCTGCATTTGTTGGCTTTGTTAGTGCCGAAGTAAATGGTGTACACAATCCATCCTACATTGGTAAAATAACTCAAATTGATGAAATCATAAAGGTTCATCAAATAAATGAAATTATATTTTGCGCAAAAGACATCAGTTCGCAATTTATTATTAATAATATGTTGCTATTAGTTTCAAGTGGTGTTGATTTTAAAATCGCTCCTCCAGAGAGTTTATCAATAATTGGAAGTAATCATATTGATAATGCTGGCGATTTGTACATCATAGATGTCAATAGTATTACTAAATCGAACAACAGAAGAAATAAGAGATTACTAGATATTATGGTTAGCATACTTGCCATTATTCTTAGTCCTTTCTTGTTTTTTCTACAAGAAAAAAAATCTAATTACTTTTTTAATGTTATCAAAGTATTGTTTGGCTTTTATACTTGGGTTGGTTATGGCAAAATCAATGATCGATCTTTGCCAGAGATTAAAAAATCCGTATTGTATCCTTCGATGTTGTTTAATAAGAAACTAGAGCCAGATAAAATAAAACTGATAAACTTGCAATACGCCAAAGATTATAAGATAGAAAAGGATTTATACATTATCTGGAAATGTAAGTTTAAATTAGGTAATTAGCCATTCAAATTCGGAATCTCATTCTTTAGTACTTGAAGTAAATTATTAGCCTGCTCTTTCTCAAAATCTTCATGTAGTCGTTTTTTTACGCCATGTTTCGATAAATCGATATGAATGTCGGGAGTGATAGCATGATTCTCTAAACATGCTTTCGAGCAAGCTAATGAGCAACCGTCTATAGCTATTATTTTTCTGCCTGATTTAGCAGTTCTGACAAGGTTTTTCACGTTTCCGCCTACACCCACAATGCACGACATTTCTGCAATTTCGTTTCTGTCTAAATTAATTGCCATATAATTTGCCATTTGGGCTGCACTCGAACAACCCGAGCAGGAATAAACTATAGGTAAATGTTTGTTATGTTTAGACATAATTTATTCAAATTTATTTTCCTTTACTTTTTAGTCGGTTCCTCTTTTCGGCAATACGGCGCTTGTTTTCCTGACGGCGTTTTCCTCCTAAATTTACTTTTTTATTTTTTTCTTTCTTCTCATGAAATGCACCAGTTGGCGTAATTATTTTTGGTAGTTTCTTTAAAGATTTATCTCTTGTAACTGGTTTTTCGTCTTTAGTTAGGTTTTCTGAAATCTCAACCTCACTTGGAAAATCCAATACCTGAATTTTCTTTTTCATTAAGGTTTCAATTTGTTTCTGAATAGGTGCATCTTTCTTAGTTATGAAACTGATGGCAATACCTGTTTTATCAGCACGCCCAGTTCTACCAATTCGATGGATGTAGGTGCTACTTTCTTTAGCAGGCATATCAAAATTAATAACATGTGTAACATCTTTCAAATCCAAACCTCTTGCTACAATATCAGTTGCAATTAATAAACGATGTTCGCCTTCATCAAATTTTTTTACAGCGCTAAAACGCTGTGGTTGTGATTTATTAGAGTGAATAACACCAATTACTGATTCAAATTCTGCTTTTAATTCTTCAAATATTTCGTCGGCTATTTTCTTGTTCTTTACAAATAATAGCACCTTTGATAAGGAATTATCTGTTTGCAATAAATACTCTAATAAATTAACTTTAGTGTAAAAATTAGGAACTTGGTAAGCTTGCTGAATTATTTTTTCTAATGGCGTACCTCTGCTAATGAGTTCAATATATTCTGGGCTTTTAAAATGTTTTTCAATCATTACCTCTACATCTTCATTTAATGTTGCTGAGAACATCAAGTTTTGGCGTTTTTCTGGAAGTAAATCTAATAATTGAGTGAGTTGAGCTCTAAAGCCTAAGTTGAGCATTTCATCAACCTCATCAATAACTAATTTTTGAATATTTTTAAATTGCAGTGTTCGACTATGTGTTAAGTCAATTACTCTTCCTGGTGTAGCCACTAAAATATCAACGCCATCATATACCTGTTGTTTTTGAGTATTAATATTACCACCTCCATAAATACCAACCGTTCTCACGCTCATGTAGGTAGTTAGTTTTTTAATTTCTTCTACCACTTGCATTACTAACTCACGTGTAGGAACTACAATTAATACTCGGGGTTGACGTTGTTCAGAGTAGCTAAGTTGGCGAAGTATAGGTAGTAAATAAGCAAATGTTTTACCAGTACCTGTTTGGGCAATGCCTACTGCATCTCTGCCTGATAAAATGATGGGAAATGCCTTTTCTTGAATTGGAGTAGGGGTGTCAAATCCAATATCAGCTAAGGCATTTAGTAATTGTTTGCTTAAATTTAAGTCCTTAAAACTTGCCATACCTTTGTTTTTGGCAAAGATACATTAAAATACTCGTTTATTTTGGGTTTAATGGTTTAAGTAAATCTTCTAAACCATTGAGTTTAATTTCGTACATGGTAGCTAATAAAACGCCAAGTTTGCCTTTTGGGAAACCCTGTCTGTTAAACCACTCTAAGTACGACACTGGTAATTGTGAAATAATTACACCTTTGTATCTACCAAAAGGCATGGGGGTTGTTACCAAATCAATTAATAACTGTGGGTTAAACATTATTTTTTGGCAGGAGCTGTTTTAGCTTTTCTTTTTTTGCTCCAATAGTTGTAACCAAAGCCTAAGGCAACGAGAATAGCCACTGGTATTTTCCAAGATACTAAGCCATTTTCGCCTACATAACACATAAAACGTTCCCAACGGTATTTACCTTCTTTGGAGTTTTTAGATAAAGAACTGATAACGCCATTACCACTCACTGGGTTGTTTTTAGGATCTTTCATACTAAACCACACAAATACAGGACGACCTACAATATGATCAAATGGTACCACGCCCCAACTACGACTATCGGCTGAGTTATGACGATTATCTCCCATCATCCAATAATAATCTTGTTTAAAAGTGTACTCGGTAATAGGTAAGCCATCATACAATACTTGTGCACCCGATGTGGTAACTTGATGAATGCCGTTATCGTAAGTGGTGAGCATTTTTTCATACAAGCATAGGTTACTAGTATCAATTTTTACTGTCATCCCAGCTTTAGGTAATGTGAAAGGTCCAAAGTTGTCGTTATTCCAAGGGTAACGAGGGTTGTGAGGGAATATACTCGAACTGTATTCTCCTTTAGGTTCAATTACTCGTTGTACATCTACTACACCTGGTGTGTTTTTTAATTGAGTTGCAACATCAGCAGGCATATTTAAAATATATACAGTTGTGTCGGCATTATTAGCAATAGGATACGCTTCGGTTACATAAATATCATGTTTGTCTAAAAACGTTTCATCTATTTGTAATACTTGGTTTAAAACTTTAACACGGTGGAAATGTTGAGCATGTTCAGGCATATCCTGTTTTACATCGTTGATATATATTTCACCATCTTTAATTTCTAATTTATCTCCAGCAGTTGCTACACAACGTTTTACATAGTGTTCGCGTTTATCTACAGGTCGTCCAACTTTTTTTCCATTTTTAATCCTCATCCCTCCTAAGTCAACCATAAAATTTGGGTTACTCATATTAGTATAACCAAAACGACGCACCATTTCATAATAACTGGTAAATTGTTGAGTACCTGTTGTAACGGTATCGCCATCTGGATAATTAAACACAATAATCTCTCCTTTTGCAGGTTTAGAATAACCTGGTAAACGCATGTAAGGTAGTTTTATCCATTCAAGGTAAGATTGTGTTTCGGTGGTAAAAGGTAAAGTGTGATGTGCAAACGGGAAAGCAATGGGTGTTTGTGGAACTTTAGCTCCATAGCATATTTTATTTACAAATAAGAAATCGCCAACCATTAAAGATTTTTCGAGAGAAGATGTTGGAATTGTAAATGCCTCGAAGAAAAATCCACGAATAATAGAGGCCGCCACTACTGCAAAGATGATAGGATCTGCCCAGTTTTTAATAAACGAAGACTCTGTTTTAATATCAGAAACACCAAAATATTTTAAGTCTTTATGAAAGCCTAAATAAGCAAAGTACAAATACGGCATTAAAGAGGCTATAATTAAGTCGTTATTCATACGTTTTTTAAAAGCACGTGCTAAATGAAAGCCATAAACGCCATACATAATAAGGTTTACACCAGGCACAATCATTATTAATCCCCACCACTTTGGGCGATTAATAATAGAACCAAGTTCCCAGAAGTTATAAATTGGTATTAATGCTTTCCAAGCTGGTAAGCCAGCTTTTTCAAAAATTTTGTACAGTCCTACAAACGAAATTAATACTAATACTAAGAAAATGTAATTACCCATATATGAAACGAAGTTGAGTGTTTTAAACGGTTCAAAAAATTAATTATTTTATTTTTAGCTTTTTTTAAGAGTCAATAAAATCGAAACGAATATACAAAAGGTTTATTGATTTTAGAGGAAATTAGCAATTATAAAATGTAAGTAATTATGGTTTTATGCCAATTACTAAGATATCATCTACTTGTGCGTAAGCATTTCCCATCCAATTCGAAATTTTTTCGTCTAAAGCTTTTTGTTGTTCGTCCATTGAAAGGGAATGAATTTGAATTAAGAAGTCTTTATAATTTTTGGTCATTAATTTTTTACCTTTTTCGCCCCCAAACTGATCGGCATAACCATCGGTTGACATATAAAATAAATCGTCTGGTTCAAGGTGTATCACTGTTTCTGGGAATACAGTGTTGGAATCTGTAAAACCGCCAATCGCACTTTTAGTGGGTTTTATTTCGGTTAGTTGATGATTCCTAATGTGTAATAATTCTCTATTGGCTCCTGCATAAGTTAAAGTATTATTCTTTTTATCAATCATACACAATGCCATATCCATACCATCTCTGGATTGTGATGTGTTTTGTTTTAGCACCTTAAAAATACTTCTATTTAAACTAGATAAAATAGCTGATGGGCTTGTTATTTTTTTAGTAAGTATAATCTCATTTAATAATGAGTTGCCAATCATACTCATAAATGCCCCAGGAACGCCGTGTCCAGTACAATCTACACAGGCAAAAAACAATTTATCTTCTAGTTGATTAAACCAATAGAAGTCACCACTTACAACATCTCTTGGTTTAAATAAAATAAAATGATTTGGTAAATAGTCTTTAATTACAGACTTATCAGGAAGGATAGAACTTTGAATACGTTCGGCATAATTGATGCTATCTTTTATTTCTTCTATGGCAATGTTTAAGTTGGTGTTAGCGCTTTTAAGCTCCGATGTTCTTTCGGCTACTTTAGTTTCAAGTATTTGTTTCTCGTGTAAAAGCTTCTGAGTACGATACTTAATAAATAAAACGATGGATGAAATAAGAACTATAAAAGATAAAACAAAAAACCACCAACGCATATAAAATGGAGGTGTAATCTCAAAATCGTATTCTAACACATCACTTTCAATGTTGTATTTATTAATGGCTTTTAGTTTGAAGGTGTATTTTCCTGGCGAAAGATTTGTAAAAATGGCTTCGGTGTTGGTTTGTAGCGGCGACCAATCTTTATCGTAACCATCAAGTAAAAACTGATAATTATAAGTTTGTGTTGATAATGCTTTAAACTTAAAAGTTAAGTCATTTTGTTTGTAATTAAATATTGGATTTAAAAGTAAACCTAATTTTGAAATGGAATTATACTGAACTTTTGTAGAATCTATGTCGGCATGTTTTAATAAAATTCTACTGATGACTATTTTTGGTTTCTCGTTAGATACAATATCTTCTTTAGCATTATATGAAACCAAACCTTCATTTGTACCAAAATATACCAATCCGTTATGTATAAGGCTTGCATTTTGTTCTATAGCTGTTGATTTAAGACCATCTTCATCGGTGTAAGATTTTATCGTTTTAATTGAGTAATCATTGTTTAGTACTAGCTTGTTAATTCCTTGGTCGGTTCCAATCCATATAGTATTATTGTTTTGTGTCTGAATAGAGTTAATTGAGTTACTGAGTATTCCTGATTTTTTACTAAAATTTAAAAACTGGTTGTCTTTCTGAATAAATAATCCTTCATCTATTGTACCTACAACAATATCTTGATTGATATGGTTAATTGAAAAGATATTCTTACTGGTAAAATTTTGTTCGGAGTTATATTTTGTAAGTTCTTTAGTAAAGGTGTTTAATTTAAGTAAACCTTCTCCAATAGTTCCTATCCATAAGTTATTGTTGAATAAGTGAATACATGATATGTCATTGGTTGGAAGCAAATTATTTTCGGTATTAAATAACTCGAAAGTAGTATTGTTTAATTTAATGATGCCACCCCCATATAAACTTAACCAAATATGGTCATTCTCTTTTTGAATATTTGATATTATTGTTTTTATTGGGAATGTGTCAATTTTATCAATGTGTTTTATTAACTGCAATGTAGTGTTGGATTTAATTGATAAAATAAATAAGCCTTTGCTTTCAGTACCAACATATAATGTATTGTTCTCTTGGAACATAGAAGTAATCAAATTGCCTTGTAATTTATCAGGGAGATTAACACTTTCAATACTCCCGTTATTAAAGTAATTAATCCCTTGGGTTGTGCTTAAATAAAATCCTTCGCCTTTTTGACATAGTGATAACACTCTATTTTCATTTAAACCATGTTGCTTAGTAAAAACAGATAGTGCTTCATTGGTAAGTTTATACACGCCTGTTCCAAAACAGGATAACCAAACTTCGCCCTCATAGTCGCACATAATAGAGGAAATGTCGGTTCCAGCTAAACCATTTTCTGTATTAAAGAATTTATATTTTTTATTAGGGCTAATTTTTAGTACGCCATGTTCGGTAGCACACCAAATGTTTCTTTGCTTATCTTGAATAATCCCAGAGATGTAGTCGGTATTGATAAGTGGGATGTCAAATTGATTAAATGTATTATTTTCGATGTAAAAGATACCTTTTCCGGGGGTACCTATCCACAATTTTCCATCAGTAGCTTCTAAAAAACAAAATGCAGATGCAGAATTGAAATTTTTAGATTCTTTAATAACGGTAAACGATTTTCCGTTATAAATATTGATTCCACCTTTACTGGTTCCTATCCAGTATTTTCCGCCTTTGTCTTTATAAACACTAAATACTTTATCGGAGCTGAGCCCATTTTCGGTAGTTAAATACGTAAACGTTTTATTTTCAAGAATAGCAATGCCTCCACCAAAAGTAGAAATCCAAGTTTTTGTTCCGTCACATAGAATATGAAATACCCTATTTTCTTTTAATCCATTTTTAGTAGAATAATTCGTAAATGTTTTTCTATTAAATTTAGAAACACCATCTACAGTTCCAATCCATATATTTTTTTCAGAATCTTCGGTAATGCAAACGACATCGTTGCCTATAAGTCCGTCTTGTTTATCATAATTTGTAAAGGTATTACCATCAAATCTGCTGATGCCTCCACCTTGTGTCGCAAACCAAATATAACCATAGCTGTCTTGAAAGATGCATTTTACACTGGGATTAACTAGACCCTGTTTTTGACTATAGTTCTTAAAGTTAAAATCCTGAGCCTTTGTAAAATGAATTCCAAAGCATAAGAAGAAAAATATATAACTTATTTTTTTAAACATTTTTAAAGGGCGAATAAATGTAATAAAAAAAAGGCTGTCTTACAAGAACAGCCTTTTTTATAAGAATAAAGTATTTTATTACATTTTACTCAAGCGTTTGGTTACTGAACCAAATGGTGTTTTTACAACGATATAATAAACTCCAGAACTTAAATCATTAATATTTACCGAAACATGATCTGTTGCACCAGCAGGTATAGTTTTTACAATGCTACCTAGTTGGTTTAAAATTTTAATGTTTAGATTTTCAACTCCTGAGTTTAATTTAATCTCAAAATAATCTTTCGTAGGATTTGGGAATAAACTTACTGAATTTAAAAGGTCAGTTTGTTTACTTAAGCTCGTAGGTGTACCAATTACAAAATCTTTTGTATTTGATTTGGTAGTATTAATAATACTTTGAGCCACTTTAGCTGTTGGATCGCATGTATTTAACCACACAACATCAACACGATACTGTACTGAGTTAGCTCCTGCTGGTATTCCATAATCAGTAAAACTAGTAGCGTTAGGAGCTAAATTATTTGCTAAAACAATCCAATTACCAGAATTGTTAGTGTCTCGCATTACACGGTAATTATCAACGGGTGCTCCAACGTATAAGTTCCAACTTAAATCCATTTTTTGAGGAGCTGGACTGTAAATACTTTGAAGGTGGATGCTTTGATGAATGGCACTCTTTGGTCCTTCATGCCCACAACTATCAACAGCTGAAATCTTGTAGGTATAGCTTGTTACATTTGGATTTGCGGTACTATCCACCAATCTTCCTAGGTCAGCAAAATCAACAGTACCAATTAGTGTATCTAAAGATGCAGATAACATTCTATATACTCTAAAGCTATCTACATCAGATGCACCACCCTTTTGCCAAAATATTTCATTGTAATTAGAGGTTGTATCAACTGTTACTACACAAAGTTGTTGAGTAGGTAATTGCTTTACATTTACCATAAGTACGCTTGATGTATCACCACTTCCACAAGCATTATTAGCTACTACTTTTATTCCACCACTATTAGCATTTAAGGTAGCGTCTAAAAATAATGAGTTAGTATTTAAACCACTCACAACGTTATAACCGTTTGGATAAATCCAAGTATAGCTAGTGGCGTTACTAACCGGAGAAATAGAATAGTTAATATTAGTAGGTAAAGGACAAAGAGCATTGTTAGCTGAACCAGAAATAGCGCCTGCAGCACCAGGTAAAGGATTTACAGTAATGGCTTTATTACGCATTGCTCCATCTCCACATCCATTTGTTCCATAAACACTCATTGTACCTGATGTAGATGAATTATCATAACTAACAGTGATTGTACGTGTATTTAATCCTGCTATAATATTACAACCATTTGGAGTAGCCCATGTATATGATAAACCATTATTTAAGTTGTTTGCAACATATACAATAGCATTTTGACCTTGGCATACTGTAGAGCTACCCGTGATAGCAGAGGCAAGTGTTGGTAAAGGATTTACAGTAACACTTTTTGTAGTTGGTGCGCTGCTACCACAAACATTTACGGCCGATACACCGATATTTCCACTGGTTGCGGTAGTAGAAAAGTTAGCAGTTATGGCATTGGTATTACTACCTGTATTTAATGAAACACCACTTGGGAATGTCCAGTTATAACTTGTAGCATCAGTAACTGTATTTACAAAGAAAGACTCACCTGTTTGCCCTTGGCAAACAGTACTATTACCAAATATAGTACTTGGTGATGCAGGTGTTGTAATAACATTAATGTAATTTGTTTTTACCATAGTTAAATCACCTCCACCTGCATTCATTGATAACGTAACAGTTTTGGCACCTGCGGTTGTATATGTAACTGTTATTGCAGATGCTGTTGAAGTAGAAGTAGCTGGTGTAGCTCCTGCGCCAAAAGTCCAAGTATAAGTATTAGGGCCTGGTGCTTGAATAGATGAATTTGTAAATGTTACAGCTGTTCCAACGCAAGGTTGGGTATTGCTTACAACAAATTCTGCTTTTGGTGAGCAACTAGGTGAACCAAAAATATTAGTAACCACTACAGTTGAACTACTAGCAGGGCAAACGCCATTTGTAACTGTCCATACAGCGGTTACAGTTTGATTATTGGCAACTGATAAATTAGCATTTGGAGTAACAGTAGAAGATAAATTTCCTAGGCCAGTTGAACAATAGGTCCATGCGCCATTACCTATAGATGGGGTATTAGCAGCCATTGCAGTAATATTGTTACATATTGATTGGTTTGGTCCAGCATTTGAGGTTGTAGGAACATTATCAAAATTTAGTAAAAGATAAGATGATGAGCCATTGCCACAGCCATTGGAGTTACTTCCATACACTGAAATATAAGATGAATTAGCGGTAGTGTTAAAGTTAACTGTAATTGAATTGGTGTTAGCACCTGCAGTTATAGTAGCATTTGGTGGTAAAGACCAATTATAGGTAGTTGTATTTGAAATAGTTGGAACAGAGAATACAACACCATTCTTTACTTTACAAAGTGTTGTTGTAGCTGTACTTATAGCTCCAGCAGCATAAGGAATACCTTTTACAGTTACTGTAAAAGTTTTAATAGTTTGGCTATTATTTGGTCCTCCATCATCTACATACACTGAGATAATAGCTGTACCAGATTGTCCAGCATTTGGTTTAAAGGTAAGTGTTCCAGTACTATTAGGACTTGTATATGTAACAGATGGGTTAGGAATTAAAGCAGTGTTGCTAGAATAAGCACTTAAAGTTAATGTTTGGGTTTCAGCAGCACTTCCATCACCTATACCCGATAAAGAAACCGTAGTAGTAGGTGCATCTTGGCAGAGTGTATAATTTGAAATTGAATTAATGGTTGGTGGAGTATTGTATGTAGAGAATGAGATGGCGTTGTAGCTATAATAATTAAAGCTATTATTTGTAGAAGAACCCTGACCATTACACGAATAAGCTCTTGCCCAATAGGTGGTTGCGGGTTTTAGATTTGTTAAATTGTTAGTCCCACTTGGACTAGTAAAATAAGTACAAAAATTATTTGTTCCAGTTCCACCTACTTGGCTACCGCTTCCGTATGATGTAGATGGAGTATAATAAGTGCCATCAACAGGTGCGTAACCAGTAGTTGTATATTCTCTCACACTGATTAAGGTGCGGTCAAATCCTGAACCAGTAACACTTAAGGTGGCAGTTGTTGCACCTGGCGTACCTATTACATTGATTGTTGGATAAGCGCTTGGAGAATTATCTAATGTAAAATGTTGTTCATAATTAGAAGTAGTATATCCTAGATGAACTTTATAGCCGTAAGCTAAACAGCCAGAAAAATATGAAATGCATCCATAGTTGTAGCTATATACAACGACCTCGTAGTTTACATCAGGAATAAGTCCAGTTACGGTTACCGAGTTACCAGATCCTTTATAAACTACATAATTACTAGAACCTAAGTTTGTACCACTTCCATAAACTGTGTTTGCAGAATAAGTTCCCATATCCGAATTATCAGGAGCTACTCTTGTACTTATTGCGGGTCTAATAATTACAATTTCATATGCACCAGCACCTGAAGTCCAGTCTACTTTCATAGAGGTTGTTGAAATATTAGTTAGGGTTACATTATATGCTTGATAAGATGGCGTAGAGATTGTTTGAGCCAGCATATAATTAGATAGAACAATAAAAAATAAGGATAAGATTCTTTTCATAATAGATTAGATTTAAAAATAATATACCAAAATTAGTTTTTTTTTTTAAATTTGATACAAAAAAAATAAAAATTGTTTGTAAAATGTTAAAAAACAATTATATAGCTAGTTTTATTGTTGCCAGCGTTTGGTTTGGATGGGCAAGTTGCTCAAATCTAAAACTCTATCAATCACAGTACTAGCAAGTTCTTCAAAATTAGTTGGATTAGAGTAAAAAGAAGGCGAAGCTGGGCAAATAATTCCCCCAGCATGTGTTATTGTTTGCATATTATTAAGATGAATGGAACTATACGGGGTTTCACGTATCATTAATATCAATTTTCTTCTTTCTTTTAAGATAACATCGGCTGCTCGAGTTGTTAAATCGTTGCTAATACCCGCAGCAATGCGAGCTAAGGTACCCATACTACATGGGCAAATTATCATTGTGTCGTATTTAGCAGAACCAGATGCAAAAGGTGCAAAAAAATTATGTTTTTCGTAAAAAGTAAATGTAGAGTATTTATTAAAATCTTCATTTCCTAATTCTTGTTGCCATACAGTTTTAGCATTATCACTCATTACAATGCCAACGGTTTCAATGTGTGAGCTAAGATTTAATAATTTGTCAAGTAAAACTTTGGCATAAATACTTCCACTTGCTCCAGTAATGGCTACTATAATTTTACGTTTATTTTGATTCACTTTTACTTTTTTTAGGTTTAATTCGATATCCTAATGTTATCTCTAAGATGTTGTTGTAGTAGCCTTTATTAAATGTTCGAGCAATTATATTATTATAATAAATAGCTTGCTTAACTCTGTTAGGTCTTATAGTCATAAAAGAATTACTACTTCTTACATTCACAAACCATTTTGGATTTATATTATATCCAAGACCTACTTTAACAGAATAATCAAATGTATTAAAAGGGTATAAGCCTGTTAAATTACCTACATCAGAACCTTCATAATAATCAATTAAATAAGCAGCAGATACTCCAATGTCCACAATAATTTTTTTTTGTGTGTAAGCAAAATTTATGGGCACCTCCAGATAATTCAAATTAAGGTAATAAAAGGCATAATCGTTTTTTTGCGGGTTTTGATTTTTACGCGCTCCTTTTTGTATAAATTGAAAAGCAACATTCATACTCGTTTTTTGATTAAATTGTGTTTCAATCCCAATGCCACCAATGCCTCCTAATTTATTAAATCCGCTATAAGAATCACCATGAATTTGAGCAGGTGAAACGCCAGCCATAACTAATAAATTAAATCTATTATCATTTTCTTGTGATTGTAAAAAAAATGGTATGCTCAGAAATATGAGAATAAATTGCTTCAAAGTAAAAAAATTAGAAAGCAAAGATAAAATTTTAACGGATAAATTGTTGTAACCAATTCAAGGCATCTTCTTCTTTTTTAAAGAATTCGGTTGGCCGTTCTGGTTTTACAAACTTAAAATAAAATTTTGCTAAAAAACGTTGCGATAAAGATTTTAAAACAAAGGCATCGGCTATTGAGTAAGGGTCATTTACGTTTTTGCCTAAGTGTTTTAAAAATTCCGTATCCGTATTGCTGTATTCTCCACAAATAATCATCACGGGGCGTTTTTTTTCGCCCCATGCTATTTGGGTTTCAATTAATAGATTAAGTTCATTGTAACTAAAAATACAGTCGTCATGAAGGGTAATTTTATAATAACAATCATTTATAAGTTCAATTTCAAAATCATCAAATATTTTTGCTTTAGATGAATTCATTGATTGTTAAGATAAATTAATTAATTTATTATACAAAATTAATTAATAAGTAAATATTTCCAAATGGATATTGGTATCAATTCTGTATAAAGGTGTTAATTATTCTGTGTCGATAACTTTTAAGCGTACAGATTCAACGGTTTGTTTTTTTCGTTGTAGGATAGTTATTTCATAACCGTTGTATTTTCTTTTCTCATTTAGGCCAGGAATTCTTCCCCAGATAAAATTTATAAGTCCTGAAACTGTTTCATATTTTTCATCTTCTGGAAAAGACATTGGTAATAATTCATTAACATCGCTTATGCTACTTTGAGCATTAACAATATATTCAGTTTCACTTTTCTTTTCTACAATTGGTTTTTCTTCATCATGTTCGTCTTGTATTTCGCCAACTAATTCCTCAATAATATCCTCCATAGTAACTATTCCGGCTGTTGCGCCAAACTCATTTGTTACAATAGCAATTTGAATATGTAAACGTTGAAAATCACGTAATAAGTCGTTAATTTTCATGGTTTCAGGAATAAAATGTGCAGGGCGCATGATCTCTTTAATTGTTTTGAATTTTTTAGAGATTATTTCTTTAAATAAATCTTTAGCATACACCACGCCAATAATATTATCAATATCGCCAATAAAAATTGGATAACGTGAAAAACCTTCGTCGGAAATTTTTTTAATAACCCCTTCTGTATTTAATGCTTCAATATCAATTGCTGTTACTCTATTTTGAGGAACCATAATTTGTTTTACAATACGGTCATCAAAGTCAAAAACATTTTGAATTAATTCGTTTTCACTTGGTTTGATGGCTCCACTTTCTTCACTTTCGGTTAGAATAATTCTTAATTCTTCTTCTGTATGTACTTCTTCGTCTCCTACTTGCTTAATTCCAATAATTCGTAAACATAAATTAGAGGTAGCGTTTAAAAGCCAAATAAAAGGGCTGAAAATAATATAAAAGATTCTCATAGGCCATGAAACAAATAGGGCAGTGGCCATTGAATATTTTATACCTATCATTTTAGGAATTTGCTCACCAATTGTTACATGAAAAAAAGTAAGTAAAGATAATGCTATTGGTAAAGAAATGCTGTGCACTGTAAGATTACTTACGCCTAAGTTATATTTTTCAAAGATATTAATAACAATTTTTGAGATGACTTCTTCGCCAATTGCCCCAAGGGCTAAAGAAGCTAATGTAATTCCTAATTGAGAGGCCGATAGATAAGCATCTAGTTTATCAAGTAATTTTTTGGTGAATTTAGCTCGGCTACTTCCTTTTTGAATCTTTACATCTAACTGCGAAACCCTTACTTTAACAAGTGCAAATTCAGCAGCTACAAAAAAACCGTTAATGAGTACTAATACAAGGGTAAGAATGAGGTCGTTTAACATAATAATAAGCAAATATAGTAATATTGCATGGTATTATTTGAGTTTGTTTGCTAACTCGGCCTCCTTTTGAGCAATAACTTGTTTTAATAGCTCAATCTCAGAACTTAGATTTTGTGTGTCTGAATCCTGATTAGTCCATAATTTATTAATAAAATGAGGTCGTTCACTATAATCAATTTGGCTATTAGCATCTCTAAAGAAACTATATAATGGAACTTTTAGATTTTTCGAGATTTCTTCTAGGTGTCTAAGCTCAAGGGTTTTGTTTTCTAAACCTTCTTCAAGTTTTTTTTCTGAAATATTGAGATAATCAGCTAGTTGGGCAAAGGAATATTTTTCTCTTTTAAGGATTTCTTCTATTTTTTGTTTGAGTGAACTCATTTTACAATTAAGTTTTCGTTACACTAATGTACGAAATATTTTGGATATAGATGTATTATCTTAAAATTAACAAACGATTGGCGTCTAATTTTATAAAAATGAATAGTAGGATAGTGAACGACCATAATGACGAGCCACCGTAACTGAAGAAAGGTAGAGGAATACCAATAACAGGCATAAGACCGATGGTCATACCTACGTTGATAGCTAGATGAAAAAATAATATTGATGCAACACCATAACCATAAATACGGCTAAAAGCCGAACGTTGCCTTTCTGCCATAAAAATAACTCTTAATATAAGTAATAATTCCAAGATGATGACTACACTGCTTCCCACAAAACCCCATTCTTCTCCCACAGTACAAAAAATAAAATCGGTGTCTTGTTCGGGAACAAAATCATATTTTGTTTGAGTGCCTTGTAAATATCCCTTTCCCCAAAAACCACCAGAACCAATCGCAATTTTTGCTTGATTGACATTATAACCTTCTTTTTTTAAATCAACTTCACCTCTTCCTAACAATACATCAATACGCGTTTTTTGATGCGGTGCCAAGTGTTCATACACGTAATTTGTACCTAATACAACCCCACTTGTAGCTAAAAAAACAAATGAAACTATAAGGAAGTTTTTTCTATTTCGTTTTATAAATACAAATGAAAGTGCGGCAATAATAGCTAAAGCAATGATTAATGATTTGGAAGCGATGACGAGTGATAAAACAAATAATAACACAGAAAGTAAACCAAAGATTAGGAAATTTACTGATAAGCCTTCGCGATATAACGTGATGATAAAGGCAATAAAAACGATAGCTAATCCTGTTTCATCCTGTAATACTTTAATGATAACTAAAGGTAAACCTAATATTAAAACAGCAATTAATGTGTTTTTGTAATTTTTAATTAAATCTCCCAAGCGGCTACGTTGCCTATTAACTACTTCAATATTTACGTTACTTAGATATTTGGCTAAAGCAAGGTTAGTGGCAAATTTCATAAACTCAGCCGGTTGAATACCAAAAGAACCAATTCTAAACCACGAGCGACTGCCTTTAATTTCTTTACCTAAATAGGGTACAAGAATACATAATAGCAAAACAACAAAGTAAAATAAATAAGCAAAAACAGTATAAAACCCAGCATCAATTATTAAAATAAAAAATGCTATAAAAAATGCGCTACCTATCCATACGAGCTGCATACCATATTTTTGAGAAATATCAAAGATGTTTTGGTGATCCTCGTTATAAACGGCCGCATAAATATTAAGCCATCCCATAAATACCAATACGGTATATATAAGTATGACTAATTTATCAACTCCATAAAATAAATTATGTTCGTTTTGTCTCATGCTTAATGATGGCTTTTGCCTAATAAATTTTTTCCATTAATTAAATCTGCTTCCATCAAACGTTTTTCCATTTCGGGTCGAGTAACTTTTCCTGTTAAATATTTTTCTATCATTAAACTTACAATAGGTGCGCTCCAAGTTCCCCCAAAACCGGCATTTTCAATAAAACAAACCATTGCTATTTTGGGTTTATCTCTTGGTGCAAATGCTAAAAAAACAGCATGGTCTTTTCCGTGAGGGTTTTCGGCGGTGCCTGTTTTTCCACAGGCAACTATGCCTGGTATTTTTGAAGCAGTAGCCGTTCCTGCATCAAAACATTTTTGCATACCGTCATGTACATTTTGATAATAAGTTTCTCCTTGTACATAAGTATAGTGTTTTTCTTTGAATTTTGGATCTAAATATCGTTCAATTCCAACACCTTTTATACAATGTGGGGTGTAATAAAATCCTTTGTTAGCTATTGATGCTACCACATTAGCCATTTGAAGTGGTACTAGGGTAAGTTCCGCTTGTCCTATACCCAAGGAAACGATGGTGTTGCTTCTCCACCTGTTTTTACCAAAAATTTTATTGTAGTATTCTACAGAAGGTACATTTCCTGGTTTATCAAATGGTAAATCGGTGCCTAATTTTGTGCCAGGTCCAAAAGATTTTACGGCATCACGCCAATGATTATAACCGTCAACAAAATTTGGGAAATTTTTCTGATCAACTATTTTACAAAACACATAACTATAATATGAGTTACAAGATGTAGCAATAGAACCAGGCAGGTCGGCAGAGGCATGAGGATGACATTTAGGTTTTCCTCCCATTGGTGGATAACCACCATGGCATGGAAATACAGTACTTCTATCTATTAATCCATCTTTTTGAGCAATGAGCGCATCAATTAGCTTAAATGTAGAACCAGGAGGGTACATGGCTTGGAGCGCTCTGTTAAATAAAGGAACATTTATAGAATCATAAAAAAGTCGAGCGAAATTTCTGGAACGTTCTCTACCACCTACAAGCAAGTTTGGATCGTAAGAAGGGCTAGAAATGAGGCATAAAATTTCACCAGTAGATGGCTCAATAGCAACAATAGCTCCTTTTTTACCTCTTAAAAGTTTTTCGCCATATTCTTGTAATTCAACATCAATACTACTAAATAAAGGCTTTCCAGGAATTGCAGCTGTATCGTATAATCCATTCATATAACTGCCTTTTGTTTTATTATGAACATCTACCATCACAATTTGTTTACCTTTCTTTCCTCTTAACTCTGTTTCATAAGAACGTTCAATTCCACTTTTTCCTATATAATCGCCTTCAACATAGTAGGGATCTTGAGCTACTTTATCTTTATTTACTTCGCCAACATAACCCAATAAGTGTGCAGCAACGGGGCGTGGATATTTTCTGACAGTTCTAGATTGTACATCAAATCCTTTGAAACGATATAGCTTTTCTTGTAAGATTGCGTACGTTTTATTGGATAACTGTTTCTCAAATATACTTTCTTTTCTAGGAGAATTGGGAGCTTGACAAGCCTTTCTCATTTTCTTAATAAACTCTTTTTTGGTAATTTGAAGTATTTCACAAAGTGCCATTGTATCACAATCTTTTACCATTTTAGGAGTAACTAATAAATCGTAAGAGAGGGCGTTTTGAACTAATAATCGCCCATTTCTATCATAAATGTAACCTCTTAGAGCGTACTCAGTTTTAATTCTAAAGGTGTTGTTTCTGGCATCTAACTTGTATTTTTCGTCAATTATTTGTAAGTAAAATAAACGACATATATAAATGATGACAACGAGTATGAAAAAAATACTAATTACATATTTTCTGTCAGATAAATGAGAACTCGTTATCATTACGATTGCTTACCAGATTTAAAAAATAAAAATTGTAATATATAAACAAAACCAAAAGTTCCAATTGAACTGAGTATCACTCTAAGTAGTGTAGTGAAAAATTCATGAATCCTAAAGATTTCTAAATAAAAGAAACATAAGTGATGAATAAAAATTAAGATGCCTGAGTAAGTAATAAACCAAACGGTTCCCATATTGTCAGAGTTGAGTGTTTTGCCATCTTCATACCCATCGCGAGGCGATAAGAATTTTAATACTAGATGTCTTAAATAACCTATTAGTGTGCAGGTGGCAGCATGTAGCCCAGCTGTATCATAAAATAAATCTATTACCACTCCTGTAAAGAAACTAAATAGGAGTACAAGGTGTTTGGGTAATTCAATAGGTAAAAATAAAATGAATAAGATGTAAGGAAATAAGATAATAAAAGAACCTAGATAGATATTTCTAACAATTAATACTTGCAAGAGTATTAAAATGATAAAGTGTAAACTATGTTTCAGAATATTATTTATCATTTTGGGTTTGTGATTTAGTTTCTAGAGTATCTCTCTCAGATTTATAATGATATTTAATAACTGATACGTGATTTACTTTTTTTAAATCAGCACTTAATTTTACTTTTACTGTGTAAAAAGATTCATTAGTGCGTTGTTCGTAGCTTTCAACAAAACCTACGATAATTCCTTCAGGAAAAATGCCAGATAAAGAGCTCGTAATAATGGTATCTCCTTTTTTTAGCTTGCAATGTGTTGGAATATCTGTGAGGTTCATATACTGATAATCTAACCCATCCCACATTAGAGGACCGTAGGTGCCGTCTTTTTTGAGTTGACAATTAATCCTAACATCTTTATGAAGTATTGACATAGCCGATGAGAAATTGGGAGACACATCTTTGATAACACCGATGATGCCATTACTAGTTATTACACCCATATCTTTATCAATTCCTTGATTTTGACCAATGTTGAGGGTTAGATAGTTGTTTCGTCTATTTACGCTACTATTTATTACTTTTCCATTCATAAATTCATACTCTTTCCTATACAAAGTATCTTTTACCGTATAATTTTTCAGTGGTACAGCTCCATAACCTAATTTTATTCGGTTTAAAAGAAAGGTATTCATTTGGGCTAAGCGTTCATTTTCCTCCTTAAGTAAAAGGTATTCTTTTGCATTTGCCTCAGCTTTATAAATATTTGCGCTGATTTTATTAGAAGAATTTAATAAACTAGAACCCTGAAATCCATTATTTTTAATTAACAAGTATCCACAAATAATCTCGAGAAATAGAAATAAGAAAAAGAAGTTATTTCTGCTTAAAAAGATTAAAAGGTTTCTCATTTATCAATTACGTACTGGGATTATCTGTTAAAATTTAACTGCTAAACCACCTTGTAAAGGAGCCGAAGCGTCCCATCCAGCCTCTGCATACACTCCAATATTTGGTGTAAAGTAATATCTTATACCTGCTGTAAAACTATTATAGAGAAATGATCTATTAGACGCAGTTCTATAAGCAGCGCCTCTTGGGTTATTAGTTGTATAAGAGTATGTGTTGATGTTAAAACCCAATCCAATACTAGCATAACAATCTAATTTATCTGTGGTGAAGTAGTGATAAGTACCTCTAGCACCTAGAAGAAATGTATTATATTTATTCTTTTCTGTATATAAAGCATTGTAAGCATACGAATTAGTTTCATAATAACTATATGTTACAGATGTCCCGCTATAACCTAATACAATACCTGCCCCAACTTTGTGTCCCCAGTTAAATTTCATAATACCGTAATCTCCTTTTAAAAGAATAGGACCAAATCCTCTTACGCTAACTGAGTTGTATCCCGAATAAACAGCACGTAAACCTAGTCTGTAAATTTCAGGAATGCCATACCCAGCAGTTATTACTGTGGTACCTTTGTCGTACGCGCCGTCTTGTGCTTTTGATTCGAATGTTAGTAAAGCTAATACACTTGCTACTATTAGAATTTTTACTTTGTTCATGGTGTTCTTTATATTGATGTTTGTTTGTTTTTATTATTTTATTAAGAAAGGGAATTTGTTGATGTTTTCTAATGCGGTACCTGTTCCTCTTGCTACAGCTCGCAATGGGTCTTCGCAAACATGAACGGTTAATTTTGTTTTTAAAGAGATACGTTTGTCTAACCCGCGAAGTAGCGAACCACCGCCAGCCATATAAATACCAGTGCGATAAATATCGGCAGCTAATTCTGGTGGTGTCATCTCTAAAGCATTTAAAATAGCTTCTTCAATTTTAGAAATTGATTTATCTAAACAATGTGCAATTTCTACATAGCTTACAAATACTTCTTTTGGAATACCACTCATTAAATCTCTACCTTGCACTGCAAAGTCGGCAGGAGGGTTGTCTATTTCAGTCATGGCGGCTCCAACTTCTATTTTAACTTGTTCGGCACTTCGTTCACCAATTAAGATGTTATGTTGGCGACGCATGTACTCTTCAATACTTGAGTTAAACTCATCACCTGCAATACGGGTAGATTTATCGCACACAATACCGCCTAATGCAATTACGGCAATTTCTGATGTACCGCCACCGATATCAATAATCATATTTCCCATTGGGGCTTCTACATCTATGCCCATACCAATAGCTGCTGCCATTGGTTCATGAATCATATATACTTCTTTAGCACCTGCGTGTTCTGCACTATCTCTTACAGCACGTTTCTCTACCTCGGTAATACCGCTTGGAATACATACTACCATGCGTAATGATGGCTTGAAAAAACGATTACCCGTGTTAATCATTTTTATCATCCCTTTTATCATTTCTTCGGCGGCTTGAAAATCGGCAATTACTCCATCACGCAACGGACGAATGGTTTTGATATTTTCATGTGTTTTACCATGCATCATTTGCGCTTGTTTTCCCACGGCTATTACTTTTCCAGTTGTTCTATCTACTGCAACAATACTTGGTTGATCCACTACTACTTTACCATTGTGAATGATAATGGTGTTAGCGGTTCCTAGGTCAATTGCAATATCTTGTGTTAAAAAATCAAATGCTGCCATATTGTAATTTCTTTTTTGTTATAATGGTTGTTTAAAATAATTTTCTTTGTATTAATGTTTAAAGTGTCGGGTTCCTGTAAATACCATGCTCATGCCATTAGCATCGCAATACTCAATACTGTCTTTGTCTTTTATAGAACCTCCTGGTTGAATAACGGTGTCAATCCCTGCTTTGTGTGCAATTTCTACACAATCGGCAAATGGGAAAAAGGCATCACTTGCCATTACGGCACCTTTTAAATCAAATCCAAAACTTAATGCTTTGGTAATGGCTTGTTTAAGTGCATCTACTCGCGAGGTTTGTCCTGTGCCACTTGCTAATAGTTGGTTGTTTTTAGCTATTACAATGGTGTTGGATTTAGTGTGTTTAACTAATTTATTAGCAAACAATAAATCATTTATTTGAGCAGGTGTTGGTTTTTCTTTAGTAACAGATGTTAAATTTTTTTCGGTTTCAACTACTAAGTCTTTGTCTTGCTCAATAACTCCGTTTAATAAAGTGCGAATTTGTTTTTTAGGCAACTCCACTTGTTTTTGAACTAAGATAATGCGGTTAGCTTTTGATTTTAAAATGTCTAATGCCGAAGGTTCGTAACCTGGGGCAATTACCACTTCGCAAAATAGTTTATTAATTTCGGTGGCTGTTTCGGTGTCAATGCTTGTATTGGTGATTAAGATGCCACCAAATGCCGAAACTGGGTCGCCTGCCAATGCGTCTTTCCACGCATCAATTAATTTTGGGCGACTTGCAACACCGCAAGCGTTATTGTGTTTTAAAATGGCAAATGTTGGTTCTGTTTTAAAATCGGCTATTAAATTAACAGCGGCATCTACATCTAATAAATTATTATAGGATAATTCTTTCCCATTTAGTTTATCAAACATCGCATCGAGGTTACCAAAGAAAATGCCTTGTTGATGAGGGTTTTCGCCATAACGAAGCGTGTTAGCTTGGGCGATGCTATTTTTTAAAACTGGAATTTGTTCGGTTTGATTAAAATAATTAAAAATGGCAGTGTCGTAATGGCTACTCATGGCAAATGCTTTTGCTGCAAAATGTTTACGATCGTTGATATCAGATGAACCATTTTTTTCGTTTAGCAAAGTTTGTAAAGCACCATAATCATTACGAGAGGAAACAATGATAACATCTTTAAAATTTTTGGCAGCTGCCCTAATTAATGATATACCTCCAATGTCAATTTTCTCAATAATATCTGCTTCCGACGCACCGCTTGCTAGGGTTTCTTCAAAAGGATATAAATCTACAATCACTAAATCAATATTTGGTATCTCGTGTTTTTCCATTTGAGCCACATCGCTATCTAACTCACGTCGGCCAAGTATGCCACCAAATATTTTTGGGTGTAATGTTTTTACTCTTCCTCCTAATATTTCTGGAAAAGAAGTTAAGCCTTCTACTGATTTTACCGCTACTCCAAGATTTTCGATAAAAGATTGAGTGCCTCCAGTACTATAAATTGTAACACCTAGTTCGTTTAATTTTTTAATAATAGGTTCTAAGTTATCTTTGTAATAAACAGAGATTAATGCGCTATTGATTTTCCTTGACTGATTCATAAATTCAACTTAAATTGCAAAGATAAGGCTTGAATTAGGATATAACTTGTTTGTTGAAAAGTGTTGATAATTCAACGCTCTACACTTAATAACAAGTTTTTAACAATATGAATTTTCAATTAATTTTTGTGTTCGTTTACATACTTTTAGTTATTTTTAAAAGATGTTTGAAACCTTAAAAGATTTTGATACAACATTATTTTTATCCTTAAATAGCCATTATACTCCTTGGCTAGATGTAGTGATGTTTAATGTTTCAAAAGTATGGGTATTTTTTCCTTTATTTTTTTATTGGATTTTTTTAATTTTTAAAAAGTATGGTCTAAAAAAATTATTGATTTTATTGGCTTGCATTGGGTTTTTAGTTGCCGTTACCGATCAAACTACCAATAGGGTAAAGCATGCAGTTAAGCGTTATCGCCCAACACATAACACCGAAATTGGAGCACAAGTACACACCGTTAATGATTATAGAGGAGGGCAGTACGGTTTTTTTTCTGGGCACTCTAGTAATACGTTTGGTGTTGCTATGTTTTTATTTTTAGTATTTAGTAAACGTTCTTTGTTATTCAGAAGTCAATTTTTTATTTGGGCTGCAGTAGTTGCGTATTCGCGTATTTACTTAGGCGTGCACTATCCTTCCGATATTTTTACAGGCTTTTTGTTAGGATTGTTGCTAGGATTTTGCATCTATCAATTAGCGTACTATATTTTTAAAACTAAACTAAATGAGGATTTGGCTTTGTAGTATATTCATTTCTTCAATGGCTTTTGCCCAATTGCCCGAAACAGATATTTTTTTGTTTAAGGTTGAAAAAAAAGATAGCGTGTATGTTTTAAAAAATCCTTTAAACATAAGCCATAGAAAAGGTTACGATAACCAACCTATATTTAACAGCGATAACAAATCTATTTTATATGTGCGAATTGATTCTACACAACAAGCAGATGTGATGCAATATCAAATTTCGAAGAAACAAACCACTTATCTCACAAAAACAGAAGTATCTGAATATTCGCCCAACATTTCGCCTGATGGAAAGTCATTTACTTGTGTAGTAGTTGAAAAAGACTCTACACAGCGTATTTGGAAATATGGATTAGATGGTACTTTTCAATCTATATTAAACGAAGCAACCGATTCGGTTGGATATTATACTTGGTTAAATCAAGATTCGTTATTGTATTATAAATTAACCAATCCTCATAGTTTAAGAGTGTTAGATTTAAAAAATCAAACAGACAAATGGTTGTGCAATAACCCTACAAGAGCGTTTAAAAAAGTAAATTACTCTTTATTTGTGTATGCTGTAAAAAACGCCACCAATACGGAGTTCAGAATTTATAATCCAACATTAAGAGAAAGTAAATGGTATTGTGTGGCAAATGCCACCTATGAAGATTTTTTATGGCATCCAGTTTTTGGCTTAGTCGTATCAGATGAAGCAGAGCTGAAACGCTACAATGAAAAAACACAAAACTGGGAGGTCTTATTTTCGTTAGCTTCCTTTGGAATAACAAAGATTACAAGATTTAACTTTGACTCTAAAACCAAGCAATTAGTAGTGGTTAGTCATCTGTAAATTTTAAAGAAAAAAATTGATTGTAGCAAGTATATATTTTGCATTGATGTGTTGGCTTATTTACCGACACTCTTTTTTTAAAGATGAGGTATTAACTCGCCGTTTTTTGTTTTTTATTATTGCTTGTAAAACCTTGGCTTGTTTTGTTTACTATTGGATTTATTTTTGTTATTATCCAAAGGGTTTTAATGGCGATAGCGTTTCTACACTAAAAGATGCCGAAGTAATGTATAGCGCCTTACAAGATCATCCTGCCGATTTTTTTAAGATGATTTTTGGCTTACATTCCGAATCAGACTTAGATCCATTATATGAACCATATTTTAAACAGATTGAAAAATGGGGTAGGGCAGATGTGAGTTCTAATTTTTTCTTAAATGATAATCGCACACCCATTCGGATAAATGCTGTTATTAGAATTATTTCTTTTGGACATTATAGCGTACATGCTTTGTTTATGCTGTTTATTTCATTTGTTGGGCAGTTGGCATTTTATAAAGCTTTTAAAATGTATTTTAAACAAAAAGAAATTTTATTAGCACTGGTTATTTTTATTACACCTTCTATTCTGTTTTGGACATCGGGTGTGTTAAAAGAACCTCTAGCATTTGCGCTTATGGGTGTGTTTACTTATTGTTTTATGAAACTTTTTCGCGATTTTCAATTTAAGTTATCCTATGTGTTAGGTGCGTTCATCACAACTTTATTATTTTTAGTACTAAAACCTTACATACTCTTATTAATATTACTGCCATTTATTTTATTTGTAACACTTTCTTATTTTAAGATTAAATCAGGACTACGTGTTTTCATCATTTACATAGCAACGTATGTTGTTATCGGTAGTTCATTACTTGTTGTTTTAAAATTTGTGTTTCATAAAGATGTGATTGAAACCATTGTGGTGCGTCAAAACGATTTTATTAATTTGAGTAGAGGTGGTACTTTTTTATTGAATACACAAAAATATGTTCGTTTTGAGTATGGCGATACTAGTCAATATTATATGTCGGATACGGTGCAGAAAACCTATAAGATAAAACCACATGCGCAATATATGTATTGGAACCCACATGCTTTAAATGATACTATTTTTGAGAAGGATAATGCAGATACATCATCTTTTCAGTTTATTAGTACCTGTGCGCCTTCTGGCTCTGCTATTTTTGTGCCACGCATAACCTATTCTTTTTCTTCATTTGTAAAATTAATGCCTATTGCATTGCTCAATGTGCTTTTACGACCACTATTTTTTGATGCACATTCTATATTAGAACTCTTGGCTTCCATTGAAAATTTATGCTTTGTACTGTTGTTTTTTGTTGCTATTTATTATCGTCAAAAAAATAGTGTAGATATTAATTTAGTATGGATGTGTTTATTTATCGTATTGAGTTCCTTTATGCTAGTAGGCTTAACAACCACAGTATTAGGCGCTATTGTGCGGTATAAAATTCCGTTTATTCCTTTCTTATTAATGATTCCTTTGTTGTATTTGGATATTAACGTAATTAAAAACAATCCTTTTGTAAAAAGATTTTTGATGTAATAAATGATATATTTGTTTAAATAAAAGATATGAGTCATTTTTTTAAAAATATCACCCGAAAAAAATCGGTATTAAATGTAAATGATGGTGAAGACCATGGATTACATAGAGTGCTTACTGTAAAAGATTTAACTTTCTTTGGTATCGCTGCCATTATTGGCGGTGGCACATTTAGCGCCATAGGTAATGCGTGTTATGCTGGTGGCCCAGCTGTCATTTTGTTATATGTTATTTGTGGTATTGCCTGTGGTTTTACTGCCATGTGTTATGCAGAGTTTGCAGCCCGTGTTCCAGTTTCGGGGAGTGCTTATTCTTATGCTTATGTGTCGTTTGGCGAAGTGTTTGCTTGGATTATTGGTTGGGCTCTTTTAATGGAATATTCTATTGGTAATATTTATATTGCTTTTTCGTGGAGTGGTTATTTTACAAATTTAGTAACTGGTATTCCTGAGTGGCTAACTACAAATTACACCGCTGCTCATGCTGCTTTTTTAGAAAACAGAACAGGAGAGGAACTTACAGCTTGGCTTAGCGCTCCCGAGTTGGGTGGCTTTAAAATTATTTTAGATTTACCGGCTTTAGTTATTAATGTAGTTATTACCGCTTTGGTATTTGTTGGTACTAAAGAAAGTAAGAATATTAGTAATTTAATGGTGATGTTGAAATTATTAATTATTGTTTTAATAATTATTGTAGGTGCTTTTCATGTGGATATTGATAACTGGACACCTTTTATGCCCAATAGTTTTGGTGGTGTGATGGCGGGTGCATCGGCGGTGTTTTTTGCTTATATTGGTTTTGATGCTGTATCTACATTAGCCGAGGAAAGTAAAAATCCGCAAAGAGATTTACCGCGAGGGATGATTTATTCTTTAGTCATTTGCACCGTAACTTATATTATTCTTGCATTAGTGCTTACGGGCATGGTGTCGTATAAATTATTAGGTGTAAGCGATCCTTTGGCAGAGATATTTAAGTTAAAAGAAATTAAATGGATGCTTTTTATTGTGTCTATTGCGGCTGTTATTGCCATGACGAGTGTGTTATTAGTATTTCAAATGGGGCAACCACGCATTTGGATGAGCATGAGTAGAGATGGCTTGTTGCCTAAAAAGTTTTCGGAGATTCATCCTAAATATAAAACACCAGGTTTTTCAACCATTGTAACGGGTTTAGTGGTAGGTATTCCTATTCTTTTTACCGACGAAAAATTTGTACTTGATTTTACCAGTATTGGTACTTTGTTTGCCTTTGTGTTGGTATGTGGTGGTGTTTTAATTTTGCCAAGAGATAATAGCGAGCGCGAAAAGGGTAAATTTAAGTTGCCTTACATCAATGCTAAATTTATTGTTCCGATACTGAGTGCCATTACTTTGTTTTTAATTTTTTATTACGACATCAGCATGATTAAAAATGAAGATGGTACCTGGCATTATCCAATGATTTTATTTTACGTGTTTTGGGTTATTATTTCGGTGCTTACGTTTATTAAAAATTATTCCTTAATACCAGTGTTAGGCTTAATTTCTTGTTGTTATTTGCTTACTGGCATGGGTTGGACAAACTGGTTGCTCTTTTTTGTGTGGCTAATAATAGGTTTAGTGGTTTATTTCTTATACGGTTATAAGAAAAGTAAACTAACCTTGAGTTAAGGATACAACAAATATTCTTTTTGAATAAAATATTGAGCGGTGTTGTAAATGTGCATCATGCCTTTGTGTAGGCTATCTGCTTTTTGTGGTAACTCGTTTACAAAGTTATGTGGGTTTAAATTTTGATATTTTTTTAAGTACGTTTTTTTATTGTAGAGTGTTGTAAAAAAATAATTGCCTTTATCATCTACACAACCTATTTTATTATCCGCCGAAAAAACAACAAAAGGATGTTTTTCTTTTAAAATGTTAATGCCAAATGTGTTGTTGGTGTATGACGCACCAATAATGCCCATCACGGTGGCTGTAATATCGGGTTGGTAGCAAGGCGATGATATTGTGTCGGGTGAGAATAATTGCGGTTGATGAATAATACACGGTATGTGATGATAACTTAAAGGCATTTCGTAGGTGTGCCCCATTGATAAACCATGGTCGCCTAAAAATATAAACACGGTATTGTTATACCATGTTTGTTGTTTGGCTTTTTTCATAAACTCTCCAATAGCCCAATCGGCGTACAATGTACAGTTGTCTTGTGGGGTTTCGCCATTGGGTTTAAAAGGAATGTTGTCAGGAATTTTCCATGGGCCATGGTCGGAGGCGGTCATGGCTACGGCTAAAAATGGTTTGTTGTTTTTTCGAGCATTGGTTGTTTCAATTAATTTGTCGAGTAATACATGGTCTGGAACACCTAGTGAACTTATGCGTTGTGAATACTTAAAATCGTATTCGCTGATAATATGCTCAAATTTATTAAACCGAAAAAAACCTTGCATGTTATCAAAGTGTGCATCGTGCGTGGTGTAAAAATAATTTTCGTAGCCTTGTTGCTTTAAAAGCGTTCCCAAACCATCAAAGGGCTTTTTTACATATTGTTTTAAGCCTTGTTCTTCATAAATACTTGGAAAACCAGTGCTGGTAGAAAATAATCCATTAAAGGTGTGAATGCCTGATGAAAAAAACTGATTACAAAAAATGGATTCTTTATTGAGTTCATCAAGATGAGGCGTTAAGTTTTTCCCGTTGTAATATCCCATTTTAAATAAGCACATGCTTTCCATTACAACAATAACAACATTATAAGGATGTATGGTATCGGAGTGGATGTTTTCTTGCCGACTAATAGATTGACCTACGGGCTTGTTAATACCCAAATAATGTTGTGTAAAGGCAATGCTCTCATTAATGTTGTTAGGCACTTGATAGCTTTGCGTGCTTGGTTTTGATGCCACACTTTTCCAAAACGTAAAATTGGCATTGATGGCTAACTGATTAATAAAACCATTTTCTGAAACAATAGCAACTCCTTCATCTAGCCCCGAACGATCAAAAATACGACCCCTCATTCCTAATAATAAAAAAGCAATACCAAATAATGCTACTACACTTTGCTTATACCATTTGATGTGTGAAACGTTGGCTTGATAACTTCGGTAAAAACGATTTGAAACATAAATGAGTAAAACTAAAATGGGTAGATACACTAAAATAAAACCCCAATACATGAAGCTACCAAAAATAACGCCGATGGCAAAGCTTGTATTTTCGCTCCATAAAAACGCAGTTCGGTTTAAGTGTGTGCCAAATTGATGAAAGAAAGGAATGTTGGCAATAGATACAAAATGCGCTACTGCCAAACAAAATAGGCAAAACCAATACACAAACCTTGTGTACTGAATTTGCTTTGTTATTTCTAAAACACCAAATGCTAAAAATGGTATTAAAAATATCCAGCATATAATAGTGGTGTCAAACTCCCAACTGGTTTTAAAAGCCATCAGTTTATCCGATAAATTAACAGCACCAACATCAACCGATTGATTGTAGAAATAAAACAACACCCGCTCTATAAAAAACAACAACACATTTAGTAAATACAGTTTTACAAAAAATGGTATATAGGCTGGAATATGTTGCCGAAATCGGTTAAGCATTTAATAACTCTTTAGCATTTTTTACAGCTATCTCGCTTGGCGAACCCGTGCTCAACATTTTAGCTATTTCGGCAATGCGTTCTTGCTCGTTAAGTGGTTTAATACTGGTAACGGTTTTTTGATGTGTATCGGTTTTATATACATAAAGGTGGTTGTTGCCTTTACTAGCCATTTGAGGTAAATGCGTAATAACCATTACTTGCATTTGCTTGCCCATGCTCAACATAATTTGCCCTATTTTATCTGCCACATCGCCACTTACGCCGGTGTCTATTTCATCAAAGATAATAGTAGGTAAGGCCTTACGTTCTGCCAACAAAGCTTTAAGACAAAGCATGAGCCTTGATAACTCTCCGCCCGAAGCCGTTTTGTGTAGCGCTTTAAATTCCATGCCTTTATTAGCGGTAAATAAAAAGGTAATACTATCTAAGCCATTTATACTTAATTCCTTGTTTTGTACAAGTTCAATTTTAAACTGAGCATTAGGCATGGATAAATTACCCAACATGGTTTTTATTTGTTGCTCAATGTTGCTGATGGATTTTTTTCTTTTAGTAGATAACTCAGTAGCTAAGGCTTGACATTGTTTTTCGGTTGTTATAATGTCTTTATTTATCTTCTCAATGTTCGATTCTAATGAAGAAAATTGCTGTAACGATTGTTCAATGTCTTGTTTTATTTGTAACAACTCATCTTCGGAATTAACGTGATGTTTTTTTAGTAAACGATTTATTTTATCTAATTGATTATTTACAACTTCTAAGCGTTCATTGTTAAACACCACAGCGTCTGCGCTATTTTCTACATCGTTGGCTAGTTCTTTTAATTCAATACTTACCGAGTTTAAGCGCTCATATAATTCTTGAAACTGCTTGCCGTATTTTGAAATACTTTGCAGTTGTTGTTTGGCTTGCGCTATGGCTGTTAAAATAGTATCATCGCCGTTATTAATGATTTGGGAGGTTTTATGCAGTGTGTTTTTAATAATTTCTGCATTTTCAAGCGTTTTACTTTCCTCTTCTAAACTTTGGAGTTCGCCCGTTTTAAGGTTGGCTTCTTCTAGTTCGTTATACTGAAACTGTAAATAATCTAATTCTTTTTTGGCTTGTAACTCTTGTTGGCTCAGCAATTCGAGTTGTTTTTTTAAGTGTAATAATAACTGATATTGTTTTTTGTAGTTAGAAAATAAATCGCTGCACTGGGCGTAATGGTCGAGTAACTCAAACTGAAACCCAGTTTCTTTTAGTAAAAGCGTTTCGTGTTGAGAATGGATATCAATTAAAAACTCACCTAATTGTTTAAGCACCGATACATTAACGGGCGTATCGTTTACAAAGGCTCTTGATTTTCCTTCGGGTGTAATTTCTCTACGCAGGGTGGTTAGTTCCTCAAAATCGAGTTCGTGTAAATCAAAAAAAGGTTTAAGTTGATAAGATTGAATATTAAACTGTGCTTCGATGATACATTTTTTGTTTTTATCATTCAGCAAATTAGTTTCGGCTCTAGCACCAAGCGCTATGTGCAAAGCTCCTAAGATAATTGATTTTCCGGCACCTGTTTCGCCTGTAATAACCGTTAGACCATTATTAAACACAATGTCTGTTTGCTCAATTAATGCAAAATTTTGAATACGAAGATAGTTTAACATAACACAAACTTATTAAGGTAAATATCGGTATTTTAACCTTGCCTTCTTGCTATATTTTGTAGAATGTAAAAAATTGCTGTTTTTGGATTTGTAAGAATCCAAAAATTAGAACTATTGTTAAGTTACAAAACATCCCCTGTCATATGTATTGTTTCGGAAACATTCAATTCCACTTTCTTTGATCTTATAGAATAAAACCAGTCTAATGAATTCTTGTATCTATCAGAAATACAAATCAATCTTTGATTTTTAGATCCAATTAGGTTACGTTCCTTTTCAATATTGTCTTTTTCAAACTGGCCGTCAATGATTAAATCAACACTTTTTACTAATTCTTCAGGTAATTCCTCTATAACTCTACCTGTAAATAGTAAAACCCCCAAACCTAATTTCTGAATTGATTTTGACAATTCAGATAATCCTTTTTGCATAGTAGGTTCACCGCCAAGAAATGTGACCCCTTCAATTTCAAAATTGCGGTTGGCATTTTTAATAATATCAATAAGTTCATCTAATGAAACAATATTTGCTTTATTCAGTGAAAATAATTTAGGGTTGCAACATTCCGCACATTGAATGTTACATCCTTGAAACCAAATGGCAAGTCGTTTATTTGGTCCCTCGGCTTCAGTGCACTGATTAATAGTAGCTATATTGAAATTAATGCTCAAAACTAATCTTGTCTTTATTGAATGTTGCTTTTACAGTTGAATTGGGATAAATGTAACCGTCATTGTCGAAAATGTAATCTGCAAGCTGCGAAACGAGGATGTCTTCCAATTTGTTTAAAATATCACGCCCGCCTTTAGTGGCATCTGTTTTAGAAAGAACAAATTCTAAGAACTCATCTTTGTTTGTGAATTCCAGATTGATGAGTTTGCTTTCTTTTAAGTATTCAATAATAGGGTTGATTTTGCTACTTGCTATTGCCTTTTGAATATCAGGGTCTTTAATAAAATTGAAGGTTACAATATTGCTGTATCCTATTCTTCCGAGGAGTTCTGGACGATTGATTTCGTTTTCAAACTTATCCTTAATGGACTCAAAAATTGTCTTTTGTATTTCATCAAAGCACATATTATTTCTAACCTTGTTAGCACCGATGTTTGATGTAAATACGATTATACACTCAGAGAAATAAACTGTTTCACCTTTACTGTCAGTTAAACGACCATCTTCCAAAATTTGAAGAAACTTATCGAGAATTTTTGGATGTGCTTTTTCAATTTCGTCAAATAGCAATACACAAAACGGTCTTTCTTTAATGAGGTTTGTTAATTGTCCTCCTGCTTCATATCCAACATAGCCGGGAGGTGCACCAATCAGTTTTTGGTCACTGTGTTCGTGATTATATTCGCTCATATCAAAACGAATGCATGCACCTTCATCATTGAAAAGAAATTCTGCAAGTGATTTGGCAAGTTCTGTTTTACCAACTCCGGTAGGACCTGCAAAAAATAAAACTCCTTTAGGTTTACTCTTAGACTTACTATGTTGTAAGCCACTTAATCCTGTTTTAGCTCTGATAACTACTTCACGTACTTTCGCAATTGCCGAATCTTGTCCTTTTACTCGTTTACCTAAAATTTCACTAATTTTTCGAATTTTCTTTGGTTCAAGTTGCTCCCAAGGACTATCTTTTTTACCATACTTATATAACGAGAGAAGTTTTTCAACAGTAATATCATCGGTTGTTTTGGAAAGTTGTGCAACCTGAATTATTTCTTTAGCAGTAAAATTATCCATCCCATCTATCAGGTCAATTTTACTTTGTTCATCTGCATCCAAATCTGTTCTCAATTTGAAGTGAGCAGAAATATTTTCAACTATTGCTTTTCGCTCTTCTCTATCTGGATTTCCAAGAGTAATTAACTTGCTGTCTGGATTTTTTTGATAGATTGAAACAGGAATGTGAGAAATATTTGTTGTTACAAATACTATTGCACTTCCTCCGTTGCTAATTTGAACGGTTTGTTCACGAACACCTCTTGCAAGTTTTGTCAAATCTTCACGGTCGCAATCTGCAAGTCCTTGCTCCCCACCAAAAAGATAATTTGAATAGTTAATAATGAAGCATACTTTGCGTTTGTCGTTTAATAAGTTCTTGTATACAATAGAATAAAAATCGGTAGGGCGTTTGAATTGTCCGCCTTGTTGTTGTTCATCGGCAAAATCAACATCTAAACCTTCAATTTGCTTCTCCTTAGAAACACTTTTTGCTTTGGGTGTTTCTAATTTTATAGGATCACCTTCAATTAAACCTTCAATTCTGTCCCAAACAAAAATTTCTTCAAACTGCTGGTTTTCTTTTAATTGTTGAACTAAAAAATTGTTTAGTTTCTGAAATTGTCCATCGTGTAAATAAACATCTTGAACGTTTCCGTCAATAAACAGCATTTTTTTATACGTTATTTCTCTTTTTAACTTATCAATTGAACTGGCTATACTCATTTTTCTTTTTTATTTATGTTTTGAAATCCTTGTTTACCTAATCTATCTGGATTAGACCAAATAGTTTTTTTGTTTTCAATTTTCACACCGTAAATGCTTTCAAATTTATTTTCAAAATCCTTAATGTCCTTTTCACAAGAAAGCCCTTCATATTCGTGAAATTTATAGATAAACCTGCCATCTAAATAAACTGCGAAATTTACTTGCTCTCCATTTGGTTTTACAGCAGAAATTTTAGCGTGGTCACCACATTCTTCAACATTTTCTTTTTTGACTATAAAGCCTTGCTCCTTTACTATTTTAATTACCGATATTAAAACTCGATTGCGAACTTCTTTAGTAACCAAATTATTGTAGTGCTCCTGATTTGCCGATTCAATGGTTTTAGA
Organism: Bacteroidota bacterium; assembly: GCA_963169355.1. Taxonomy (GTDB): domain Bacteria; phylum Bacteroidota; class Bacteroidia; order B-17B0; family Aurantibacillaceae; genus UBA4416. The sequence continues at coordinate 34,986 of CAUJCR010000047.1, read as the reverse complement.
AATATCTTTACTTTCAGTTACCTCTGCTTTTATACCCTTCTCTTTAAGAATTTTCAAAGTGTTCTTTGCAGCATTCTTCTGATAAAGTTTGCTGTTTTTCATTTTGATCCTAGCTGCCTCCAACAAAGATTCGCTATCAGAATATTTTTCAGATCTAGAGATAGACATAATGTAAGTTTTCAAAAGTTCATCCTCTGTTTTTGATAAAGCCTCAGAAACAATCTTATCGGAACTACCAATAATATATTCACCCATTTGACTTAAGGCAGTTTGATAGTCAGTGATTTCAAGGTTAAAGTTGTATGCTATGTGAGAATCAATTGCCGATAGAAATGAATTAGCTCTATTGGCAATTTCTTGAAATCTTTCTAAAGCTTGATAGTCCATTGAAATATTGACTAATGAAAGCTCAGTTTGTAATTGCTGAATGTTTAGCCTTTGTATTATTTTTTGCATAGCTTCTTCACGCAAGTTCAGTTTTTCAATTCTATTTTGAACGTTTTTCACGATTTCCTCTGCCTGAATTCGTGCAGCATTAAATCGTGCTTGACTTAAATGGCTCATTCCTTTTTGTTGTTTGATTTGTTAATACCATCATTTGGCTTTTCTTTTTTATCTTCAAAAGTTAGTTTATATACACTTAAAGCATTGGTTAATGCTGATTTCTTGTCATTATCTGAACCCTTTATCAACTTATGCTCTGAACTTGTTTCGGGATGAACAAGTACGCAAAGGTTTCTCCAAGCAGAATAGACTCTATTGCTTTTATCATTATCCTTAATTACATATTCAATCAGTTTTCTACCTTGTCTCAAATTACCCGAATTGACATCTAGTTGCTTCTCTAATTTTCTTAGTTGTTCAGCATATTTATTTCTGATAGTTGCTGCAATTGCAAGATAATTTGGTTTTGCTTTGTTGAGTACTTTACTAATGTCGCTTTGCCAATTATCACCTATGGCAAGTTCTTTAGTGACTCTTTCATTTATAGGAGCTAAGTCGAAGTAATCATCTTCTATCCTTGCAAAGAAATCATCTACAGACTTTTTATACTCTGGTGTTAGTTTTTCTCTCAGTTTTTCATAAAAGGTTTTTAGCAATCGAGCTTCCTTAATGAAGCCATCCCAATCTTTTGGTTTATATGAGTAGTAATTTTCAAGACCTAAGTCTTTAAGGTTATTCAATTGCTTGCTGTAGTCAGAATATAAGGCATATAAGTTTGACTTGTGTAAGATTGAGTTTACTTGTCCCTCCTCTAATAGTTTATTATAAAGTTTGTTTAACTCAAGTGTTTCAATTGTTGTGCTCTCATTTATAGATAATAGTAGGTTTACTATCTCATCTGAGTTCTTATTTTGTTCTGCAACAGATTTAATTATTTCTTTGTATTTATCTCTTGGGGAGATGTTTAAGATGAATTTTACTATTTCTTTATCAGTCAGTAATTCCTTGTGTTGCTCATAAGTATCATAGAACACTTTTAGGTAGTTGTTATATGTGTAATCTTCGTCCAGCAACGGAATTGTATATCCTTCTATTTCTATCTCAGAATATTTATAAACAAGTGTACGACCATTTTCAGTAATACCAGCAAACACAAACTTTTCTTCATTCGGAATGTCATAAACCAAGGTTGAATCATTCCGTTCATATACTCCCTTCTCATAAATTTCTTTTGTCAAGATTTTTTCGTTACCAAAAATGACTTTCATTTTTAGGGGCTGACTGCGTTTGGTAGCAATAGTTGCCATTTCCAAATTAATTGGGTTGTGTGGCACATCGAAATACAGAAACATTTTTGAACGAATTTTCTGCTTTTCTGTTTTTTGCTGTTTAATGAAGGCATGAAGAATGCTTGGAGATTTATGACTAAAGTTCACTATGTTATTTTCAAATATCACTTCAATATTATCCCTCAAGTAAACGGCATTTGTGGGAGTTATCTGCATATCGAATATTCTCGTTTTAATATTCGCAGTAGCTATGAATTTAGTGATTTGATTGCTTATTATTTTAGTGAATTTTTCAATTAGAATGTCGTCAGCTTCGTCTTTTCTAGTATCAATAATTACAGCTTCGTTTTCATTTTGAAAACTTGCACTTTGAATTTTCGTGAGCAAATTATTACTATGCTCATAAATAAATTCATCCGAAAATGATTTTGTTTCCTCAATAATTTCTTTTGACAGATAGGTTTCCACTCCTATATCAGTTAAATCAAAGTAAGATACTTCGCAGTGCAAGTAAGATACTTTGTAGTACAAGTAATATTCCTCCTCATTTTCGGTTGAAACCATTTCAGGATATTCAGTTATTAATGTATTTAATCTATCCTCAAATATATTGTGTAAATCGGCTGGAATTTCTAACATCAATAATACATCAGCGAAAGTTTTATTTGTGAATTGTCGTTTCCTTTGAATGATTTCCATCAACGCCAACGCAAAAAAATCAATCTTCAAAGGCGTTGCATATTGAAATTGTATTTGATATTTATCGCTTGCCAAAGCAAGGCGTATATTCCCCAGTTTTCTCATTGCTTATCAGTTCCTTTGCTAATTTTTAGAATATCAGATGCCGGCTGCCATTTAGATTGACATTTCTCATAGATTCGATAGTAGGCATTCATCATGTTTTGTTTTCCATCATCCATTTTTGGGACATTTATTGAAACTCCATTATAAAAATTGCTACTGCCCACCATTATCAACATGGTCCGCGAGCGTGAAATGGCCACATTGATACGATTGAATTTTTGCAAAAACTCACCGGGTTTTCCTCCTTTATTGTTGGCAACCATGTTGACAATTACAATATCCTGTTCCTTTCCTTGGTAGTTATCTACAGTAGAAATATCAAGCGAGATATTCTCGAAAGATTTGATTTTCATTTTTCTAGCTTGCAATTCTTGCCTTATGCTTGCAATATGTTTTCCATACATAGAAATAATCGCAACACTTGGTTTATCGCCTTCGCCCGAAGCCATCTTGTATTCTTCCGGATTATTCTTTTTTAATTCGCCATATCCTTTTTCAAGTAGCAACAACAATTCGACAGTAATTTTAACTTCAAGCGGGTTTCTATAAGATGTTTCACCTTCTTTAATTTCAGCATATGCAATAGAACGGTCGGGCCAAAGATGGCTGTCAAACCAATAGGTGTTATTATTTCGAACAAATAAAGGTGTTTGCCCTCCTTTGTGATTAGTGATACTTACATCAAGATAGTGTCGTTTTTTATTATTCTGCTCTTTTCCAGCACCGAGCTGCAATTTATTATCATAAAATACATTAACACAATTCATTATGTCCTCATTGAAACGATATTGTTGCGTTAACATCGCTTTGTTATGTTTTAATTTGTTATAAATTTCTTCAAACAAACTGTGCTCTACCATCACTTTGTAATCATTCAATGATTTTCCACGCAGTATTCTTTTTTTGCTTTGTTCATCAAATCCATCAAACATTGATTCACGATATTTGAAGATGGGGGGCAGTTGTCGTTGGTCGCCAACAAGAATTACTGATTTTCCGTAAATTATTGGTATTAGCATTTCTATGGGAGTTGCTTTAGAAACTTCATCAATAATAACAACATCAAAATCAATTCTTCGAATATCTACATCTCCAACTTCTATATTTTCTTGGTTATTTTTTTCTTTTTTTCGATTATCGTCTGTACCAACTATTGTTGAACTTTTGAAATATGGGCTTGAAGTGCAGGTTATGCCGTAAACATTAGCGTTGTTTTTGAGCAGTGTTTCAGTAAATTTTGGTCTTTGTTGTTTGGTAAATTCTTCACGCTTCTCTAAGAATTTTGACAATGATTCGTAAATGGGTTGCAGTTTTTTAAACCTTGTTTTGAATTCTTCAAACTTTGATTTCTCAGTTTCTATGAATTTTTTGATTTCAATAAACTTTTCTTGTTCTGATTCTGGCAAGGATGCTCCATTTAGCTTATTCAAATAGAATTCATTAAAGTATTCTGATAGTTTTTTTCTTTCTGAACCAATAGGATCGTTCTGTTCATCAATTTTCACTTTTAATAGTAATGAGCTTGCACTCATTCGTTTTATCTCATCTTCTATTTTGTTAATTTTTGTTTGACATTCGTCACTCTTATCTATCAATTTGTCATAAAAACCTTTACTGAATGTCATTGCTAGTATTTCGTTCCATTCTTTTAAGAAGTTTTCAATCGCATTTAATTCCTGTTGAATTTTTTGCTTAGGATTAGTCGTTTGACTTGACGCAAAATAAAATTTCTCATTATTAAGATTAAGGGTGGTTACTCCAGAATCTTCTTGTTTACGATCTAAGTCCTTTTTCCGTTGTAGTTTTTTAGATATTTCGCTTCGTAATGCCGTGGTGTCCTGTTTTAGCTTCTCCATTGTTTGAATTGCTGAATTTATTTCTGCAATTTCACTTTCTATTTCTTCAACTTCTTTCGGCTTTTCTTTACCTTGTAGTAATTTATTTAAATGCTCTATTCTTGATTTTCCGGCAATTCTCTTAAATGAAATTGCATAATTATATAAATCGTTTTGTAGTTCAAGTCTGTATTTATTTGCCAGTTTGTTTAATTCGGGTAGAATCGGTTCGTAAACAAATTCAGGCAAAACAGCTTCAAATGGGAGCCTTGTTCTGAAATATTCAGAGAAGAGCTCCCTCTGATTTTTTAAACCTTTTAATTCAGAGTTTAATGTGTTTTCATCAGAACGGAGTTTTGATAATTGTTGAGTAAGATAATTGAGTTCTACTTCCGACTTTTTTACAGAATCTAGGCGTTTCCCAATATTCTCATACCTTGTTCTGTTATCTTCAAAAGTTCTTAATAATTCATTGATGTTTTTTTCATAGGCGTGGTAATCGTCAATCTTGCCCTTATATTTAGTATAAGCAGCATCATAGAGATTATCCAAAAGTTTTTCGGGTAAATATTGAGCATTTGCCTTACTCCTGTCTCGCACAAGACGTAAGGGTAAAATGTTTAGCTCTTTTGGTAAACGCTCAATAACATTATCGATTGCAATATGCGTTTGAGAGGAAAGCAATACTTTCTTTCCCATTTTATTGTATTGATAAACAAGTTCTGTAATTGTTTGGGTTTTCCCAGTTCCTGGAGGCCCTTGCAAGCAAAAAATACTGTTACTATTCAAACATTTGATAATTGCTTGTTTTTGACTTGGATTGAGTTTTTTCAATGCAAAATCAACATTTGTTTCATTGTAATACTCAATCTTGTTTTCAAATCTCTGTGGTTCTATCAGCAATCCTGCTAAGTATGGATTTTTTACATCACCACTTTCTAATTTGTCAAGAGCTGTTTTCCCTCTTGTATAAAGGGCTATATCACCTGAAGCAATGTGTGCAACAAATAGTTCTTGCCCCATTCTGTCAATCTCTTCCTTTACATCTGCATTCTTTTTATAACTTGTTTCATCTGCTACGAGAAAATATAATGTAACATCATTATTTGAAATTTTGGGTGGAAGGTTTTCGTCAATTTCAAATCCTTTTATCTCTGGTAATACTTTTCCACTTTGTTTACGTTCTTCATCAGTCTTTTTTAATTCATCAAGCATTTCTTTTAACTTAGTGATGTCTCTTTTGCCAATGATGTGTAATTGCTGTTTTGTGAATTGTTTGATTTTAGATTCATTAAATCTAACCTTTTCAAAGTCTTCTTTTTTAACCTTTACTGTCAATAATATGTATGGAGTTTCATTACCGAATAATTTTTCATTTGAACTTTCAATATAAAGGTTTCCATTGCTTGCCTGAATGATATCTTTTTCAAAAGTTTCTCGGTTAGTAGCATTGTCCGACACTTCGCAAACAGATGAATATTTTATCTCACTACTAATAGGGAAGTATTTTATGTTATTTACAGTCGCTGCTTTTTCAAATTCTAGATAATCTCGCCAATTACTTGCAAAATTTTTGAACTTGGTTGGATTGACTATGAATGGAACATTTGTTGCCAAATCAAGCGTAATCAAATTGGCTCCGTTCGATTGATAATATTGTGCCTTATTCTTGTTTTTGTAATCAGCAGTTCCGTTTAGATAGATTTCGTATGATTGTGTATCTGTATCAGTTGTAAGATAAAAATCGCTAATATCTACATCATTAAAATCGTAGCCTAGATTGTCTTTCCGAAAGTTTAGATTCCCTTTCAAGATGATTGAATTCCCTTTAAGGAATGACCGCCCATGATTGTCCAAGTCAAGTCGAAAGAAGAAGTTTGAGATTCGATATGACGTTTTACCTGTAATGAGATTTTCTCTTTTTTCTGGCTCCCTATCCATATTGGAACTTGAAATACTAAATCCGATAACTTTTTCCATTATTATTTTAAAAAAGTCATCGTAGGCTAATTCAAACTTTGACAATAGACTATCTATTTTGTCTTCAAGCTCATTTGCAATCTTGCTTGAAATATCATTTCTATCTGAGCCGAAATTAAATCTTATGTATGCCATTTACATTTCATGATTAGAGGGTTAAAGGGCCTATTTAAGAATGAAACTGTGGAGTTATCTTTTGTTTTTCAAATATACTATTTTATCAAAATGTATCAAAAGGGGGAGTCATGTTTTATAATTTTTTTTTACATTAAGGTATTACTAAGGGAGTTTAGAATGCAGTTAAATGGAGTGTAATTGTAACCAATCATCCCCCAAAAAAAAATAGCGGTACTTACAGCATTCTTTACCTACTAAGCCTTATGTTTATGATCGGGTAAAATGTTCTGCATATTCCAGTCTAGTTTCTTTACAAATGCTTGTTTTCTTACTTTGCAATCTTTAATTAAGCAAATCGTACATGAGTTGCTAATACAAGGGTCGGTATGAATAAAAAATTCTATTTCTTGATTCAAGGCTTGTTTCACAATTTTATCTAAATCATCTACTTCTTTATGCGCTTCTTCTAATGAAAAATACCAAGGTAATGTAAGGTGTGCATCTACATGAATTACGGAACCATATTTCAATATCCGTAAATTATGAATGTCAATCCAAGCTTCTCGGCGGCTGTTGTTTAAAATACTGATTAGTTTTTCTATTTTGGTATAATCTATTTTATCTAATAAATTAAAAATAGATTCCTTAATAAGTTGAACTCCTGTGTACATAATTAAGCAACCAAGTAAAATAGTGATGACATAATCTAACCAAAACCATTGGGTAAAATAAATAATCACTAAGCCTATTACCAAAGCTAGGCTACTCCAAGTATCTGTCAGCAAATGTTTACCATCGGCAACAAGCGTTGAGGAGTGAAGGCGTGTACCTTGACGAATTAAAATTTTTGCTAAAATATAGTTGATGATACCCGATAAAAGGGTAAGATAAAAACCAATGTCCACATAGGTGAGGCTATGAGGATAAAAGAAAGACATAATACCATTTACGCACATGATAATACCAGTGAGTGTAATCATGCCACCTTCTACACCAGCTGATATGAATTCAATTTTTCCGTGCCCGTAAGGATGATCTTCGTCTTTAGGCTTAGCGGCGTAGTATAAACTATATAATGCTAACACACCTGCCAATACATTTACGACAGATTCTAAAGCATCTGTTAAAATGGCGCTTGAGTGTGTAATAAAATAGGCTAAAAATTTTATGCCCATGAGTAAAACCCCAACAAGTAGTACCATTTTCATGGTTTTTATTTTTAGCTGATGATTGTTCAATGCAACTTGTTTATGGGGTTTATAACTATTTTATTTCTTAAACGAGTGTTTATAAATGTTCGTGTTTTTTGGCTTCGTTCCAATACACATCCATTTCATCAAGCGATGATTGCGCTAACGTTTTACCTTGTTCTTTTATCTTTTTTTCCATATAGTTAAAACGATAAATAAATTTTTGATTGGTTTTTTCTAAAGCGTCTTCAGGATTAATGTGATGAAAACGAGCATAGTTGATTAATGAAAATAATACATCTCCAAATTCGGCTTCTAGTTTTTCTTTATTGCCGTGGTCAACTTCGGTTTTAAATTCTTGTAATTCTTCTTGTACTTTATCCCACACTTGTTCAGGTTTTTCCCAGTCAAATCCAATGGCTCTGGCTTTATCTTGTATGCGTAAGGCTTTAAGTAAAGAGGGCATACTGTTGGGTACACCCGATAAGGCACCTTTGTCGCCTTCTTTTTGCTTTAATTTTTCCCAGTTACGTGTAACTTCGTCTGCATCAGAAACTTTGGTGTCGCCATAAATATGAGGATGTCTAAAAATCATTTTTTCGCAAAGTGAGTTAATCACATCTGCAATGTTAAAGTCGTTAGTTTCGCTCGCTATTTTCGAGTAAAAAACTAAATGTAACATCAAGTCGCCTAATTCTTTTTTTATTTCGTTTTTATCATTTTTTAAAATAGCATCGCTTAACTCGTATGTTTCTTCAATTGTAAGATGTCTTAATGATTCCATGGTTTGTTTAATATCCCAAGGGCATTTGGCACGCAAGTCATCCATGATATTTAGTAGTCGTTCAAAGGCAAGTAGTTTCTCTTTCATCTTTTTTATAATAAGTTAAACAAATTTACGGTTTATTTTGGCTCGTCATAAAATTGCTCATGCGTAATTTAGGTTCAACTAAATTAGCGGATAAATGACTTGTAAAAGCTAAATTATACTTACTTTTGCTGTATGAATATTGAATTGTACTTATCACAAAGTATTGCACAAACTGTAAATAAACTTTTTGGTTTAAATATACAGGTAAGTGAAGTTGTGTTACAAAAAACTAAAAAAGAGTTTGAAGGTGATTTTACCTTAGTTACTTTCCCATATATTAAAGCAGCAAAGGCTAGCCCTGAAAAAACAGGCGAAATGATTGGGCAAGAATTATTGCAAACTAATACCGATTTGGCAACTTTTAATGTTGTAAAAGGTTTTTTAAATTTATCGTTCACTTCCTCGTTTTGGCTTAAGCAACTGCAAATAATTACTCACAGCCCACAATATGGTTTTAAAGCACCACTTAGCACTGGCAAGCGCATCATGCTAGAGTACTCGTCGCCTAATACAAATAAACCATTGCATTTAGGACACATACGCAATAATTTATTAGGTTATTCGGTAGCTAATATTATTCAAACGCAAGGCCACGAAGTAATTAAAGTAAATTTAGTAAACGATCGTGGTATTCATATTTGCAAAAGTATGATTGCGTGGAAATTATTTGGCAATGGAGAAACGCCTCAATCATCGGGGATAAAAGGCGACCATTTAGTTGGAAAATATTATGTGGAGTTTGACAAAGCCTATAAACAACAAGTGCAAGCGCTAATTGAAAAAGGAGTAAGTAAAGAGGAGGCAGAAAAACAAGCGCCCATTATGCAACAAACACAGGATTTATTACGCCTATGGGAGGCTGGAGATAAAGATACTCTAGAATTATGGAAAACAATGAATGGTTGGGTGTATGATGGATTTGCAATTTCATATAAACAGTTGGGGGTTGAGTTTGATAAAACGTATTATGAAAGTAACACCTATTTATTAGGGAAAGAAGTTGTGCAAGAAGGGCTGAATAAGGGCGTTTTTTATAAAAAAGAAAACGGAAGTGTGGCTATTGATTTAACAGCCGATAAACTAGATGAGAAAATAATATTACGGAGCGATGGCACATCGGTATATATCACACAAGATATTGGTACCGCTATCGAACGTTACAAAGAGTTTCCAGGTATCTCACAAATGATTTATACAGTTGGGAATGAACAAGACTACCATTTCAAAGTTTTATTTAAAATTTTGGAGAAATTAGGACACAACTGGGCTAAAGAATGTTATCATCTTAGCTACGGCATGGTAGAGTTACCAGAAGGAAAAATGAAGAGTAGAGAGGGAACCGTTGTTGATGCCGATGATTTAATGCACGAAATGATTGTAACGGCCAAAGAAACAACAACAGAGTTGGGGAAGGTAGAAGGTTTTACAGAAGCTGAGCTAGAAGATTTGTATCAAACGATAGGTTTAGGGGCTTTAAAATATTTTATTTTAAAAGTGGATCCTAAAAAGAAAATGTTATTCGACCCTAAAGAAAGTATTGATTTTAATGGTCATACAGGACCTTTTATTCAATACACACATGCCCGAATAAAATCAATTTTAAGAAAATACAATCAAGATACTCAAGCTATTGTTATTGATAATAGTCTTGAGTTACATGAAAAAGAAAGAGAAATTATAAAGATGATTTATAATTTCTCAAAAACATTAGAAGACGCGGCCGAAACGTATAACCCAGCTGTAGTTGCTAACTATGTGTATGATTTAACAAAACTCTTCAATCAGTTTTATACCGAGTGCCCGATATTAAAAGAAGAACACGAACCAGTAAAACAGTTGCGTATCAAACTTTCGGAAACTACGGCTCAAATTATAAATAGTGGTATGAAATGTTTGGGAATTAAAGTTCCTGAAAGAATGTAATGTTAGTAAATGTGGTTTTATTGATGGCTTAGTAAAATGCAACCCTATACCGACGAATATTTTATGCGTGAAGCATTAAAGGAAGCTCAAAAAGCTTTGGTGCTTGATGAAGTGCCTGTGGGTGCAATAGTGGTAGCAGATAATAAAATTATAGCAAGGACTCATAATTATACTGAACATTTGAACGACGTTACGGCTCATGCCGAGATGCAAGCTATAACCATAGCTGCTAACGCCTTGGGGGGCAAATACCTTACCGAGTGTACGCTTTATGTTACATTAGAACCTTGTGTGATGTGTGCCGGAGCATTGGCTTGGAGTCAAATTACAAAAATTGTGTACGGTGCAAGCGATAAAAAACGAGGTTATTCCATGTTACAACAGGCTGTTTTGCATCCTAAAACTACGGTAGTTTCGGGGGTGTTAGAACAAGAATGTTCGGAGATTGTAACACAGTTTTTTAGGTCTAAAAGAAGATAGGCTAGAACAATAAATTATATTTTGCCTTTTTATCTTTTAGATGTTCAAAATGGATTTCGCTTACCAAGATAAATGACGGATTAAGTTTGATAGCCTCAAAAATTTGATGATTGTACATGTAGCGGTTATCTCCTTTAATAATTAAAAAGTAATCCGTTTTTTCTAATTCGGGAATGAGTTTGGTGGTATGCTCAATGTTGCCAGAAAATAAGTCAGTATTGGCTTTTTCTTTAGCTGATTGGGGTTGAAATGAGGTTTGGTTTGGAAGAATATTAAACTCAATATTCAAATCTTCGTGGTAAAAAGAGTAGAGTGGGAAGTAAAATTCCTCACCTTCTTTATGTGTAAATTCTAATAGTTCACAAAGTTCTAATTTGATGTTTAGTTCCTCATTTAGTTCATGAATGACTTTAAAAACACTTTCGGTACTGGTGATAGAGAAGGTGTCAAAATCAAAATGCTCTTCGGGGCTAATATTTAAACTATATGTTTTCATGTAGTATTACCCAAAGAGCATTTTGATTTAAAAAGGTTGTATTATTCTGAGAAACGGTTAATTACCTCGGTACTAATACCAGTGTAACTATATCCTCCGTCATGATATAAATTTTGCATAGTTACCATGCGTGTAAGGTCGGAGAAAAGAGTAACACAGTAGTTAGCACAATCATCGGCACTAGCATTGCCCAATGGCGATTGTAAATCTGCAAATGTGAAGAAATCTTCAAACCCTTTAATGCCATTTCCTGCGGTAGTTTTGGTAGGAGATTGAGAAACGGTATTAATACGCACTTTCTTTTGTTTGCCGTAATGGTAGCCAAATGTACGGGCAATACTTTCTAACATAGATTTAATATCGGCCATATCGGTATAGAAAGGATATGTTTCTTGTGCTGCAATATACGACAAGGCAACAACAGATGCGTGTTCGTTTAAAGCATCTAATTTATGCGCTGCTGCTAGCATTTTATGAAATGATAAAGCAGATACGTCAATCCCTTTTTGAAAAAAGTCGTAATTTAATTCGGTATAAGGAATGTTTTTACGAATATTTACGCTCATACCAATAGAGTGTAATACAAAATCAATTTTTCCACCAAGTACTTGCATCGATTCGGTGTAAAGTTTTTCCAATTCTTCCATATTGGTAGCATCAGCTGGAATAATTTTTGACCCAGTTTGCTCAGCTAATTTGTTGATTTCTCCCATGCGCATTGCAATTGGCGCATTGGTTAATGTAAAAGTGGCGCCTTCTTCATGGCATTTTTGTGCCACTTTCCAAGCAATAGAGTTTTCGTCTAATGCACCAGTAATAATTCCACGTTTTCCTTTTAATAAATTGTAAGCCATTGTGTTTATTTTTTTATTTTATGTAAAACAAATATACAATTTACCTCATAATTGTATGAGCTAAACGTATTATATTTTTAAACATGTTATTGTTTATGATTTTATGGTTTTAATTAATCCTAAAATAGCTACGATGGTCCAGGTAGCTTCTAGTATTATAAATGGAATAGATTGTAATAAATAACTTCCATAACAAGCAAAGGCTCCACCAAGTATATTGAGAATAAAATACCATTTGTGTGTTGCTGATAAATAACTAAATGTATTTAAGAAAAAGGCTAAAAGAATCAGCGAAACGCCAATCGTGCTAATAATATCTGTAAAACTCATATTGTTTGATGTTTAATTCCAATGTAATGTAAATGCTCCCAAAATTGAGGATATGATTTTGAAACCACATCGGCATGTTCTATCACAAGGTTTGTTATTAAGGCTAAAGGTGCAAAGCTCATAGCCATGCGGTGATCGTTATAGGTTTTAAGGTTGGCAACAAATTGAATAGGAGAAATGTGCTTATTGAACTCCATTGAGTTTAATGTTGCATCTAATTGTATATCAGCTTTTAGCCATTCGTTTCTTAAAGCATCTATTCTGTTTGTTTCTTTAATATTTAAGGTTTGAAGCCCATTAATTTTAAAAGGGATATTGAGTGCAATACAGGTACATACGATGGTTTGTGCAATATCAGGAGCATCGGTAAAATCATATTGAAAATAAGCCGTGTGTTGGTCTGCCGTTTTTTCAAGTACAATTTCATAATTATTTAGGTACTTAGTTGTTACTCCAAATTTTAAAAATAGGCTATCAGATGCTGCATCTGCCTGTAATGAGTTTTTGCTTAAATATTTTAATGTTAATTGTGTTCCAATTTTAGATAGCGCTACAATGCTATAATAATAGGAAGCAGCGCTCCAATCACTTTCAATAGTGTAAGTTTTATGAGGATAAGAATATGCTTTGGCTTCAACCTTTATGAGATGATCTTGCCAAGTTACTTGTGCTCCAAATTGTTTCATTATCTCAATGGTCATATTTATATAAGGTTTTGAAACAATGTTGCCTTTAAGTTCTAGTTGAAGACCGTTTTCAAAATAAGGCGCTACTAATAATAATGCAGAAATAAATTGACTGCTTATATCACTTTGTACAGATATATACCCACCCTTTATGCTTCTCCCTTTAATTAATAAAGGTGGGTATCCTTCTATATTTGTATAGGAAATGTCGGCACCAAGTAATTGTAAAGCACTCACTAATGGTTTAATTGGGCGTTGCAGCATTCGTTCGGAGCCTGTTAATTGTATAGAGGTTGCTTTTAATGCTAAAAATGCGGTTAAGAAACGCATATCGGTACCAGCATGGCCAATATTTATAACTGAATTGTGCGGATAAGAATGGAGTGCCTCTTGAAGTAAATGTGTATCATCTGAGTTTGATAAATTCTCAATATTAAAGTCTAATCCAGATAATGCCTTTATCATCAACACACGGTTGCTTATACTTTTAGAGCCAGGCAATGTTATAGCTCCTTGTATGCTAGTTATAGTTTTATGTAAGGCAATATTCATTAAAACTTAAAGCCAATGGTTACAAAAACAAAATGCCCGTTTATATATAAGCTACTAGCTGTAAAGGGTTCTGAAAAATAAAAAGGAGAAAGGCTATATCGGAATTGGAGTTCGCCATAAATAGCATTGTGGCGGAGCAATGTGTTTTTTTGAATTCCGATACCTGCCAATAAAAAAGAGTTATTTACTTTGCTAAGCCCTGGGTTTTTAAACACCAAACGTTCAGGCTTTTGTTCTATTATATTGCCGTCTTCATCTACTTTTAAATTACAGGATAATAATCTTCGGTAACTATATCCAGTAAATATATAAGACGAGACAAGGGTATTTGTTTCTTTTTGAAAAGAGTGTTTCAGTAATATCGGAAAATTTAGTTCTTGAATATTGAGGTGATATTTATAGCGCATTCTGTTTTTGGTATATAGTTGCAAACTATCACTATAAAAATAATAAGAGTTAAAACTAACACCGTGGTACATGTACTCAATACCGAGCATTAAAAAATCAGTGTTTTTTGAGTTTAATCTAATCTCTTCTTTTAATGAAATATTAAAAGCCATTTTAGGTTTTGGAGAAGAAGTGTGATTTTTATTGGCAAAATAAAGACCCACAACAGGCGAAATACCTACACGTGTTTTAACACGTGGATTTTTTCGGCGTACACGCAACTGTTTTCCTCCATCTTCTTGAGCTACAGAAACAAAACACGACGCAATTAAAACAGCACAAAATAAATATCTCAAAAATTTTATCAATGCTATAAATATACAATTAATAAAAAAATAAGATAAAGTTGTTTGTCAAAAAAAGTAATTTACAATTACATAAAGCCAAGTTCGAGTTGGGCTACTTCACTCATCATGTCTTTGGTCCAAGTTGGTTCAAAGGTGAGTTTTAGCTCGGCTGATTTTATTTCAGGTAAAAGTTTAAGCTTGTTTTCTACTTCGGCAGGTAAAGTTTCGGCAACTGGGCAGTTTGGCGAGGTTAATGTCATTGTAACCTTTAGTTCATTATCGTCGTTCAAATCGAGTTCGTATATTAAGCCCAATTCCCAAATATCTACAGGTATCTCGGGGTCGTAACAGGTTTTTATTTCGTCAATAACCCGTTGCATGAGAATTAAATTATTTGTAATAATAACTGCCGACACAATAATTTTTTTGCAAATATACTAGTTTTAAAATTTATAACCTTTATAATCCTTCGTAAATTCAGCATCATCAATCTTTGGATTTACTTGCATAAAGAAATAATCATACTGTTCAAATAACCCTTTATCGTCGTTTATCTTTACACTAATTGGTAAAAAGTACAATTGGTCGATATATAGTGTAACATGTTTAGCGTATGCCGATGGTACTTTTAACACTTGTCCTTTCTTTAAAATATCAAAATAATCTTTCAGCTTCGTGTTTTTTTCTACAATCATGTATTCGCTTACATGTAGTTTTCGGGCTATCGAGGTAATACTTTCGTTGTCGCCTACAGTATAATTTTCATAAGTAAAATCTTGGTTATCTATGGTAATTTTATAGCAAGGTCGGTTGTTGATACGTTCTTCGCCTTCGTATTTAAAAATTTCATTAAACCTACTATTGTATTTCAAAGAGATATATTCGATAATACTAGCAAAATAATCTACACCCATCTCATATAATGTGTGATGTTGGTCTTGCCTCATTAATGAACCTAGCGGATCTAAACTTAAGTTCATATACGGAAAGGAATTGGGATTAACGTAAGCTTTATTGTTATTCCAGCCATCAACCCATAGCACCTCTATCCCTTTAATATATAAATAAACTTTGCGAGGCTTTCGGTTTAATTTTACAGAAGATTCGTAGTGATTAAATCCTTTCTTTCCACGTTCAATTATTTTTAAACTGTATTTTAGGCGCTCTACATCACGAATGGATTTAATCATTTTAGTGATGAGTTCTTTTGCTTCGGGTTCATCTTTTTGTGAAAAAGCTGGTTGAATCCCTATAAATAGAAAACTTGTTAAAGCAATATATGTAAAATGAATAAGTTTTAACATGGAGCGCAAAAGTAACTAATCTTTAATTATTCCAATCAATTTTTTAAAGCCATATTTTACGATTCATCTAGTATAAACCATAACTTTTGTTGATTTCTTTTAAATAATTGATTCTTAAATAATTAGTGTTTTAAGGGTGTTTTTATTATTTTTATGCTACGTAAACCGTTAAAAAACTAGTACATTTAAAGGCTTAAAAATGTTGTATTTTACTCAAATAACCCAATTAGTTGCCGAGTTGTTGTATAAACACGACTGTGTGATTATTCCAAATTTTGGAGGTTTTGTTGCTAGGCAATATAGTGCGGGTTTTAGTAAAGGAAATAATTTATTGTACCCGCCTAATAAGCATGTTTTATTTAATAAAAACCTCGTTCATAATGACGGTTTATTAAGTACGGCTTTAATGGAAAAAAATCAACTTACCGTTTCGGAAGCCGATAAACAAATACAAGATTATAAAAACTATATACAATCATTGCTTCAAGCTAAAAAACGCTTTGAATTGGAAAATATAGGCTTATTATATATTGATGCAGAATCTAATTTACGTTTTGAGGCAAAGGCAAATATTAATTTTTTATTAGACACCTTTGGTTTGGAGCCAGTAATGACAAGCGAACTTGTTATAGAACCCGAAAAACCAATTGTAACTCCACAATTTGAAGATAGAAAGCCTGTAGCCGAACCTGCTGTAACCGTTCGTAAAAAATCATATACAAAAATGGTAGCCTTAACTTTAGCAATACCATTTTTTCTTTTGTTTTTCTTTGTAGCAGTGCAGTTGCAACCTCTTAAGCCAATTGTTGAGTCCTCAGTCAATCCATTTTATTCGCCAGAAAAAACTTATATTCCTCATAATATAAAACAAGAAAGTTTAGTTTTTATTAATGAATTAAAACCTGAAGGTTTAATTGTAGATGCCAATGGATATGCTACTTTTAAATTAGTAGAAACAGGTAAAGTGATAATTGCAAATACTAATGAAACATCTACTAGTATGAAAACTAACAACGTTGTGGAGCATTCTCCGAAAAGTTTTGTAGGAAAATATCAAGTTGTGATGGGGTGTTTTGGTGTAGAGAGTAATGCTAGAAGATTAGTAAAAGAACTCAATAAAAAACAAATTCGTGCAGGCATAAGTGGTGTAAACCAAAAGGGATTACACGTTGTAAGCTGTGGAGGTTTTGACTCTAAAGAAGATGCCAACTCCATGTTAACTACAGTAAAGGCAGATTATCCAAATGCTTGGATTATGGCTCAATAATATTTTGTTGAAGTTTCATATTTTGAAAGGATTTTAGCTTGTTATAGAATTGCTAAAGTATATTTTGAGTTCAACTATTATATAATTGTTTAGTATATTCGTTGCCTTGAAACACATCTACATACTTGTTTTTTTAACTACACTTTTAAAATTAGGTTTTGCTCAAAAAGATACGAGCGCTTATGATCCTAAAAAAGAAATAGTGTATGATGATAAAAGATATAGAGTATATAATAATTGGTTAAGTATAGGAGCAGGAGCAAGTTATAATAGCAAGTGGCCAAAAGATGAGAAAAATATTGGGGTTGATTTTAGTTTTCATATCAAGAAGCACTATTGGCGTGTAGGAGGTTTTTTAAGTGGAAGAGATTATACCGCCGCCAATAATTATAGTTTCCATTTAGGTTATGGTTTACGTAAAGAAGCCAATAAGTTTAATTTATCTGCATTTGCAGGACCTTCTTTGTCTTATTTTAGAAGACCATTGAAAGACTCTACGCATTATAACTTGAGTTTAGTATATAGCGAAGTAGGTGGGTATGCTGTGTTAGAAGCAATATATAAACTTAAGTACGATATAGGGATTGGTGGTCAAATATTTTGTGATTATAATCAGGTGCAAATGGTGTACGGAGTTCGATTAATTTTGTACTTTTCGAGTGCCTACCGAGGTATGAAAGTAGGATACATTGCACCCTCAAGAAAATAAATCATATCAGTATTTAATTGTTGGACAAGGCTTAGCAGGTTCTGTTTTAGCGCTATCTCTTATGCAAACGGGTTGTTCGGTTATGGTAATTGATAACCCAAAACTATCACAATGCTCTCGTGTGGCTGGTGGTGCTTGGAATCCAATTGTATTTAAACGATTAACTAAAAGTTGGTTGGCAGATGAGTTATTGCCTGAGCTAAATTTATTTTATACATACTGGGAAGAACAATTTAAATCATCGTTTGTACATCAACGTTCCATTATTAAATCGTTTACCGAAGAACAAGAAGAACGCCTTTGGTTAAAAAAAGCAATCGAAGGAAATCAATATCTTGATAATACTATTTATAAGCAATATCCGTTAAATCATCACTACACTGTAGCATCATATTCTAAAGTGTTACAAGCAGGAAATATCAATATCCCACTCTTTTTAGATTTAACTAAGCAATACTTAATACAAAATAATGCTTACACTCAGCATACATTTAATTATCATCATTTAAAAATTCACGAATTAGAGATTGCTTATGAATCGTTGAATGCTTCGCAAATTATTTTTTGTGATGGCCATTTGATTAGCCAACAACCTTATTTTAATTTCGTTCCTATGAAGCCTGTAAAAGGCGAAACATTAACTATTTATTGTGAGGGAATTAATCTTGAGCGTGATATTTTAACTACTGGATTTTTTATGTTGCCACTTGGTCATCACACGTACAAAATTGGTGCAACCTACGACTGGGAAAATTTGAATGATATACCAAGCGAAAAAGGAAAACAATTCTTGATTGAGAAGTTTGAAGAAGTAATCAAGCTACCATATCAAATTATTGAACATCAGGCTGGCGTTAGACCATCAGTTATAGATAGAAGACCTGTTATAGGTCGTCATCCAATCTATACAAATCTTTTGGTGTTTAATGGTTTTGGAACTAAAGCAGTTATGTTAGCACCTTATTTTGCAAAACAATTTACACAGCATCTCTTACAAAATCAAAATTTACATCCAGAGGTTGATGTGAAACGTTTTTATGACAAGTTACAGTCATAACATTTTGATTAATTAGTCGTGTTTGTTTTTATCTATTTTAATTCTAACATCAACCGCTATCGTTTGTTTATCATCCGCTAGTATGGGATTTAAGTCTAATTCCACAATCTCAGGAGCAATATGTACTAGCGCTCCCACACGCATCACAATATCTATAAATTTTGATTTATTCAATCCTTTTCTATTTCTATAGCCCTCTATGAGAGGATATCCTTTTAAGGATTCAACCATAGCTGTTGCTTCTTTGTAAGATATAGGTGCTAAAGCCGAAGATGTGTCATTTAGTAACTCCAAAAAGATGCCTCCTAAGCCGCATAACACAACATGTCCAAAATCACCTTGTTTAACGGCTCCACAATAAAGCTCTTCGCCTTTTACCATTTCTTGTACTAATACGCCTTTGGCTCCTGGAATTTTCATTAAACGATAAAAGGCATCAAGGGCTTGTTTTTCGTCGGCAATATTTAGTATTACACCTCCAACCTCTGTTTTATGAACAGGCCCCGTTACTTTCATAACGATTGGAAAACGCATTGTTTTTTTAATGCTGGTAATTTGTTTGTCTTCGGTCATGTTTTTTTGTTGAGCAATGTCAATACCAGCAGCTTCTAATAATTCTCTACATACTTCTGGGCTTAAGAAACCATTTGAAGAAGTATTAATAATTTCGCGAATAGTAATTAAATCCATTTCTGGGAGTGAAGCTTTCTCAAATAATATTTCATTGGCTTTAAAAACATGAGCTAAGGCTTTTCCTAAATTTACTTCATCTGGAAAATTAACTCTCCCTTTTGCTAAGAATTGTTTTATTTCTTTTTCAGCATTAATTAAAGATGGTAATACAGGAAATATTGGTTTTTTGCAAGTGTTCATTTTAGTATCTAACACCTCATATACATCTTTTACATTAAATAATCCTGGGCTACCAAATACAACAACCATAGCATCTACGGCATTATATGTTTCACAAAAATCTATAATCTCTCCTAGTTGTTCGGCAGTGCCAGTTGCTAAAAAATCTATAGGATTACTTACTGATGAGCCAGGGTTTAATTTTTTTAATAAATCTTTTGTGTCTTTAGGATTAAAAGGTGGAACATTCATACCATTACTAGTTAACGCATCGGTAAGCATAACTGCCGAACCACCAGCATGAGTGATAATAGCTACATTTTTTCCGTCTAATTCTTTGGATTGAAAGACACTAGCTACAGCTACTAATTCGTCTCTGCTACTGCAATATACAATGCCACACTTTTTAAATAGTGCTCTTATAACTGTATCTGAGGTGGCTAATGCGCCTGTGTGCGACGAGGCAGCTCTTCCTCCAGCCTCAGAATACCCAGATTTAATAGCAGCAATTCGACAACCTTTTTTTCGTAATGAGATGGTGTGCTTTATAAACTTAAACGGATTTTTAATGTTTTCTAAATATAGTAGTTTTACCTTTGGACTTGTTTTAGCATCAAAATGTACGTCCATATATTCTAGAATTTCCTCAACACCAGTTTGCGAAGCATTACCAATAGAATAAATATTTGAAAATTTTAAGCCAGTGAGTAATGCCGATTCCATAATAAATACAGCTGTTGCTCCAGAACTTGAGATAAGCTCGCAACCTAATTTATCGTATTGAGGAACTGGCGTGGTAAATACACCTTTGTAGGCTTCATGGATAACACCAATACAGTTTGGTCCAATTAGGGTAGCATTTGCTTTATTAATCATGGCTACTAATTGTTGTTCTAAATCTTTCCCATTTTCTCCCGCTTCCGAAAATCCTGCTGAATATATGATGAACGCCTTAGTACCTTTTGCAATTAATCGTTTTACGGTATCTAAACATTGATTAGCAGGAATTGAAATAATAGCTAAATCTAAGCTTTCTATTTGATCGATATTTGAAACATATTGCACACCCTTAAAATTCACAGGCTTGTTATTTACGGCATATAATATGCCTTTATATTTTCCGTCTATTAAATTTTGTATTACTTTCCCTCCAGGCTTGCTAGTGTTTTCTGATGCACCAATTACAGCGATGCTTTTAGGATTTATTAATTGTTGTGTTACCATATTTATATTTCAAAAGATTGAATTAAAACAAATATACTTACATTAAGTAAATAGGACAATTTTGTCCTATTTATTTTTTAAAAAACAAACATATATCGTTTTTATTTTCTAATGAATGATTTTAATCATGCAGTTTGAGAATTTTGAAAAAGAAATAATGCCAAATTATAGTTCTGTTTGGAATAAACTATTTTAATAAGGTAAGATGTCCTTTAAGTTGAATATATTCTCCGCGGGCATTTTTATACTCAATAATGTAAATATACACTTCGTCTGTGGCATTATTGCCTGTCCAGCCTTCTGTGTCGCTGTTTGTTTCAAATACTTTTTCTCCCCAGCGGTTAAATACACTTACCTTATAGTCTGTTTTTTCAACATACTGAGTAATAGGTAACCAAATATTATTTTTTCCTTTTGGTGAAAATGCGTTAGGAACAAAAATATCAGCTTCTACATAAGCATCAGCTTCATTTGAAGTGGCTTTATCTTTAAAACCATAAACATTACCATTGTTTTCAATAGCTTCTATATAATAAGAAAACTTGCCTTGATTAGGAGTGAAATCGCCAATATAATCTACAAAAAAACGTGTTCCAAATGGAATATTGGTAACAGGAGTTGGATCATAATTTCCATCAATAGCGCGATACACGTTATAAGACTCTACACCCGCATTCCACAGTGAATAATCATCCCATGAAAGGGTATTGTAAAACTTGTTTTCTTTGTTATGTGTAACATGAAGTAAAATGGTCTTAGAGCTATCACTCCATACGCTAGGATTATTGCAACTATCTAAAACTTGTATTTTATAATAGTAATTCTTGTCATTTACTTTTACATCTGTATCTGTAAAAACTACAGGATTAGTACTTGAGTTAACGAAACCAATTTTGGTAAATGATTGTCCATTATCACTCGATTTATAGATATTACATCCCTTATAAGAAATTGTATTATCAACACTATATGTTACTTCAACTTGTTTGCTTTGTGGGATAACATTTACGGCGTTAATGTAAACATAAGCTGGAGCAGGTAACCCCGTAGCGACAAAGCATTTTCTGTTTGAACTTGCGCTTATAGTTTGAGGTATATTCCATACTCTAACATAGTAACAATAATTAGCACCTGGTGTTAGGTTAGGATGTGAAAACGTAGTACCAGTTGTGTTTCCAATTAATGAAAATGTACCGCCATTTATTGAGCAGTAAACGTCGTAACGTAAAACACCACCTTTTAAATTAGAGTAAGCTGTCCAGTTTAACTGACTTGTGCGAGAACATAAATCATAAGTAGGGTCGCTTAAAAAAATTGAATTGTGTGTGACACTTGGAATACTATAGTTTCCGCAACTATCTTTTGCAGCTATACAATAACTTTCCGAAGCATTTCCTGGATTGGTATTAGGAACTATAAAAGTAGTGTTGCCATTGCCGCATAAAGTATCAATGCCTGTTAAAAAACCTCCATTTACACTATAGGTTACATAGCAAGTAACATCACTAGCCGACGATGGAGACCAACCCATCACTACTTGTCCGCTGGCATTTACCGATACGGAGTCTAAGATTGGGATAGGTGGAGCTTGAATGTTTTTGCAAGTATCACCTTTAATATTGGAGGTAGATATACAACCTAGGGCATCCGCCATTTCTACTTTATAGTTATAAAATACTTTACATAAATAAATGGTGTCCTTATAATTCTGTTTATTACCTGTATAAATGGTTGTCCAAGTTCCAGTAGGGTACTCACGTGATAAGGTATAACTTGGAGCTGCACTTGGTAAGAGTGGTGTGTGCATCACATTCCAATTTATATTTGAAACCCCATTAATAGCACCACCCGATACATTTACAAAAAGTGATCTTAAAGTATCAGAAGGTACTGAGGTGTTGGTTCCAGCACTACTAATTGTAGTCATATAATAATATTGGGCTTGCGAGTTGCCATTTGCAGGCGATTGTGTAAACGATGATTGGGTATAGCTATTGATTGTTCCAGCTAAGGTATATCCACTAGCCGCAAAAGGCGAAACCCATATCTGATAGGCGGTAAATATACCCGATGGATCGGGTGGAATTACCCAATTAAGCGTTACGCTATTAGTTCCAGCAACAGAAACACATCTTAATTGAGGAGGATTTAATTGTGCATTGGCTTTAAATAGTATAAAGCCCACCATTATGAAGGATAAAATATGTTTTAGTTTTAACAGAGTAATGCTTGTTTTTACACTACAAATTAACGAAAAATGCTTGTTTTTAGTGTGTGAAATAAACTTAATTTATTAAAAAGCACTTTTTAGTGAGTAAAAACAATAAAAAGAATATTTTTGTGCTATTAATTTAAATTATATGATGCAACAAGCTTATATTATAAACGGAGTTCGCACCGCTATTGGTAATTTTGGAGGTACTTTATCTACTGTTAGAACAGATGATTTAGCCACTATTGTTTTAAAAGAATTAATGTTGAGAAATCCTTCTGTTGATTTTTCTCAAGTAGTTGATGTTATTTTGGGCTGTGCCAACCAAGCTGGTGAAGATAATCGAAACGTAGCTCGAATGGCTTCATTAATGGCTGGCTTACCAATCACAGTTCCAGGGCAAACAGTTAATAGATTATGTGCCTCTGGATTGAGTGCCACCATTGATGCAACACGTTATATTCAATTAAATGAGGCTGATTTGATGATATCGGGTGGGGTAGAGAATATGACTCGTGGCCCTTGGGTGATGAGTAAAGCTAGTGCTCCTTTTGGCCGCGACCAACAGTTGTTTGATACAAGTTTTGGATGGCGTTTCATTAATCCAAAAATGAAAGAAATGTATGGAGTAGATGCCATGGGTGAAACAGCCGAAAATGTTGCAGAGTTACATAAAATAAGCCGAGAAGATCAAGATTCATTTGCCTTATGGAGTCAGCAAAAGGCTGCAAAGGCCGTAGCGAGTGGACGCTATGAAAAAGAAATTATTCCTGTAATTATTCCTCAAAAAAAGGGAGATCCTATTACTTTTAAAACCGATGAGTTTTCTAAGCCTAATACTACAATAGAAGGGTTACAGAAATTAAAACCTGCATTCAAAAAAGAGGGAACAGTTACAGCAGGTAATGCTTCTGGATTAAATGATGGTGCTGCGGCTATATTATTGGCAAGCGAAAAAGCTATTAAAACATATAATTTAAAGCCAATTGCTCGAATAGTAAGTAGTGCAGTGGTAGGAGTTGAACCTCGCATAATGGGCTTAGGACCAGTAGAAGCGGCTAACTTAGCATTAAAAAAAGCAGGTCTCACTTGGAATGAGATAGATATTATTGAGTTAAATGAAGCTTTTGCCGCACAGGCCTTAGGATGTACACGTCAATGGAAATTAGACGATAAAGATCCAAGAATTAATCCTAATGGTGGAGCAATTGCTTTAGGACATCCCTTGGGTATGAGCGGAACTCGTATATTAAATACAGCAGCCATTGAATTACAGTTACAGAATAAAAAATATGCGCTAGCTACTATGTGTATTGGAGTAGGGCAGGGTTATGCTGCTATAATTGAGAAAGTTTAAAAAGGTAAGTAAAATAATTCTTACAATTTCTTCAAAGGTTTTCTATCAATAAAACCACCGCCAACTACATCGTTACCTTCGTATATAACGGCGCTTTGTCCTGGTGCAATACCTGTGGCAGCGTCATGAAACACAATGTTTAATTTATTATCTATTTCATTAATCGTACTTAAACGACCTGGATCTTTATATCTAATTTTTGTAAGCGCCACATAATCTTGTGGTAGCGAGGCGTATTTTATTAAATTAAAATCGCGCACATAAATACCCATTTCTTTTAAATCTTCTAAATCACCTAATATAACAGTGTTTGTTTCTGGAATAATTTCTTTTACAAAAACAGGTTCGCCAATGGCTATATCTAAGCCTTTTCTTTGTCCAATTGTATAAAAAGGGTAGCCTCGATGAGAACCTACTTTTTTTCCTTTAAACACATAATCGCCGCCCTCTACTTTTGCTTCTAAATTGGGTAAACGATGTTTTAAAAAGGCACGATAATCATTATCGGGTATAAAACAAATATCGTAGCTCTCACTTTTTTTAGCTAAATCTGCAAAACCAGATTCTAGGGCTATTTGTCTTATCTCGGGTTTTTTATAAGTACCTAATGGGAAAATTGTCCTCCTTAAACTTTCTTGAGTTAAGCCCCACAATACATAGGTTTGATCTTTGGTTTCATCTACGCCTTTAGATACCACCATTCGGTTGTTTTCTTTACGAATTTGAGCATAATGTCCAGTGGCAATAAATTCGCAATCGAGCATATCGGCACGTTTAAGCAACGATTCCCATTTAATGTGCGTGTTGCATAAAACGCAAGGATTAGGAGTTCTGCCAGCTAAGTATTCATCTACAAAATTATCAATAATGCGTGTGCCAAATTCTTCTCTTATATCTAAAATGTAATGCGGGAAACCAAATGAAACGGCCATTGAGCGCGCATCATTAATGCTATCTAAACTACAACAGCCTGTTTCTCGCTTACTACTACCTGATGAGGCATAATCCCATGTTTTCATGGTTATACCAATTACCTCATAGCCTTGTTCATGCAACATCATAGCAGCCACCGAACTATCAATTCCGCCACTCATGGCTACTAATACTTTTCCGTGCTTACTCATAATTACTTAGTGCTTTTGGGTTTTGTTTGAACAGGTTTGCTATTGGTTGTTTTTTGTGGAGTGGTAGTTTTTTGTTGTGCTTTTTGATTGGTAGAATCTACAGGTTTTTCATCACTAGTTTTATTTTTGCTAAAAAACTCATCGGTTTCTTTTTTAGAGGCTTGCTGTCCGTTTTGTTTAAACAATTCTTTTTCTTTTACTTTCCCGTCTTTTTCTCTATAAATCCAAGGGCCTACTTTTACACCATTTTTATAATAACCTACTGCAGCAGTAACTTTATTAGGAAAGTAATAGGCGTTTTTGCCATCTATTTTTCCTTTACTATAGCTACCTTCTGTTTTTATTAAATCTTTTTCGTAATATAATTTATAAGGTCCATCTTGTTCGCCATTTTTATACGAGCGCTCTTCACTTATCACACCATCAGGAAAATACACGTACTCCATTCCATGTTTTTTACCATTTACAAAACTTTCTTTTGAAATTAGAACCATGTTTTCATCATAGTAAGTCCAAACAGAATCTTTGTTTTCGCCAATATATTTACCATAAGCCATTTTTTTGCCATTAGGGTGAAACATGGTTGAGTAAGCTATTTTTCCATCATCTTTAAAATTCATAATGGCTTTAATGGTATCAAAAGGATAGTAATATTTAAAAATACCTTGTGGTTTATTGTCTTTAAAAAATCCTTCGTAGATTAATTTGCCTGATTTTTCATCTTTCTTTTTCCAATAACCTTGTTTTAAGCCCTGAGCATCGGTTACAGTTTGAGAAAATGCAGTTAACGAAAATATTAGACAGCAAAAAATGTATATGGTTGTAAATTTCATCATGATATTTTATAATCAAAAATTATGGCAAAGTTACAAAAAACAAGCACAATGTTGATTTTTATGAAAAATTAAGGAAAAGGTAGAGTTTATTAATACTAAAAAAGCTACCCTAATTAGGTAGCTTTTTAATATTATGTTTTACATAAAATCTTACGATTCTTTTGCAACTAAATTTTCATCAACCATAATACGTCCGCAGTGTTCGCACACTAAAATCTTTTTATTCATACGGATGTCTAATTGTTTTTGAGGTGGGATTTTGTTGAAACATCCACCGCAAGCATCACGCTCAACACGAACTACGGCTAAACCATTGCGTGTGTTTGAACGAATACGCTTGTAAGCATTTAATAATCTATCTTCGATAGCTTCTGCTGCTTTTTCAGACAGTTTTAATAACTCCTTTTCTTCTTTTTCAGTTTCTGCAATAATTTCATCTAACTCTGCTTTTTTAGCTTTTAAATCTTTTTTACGATCAGTAAAATCTTGTTGAGATGATTCAACAATCTCTGATTTTTGCTCAATAGCAAACTTAGCTTCTTTTAAACGCTTTTCAGCTAATTGAATTTCTAATTTTTGAAATTCAATTTCTTTAGTAATCGCATCGTACTCACGGTTATTTCTAACCTTGTTTTGTTGAGCTTCGTATTTTTTAATGTTTGAGTTAAAATCTTTAATAGCTTGTGTTTTTTCAGCTACTTGATTTTTTAATCCATCTAACTCTTCAGTTAAATTGTTTACACGCGTTTCTAAGCCCGCTACGCTATCTTCTAAGTCTTGAACTTCTAAAGGTAATTCACCACGCACCGTACGAATACGGTCAATTTTTGAATCAATAGTTTGTAATTCGTATAATGAACGTAACTTTCCTTCAATAGAAGCATCAATTTTTTCTTTTATCTTAGCACACATAGTTTAAAAATAGTTTACCGGGTTTGTTTGTATTTCCGTTAAATAGGTTGCAAAAGTAGGAAATTTTTTTGATATAATTTCATAAAAAATTTCGGGGGTAAATTGCTCACTTTCATAATGACCAATATCGGCTATTAAAAGGTGTTTTTCTGCATCAAAATATTCGTGATATTTAAAATCGGAACTAATGTAAATGTCTGATTTTGAACTTATTGCTTGTTTTAAAAGAAAGCTACCGCTGCCACCACAAAGTGCCACTTTTTTTATGGTTTTATTTAAAAAAGGGGTGTGTTTTATCATTTTTAAGTTAAAAATGGCTTTTAAATGGGTTAAAAATGCCATTTCCGACATGGGATTTTTAAGTTCGCCTATCATTCCCGAACCCACATTTTGATATTGATTATCTAAGTTATAAATATCGTAGGCAACTTCTTCGTAAGGATGTGTTTGCTTAAGGGCGTTTAAAATTTGATGTTCGTGTATGGTTTCGTAAATAAGTTCTAATCGCTGTTCTTTTTCATAACTGAGTTTGCCTTTCTCTCCCAAATAAGGATTTGTATTTTCATTACCTCTAAATGTTCCTGTTCCTTCAAGCGTAAAACTGCAATGATCGTAATTGCCAATGTGTCCAGCTCCTGCTTCACAAAGTTGGTGTCGTACCTGCTCGGCATGTGATGATGGCACAAAGGTTACTATTTTTTTTAGTAACGATTTTTTAGGAGATAGAATGGAAGTGTTAACTAAGCCAATTTTATCGGCTATTTTTTTATTTACACCTGCACGTACATTATCTAAATTAGTATGGCAAGCATAAATGGCAATTTGATGTTGTATGGCTTTTATAATGGTGCGTTCAATATATGTTTTACCTGTTAATCGTTTTAAACCACTAAAAATAATAGGATGATGCGCTATTATTAAGTTACAGTTTTTGGCAATGGCTTCGTCAATGCTTGCTTCTATACAATCTAATGTTAAAATAGCACCTGTAATTTCCATAGATGGATTACCTGTTAGTAAGCCGCTATTGTCATAATGTTCTTGATAAGGTAAAGGCGCAAATGTTTCGAGTTCGTGAATAATTTGATGGAGTAAAGGCATGTGTTTATTATTTTTTGATTTGAACTTCTTTATATCTTTTACAACTTACTAAGTGGTCGTTAATCATGCCAGCAGCCTGCATGTAAGCATAACAAATGGTAGAACCCACAAATGTAAACCCTCTTTTTTTTAGTGCTTTGCTCATCGCATCCGATTCGGGGCTTGTGGCTCTAATTTCGGCAGGTGTTTTTACCTTAGTAACAATTTGTTTATGTTCTGTAAACTGCCAAATAAAGGCATCAAAAGAACCAAATTCTTTTTGTACCTCGATAAAAGCTTTGGC
The DNA here is from genome assembly GCA_963169355.1 of Bacteroidota bacterium. GTDB lineage: Bacteria > Bacteroidota > Bacteroidia > B-17B0 > Aurantibacillaceae > UBA4416. Next base: position 6,163 of record CAUJCR010000047.1, on the reverse strand, counting down.
ATTTTTAATAGTTCCTGTAATTTTTAACTTATTACGAATTATACCTGCATCATTCATCAAACGTTTTACATCGTCGTCATTAAATTGAGCTATTTTTTTGTAATTAAAATTAGCAAAGGCTTTTTTAAAATTTTTACGACGATGTAAAATGGTTTTCCAACTAAGTCCTGCCTGAAAACAATCGAGTAATAAAAATTCAAAATGTTTTAAGTCATCGTGTACGGGTGTTCCCCATTCGTGGTCGTGATAGTGGAGCATTTGCTCATCATTTCCTGGCCAAGTACATTGCATAGTGTATTATTTATGGTTTAAAACTATAAAATTAATATTTACTTTTATAACTTAGCGGTTTAAAACTGAATATTATGGGAATAGAAGAAAAAATAAATGCAGATGTTAAAGCATCGATGTTGGCTAAAGATTCGCAACGCTTAGAAGCTGTGAGAGCTTTAAAATCGGTGATATTATTATTAAAAACATCGCCCGAGGGATTAACTGAAGAGAGCGCTTTAAAAGCTATTCAAAAAGAGTATAAAAAACGTAAAGAAACTGCTGATATTTACATTCAACAAAACCGTCAGGATTTAGCAGATGTGGAACTTGCCCAAGCTAAAGTGATGGAAGATTATTTACCAAAACCATTATCAGAAGACGAACTAAAAACTATTATTAAAAATGCCATTGCCGAGGTAGGCGCAAGTAGCGCTGCCGATATGGGAAAAGTAATGGGTGCTGCTAATAAAGTAGTGGCTGGTAGAGCTGATGGTAAAGTGTTATCGGCTTTGGTAAAACAAATGTTGGGATAATCATAAACCCTGTTGTTGAGGTTTCTTAATGATACGTTAAATAATTTTAGCAATTGTTTTAAAGATAATCTTAATATCGGTTAAGATACCCTGTTCACTAATGTATCGCTGATTGAGTTTCAGTTTAGCGGGCATAATTTCTTCAATATATGTTTTTTCAGGGTTGTCTGATTGAGCTAATAGTTCATTTTCGCTAAAGTATTCAATCGAAGCATAATCAGTTATACCAGGTTTTGCTTGTAAAACTTTTTGTTGTTCGGTAGTATAAAGGTTTACATATTTTCGCACCTCTGGGCGTGGACCAACAAGACTCATGGTTCCAAATAATACATTTAATAATTGAGGGAGTTCATCAAGTTTATATTTACGCAAATAATAACCAATACCTGTTACTCGAGGATCGCGCCCACCCACGGTTAATAGTCCTTTTTTATCAGAGTCTTTTCGCATAGTTCTAAACTTAAATAATTTAAAATCTTGGTTATTTTTTCCCACTCTGTTTTGTAAATAAAAAACGGGAAAACCGCTTCCTAAAACAATAAAAAGTGCAATGAGAATTAATAAGGGACTTAAAATTAATAAGCCGCATAATGATGCAATAATATCAAACAATCGTTTTAACATAATACTTTATCGACCGATTTTAAAACAGCAGCAATAACAGTTTTTACTTGTTCTAATGTTAAATCATAATACACAGGTAAGGATATTTCTCGGCTATAATTATCATACGTTACAGGATAATTTTTTATGTCATAACCTAAGTTTTTATAATAGGACATGGCAGGCACAGGAATAAAATGAACATTTACAGAAACATCACAATCAAAAATTTCTTTTATAATTTCGTCGCGTTGTTGTTCGGTTATGTCTTTAATTCTTAATGGGTATAAGTGATAACAACCTTCTTTGTTTGTTGTTGAATATTCAGGTAATTGAAATCTAGTGTGGTTACTAAACGCTTGATGGTATGCTTCAAAAATTTGCTTACGTTTTACTTGAGTGTCATCATCGTATCTGTTCAATTCTATTAAGCCAATGGCAGCCGCTAAATCAGTCATATTGCACTTATAACCGGCTTCTATAATGTCATACTTCCAATTTCCTTTCTGTGTTTTTGCCAGCGCATCTTTGTTTTGACCGTGAAGTGTATAGATACATAAGTATTTATAAATTTCTTCATTATCAAATGGGGCAGGGAAGTTTAAGGCAATGGCGCCACCTTCGGCAGTAGTTAAATTTTTCACAGCATGAAATGAAAAAACAGAAACATCGGTGAGTGCTCCACATTTTTTACCTTTATAATTAGCTCCAAAAGAATGTGCCGAATCTGAAAGTACCATAATTCGTCCTAACAACTCTTGATTTTTGGAGTGTGGTTTAAATTTGTTTTTATGTTTTACTGTCAATGCGTTAATTTCATCGTAATCGCAGGGATAACCAGCAAAATCAACAGGCATAATGACTTTTGTTTTTTCGTTAATTGCTTTCTCGATTTCTGTTACATTAACATTAAAATCGTGTGCATTTACATCTACAAATACAGGTTTTGCTCCGCAGTGTATAATAACATTAGCGGTAGCAGAGTAGGTGTATGCTGGTAGAATTACTTCGTCGCCTTCGCCAACACCAAACCAGCGTAACATAATTTCTAGTCCTGCTGTTGCAGAATTTAAACATAAAGTAGCTTGATTACCACAATAACTTGTGATTTGTTTTTCGAAAGTTTTAGTGCGTGGGCCAGTTGTTATCCAGCCTGATTTAAGCGCCGCAGTAACTTCTGCAATAATTTTATCATCTATGTGTGGTGGCGAAAAAGGTATCATATAGGTTTAGGAGTAATAGAATTAGTTTTAAAATTAGAAACATTATATTTTAATAGGAAACACAAAAAGAATATAAAAAAGATAAACCCTGCTTGTGCCTGAAGCATAGACTCAACCAAAAAGTTAAGAGTAGTGAGCGCACTAAATAGCATTAAGAGAGTGTTTTTAGTAAAGATAGAAAAAACTAAAACACCAATAGTTATGAGAAGTAATAACACAAAACCAATCAAACCTGTGCCTATAAAAGTTTGAAGAAATTGATTGTGTGCATTTAATTTTTTACGTAAAGCACCCGTCATTCCTTCTTTTTCATAGGCTTGCACGAGTTTGTCATTTGCATCTCCAGCACTTGTTCCAAAAAGAAAATGCTGCTTAATAATTTTTACACTTTCTTGCCAAATTAACACCCGAACGGCGGTGCTTTCGCCATCTGTTTTATCTATTGTAGAAATAGACTCTGATACTTTAAGGGCATATTTTAAACGTTCAAAAGGTGTTGGAAATAATTTATAGGCAATTACTATTCCTAAAACAAACACTGACAAGACTAGCACAATAGCCTTTTTATAGCCTGATTGAAACAATAAATAAATAAATACACTAGGTAATAATATAAAGGCTGTAATTAAGCCCATTTTAGAGGAGCATAAGAAAATAGTGATTAGAAAAGTTAAAGATATAAAACTAATTTTAAGATAAAGCTGAGAAAGATGCGTAAGCCATTTAGGATAATATAGCATAACAATTAATTGCCCAAATATTAAATACATGGCAAAATAACTTGGATGCATAAAAAACGAAAATTCTGAATAGAAAAAAGCATTCATGTCTTCAAAGAGATATAAATAGGTGGCTCTAAATAAGCAAAAGAAGGCTGCTAATAAATTGCCAGAAACAAATGAGGTAATGATTTTTTTTATTTCAAGTTCTGAATAATTTATTGAAAATATTAAAATAGGAAAGGCTAAAAATCCAAGTTTAATCTCAATGGCATTTAAAGCATCGTGTTTATTGTCAGCAAACCAATAACCCAACACATGCACTATGAAAAACAAAATTAAAATGTAAAACCAATTGTTTTTTTTAAGTTGATGCCAAGCGTTTTTTATGTCGTCACAAAAAACAAATAAAATGCTCCATGTAATAATTAAAATACTTAGGTTTAAACCAAATGGTAGTAAAAACGCAATGAGCAAAGGGATATAAGCGCCAAATTTTTGATATATCTGCTTTATACTTTGCATTTAGGAAATATTACGATATTAATACAATCTTATTTTAATTAAACTTACTACAATGATACTAAACATTGATAGAATTTTTTAGCAATAGTGTCTCTATTAAAATGTTCATTTACATACGCTCTACCTTTTTTACCAAGTTGATAACGAAGTTCGGGATTGCTTACCAGTAATTCAATATTTTTTACAAGGTCATTTACGTTTTCTGGCTCCGAAAAGAGAGCGCATTGCCCTTGATTTACAAATAATTCACGTGCCTCTCCATCTACTGAAAGAATAACTGCTTTTTCCATCGCAAGATTCTCGAAAATTTTAGAAGGGATAGCGCCTAAAAACAATTCTAATTTTTTTAAAGGAATTAGCGATACATCGGCTGCTTTTACTATTTGAGGCATTTGTGCTTTAGATACTGCATCATAAAAATATACATTTGAGAGGTGTTTCTCTTTTTGTAAGCTTTGAAGTTTTTCTTTTTCCGGGCCACTGCCTAGCAAAATAAATTTTAGATGAGGTTGTGATATTAATTTTTCTGCAGCTTGTAATATAATTTCTAATCCTTGTGCTAAGCCAATAATGCCTGCATAAAGAAATAGAATGTCTGATTGTGCAAAGCCATTATTCTCTCGCCATTGACTTTGTACTTCATGAGGATTATAAAAACTAACATCCACGCCGTTTGGCAACCAATATGTTTTTACATCATTAAATCGATGTTGAATGTTTTTACAAATACCTTGAGTTTGTCCGGTAACTATAATGGATTTTCGATATATTTTTTCTTCTAAGTTATAAGCTAACTTGAGCATCCATTTATTGGTAACAACGCCTAATTTTTCAGCACTTTCTGGCCACAAATCGGAAACATTAAAAATGAGTTTAGCTTTTTTCTTGCGGGCTAGATACATAGCCGAGTACCCTAAAAATAAGGGAGGAGACTCGCACATGATAACATCTATAGATTCAATTTTATTTTTACCTACAATGGCCGAAGAGTAAACAAATGAAAAATAATTCAATAATCGTTGAATAATGCCCTTATTTTTGGGTAAAGAGATGGATGAACGATGAATCTTTAAACCATCTTTTTCTTCGAAATGATATTTCTTGCCTTCATAACCCTTATAAATTTTCATTTGTGGATAATTTGGCATAGCAGTTAAGATAGTAACATCTATGCCTAGGTGTGATAATCGCACAGCCAATTCATAAAGTCGATTTTGCGGAGCACCTACTTCGGGAGGAAAATATTGTGTAAGAATTAATAATTTCATTTATTTTCTAATTCTTTTATTGCTTGATTAAAATCAACAAACTCAATTTTCTGACTTTGTAAATATTCTATTAACCAAATATACCAGTTTTTCCATGTTTTATGTGCATTTGAGAAATAACGGTCATGGAAATCAATTCCCAAATATGGCAAGTTTGCATCAAAAGCTTTGTCTATTATAATTTTTGTTTCATCACAACATTGTTTTAAGTTTTTACTTTGCCATTGTTTAGGTTTTTCAATGATATATCCATCCATAATTTGAAAAGGAAACATCCACATATTTCCTATTTTGTAGGGTGGGTTATAACTCATTTCACTAGTATCAAATAAATATCCCGCTTTTGCCATATTTGTGAACGTATGTTCGTTTTTACGGATGTAATGCATTCTGATGCCAAAATGTGACTGTTTGGATAGTTGTTGAAATAATAAAAACTCTTGATTGATTTTTTCAAAGGTTTCAAATTCAATTCCGTGTATCCCAATTCTACAGCCCATTTGCGACATTTTATGAATCCAAAATTCAGCTTGTTTTAAATTATAGCAAAGTCCTAATCCGTTATTAACCGCAATAAAAAATGTAGCAGGTACTTGATGTTGAGTGTTAAATTGATGTAACTCTTCTATATGTTGCCATTGATTTTTAAATAAATCGGTAAAACGAAGAAATAATTCGGTAAAAGAGATTTTCCCAATAAAAAACTCGATATAACTTCTAATAAAATATTTTGGAACAATTAAGTCCTTTAAATAATGAGCAGAAATAGTTAAATGGTCTATATCATGGGAAACAATTGCTTTCATAAAGTTTTTAAAAATACCTATTTTCCATTCAATTATCAAATGGTAGGTGATTATTAAAAGTATTGATTGTTATTAAATAATTAGATATTGATGATTGACTTTTTAATATGACAAAATAATTTAAAAACTAACATTTATTTTTTATAAATTAGCATTCTTGTTTTTTTAACATTTAAAATTACGCTCATGAAACAGATTTTATCTTTTTTTCTA
>CAUJCR010000046.1 GCA_963169355.1 Bacteroidota bacterium | reverse complement strand
TACAAGGCTCGTCAGATTGCGTTTCGTCATCAGCTAATGTAGCAGTTACCAATACTACAACTCAACAAGTAGATACTGCTACAACAACAACAAAAGATACTTCAGTAGTTACAGATGTTGTAGATATTAAAAACGAACAAGTATCAGAGGCGACAACTAAAGTAGATGCTCATTTAAACGATGCTACTTCATCCGAAAATAAATCGTGGTGGATTATTTTTCTTACAGGTTTTGTAGGTGGTTTTGCGGCTTTACTTACACCTTGCGTGTTTCCAATGATACCTATGAATGTGAGTTTTTTTACGAAGCAAAGTAAAAACAAAGCACAAGGTATTAGAAACGCCATTGTTTATTCTATTTCTATTATTGTGTTATATGTAACTTTGGGCTTAGGTGTTACTATTATTTTTGGAGCAGGAGCTTTACATTCCTTATCTACCAATGTATGGTTTAATTTAGCTTTCTTCTTGTTACTTCTTGTTTTTGCTATTTCGTTTTTAGGAGCATTTGAAATTACCTTGCCAAGTGGTTTTGTAAACAAAATGGATTCAAAAGCTGATAAAGGCGGTTACATCGGCATCTTTTTTATGGCATTTACATTAGCCTTAGTGTCATTTTCTTGTACAGGGCCAATTATTGGAACCTTGTTGGTTCAAGCGTCATCTACAGGTAATATTGCAGGGCCTTTTTGGGGCATGTTTGGTTTTGCTTTAGCATTAGCATTACCATTTGGTTTATTTGCCGCTTTTCCGGGTTGGCTAAATTCATTACCACAATCGGGTGGGTGGTTAAACTCAGTAAAAGTTACATTAGGATTTTTAGAATTAGCCCTTGCATTAAAGTTTGCTTCTAATGCCGATTTAGTTGTACAGGCTGGTATTTTAACACGTGAGGTGTTTATTGGATTATGGATTGTAATTTTTGCATTACTTACCATGTATTTGTTAGGCATTTTTAAAACATCGCACGATAGTGAGTTAAAACATGTTTCGGTAGGGCGTTTATTTATTGCCATTATTTCCTTTTTTATAACAATGTATATGATTCCAGGTTTATGGGGCGCTCCTTTAAAGTTATTTAGTGGTATTTTACCACCGCTTGAATATTCAGAGTCGCCACATGGTTTTGGAGGCGTGGCTTCGGGCGCTGCCGCTACTACTGCTTTACCAAAAGACGATGAGTTTGGGGCATTTATGGAAGTTAATAAAAATGGCATCGTACATTTTAAAAATGATTATGAAAATGCTTTAGCCTACGCACGCAAAGTAAAAAAACCATTATTGATTGATTTTACAGGTCATGCTTGTGCTAATTGTCGTAAAACAGAAGATTATGTGTGGCCAGATCCTCAAGTTACTAAAATGCTTAATAATGATGTAGTTTTAGTATCGTTATATGTAGATGATAAGCGAGAATTAGATCCAAAAGATTATATGACGGTGCAATGGTATGGTAAAGAAAGAACCATTACCGATATTGGAGATAAATATAAATACATGGAAGAAAGCATTTATGGGCAAAGCACTCAGCCACTTTATGTATTAGTAGATGGCAATGAAAAAGTCATTGCGCCTATAAGAGGCTATAATCCAAGTATTCCAGAATATATTGATTGGATGAAAAAGGGTATTGAGAGTTATAAATAGTAACTATTGTTGCTTTTTAATTCATTATAAATTCAGCTAAGCCAATAGGTGCCGAATCAAAAAAGGCTAATTCGGTAATTTCTACTTTTACATCTTTAATAATTGGAAAACTAGCTAAGATATCCATTATTTGTTGTTCGTTTTTAGCTTGTATGGTTATCCACACTTGCGTACGATCCATATCTAATGCGTAATTTAAAATAATACGCTTATTCATCAACTCATTAACTCTTTCTTGCTGTTGAGGAATTAAAGCAGCAAAGCGTCTGCTAAATACTTCGGGGAGCGTAATATGTACTTGAAAAGTGTTTAGTATTTCTAAACTGTTCATTTTTATTCTAAATTTATTGCCCAAAAGTAGTGAAGTAAACACGTTTTTACTTTAAATTTGTCGAAAATTAAGATTTATTAAGTTTTGAGTTATGGGACGTATTTTTGAAACTAGAAAGGCTACGATGTTTAAACGCTATGCTAAAATGGCAAAGCAGTTTACAAAAATTGGTCGTGAAATTGAGATGGCAGTTAAGCAAGGTGGTCCGCATCCTGATTTAAATCCTAAGTTAAGAGCCTGTATTGCTAATGCTAAGGCTGTAAATATGCCTAAAACCAATGTAGAGAGCGCTATAAAAAGAGCATCTGAAAAAGACTCTTCAAATTTTGATGAAATAATTTATGAAGGATATGGTCCTTATGGCGTTCCGGTGTTAGTAGAGTGTGCTACTGATAATCCTAATCGTACGGTTGCCAATGTACGTATGTATTTTACTCGTGCCGAAGGTTCGTTGGGTACTTCGGGTTCGGTAAGTTTTATATTTGAGCGTAAAGGATTGTTTAAGATAGATGCTACAGGATTAAATCATGATGATGTTGAACTAGATTTAATAGATTATGGTGCTGAAGAACTAACTTGGGACGAAGAAAATAACGAACTAATTGTTCAGGTTGCATTTACTGATTTTGGAACTATGCAAGCAGGCTTAGAGGAAAAAAAATATACTGTAAAAGAAACCATACGAACTTATATTCCTACTACAACCAAAGAAATTACCGAAGAGCAAGAGGTAGAATTTAAAAAAATGATTGATAAGATGGAAGAAGATGATGATGTGATGGCAGTGTACCACAATATCGCTTAATTCATTTAGTTAATCTTTATTCATCTTCTTTAAATTCATGGCTTGTGCAAAAAAAGTGGAACATACATACGGTAAAGGATTCTAGCGTTGTTTCACAGTTGCAATCAGCATTAAATGTAAGTGTGCCAATAGCTACCTTGTTAGCCTTGCGAGGTATTACTAATTTTGATGAAGCCAAAACTTTTTTTCGTCCCAGTTTAGAGATGCTTCATAATCCATCTTTAATGAAAGGAATGGATAAGGCCATTAACCGCATTAATGAAGCTATTGCGAAAAAACAAAAAGTTTTAATTTATGGCGATTATGATGTAGATGGTACCACAGCCGTAGCCTTGGTGTATAGTTTCTTTAAAAAATACATTCAAGATATTGAGTTTTATATTCCAGATAGATACACTGAAGGATATGGTATTTCTTATCAAAGTATTGATTATGCTAAAGAAAAAAATATCAGTCTTATCATTGCATTAGATTGTGGAATTAAAGCTTTAGCTAAAATAGATTATGCAAATGAAAGAAATATTGATTTTATTATTTGCGATCATCATTTGCCAGGCGACACTGTTCCCAATGCTTATGCTGTTTTAGATCCCAAACAAAAAGAGTGTAATTATCCCTATAAGGAATTATCGGGTTGTGGAATTGGGTTTAAATTAGCTCAAGCTTTTTGTATTAAAAATCAAATTAATGAAAGCGAAGCTTTTGAATATTTAGACTTGGTGGCTACTAGTATTGCAGCCGATATTGTGCCTATTACAGGCGAAAACAGAGTGTTAGCTTTTTACGGACTTAAAAAATTAAATCAAAATCCACGACCTGGGCTTAAAGCCTTATTAGCTCAGAGTAAACAACCAGAAAATGAGTTTGATATCAATACCATCGTGTTTTTAATTGCCCCTCGTATAAATGCCGCAGGGCGTATTGAGCATGGTTCGCAGGCTGTAAAACTTTTAATTAGTGGTCTTGATGAAGCAGAGGTGATTTCTAAACAAATAAATGATACCAATGCTCAGCGTCGAGATATTGATGTAAGTATTACCGAAGAAGCTTTTGCAACTTTAGAAAATAACCCACTTACCCAATTTAAAAAAACAACCGTTTTGTTTAATGCCAATTGGCATAAAGGAGTAGTAGGGATAGTAGCCTCTCGTATGATAGAACGCTATTATAAGCCTACCATTATCTTAACAGAATCAAACGGAATGGTTACTGGTTCGGCACGTAGTGTAAAAGACTTTGATGTTTACACCGCTATAGAAAACTGTAGCCATTTATTAGAACAATTTGGCGGACATAAATTTGCGGCAGGTTTAACGATGAAGAAGGAAAATGTAAATCAATTTTCTGAGGCTTTTGAAATAGAAGTTTCAAATAGTATCACAGAGGATATGCTGATTCAAAGCATTGATGTGGATATGGAAATTCAATTAGATGAAATTAATGATAAGCTAATTCGCATTTTAAATCAGTTTGCACCACATGGCCCACATAATATGACACCTATTTTTTGCTCAAGAAATGTTATGGACACAGGATACGCTAGAGTAGTGGGTGATAATCATTTAAAATTAGAGTTGTATCAGCCTAATACAAAACTTACTAAAATTGAAGCCATGGCTTTTAATAAAGGCGATTTCTTACACTTCTTTAAAAAACAAACACCAATTGATATTGTTTATAAAATTAAAGTGAATGAATACCGTGGCGTTTCTAATATCCAGTTAATTATTGAGGATATAAAACTCGCTTAAACAGTCTTTCATTTTTGTTTTTAGACTAATTGTGATTTAGACATTAGAAAAAAATTGTATCTTTAAATTTACCATGTCGTCCATTAAGTTGAACATACATCAATCAAAATCTAATAACATTAAAGATGTTAAGTTAAAGTCGTTGTTAGAAATGACAAAGGCAATTAATAATAATGTTACCACAGCGCAGTTATTAGACATCTATCAAGATATTTTAGAGAACCGATTGAATGTAGGAAAATTAGTTTTATTTAGTTTTACCAACGAATGGATCTGCATCTTAAAATATGGCGTTGGTAGCGATTATAATCACATTGATTTTGAGCCTGAGTTATTAGATATTAAAGAAATTGAGACCATTTCCTATTCTCAAGGAAACCTCAGTAAGAAATTTGAAATCGTTATTCCTGTTTTTCATAAAGACACCCCACTTGCCTTTGTGTTGCTGGGAGATATTGATGAGAAAAAATTACAAATTAGTTCAGCTATTAAGCATTTACCGTTTATACAAACACTTACCAATGTGATGATAGTGGCTATTGAAAATAAAAAACTCTACAAAAATTCTATTCAAAAAGCAGCCATACAAAAAGAGTTAGAGTTAGCGCAAAGCATGCAAAAAATGCTATTTCCAGATGCCTTACCAAAAATTGAAGAGGTGGAAATAGATGCGTTATACTTACCGCACCAGCAAGTAGGTGGCGATTATTATGATTTAATATGGATAAACGAAGTAGAGTTTGTATGTTGCTTAGCCGATGTTTCTGGAAAAGGAGTTGCGGCGGCGTTATTAATGAGCAATTTGCAAGCAGCATTAAGAGTACTTTTAAAATACACTCAAAACTTAGCAGAAATTGTTATAGATATTAATGAATTGATTTATAACAATGCTAAAACAGAAAAATTTATATCCTTATTTATCGCCAAATATAATATTGGTACTCGCAAGCTTTCGTACATAAATGCTGGACACAATGCGCCTATT
>CAUJCR010000045.1 GCA_963169355.1 Bacteroidota bacterium | reverse complement strand
GTAGAACCTACCGAATCGGAATCAAAAGCAGAGTTAGACCGTTTTTGTGAAGCCATGATTTCAATTAGAAAAGAAATTAAGGAGATTGAAGAAGGTAAATTTGACAAAGCTGATAACGTGATAAAAAATGCACCGCATACTTGCAAATTTGTTTTAAACGATCATTGGAACAAAGCCTACTCGCGCCAAAAAGCAGCTTATCCTTTAACTTGGATTAAAGACAATAAGTTTTGGCCAAGTGTATCAAGAGTTGATAATGCCTATGGCGATAGAAATTTAGTGTGTTCGTGTGCCCCAATAGAGGCTTACATAGAAGAAAGCGTAAACGCTTAATTTAATAAAGCCGTCAACAATTTGTTACGGCTTTATTTTTTTTCAATAAAAAACGATGCCAATCCGACACTATAATATTACAGTAAAGGGCAAGGTGCAACGGGTATCTTACCGATTTAGCACACATGCTCAAGCTATTAAGTTTAACTTAACTGGTTTTGTAAAAAATTTACATAATGGCGATGTGTATATTGAAGTAGAAGGAAAAGAAGATGATGTAAACAAACTGATTGATTGGTGTTATGTAGGTTCACCGCTCTCGCAAGTAAAAGAAGTAATAGCTCAAGAAGATAATCAGCTAAAAAACTTTGAAACTTTTGAGATAAAGAAATAGATTTTTATAAAGTGATTTTATAAAAAATGATTTTGCCTTATCTTTAATAATCCCCGCTCGTGCGGATATGAAGCGTTGTATTGTGTGTGAGGTATCCGTGCGCTTTATATAAATTGTTTTTACGTGAAATTTTAAAATACCATGGCAGCAAACGGAATAGCATAATATGAATAAACCCAGATTGTGCTTTAGAAATTAGTTTTTATAAAGTGATTTATAAAAAAAGGCTGTCTTAAATCGACAGCCTTTTTATTTATTGAATTACAATCTTTTTAGTGCTTGTTTTATCTTTCTCAATAACCTTTATAAAGTATATACCGCGAGGAATATCTAAATTTATTGATGATACAGATTGCGCAACTGGAATAGAGTTGTTATAAATAACTTGTCCGTTTAGATTCATAAGTTCTATTGTTACTTGTTGGCTTTGCGTGTTAGGGAAATATAAATGGATAATTCCGCTAGATGGATTAGGATATAATTGTAGTTCATTTGAATGGGTTAATTCATTAATACCTGTGCAACTATTTACATTCATTACATCATTAGCTATGTTAGTACAATTATTAGCATCTGTATAAGTATAAGTTAAAGTATAAGTACCTACACCAGCTGTAGAAGGACTAAAATTACCACCTGTAACAGCGGTTCCGCTATAAATTCCACCAGAAGGCATTCCGCCTACTAAAGCAACAGATGATACAGTTACACATTGTATATTAATAGATGATAAATCTAAAGTAACAGTAGGTAGAGAATTAACATTTACAGCAACTGCCGACGAATCAAAGCCACAAGCATTTCCTACCAATAATGTATAAGTTTGAGGTGTTGAACTTGTAACAGTAGTTGTTTCAGAATTTACAGAGCCAATAATGCCACTGCCGCTAGTTATCCAAGTGTAGGTAAATGGCGCAGTGCCTATAATTGTTGGAATTAATGTAGATGTTTGATTAGCACATACTACACTATATGAAATAGAGGTGATAGTAGGTGAGTTGCATGGCGATCCGCCATCAGTGGCGCTACCCATAATATTAACGTTATCAATACTAAAAGTGCCTCCACTGGCTTCGGCATTCCAACCATAAAAACGAATAGAGATGCTATTAGTAAAAACTGTATTACTAAAAGTAATCATGCTTCCGTTTTGATCTGAACTTGTAGAAGTTGCATCAAAATTCCAGAAGAATTCATTAGTGCCAACAACAGAAAGGTTTGTGTTTGTTCCAACCGAAGCAGGTAAATTAGCCGAATACGAATCCATGCTGTAACGAACGGCATAATTTCTAATACCAGTTCCAGATCTTCTAATACCAAACTTCAACGAATCTAGTGTTACGGTATATCCTGCTTGTGCAGTTAAAGTAATTTCGTAGTATTCGTTAACGTCTAAAGATGCCGTCATAGTAGCATATACATCATTGCCATTAGTTGCACCAATTGGCCAACCTACAAATGAAAATCTATTAGAAGCATTGGGATTAGCCGAAGGTGTTCCAACGGCGGTAAATGAACCAGAAGTTACTCCAGTTGCGGTAGGTGAGGGGGTAGGGTCTGTTAAACCAGTAGTAGATGTTACTGCCGCAAAATCGTAGGTTAGGGTGAAATTTTGAGAACTTACTATGTATGAAATACAAAGTAGTGTAAGGGTAAATAAATGTTTTTTCATAATTTTAATTTTTACCAAAAATACAAATAAAACAATTGTGGAGCGTTAAATTATAGTTAAATCAATGATGTAATTATTGTTTTAAATAGCATTAAAGGCTTGAGGCAAATTCATTCAACCTGCCTAAGGCAAACAGGCGCATTGGATTAAATCTAAGTAGAGCTTTGTTTAATGCTTATATGTTAGCTTTTGCGATAAAAAACTAAACTTAAAATAAGGTATAGTATAATAATGAGCGGAATGGCTATTGTCTTAAAGGCTATTAATAATCCTATACTTAGTATTATAAATATATATTTTAGTTCGTTGCCTTTCCATGCAAAGGTTTTAAACTTTAAGGCAAATAATGGTAACTCCACCACTAATAAAATTGCCATTACAACTGCTAATATCGCTAGTCGAATTGGCTCTAGGATGATGCCACCTACAATTTCTTGATGGTGTTGTAATAATACCAGTGGCAATACTCTGTTATCTTGTGCTAAATAAAAATAATCAAAATGCAACCACAAAATTAATGGTAACGAACAAATTAAAAGGGCATTGGCGGGTGTAGGTAATCCAATAAAGGAAGTGCTTTGTCGGGTATCGTTATTAAATTTTGCTAAACGAATAGCCGAAAAAACTGGAATAATTAAGGCAACGTATTTAATAGATTCAGGAATTGATAAACGCCTGTCATTTTTTATTAACTCATCAGTAACCGAGCTAGGATAAATCAACCAACCTTGTTTCATGCCATCGGTAGCAATCATATCGGTTAGGCTCATTTGTATGAGATGATACATAATTAACCCTGGCACTACACCAAAGGTTACTAAATCGGCTAGACTATCTAAATCTTTGCCAATGGGCGAAGTAACGTTGAGAGCACGAGCGGCAAAACCATCAAAAAAATCTAACACCACCGCAATTCCTACCAAATAAGCAGCCCACACTAAATTTCCCTGAAAAGTTTGAATAATAGCCAAGCATCCACACAATAAATTTCCGCAGGTAATAGCGTTGGGGATATGTTTTTTAAGGCTCATAAAAAATGAAACAAATATATAAAAAGCAACCGAGTAAGTGTCTAAAAAAATAGTATTTTTAGTAAGTGAAGAAAAGCCACATATATTTTTTAGTATTAGCAGTTGTTCATCTTGCTTTGTTATTTTTACTTTATCAGCAATTTGGTTTTAATACTTTAAACGAAGGCGAAAAATATATATCGCGTGCGCAACTGTTTGCCCAAGGAGATTTTGTAAACGCCACACAGTACCAAACTTTTTATTTAACCTATGTGTCTTATTTGGCTTTGTTTTTAGTGCTTAAATTACCTGTAAGCATTATTTTTATAAGCACTTATTGCTTGAGTTTGTTTGCCTACTTCCAATTTTATCGGTTTATTAATGCGCAATTTAATAAGCTAACAGCTCAGTTGTGGTTGCTATTTGTTTTATGTAGCCCGCTTATTCAGTATTGGCAATTTAATTTATTTAGCGAAACATTTTTTATTGCCATTAGTCTTTTGTTTGCTTATTACACATTGCAACCTGCCATTAGCAACAGGATTTTAAAAGTGTGTGTATTAGCGGTATTGGTTATTTTTTCAAGACCTTCGGGTATTTTTACGGTAAGTGTTTTAGTGTTTTATAAATTATTTCATGATGGCGTGTTAAGTAAAAAACAAACTCTCACGTATCTTGCATGTAGTTTACTCATCTTGTTTTTAGGCATTTTCTTTGTGTTTCAGTTACCCTATCACGATTTTGCACTTTACATTTCTAATGGTTCTATTTACTATGGTTTTCCTTCTTGGATTTATCCGCAGTTGGAGCCAGGCACTTATACGTTATGGGATTGTTACCAATTTTTGTACGAACAAAAAGGGATAAAAACCATAGCGTATTTATTTTTTAAAAAGTTCGATTCTTTTTTTGTAACCACTCGTTCGTATTATTCCAATTTTCATAATCTCATCAACTTGGGGCATGTTGTTTTTTACCCATTTGCTTTGTTGAGTATTTATGTTGCGTATCGCTTTCAAAAAAAGATGTTTTCTATTTTAATGGTTTTTGTATGTATTATATTGTTAAATGCGCTCATGATTGCCCTCATTTTTAATGAGTGGAGCGAGCGACACACCTTGCACGTTTTTCCTTACATCATGCTACTATCGGCTTATGCGTTGAGTTATTTATATCAAAATGTTAAATCTAAATGGCGCATTAAAAATGGGTAGTGAGAGTTATATTTGGTATAACCTCAAAACCTTAAACTATGCTTTACGAAAAAGCAATAAAATTTTGTACATGGCGTTATATGGTATTAAAAAAATAGCTACTTTTAGATTGAATATGAAGCACTTAATATTTTTACTTTTAACAGGTATTAGTTCTCTGGCATTTGGGCAGATTGCAAAATATAGTAACGAGTTTTTAAGCGTAGGAGTAGGGGCACGTGCGCTTGCCATGGCTAATGCAAATGTGGCTTCGGCTAATGATGTAACAGCGGGTTATTGGAATCCAGCAGGATTAAATTTACAAACCTCTAATGTGCAAGTGGGCTTAATGCACGCCGAATATTTTGCAGGAATTGCCAAGTACGATTTTATTGGTGCTTCTAAACGCATTGATAGCAACAGCGTGGCTGGATTAACCTTTATACGTTTTGGAGTAGATAATATTCCTAATACGACAGAATTGATAGATGCCAATGGAAATGTAGATTACTCCAGATTAAAATCTTTTAATGCTGTAGATGCAGCGGTGTTGCTATCTTATGCTCGAAATATTGTTAAAGTAAAAGGGTTAAAAATTGGGGCAAATGCTAAAATCATCAGACGTAAGTTGGGTGAATTTGGCGGTGCGTGGGGCTTTGGATTAGATGCAGGAGCCATGTACGATTACAAAAAATGGCGCTTTGCAGCCATGGCACGAGATATTACCGGAACCTTTAATGCGTGGTCGTATAATTTATCGGATGATGTAAAACAAACCTATGCCATTACGGGTAACGAAATTCCAAGTAATTCGGTTGAGGTAACAGTGCCTCGCCTTATTTTAGGTGTTACACGTAGTTGGGATGTGTGGAAAGATAAAATATCCATAGGTGGCGAAGTTAATTTTATAAATACCTTTGATGGAAAGCGTAATACGGTTGTTAAAACCAAGGCTTGGAGTATGGAACCTGCTTTTGGTTTAGAGGTAGGCTATAAACATTTTATTTATTTACGCGGTGGCATAGGCAATATTCAAAAAGCCATGGATGTTACTGGCAAGAGTATTACCACCGTTCAGCCAAATATAGGCGTGGGCATAAAGTATAAAATATTTGCGCTAGATTATGCGATGACAAATATTGGAAACGTTTCTACTTCGTTGTACTCTCATATTTTTACAGTTAAGATAGATATAAATAAAAAGATACTTAAATGATAAAACGGTTATTATTTATTATTCTAATTCAATTTACTGTGAGTGCCGTGTTTTCTCAAAACTACGGCAACGAGTGGATTAATTATAGCCAGCCCTATTATCGTATTTATATTCCTACAACAGGTATTTATCGTATTAGTTACAACACGTTGGTAAATGCTGGAATTCCAGTTTCAACCATTAACCCTAAAAATTTTCAGTTGTTTTTAAAAGGTCAAGAACAATACATCACCGTTTTTGATGAAAGCGACAATGTATTTAATCCAACTGATTATATTGAGTTTTATGCTACTAAAAACGATGCCCTTAGCGATTCTTCACTCTACGAAGGCATTAACCGTTTACCAAATCCTTACGTTGCTTTGTTTAATGATACCAACTGTGTTTTTTTAACATGGAATAATTCGGTTAGCAATAAACGAATGCAAGTAGAAACCGATATAAATTTTGCAGGCTACACACCTGCCGATTATTTTTATGCCGAACGCTTAGAAGCCTATAATGCTAGTTATTCTGTAGGAAGAACTTTTCTTGATGTGGTTTCAGATCCTCGTTATGTGAGAGGCGAAGGTTTTGGTAATAATTTAATAGCAGGTACTTCGTTGCAAACATCTTTTTCTAATCTTAATGTGTATCAGTCGAGTAGTTTACCAGCATATATTAAAACTCATTTCTCGGGCTCTTCCGAGCGATATATTTTTGGAATTACGTATGACCATGAAGTGAAAGTTGAATATCTTGATAATAGTAATAACACAGCATTACTAACGGATACCACTTTTTTTAGCTACAACCAAATTTTTGTTGGTAAACAAATTCCATCAAGTCAGTTACAAGATGCTTCGCAAATTAAAGTTTCCAGTATTTACAATCCATTATTTAATACTTATGCGCCACAATTAATTACTACCAATGTGCATTACATTTCATTAAAGTATCCTCAAAAAACAGATTTAATGGGGCAATCTCAACAGCAGTTGTTTATTGGCAACAACGCATTTGGGGCAAAGTCTTTTTACAAAATTAAAAATGTAAATATTGGTTCTAATCAGGTACTATTATATGATTTAACAAATCATAAAAAAATAAACACTGTAACCTCTGCCGATACAGTGAGTTTCTTAATTCCTAATTCAATACAAGAAAAAGTTTGTTATTTAACCACCAGCAATAATATTATATCAGTAAATACAATTTCGGCGGTAAACCAAACAGGTTATTTTACTAATTATAAAACTACCAATACCGATTCGGCTTTTGTAATTGTAACGCACACTTCATTAAAAGATACGGCATTGATGTATAAGCAATACCGAGAAAGCACTTTGGGTGGCGCTAATCATGTAATTTTAGCAGATGTGAATGATCTATACGATCAGTTTGCTTACGGAAATATAAAAAACCCACATAGTATAAAAAACTTTTGTCGTTTCTTAAGTGATAGTTTACCTGTTCCACCTAAGTATTTATTATTAATAGGTAAATCCATTAAAAATAATTTGGTACGAGCTTCATCCTATAATTGGAATGCATGTAAAGTACCCAGTTTAGGAACACCACCATCCGACAACTATTTTACCACCCGAATAAAAAATGCCAATACTGCTACGCCTTTTATTCCTGTTGGTAGAATTTCTGCTTCTACAGGTATGGATGTATATCGTTATTTGAATAAAGTAAAAGAACAAGAAGGTACATCTATTAATGGTTTGGCCTATGCTGGTGCTCCACCCGATTGGCATAAACGTGTGTTACATTTTAGTGGAGGAGAAGATGCTGCACAACAATCACTATTTAAAGCGTATCTACAAATTTATGCGGATACGATAGAAGATGTGTCATACGGTGCAAGAGTTTTCCCTTTTCAAAAAACAACTACTGCACCTATACAAATTACCATTAGCGACTCTATTAAACAATTGATAGATTATGGCTGTTCGCTGATTACATTTTTCGGACATGGTTCCACTACTGGTTTCGACCAAGCTATTGATAATCCTTATGCTTATGATAACTTTGGTAAGTACCCGTTGTTTTTAGCTAACTCTTGCTACTCGGGTGATATTCATTTACCTGGAGCCAGTAGTGCCAGCGAGGCTTTTACCTTAATTGAAAACAGAGGAAGTATTGGATTTCTTGCTTCTTCATCGGCTGGTGTCGTTAATACTTTATTTATTTACTCAAAAGGATTTTATAGATCGCTTGCTGGTAAATCCTACCATAAAGGCATTGGCGATGCTATTAAACAAACCTGTAGCGAAACCTCCATATTAGCCGACCAATTACAAGGTATAACAGGATTAGAAATGACTTTAGAGGGCGACCCGTCTGTAAAATTAAATGCCTTTTCTAAACCCGATTATGAAATAACAAATGCTAGTGTGTATTTTAATACCACCACCTATCAAGATTCTATTGGTATTAATATCGTTATTAAAAATAATGCCAAAGCAATACACGACACTTTAGCTGTTCGTATAGGTCATCAATTTCCTAATGGCGATTCTACCACTTATTTTAAAATTATTACAGCTCCTTTTAATTGCGATACCTTAAGCTTTTTTATTTATAAAGACTTATCAAAATTTGTAGGTCTTAATCATTTTAATGTATTTATTGATTTTTTAAATGCCATTGATGAGTTATCTGAAATGAATAATAAAACAACTAGTAATGTTGATTTATTTATTCCGGGTGGCGATATTTTACCGGTGTATCCTTATAAATATGCCATTATTCCTAATACGCCTCAGGTTGTTTTAAAAGCATCTACCGCCAATCCTTTTGCCTCGGCTACTAATTATCGATTTCAGTTAGATACTACAGATTTATTTACAAGCCCCATCAATAGTGCTATTATCAATAGTGTGGGTGGTGTTGTGCAATGGACCGTTAATTTACCATTTGGCGATACAACCGTGTATTACTGGAGAGTATGTAAAGACACATTGTTACCCGACGGGACGTATAATTGGAAAGAAAGTTCGTTTGAAGTACACGGCACTAAAAATGGTTGGGGGCAATCGCATTTTTTCCAATTTAAAGAAGATAAATACCAATTTGTAAATTGGGATAGACCCACTCGGAAATTTAATTTTAAAAACACTATTAGCTCTATAAATTGTAGAAACGCCTTTCATTCGGCATTACCGTGGACATCTATCAACTATTCCATTAATAATTATGTGATGCATCTTCATCCCTGTGTTGCATTTGGTGGATGGTCGGTAGCTATTTTTGATTCTATTTCGGCACAACCATTTAAGAGTTCGCCGCTACTTACCCCTTCGGGTACTGGTTTAACTCCAATGAATAATTGCCAATGCTATAATTATACCTTATATGCTTTTGATTATGGTGTACCATCTTTTTGTGGCCCGTTACCAAATTGGAAAAACGATTTGTATAACTTACTAGATACCATTAGGCGTGGTACCATGGTGTTAGCTTACTCTAATCAAAATCATCAAACATCTACTTTTTCGCCTGCTTTAAAATCAATGTTTAACAGCATTGGTAGTCAAGAAATTAATACGGTTACCGATACAGTACCTATTATTATTTTTGGTAGAAAAGGAATGACAGCAGGGCAAGCACACGAAATTATTGGTTCACATAACCGAAGTATTATTGAGTTAGACGACTCGTTAAAAACAAGTTGGGATAATGGTTTTATTGCTTCTGAAATTATAGGACCTTCTTTAAAATGGAATAGCTTGCATTGGCGACAACAATCTGTTGAAACTGTGAGTACAGATAGTTTACATCTTAAAATTGTAAGAATAAAACTTGATGGTACACGAGACACAGTTCCAGTTGTGTTTCCTAAAGATAGCACCGATATTTATGATTTATCAAATTATGTTGATGCCAGTGTCTATCCAAAAATTCAATTAGTGTTATTTGCTCGAGATAATATTTTTAAAACATCTGTGCAATTAAAATCGTGGCGTGTGTATTACGATCCAGTTCCTGAGTGTGCTATTAACCCACAAGTTGGCTTTGCTAATAATGCTTCGTTACAAGCCATTCAGCAAGGTGATAATTTGATTGTTAAAATTCCAATTGAAAACATAGGGCAGGTGCCGTTTAATGATAGCTTAGTAGTAACCTATTGGATTGAAGATGCTAATAGAAACATACATCCTATACCACAACATTTAAAAGCTAAACCATTTGTGCCAGCACAGGTTATTATTGATACTTTAAATTTTAACACCTACGATGCAAGTGGTATAAGTAATTATGCAGGATTTAATTATTTATGGATAGATGTAAACCCTGAAACAAACAGTAAATATCAATTAGAGCAATATCATTTTAATAATGTGGCACGCATTGGTTTTGATGTTAGTAAAGATAATATCAATCCATTACTTGATGTAACCTTTGATGGAACACATATTTTAAATGGCGACATTATTTCATCAAAACCTACAATATTAATTACTTTAAAAGATGAAAATAAATTCTTGGCATTAAATGATACTTCTAATTTTAAAGTATTTATTCGTTATCCAAACCAAGCGAGCGATAAACGTATTTATTTTAAAAATGGAGAGCTATTGTTTACACCTGCTCAATTGCCTAATAACTCATGCAAAATCGAATATCGCCCAGAGTTCCCTGAGGATGGTAAATACAGAATGATTGTACAGGCCAGTGATAGAAGTAGTAATGTGTCGGGAGCAATAGATTATTCTATTCAATTTGATATTGTAAATAAACAAACAGTTACCGAAGTATTAAACTATCCTAATCCATTTAGCACCTCTACACGCTTTGTATTTACATTAACAGGTAGTGAAATACCTGATGTGTTTACCATTCAAATTATGACTATTACGGGTAAGGTGGTAAGAGAAATTACAAAATCTGAGCTAGGTAATTTGCATATTGGTAGAAATATAACTGATTATGCTTGGGACGGAAAAGATGAATTTGGTGATAAATTAGCAAATGGTGTATATTTATATAAAGTAATTACACGTAGTAATGGCAAGGCAGTAGAGAAGAGAGAGAGCGATGCAGATTCTTTCTTCAAAAAAGGTTTTGGAAAAATGGTTATTATGAGGTAGCTATACTTTGATGCCAATCACACAAATATCATCTAGCTGTTCTAAATCACCTCGCCAATTTTCTATAGCTGTATCTAATTTAATTTTTAATTCGTTGAGTGGCAAATGAGCACTTTCTAAAATTAAATCTTCAAATCGTTTATACTTAAATTTCTTTCCTTTATCTCCCCCAAATTGGTCGGCGTATCCATCAGTAAGAGTAATGATTAAATCATTCGTCTTTAAATCAAATGTGTATTCATTAAATGGTTGAGTATTTCCGTGCCCAGCGCCAACAGGCATTTTGTCGGCTTCGCTAGTTATTATTTTACCATCACGTATTATATAAAAATTATTATTAGCCGCTGCATAAGTTAATTTCATCTGTTGATAATCAAAACTACATAAGCAGCAATCCATTCCGTCTTTTGAAATCTCGACACTTCCTTCAGGATTTAAAGCTTTGATAATGTCGTGGCGTAATTGATTTAAGATACTAGCAGGAGACTCTATTTTTTTTTCATTTACAATTTCATTTAAGAAATTCACCCCCATCATACTCATCATAGCGCCAGGTACACCATGTCCTGTACAATCAGCCGTCATTACTAATAATTTTTGATTATGATTTAATGCCCAATAAAAATCGCCACTCACAATATCTTTAGGTTTAAATAAAATAAAAAAGTCTTTGGTGTGTTTCTTAAAATACGCATCACTTGTTAAAATACTTTGTTGGATACGTTTAGCATAGTTGATACTATCAGTGATTTCTTTGTTTTTAAATTCTACTAATTCTTTTTGCTGATGTATTTCTTTATTTAAACTCTCAAGATTTTTATTGGTTCTTTGTTTCAATATATTGTTACGATATAGTACAACGGATACAAGCACTAAAATAAAAAGCCCAGCTAATGAGCTGTATAAATAAAGTTTCTTCTTTTCATTTTCAAGTTCGTTTTGCTTTTGTTGCGAGGCTAATAATTCAATTTCTTTTTGTTTTTTGTCATTTTCAAATTTAGCCTCTGCGTTTTTCTCTTGTTTCAAATTTTCAGTTTTAAAAATACTATCTTCATACATTTTATATTCTTTATAAAACTTTAAGCTATTTTTAAAATCTCCCATTTCTTCATATATCTCACTGTAGTATCTTGCTATTGTTTTAAGCGCAATTATATCGCCCAGTTTTTCGGCATAAATTTTTCCAGTATCAAGTACTTCTTTTGATTTTTTATAGTCTTTTAGGGCATAATAGCCATTGCATAGTTGAATATAGCAGTGTGCTAAGGTGTATTCATCTTTTATATTTTTTGCAGCCTCTACGGATTTTAATGCCGATTGGGTAGCTTTTACACCATCTTTTAATTCATAATAGATTTCTGAAAGAAGCAAATAGTTATTAGCAAGTTTATCAATATTGTTCTTTTTAACGTTATAGTCTAACACCACTTTAGCATAATACATTGCACTATCTAATTTCCCAAAATGAATTAACGTACTTGCAATGTTACCTACAGCCGAAGAGTTAATTTTATTGAGGTATTTTTTTGCGGTTTCATTGCTTTGTATATAATATTCTAGGGCTTTTTGATAGTCTCGTCGCTTAGCAAAAATATTTCCTAGTGAGTTAAATAAAAAAATCTGAAGTTTTGGTTGGTTGGTTTTCTTGGCATAATACAATCCTTCTAAGCATAAGTCTATTGATTTAGAAATATCGCCCATGTCGGTATAAATGGCGGCTTGTGTATTAAATAATCTTGGATAAACTCGTTCGTAGTTTAGTTTTTTTGCTAGTTCGTAGGCTTGTAAAGAGTAATCAATGCCCGTTTGTAAGTTGGAATAACTAATATCCCA
The DNA here is from genome assembly GCA_963169355.1 of Bacteroidota bacterium. Lineage (GTDB taxonomy): Bacteria > Bacteroidota > Bacteroidia > B-17B0 > Aurantibacillaceae > UBA4416. The sequence goes on along the minus strand of CAUJCR010000045.1, from coordinate 20,144 downwards.
TGCAATTGCATCTAATAACAATACTTTATTGGTGTCTTCCTTGGCAGTTTTAAGAACGTTTAGGCATGAGTCAATATTTAATAATTGACCATAAAGACCTAAGTTCATTAAAGCCCCAATAAGTATAAATATGCTCTTTATTCTTTTATAAATCACAAAGATTAAAGCTACATATTTTTTTGTAAAAAAAATATGTTTTTATACATATCTTTGCGGTCTATGGAAAAAAGAGTGAGATTACGTTTTGCACCTAGTCCTACGGGCGGGTTACACATGGGGGGTGTTAGAACAGCCCTATTTTGTTATTTATATGCTAAAAAACACGGAGGAGACTTTGTGTTGAGAATAGAAGATACCGACCAAACTCGCTATGTAAATGGTGCTGAAGAGTACATTATTAACTCATTAAAATGGTGTGGTATTGAGCCTAATGAAGGAGTTGGTTTTGGTGATGGCCCTCATGCGCCTTATCGTCAAAGTGATAGAAAAAATTTAGGTATTTATCAAAAATATGCTGAGCAACTGATTAATTCTGGTCATGCTTATTATGCTTTTGATACTTCTGAAGAACTAGACGCAATGCGTAAGCGATTAGAAGCTGCTAAAGTAGCGGCACCTCAGTATAACGCAGTAACTCGCCAAAACATGCGTAACTCTTTAACATTGCCCGAAGATGAAGTGAAGAAATTGTTAGCAGATCATACGCCATACGTGATTCGTCTTAAAGTTCCTAGAAATGAAGAAATACGATTTCATGACATTATTAGAGGCTGGGTTACAGTAAACTCATCGCAAGTAGATGATAAGGTATTATTAAAATCAGACGGAATGCCTACTTATCATTTGGCGCATATAGTTGATGATATTGAGATGCAAATTTCTCATGCTGTGCGTGGCGAAGAGTGGTTGCCAAGCGCACCATCACATATTTTAATTTACCGTTATTTAGGGTTAGAAGAACAAATGCCAAAATTGGCTCATTTACCTTTAATTTTAAAACCAGATGGCAACGGTAAATTATCTAAAAGAGATAAATCTGGATTACCCATGTTTCCGCTTAATTGGTTTGATGAAAGAACGGGCGAAAGTTATAAAGGGTACAGAGAATCGGGTTTTATGCCTGAGGCATTTATAAATATGTTGGCTCTTTTAGGTTGGAATCCAGGGGATAATCGTGAGATTATGAGTAAAGAAGAATTGATTGAAAGTTTTTCTTTTGAACGTGTCAATAAATCTGGTGCAAAGTTCGACCCCGAGAAAACAAAATGGTTTAATCAACAATATCTAAGAAAGAAAACAGACGCAGAATTAGCTCAGGAAGTGATGCCATTACTAAAAGAAAAAGGTATTACTAAAGATTTAATGTTTGTAGAAGAGTTTTGTAGATTAGTAAAAGAGAAAGCACACTTTATTACTGAGTTTTACGACTTAGGCTCCTATTTCTTTGAAGCACCCACTACTTATGATGAAAAAGTGGTAGCTAAAAAATGGAATGCGGAAGTAAAAAACACCTTTGAAAAACTTGTACCAAAATTTGAAGCCATTACTAATTGGAATTCTCAAACCTTGCACGACGATTTTCAGTTAGCGCAAAATGAATTGGGTAAAATAGATATGCAAATGTTGCGCGTTTTAATAAGCGGAGTTGCAGGTGGTGCTCAATTATTTGATTTCTTAGCTCTTATTGGGAAAGATGAGGTAGTTACTCGACTTAAAACAGCTTTAACTAAGTTGTAATGATTTCGATTAAAGTTTTTAATTGGTGCTGGTTACGGTATTTTTCTAAGTAATCTTTTCTACTTTGTAAAAGTTGTTCATCAAACGTTTCGGTGTAATGCTGTTTGATTTTTTGGATATATTCTTTTGGATGATTGGCAATACTGAGTGCCGATGATAGCGCTGTGCCATGCACCATAAATTCATTAGCAATTACAAAACGACCTTTAAATAAAACATTTAATAATTTTAGTTTTAAGCCAGTGGCTTGTGGTGTGTACAAACAGTGTATTTGGGCATTTTCTATCAACTCATTCATTTCTTGTTCACTACAGTTTGCCTTTAATTGAATATGAGAATATCGAGCAATTTGTTCTACTAAAAAACGAGGAGGGTTTAAGCCGGCAATAATTACAGGGTAATTTATTTGACTAAATACATGTTCAATTAACCAACTAGCCGCTTGATAGTTTTCTGAAACACTTAAATTACCATGGTACAAACAATAATCTGATTTACCTACACGAATACTTAACTCATCATTTTGATGAAACGATGGTAAGTAATATACTTTATGATTAGGAAATTGTGTTTTAAAATGTTGCTCATCTTCGGTAGAAACCACCAGCATGGCATCGGCAGTTGCTAATTTTTTTTCAAATAATTTTAATTTGAAAGATTCGGTATATAAATATAACTTTTTTAAAAGTTGATTTTCGTTTTTAGCTAAGTGGTAAAAATATTCATGCTCAATATTCGACTCTCTAAATAATTTTAAACGATTAGTAAAAGTCTGATCATTTAAGTAGTAACATGTGTGCAAGGCATCGAATAAAATAGGGTAGTTGTTTTTTTGTAAGTTCTTTTTTAACTCTTTAGATATTCTTGATTTAATATTGTAAGGCAGGAGAGAGAAAAAGGATGCTAAACCTGTTTTTCGTTGATAATAGTTAACTTGCTTACAATATTTTTCGAGTTCTTGTTGTGGAAGTCGTGTGCCATAAGTAAAACAATGTAAGTAAATTTCTACACCTTGTTGGTGTAAGCACCGTATTTTATGAAACATATTAATGGCGCCACCATAATTTGCTGGATAGGGTACATCTAAACAAACAATATTAATAGAAACGGCCAACTAATATTTAATTTAAGTTTTTTAATAAACGAAGATAAAAACTATTTAGTGTGATTTAATAATAATTTAGCTTCGTTAATTGTTGATTTAGCATTACCAACCAATACGCTATTACCAATACATATAACAGGACGTTTCAAAAATGTATATTCTTCAAGTATATAATTTCTAAAATCGTTCTCAGTAAGTTTTCTTTCTGCTAAATTCAATTCCTTGTATTTACGAGCTATTTTACTAAACAGGGCTTCGTAGCTACCAACTACCTCTTTCATTTCATCAAGTTGCGCCGATGTTATCTTTTCTGTTTTAATATCTTGAAAAATAAACCCTCGCTCTTTTAAATTTAGTTCAGCAATAATGCGTTTACAAGTATCGCAAGTTGAGAGGTAATAAATTTTATTCATGGTTTATCCCAACATTTTTAAAAACGAAATTTCTTTATCGGTTAAAAATCTGAATTTTCCTTTAGGTAAATCTTTCTTGGTTAATCCACCAAAAGCTACTCTATCTAATTTTATAACTTCGTATCCTAAGTGTTCAAACATACGTCTAACAATACGGTTTTTACCACTATGAATTTCAATACCTAATTCGGTTTTACCAGTTCCTACAAATTCAGCAGCATCTGGCTTAATAAAACCATCAGCCAATTCAAGACCTTCATTCAATTGTTTATAATCTTCGCTCGTTAGTTTTTTATCAAGTGTTACATGATATACTTTTCTAACTTCAAATTTAGGATGTGTTAATTTAGCGGTTAAATCGCCGTCATTAGTAAATAATAAAACGCCAGTGGTATTTCTATCTAATCGCCCAACAGGATATAAACGTTCTTTGCAAGCCTTACGAACTAAATCCATCACTGTTTTACGAGATTCTGGATCATCCATAGTTGTAATATAATCCTTAGGTTTATTTAATAATAAATATTTTTTGGTTTCATTTTTAATGGGCACTCCACCGTAAGTAACTACATCGGTAGGGTTTACTTTATAACCCATTTCGGTAATTATTTTTCCATTTACAGTTACTACCCCAGTAGCAATTAATACATCCGCTTCGCGTCTTGAACATATACCAGCATTGGCAATGTATCTATTTAAACGTACCGCATCTTCACTTACATTTTGTTGGTCGGAAGTGCGTTTTGGCCCTTGTTTTTTTGCTTTGTCTTCTTTAAAAGACTTGTATGATGGTTTAGAATAGCCTTTTTGAAATGAGCGCTCTCCACCTTCTCTATAATTTCTACGTGGTTTTTCAAAATCTCCGTCTTTTTTAAATGAGCGTTTTTCTCTATCTCCAAATGATTTTTTAGAATCGTCGTCTCTATAATTTCTGCGTGGTTTTTCAAAATCTCCGTCTTTTTTAAATGGGCGTTTTTCCCTATCTCCAAATGATTTTTTAGGAGAACGGCTTTCATATTTACCATCAGCACGTTTCACAAATGGTTTAGAATCATCATTGCTAAATTTTCTTTTAGGTCGATCATCATCCTCACGTTTTTTATAAGGCGCGCCTTCTGATTTAAAAGCACGTTTTGGTCTTTCAGAATTTGAACCCGTTTTTTTTCTATTAAAGTTTGATGTACTTCCTTTTGAAAATGATTTTCTAGGTCCTTTGCTATCTCTACTCATGGTATATATTTTCGTCAAATGTACGATTTATTTAGTGATTGCAGTTTTAAATTATAATACCAACTCGTAATAAATTCTAACTTTGAGCAATGAAAAATGAACTTTATAAGGAAAAGCTAACAGAATATCTTGAAAGTTTAGTTAGTGAACGACGCTTAGGAAGATTAAAAGAAGTACTTGATAAAAGAACCAATCATCTTACTATTGTTCTAGAAGATGTTTATCAAAGCCATAATTTTAGTGCTGTTTTAAGAAGTGCCGATATATTTGGCATACAAACCGTAAATTTTATTGAAAATAAAAACAAATATAAAGTAAGCGAAGATGTTTCAATGGGTTCTACACAGTGGCTTAGCATTAATCGTTATCAAAATAAAGAAAATAATACTAAGCAATGTTTACAAGATTTAAAAGCCAAAGGATATAAAATAGTTGCTACTTCATTGCATAAAAATAGCATTTCATTAAACCAATTAACTTTAGAAAAACCTATTGCATTAGTATTTGGAACCGAACTGACAGGTATTACAAAAGATGTTGAAGATGTAGCCGATGAATTTGTTACATTACCAATGTTTGGATTTACCGAAAGCTTTAACATTAGTGTGTGTGCGGCTTTGTGCATGTATGAATTAAGAAATAAGCTCGAAAATTCAGGCATATCTTTTAGCTTAACCGAGGCAGAAAAAAAAGATATTTATATCGAATGGTTAAAAGCCTCCATCAAAAAACACGATTTAGTGATTAAAGAATTTGACTTAAAATATTCCGAAAATCCAATAAAATAAATCGGATATATAAAAAATCTGTATATTTGAGTAATGGAATTTTCAGCTGCTCAAATAGCCAACTTATTACAAGGAACCGTAGAAGGAGACGAAAATGTAAAGGTATCTAATCTCTCAAAAATCGAAGAAGGAGTACCAGGTACTTTGTCGTTTTTAGCAAATCCAAAATACACCAACTACATATACGATACAAATGCTAGTATTGTAATAGTAAACAAATCGCTGAAACTTGAAAAACCAATAAAATCAAGCTGTACGCTTATTCGGGTAGAAGATTCGTATGCTAGTTTTGCACAACTTTTAGCCATGTATAATGAGTTTAAAGGTTCTAAATCGGGTATTGAACAGCCTTCGTTTATAAGTGAAAGCACTAAGCTTGGTACAGATTGTTATGTTGGAGCGTTTGCTTACATTGGCCTAAATGTAAAAATTGGCAATAACACTAAAATTTATCCACATGTTTATATTGGCGATAATTGTGTAATTGGCGATGATACAACCTTGTTTTCTGGTGTAAAAGTCTATCACGAGTGTAAGATTGGAAATAATGTAGTAGTACATTCCAATACAGTAATAGGTAGCGATGGTTTTGGTTTTGCACCTCAAGATGGAAAAGAATTTGCAAAAGTACCTCAAATAGGTAATGTAGTTATTGAAGATAATATTGAAATAGGCTCTAATTGTTCTATTGATAGAGCAACACTTGGTTCTACAACCCTTCGTAAAGGGGTGAAATTAGATAACCTAGTTCAAATTGCGCACAATGTAGAAATTGGCGAAAACACCGTAATAGCTGGTTTATCGGGAGTTGCGGGCTCTACTAAGGTTGGAAAAAATTGTATGATTGCTGCTCAAGTTGGTGTGGTAGGGCATATAAAAATTGCCGATGGTGTAAAAATTGCTGGGCAAGCGGGTGTAGGCGCATCTATTGAAAAAGAAAATGAAATAGTGCAAGGCTCTCCATCATTCCCGTTGGGCGATTTTAGAAGAAGCTACGTGTTATTTAGAAACTTACCTAAAATAAATGATAGACTCAAGGATATTGAGAAAAAACTAAATTCTTAGGCCTAATTTTTACTTTTTTAAATTTTATATAGATAACAAACATCACATGGCAGATAAGCAGAGAACAATTCAAAAAGCAGTTTCGGTTTCAGGAAAAGGGTTACACACTGGCACGCCAGTAACTTTAACTTTTAATCCAGCTCCTGAAAATCATTGGTATAAATTTCAACGAATGGATTTAGATGGTCAGCCAATGATTGAGGCTGATTGTGATTTAGTAGTAGATACATCTAGAGGAACAACGCTAGAGAAAAATGGGGCGCGTGTTCATACTACCGAGCATGTGTTGGCCGCTTTAGTAGGTTTAGGTATTGATAATTGCTTAATACAAGTTACAGGACCAGAAATGCCAATTATGGATGGAAGTTCTTTAGCTTTTATTGAAGTATTAGAACAAGCTGGTATTGTTGAGCAAGAGGCAGAGAGAGATTATTTTGAATTAACAGAAAATCTCACTTACGAAGATCCAGTTAAGAAAGTAGAAATGTTGGCAGTACCACAAGATGAATTTCGTATCACCGTAATGGTAGATTATGGTAGTGAAGTGTTAGGTACACAACACGCTTCTATGTACCACACTGGAGAGTTTAAAAAAGAAATTGCACCTTGTCGTACATTTGTTTTCTTAAGAGAACTCGAAGCCTTATTAGCACATAATCTTATTAAAGGTGGCGATATGGATAACGCCATTGTGCTTGTAGATAGTGAATTGCCCGATGAAAAATTAAATCATTTACGTAAAGTATTTAATAAACCAGATGTGGAAGTAAAAGGGCGTGGGGTGTTAAACAACACTAAACTTCGTTTTTTTAACGAGCCTGCCCGTCATAAATTACTTGATATTGTTGGCGATTTAGCTTTAGTTGGTAAACCAATGAAAATTCATGTATTAGCAGCTCGCCCTGGTCATGCTGGTAATGTGGATTTTGCGAAAAAGATTAAAGCTTTAATTAAAAAACAAAAAATTGAAAAAGACTTTTTGAAAATAGATTTAAGTCAGCCACCTTTACTTAATATTAATGACATAATGAAAATTTTACCTCACCGTCAGCCTATGTTGTTGGTAGATAAAATTATGGAACTTTCACAAGAACATGTTATAGGTGTTAAAAATGTAACATTAAACGAAGAATTTTTTAAAGGTCATTTCCCAGATGAACCAGTGATGCCGGGAGTTTTATTAATTGAAGCAATGGCACAGTGTGGTGGTATTTTAGTTTTAAAAACAGTGCCAGACCCTGAGAATTACTTAACTTATTTCATGAAGATAGATGGAGTGAAATTTAAACAAAAAGTAATTCCTGGTGATACAGTGGTGTTTAGTTTGGTTTTATTAACGCCTATCCGAAGAGGAATTTGCCACATGAAAGGAATTGCTTATGTGAATTCAAAACCTGTAATGGAAGCAGAAATGATGGCACAAATAGCGAAAGTAAAAGGATTAGAAGTAAAAAATCCTGAAAAACAATTAGCATAATAAGAATATGATTTCACCACTTGCAAACGTTAGTCCTAAGGCCATTATTGGAAAAAATGTAACCATCGAAGCATTTGCTACAGTTTATGATGATGTTGTTATTGGCGATAATTCACATATCCACCCAAATGCCATTATTTATCCAGATACCACTATTGGGACTGGTTGCGAAATTTTTCCGGGTGCACTAGTTGGTATTGTTTCTCAAGATTTAAAATACAGGGGAGAAAAAGCTAAAACTGTGATTGGAAATAATACGATTATTAGAGAATATGCCACAATTCATAAAGGTACTGCTGATAGAATGACAACTGCTATTGGCAATAATTGCATGATTATGGCCTATGCTCATGTAGCACACGATTGTATTATTGGTAACAATGTGATATTGGCAAACTATGTAGGATTGGCGGGGCATGTAACTATCGAGGATTTTGTAATTATAGAAGGTTATGCAGCTATTCAACAATTTGTTATAGTTGGAAAACACTGTTTTTTGGCTGCAACATCTAAAGTTCGTAAAAATGTACCACCTTATATTCGTGTGGCACGCGAACCATTACAGTACATAGGTGTAAATACAGTAGGATTAGCTCGTAGAGGATTTGATAAAGAAACCATTAATCAAATTGAAGATATTTATCGTTTAATATTTGTACGCGGTCATAATATTACAAATGCCTTAGAACTAGTAGAACAAGAAGTTCCAAATACCGAAATCAGAAATCAAATTATAGATTTCATTAAAGATTCTAAAGATGGAATTGTAAAAGGAATTTAATTTTATTGAAAAAACATGGCACGCATTCTTACAGGAATAACAAGTAATAACACCCCGCATTTAGGAAATATTTTAGGAGCAGTTGTTCCGGCAATACAACTCAGTAAACAGCCAGAAAACGAATCGCTGTTTTTTATTGCAGATTTACATTCTCTTATTTCTCAGAAAAACGCAAGTGATAGAATACATAGTGTTAACTCGGTTGCTGCCACTTGGCTTGCTTTTGATTTTGATACTGAAAAAAATATTTTTTACCGTCAAAGTCGAATACCCGAAGTATGCGAACTTACTTGGTATTTAAATTGTTTTACGCCTTATCCAATGTTGGCAAATGCTCATTCGTTTAAAGATAAATCTGAAAAATTGAGTGATGTTAACTCAGGTTTATTTACTTATCCTGTTTTAATGGCTGCGGACATTATTATGTATGATGCCGAGTTTATTCCTGTGGGGAAAGATCAAATTCAACACATGGAAATGACGCGAGATATTGCCGCAGCCTTTAATCATAAATACCAACAAGAGATTTTTGTGTTACCTAAAGCAAAAATTGATGAAAATGTGATGACGATTCCGGGTACCGATGGACAAAAAATGAGTAAATCGTATAATAATTTCATCAATATTTTTTTACCAGATAAAGAATTATTAAAAGTAGTAAAAAGTATTATTACTGATACTACACCTCTTGAAGCGCCTAAAAATCCTGATACTTGCAATGTGTTTAATATATTTAAGTTAATTGCAAGTCCTAATCAAATTGAAGAAATGCGGAATAATTATTTAAAAGGCGGTTATGGTTATGGACATGCCAAAACAACTTTATTTGAGTTAATTATTGATAAGTTTGCTAGTCCTCGCACAAAATATCAAACTTTAATGAATGATACCTCCATGTTAGAAAAAGAACTTCAAGTTGGTGAGTTAAAGGCTAAAAAAATTGCTCAAGAAAAATTAAAACAAGTAAGAGCCGTTTTAGGTTTTTAGGAAGCTTTTTCAGTTCCATTTAACATATATTGTGTCAATAACTAAATGTTAAAATCTAATTTATAATTAACTTATTTATATGAAGTTACGCAAATAATCTTTATTTTTAGCTACTCTAAAAATATGATTATGAAAAGATTTTTACTGACTTTCATCAGTTTATTGTCTATCCAGTTGTTTAATGCTCAAACAAATTATGTTTGGAATGGAGGCACCTCAACAGATTGGAATACAAATACCAACTGGACACCTAACGGAATACCGGGAGCAGCCGATAATGCAACTATTGTAACAGGCGGTAATAATTGCGTGTTGGCAGGTAACACTAGTTTAACCAATCTTACTATAACTAGTGGTGTGTTAGATTTAAATACATTTACATTAAATACATCTGGTGTTGTTGCTTGTAATGGTGGTAATTGTAATAATGGTACTTTTAATTCAACAGCTACATCATTAACCTTTGCAGGAACAACTTTTGGTGCAGATATCACAGCGAATGTAACTGATGTGTATTTTAATGGAAGTACTTTTAATGGTAGTGTTACTGTTACTAAAACTGGGGCAGGCAATGATGCCTCATCTGGAAATAATAATTTTAATGGAACAACCTCTTTAACGAATGCTGGTACAGGTTATTTCTTACTTACAAACTCATCGTCAAGAACAGATAATTTTAATGGACCCACAACATTTAATACATCAAATACTGGAAACTTATGGATGGCATATAACGGTACAGTAAATATAAATAATAACATCACTTTTAATAACACAGCAAGTTCTGGTAATATTTATGTTGGAAGTAGTGGCTCTACTAATTTAGCATCGGGTAATACATTAAATTGTGGTACATTTAGTAGTGGTTCATTACAATTTCGTAATTTAACACAAGCAGGAACTACTGCAATTACACTATCTCCTGGCAATACCGGACAGGTTCATATTTATAAGTCAACATTTACTGGCTCTTTAACTATTAATGCGGGTATTGTTTCTGCACAAACTTCTACATTTTCATCATCTGTAAATTATAATTTAGGAGGTTCTATTTTAAATACTTGGTCGAGTGGAGGAAATGTATATAATGGTGTATTAACGGTTAATAATGCAAGTAGTGGTTATATTGGCTTTGCTAATGGTAATGATGATGTTTATAATGCTGATGTTTACGCTAATAATACATCAACTACTGGAGGACGAATTATTTTTGGAAACAGCTCCACTTCACAATTTAATGGTGATGTGTATGTGAGTCAATCTGGTGTTACTTCTGCTTCAGGAATTGCCTTAGGCTGGGGTGGAACTTACCCAGTAATTCAATTTGCAGCAGGTAAAAAAGTAATTGTAAATGGCGCATTTGACTCAGGATACCTACAATTATATAAAACACAACAAATGGATAACACAGCCATGAGTATTACCACCACTGGAACTTCGGCAGTTTACCTTACTCAAAATGTATTCTTAGGAAGTTTAAATGTAAGCACGCCAGATATTTACCCTTATGGTGGTACTTATAATGGGCCTGTGGTGATTACAAAAACAGGAGGTGGTAGCGGTAATCATAACAATGGAAATCAAAATATTTTTAACTCAACTTTAGAACTTAATAATCAAAACGGAGGAGGATATTTATTATTAGGTTACAACTCTAATGATCAATTTAATGATGATATTACTGTAACTAGTACAGGTTCAGCAACTGGAATTTCTTTTGGTTGGAATGGTAGTAATGGAACGCCAGTTTTGGCAGCTGGTAAAACAATCCAAATTGGAGGTGCTGGTTATAGTTCAGGTTATTTACAACTTGGAAGTTTTACTCAATTAGGAAGTACGCCTATTAACCTTACATTAACTGGTACGGCTAATTTTCAAGTTGTTAAAAATTCTACAACTAATCCCTGTGTGTTTGGTGGCGCGGTAACAGTTACATCACCCGATATTTATTTACAAGGTGGAACTTTTAATGGAGCTACAGTATTAACAAAAACAGGAGGAACAAGTAACCATAATAATGGATTTCAAAATATTTTTAATTCTACATGTACTATCAACCAACAAAGTACTACGGGTTATTTTATGTTAGGTTATAACTCTAACGATTTATTTAACGATGATATTACAGTAACAAATACAGGTACTGGAGGTATTTATTTAGGATTTACATCGGGTACTGGTTCGCCAACATTAGCTTCTGGAAAATCTATTTTTATAGGTGGCGCTGGTTTTAGTGGAGGTTTTTTAAACCTTGGATATTTTACTCAATTAGGTAGTGCTTCTATTAATTTAAATTTAACTGGTAATGCTCAGTTAACATTAAATAATTCTACGATAGGAGGTGCTTTCACAGCAGTGGCTCCTTCTTTTTTAACAAGAAATACGGCATATAGTGGTGATTTTACAATTACTAAGACTGGAAATACAAATGATGCAAGTGCAGGCGGTAATACATTTACTGGGATTACTAATGTAACCAATACAGGTAATGGTTATATCCTTTTTGGTAATGGTAGTCCTGATGTATTTAATGCTGCAGCTACTTTTAATAATTTTGGGGGAAATCATCTATATGTGGCTTATAATAGTTCTAATAATATTTTTAATGGTGTTACTACATTTAATAATGCGCCTGCAAGTAGTGCGTTTTACACATTCGTTTCTCCTTATTCTACAGGAAGTTTATTTAATGACGATATTATTGTATCTAACAATGGAGGGAATGGTGTGTATTTCTGTAGTGGTAATGCCACTGCCACAGCTACCTTAGCCACTGGTAAAACCATAACCATAGGCGCTGGAGGATTTAATGCAGGATATTTAATGTTAAAACAATTTACTCAGCTTGGTACTACACCGCAAAGTTTAACTACTACAGGTACTTCAATCATTCAATTTGGTCCAAGTTCAACATTTAATGGTAATGTTACTTCAGTTAGCCCACGCTTGTACTTGAATGGATGTACTTTCAACGGCACAGTAGACTGTACTAAAAATGGTGCTTCGGATGATCAAAGTTTAGGTAATAATGTTTTTAATGGAGCAACTACTATTACTAGTTCAGGAAGTGGATATTTAATGTTAGGAAACACTAATAATGATCAGTTTAACTCAACGGCAACATTTAATAACATAGGAACAAATAATATGTGGATAGCTTATAATAGTTCTAATAATATTTTTAATGGTGTTACAACCTTTAATAACGCTCCAACTGGTAACTTCTATATACATGTATCACCATATTCTGCAGGAACTTTATTTAATGAAAATATTATAGTGTCTAACAATGGAGGTTATGGGGTGTTTTTCTGTAATGGTAATGTTACTGCTACATCTACCTTAGCCGCTGGTAAAACTATAACCATAGGTGCTGGAGGATTTAATGCTGGATATTTAATGTTAAAACAATTTACTCAACTTGGTGCTACACCGCAAAGTTTAACAACTACTGGAACTTCAATTATACAATATGGACCAGGATCTTCATTTGGTGGTAATGTTACTTCGGTTAGTCCACGATTATACTTTAATGGTTGTACATTTAATGGAACTACCAATTGTACTAAAAATGGTGCAACAGATGATGATAGTAATGGATCAAATACTTTTGTAGGAACATCAACCATAACAAGTACAGGTAGTGGTCGCTTAATGCTAGGTAGCGGAAATACAGATGCCTTTATGGATGACGCTACATTTAATAATTTAGGAACCAATAGTATGTTTGTAGCTCATAATAGTTCAAATAATACATTCGGAGGAATTACAACATTTAATAATGCGCCATCTAGTGGTAATTATGCCATTTATGTTTCTGGATATTCAGCTGGAACGGTATTTAATGATAACATTGTTGTTACTAGCACTTCGGGTGCAGGTGTGCAGTTTTGTTATGGCAATGCAACAGCTACTTCTACATTAGCTACTGGTAAAACGATTACGATAGGAGGAGCTGGATTTAGTGCTGGATATTTAATGCTAAAACAGTTTACGCAATTAGGAGCTACACCTCAAGCGTTAAATGTAGCGAGTGGTACAAGTGTTCTTCAGTTAGGTCCTTCATCAACTTTTAATGGTGATGTGAATTTTAATTTCCCACGCGTGTTATTACATGGTACTACTTATAATGGTACTGCAACTATCCAAAAAAATGGAGCTACTGATGATGCTGGAACTGGTGGAAATATTTTTAATGGAACCACTACAATTACAAATTCAGGAAGTGGCTATTTATTAACTGGAAGCACTAATGCTGATACATTTAATGGTGTAACAACTTTTAATAATACAGGTACCAACTGTTTTTATTTTGCGCATAATCATGGAAGTCAAACCACTGTTTTTAACCAACCACTTACTTTAAATTCTAATAAATCGGGGGGAGCTAATTCTTATTCGTACTTTATGTGCGAAGGAGGAAATACTCATGTGAATTTTAATGATGATGTTACAATTAATAATAATGGATCAATACGTAGTATTTTCCGTTTTTTAGCAGGAACCAATTCTACCGCACAGTATAACGGAGATTTAGATATCAATTTGTCTAATACAAATGCAACAGGATCCCAAGTTTTATTAGGTGAAGTTGGAACAAGTACCTATAACGGAAATATCACATTAAATAGTACAACAGGAGTAACAGGAAGTGGTATATACTTTAATAATGGTGCTACTGCTAGTTCCACATTATCTACTGGTCATACAATCAATATTGGCGGAAGTGGTTTTACAAGTGGAACCTTATCGTTACGAAGATTTATTCAGCAAGGTACAACTGCCCAAAACCTAACACAAACTTCTGGTACAGCTATTCTAGTTTCAGGAACAGCCAATGAATTTAATGGTCCAGTTACATTTAATTTCCCTCAATTAAATTTAATTAGCTCTACCTATAATAATAGTGCCACTATTCAAAAAAATGGAGCAACTAACAATAATTGTTATGGTGGAAATACGTTTAATGGCACTACGCATATTATAAATAGTCATTCAGCTAATTATCTTTTGTTAGCCAATAATGTAGCTGATACTTATAATGGAAATATTACACTAGAACAACAAACCACAGGAGGTATTTTATATCCTAATTATAACACCAATTGTACTTATGCAGGAGATGTTACAGTTACTTCGCCAGCTTCTACTGCCATTACATTCGGTTCTGCTGGTAGTGGTAGAGCAACTTTCAATGGTGGAAATGCTCAATCAATTAATTTAACAGCCGGATCAGCCATACCTGTGTTTACTAGACTTACATTTAATAAAACAGCAAATGATGTAACCTTAAATACTAAGATATTTGTATCATCTAATGTAAACTTTACACAAGGCATACTCAATACTACGTCAACTAATATACTTCATATTAGGGATGCAGCTACAACTAACATAGGAAATAGCTCGAGTTATGTAAATGGTCCAATGAACTATGATATGGCAATAAGTGGTAGTAGAACTTTAATTTTCCCAATTGGAAAATCTGCCGATTGGAGACCCGCTGTGTTAGATTTAAGACACAATAATCCTACTTCATATACCTATAACTCCGAAGTATTTAATTCCGATTCTTATTTATTAGGTTGGTCATTCCCTCCTACAGTTACAATGTCATCTCATGTGCACTGGTGGGATATAACTCGTACTAATACCAGTACGGGTGTGGTTACACCAAGTACCCATTTAAATGGTAATCAAACCATCACACTTTATTATGATGCCAATGATGGCGTTACCGATCCAAGTAACTTAACTATAATTAAAAATACAAGCGCTGCTCCTACATCATGGATTGATATAGGTGGAACAGGTGCTACGATGACTACTGGAAGCGTGTCTTCTACATCTTCGCCTACTGCGTTTAATTCTTTTAGCCGTTTTACTTTAGGAAACAAAATAACAGGAACTAATCCTTTACCAATAGAATTATTGTACTTTACTGCTACACCAGTTGATAATAAAAAAGTGAATTTAGATTGGGCAACTGCTTCTGAAATTAATAATCAGCAATATGAAATTGAAAGAAGTATTGATGGCGTAAATTTTGAATATCTAACTACTGTGAAAGCCTATGGCAACGGAAATAGTGTAACTAAACAAGTTTATAAAACCGTTGATGAAAAACCTTATATGGGCATTTCGTACTATCGATTAAAGCAAATTGATTTTAGTGGAGAATACAAATACGCTGATATGGTTTCGGTGAATATTACCGTTAAATCATTTATTAATTTCTATCCAAACCCAGCACAGGATAAATTAAGTTATACAGCGAGCGAAGATTTTAATACCGCTTCTATCAAGATAATGAATTCAGTTGGTGCAATTGTATTAAATGAATCTAGTTTAACTAGTTATAATGGTAGTATTGATTTATCTCATTTAGCAAATGGAATTTACTATTTGGTAATCAATCAATCTGATAAGTCAGAGACTATTAAAATTAGTATTCAACGTTAATGAAGTATTAATGGAATTGAATTCCTGCCAAACAAACATCATCAGTTTGTTCGGTGTTTTCTTTCCATCTTTCAAATTCTAGCTTAAATGCTGAGCTTTGCTCTGTGATGGGTTTTTTGCTAATTTGTAAAAGTAATTTTTGTAAGTTTTTCGTCATTAGTTTCTTTTTCTGTTCACCACCAAATTGATCTGGTACACCGTCGCTAAACAGATAAATTTGCATACCTGCTTCTATATCCATTTCATGTTGTGAAAAAGTAGCGGTTTCAGTATCAATAATACCGCCTATTGAATATTTATCGCCTTTTAAAATTTGTAATTCATTATTATAGATGAGGTAGGCTGGTCGTCCTGCCCCAGAAAAATACACTTTCTTATTAGGTTTATCTATCATTATAAAGGCAATATCCATTCCGTCTTTTGAGTCTCTTTGTTCCACATTTTCGTTAATTGTGTAATCTATCTCTTTATGTTGTTCTTTTAAAATATCTGCTGGAAATTGATCTTGTTCGTTTGAGATGATTTTATCCAATAAACTACTCCCAAGCATCGACATCATTGCGCCAGGTACGCCGTGCCCTGTACAATCGGCAATAGCAAAATATATTTTTTGATTTACTTCACTTAACCAATAAAAATCACCACTCACTATATCTTTTGGCATAAAATATACAAATGAGTTGGGGAGTATTCTTTTTAATAAACTATCTGATGGAATGACAGAGGCTTGTATCCGCTTAGCATAATTGATACTGTCTGTTATTTCTGTGTTTTTTAATTCTAATTCTTCATGTTGTTGCTCTATATGTTGTTTTTGTGAAGCTATGGCTTCATTTTTCTCTAACAAAATTTTATTATCTTTTCTCTTTTTTCTAAATAAGTAGATAAAGAACAAACAGATAATTCCTAATACACTTGCAACAGCACTATAAATTATCCGATTTAATTTTATGGTTTCTTGCTTTAATTCGCTGTCCTTGGTAAGTAATAATATTTGTTGTTGTTTTTGTTGTGTTTCGTATTTAGTAGAAAGTTCATTTAATGCTTCTGTGTTTTCATCTTCGTATAATTTCACAATTATCTCTCCCAGCAGTTTTTGGTAATGGTAAGCTAACTTAAAATCACCTTTTGATGCGTAAATTTCAGAGAAACTCGAATACACTACTTTGAGCTGATTAAGAGAGTTTAATTTTTGAGCTAACTGATAGGCTATTTCTAGATGCTGAATGGCTTTATCTACTTGATTGGTTTGAAAATATAATCGGGAAATTGTAAGATTGGAAACTAATTGACCATACTCATTTTTTAAGTTTGTACTTATGGATACAGCTTGTTCTAAATATGGTTTTGCACTCACAAAATCTTTTAGTAGCATGTAGGTTGAAGCGATATTTACACACGATTCGGCATACAATGATGAGTCGTCGGCAATATCAAGGTTCTTAATTACTTTTAATTGGTAGAACAATGCCGAGTCGTATTGATTATTGTTTGAAAAACATAATCCAATATTGTCGTATAACGATAAAACTCCATTTTTTTTGATGGCTGAATTTTGATAGCTTAAAGCTCGCTTGTAGGTATTACAAGCTTCTTGATATTTCATTCTATAAAAATGTACAGAACCTAGATGGTTGTATGCATCATATAATAGTACAGAATCTTTATACTGTAATGCATAAGTTATACTTTTATATAAACTCGATACAGCGCGTTCATAGTCGCCATTTCTAATATATATAATTCCTTCGTAATCATATATTCTGCCATATAAATTGTTTAATTGATGCTGGTTAGCATAGATTAAGGCACTGTCAATATATAACTGTGCAGTATCAAAAGTTCCTATATTGCGATAAGAACGACTAAGCGACAACGTAGTCTTAATATATTCTTTATGTAGTCCTTTACTCTTTTCAAAACTTAAATTGTAATTAAATAATTTGATAGATTCTTTAAAATTTTCGTTTCTTATGGCAACTGCCGCCGAGTCTATTAAATAAGCTTGATCTTCTACTGATTTATTCTTTAATAATAATTGCAGTTCGGGCGATAATGCTTCTTGAGCATACGTACCCGATAAAACAAACAAGTAAATTAATATGAAGACAAAACCTTTCATTTCAACTACAAATGTATAAAAAATGACGATAAAATAGTTTTGATTTCATATTAACCTCTTAGATTTTTAACGGGTTATAAAAAAATCCCGAAGCGATACGCCTCGGGATTTTTGATATAAAAATTTAACTAAAAATTATTGTTTTGTGTAAACCTCAGTAAAGTTAGAGCTACCTAAAGAAGTAGTTTCTGAATAGGATAATGAGAAAGTAGTAGCTGAACTTCTTGCTCCTGTTCCAGAGAAAGTTCTATCAGCTGCTGGGTTACCAACTTGAATAGCAGTTTGGCTAGGTAAATCAGTTGGGCTAGTTAATCCGGTATTAGTTACATTCATATAAATACCAGTGTTGTTTACATAATCACCAAATTTACCAAAGTTAATACGTCTATTTACAGTACTAGAAGCTGTAATTGTTTGCGTATAAGTATATGGTGAACCAGGGCCAGAAGTAATAGTACAAGAATAAACACCATTCATTACATCTAATTCATTATAAACAGTAACATTTCTTGTAGCTTTACCTTCATTACCTGCTTTATCAGTAGCGGTATAAGTTAATTCATAAACACCAGTACGGTTTACATCTACAACTCCTGACACGCTTACAGAAATACTACCATCTTTATTGTCTTTGGCAGTAGCTCCTAAATCTGAGTAAGAACCATTTAAAATAACAGTTTCATCGCCACCATTTAAGGTTACTACAGGTGCTGTTACATCTTCTTTTTTACAGCTTGTAAATAAAGCTGAACTTGCTAAAATAGCTATTGCAGCTATGATTGTGCTTTTTTTCATGTTTTATGTTTATTTATTAATTTTTAAAATTTAGGCTAAATTACAACTTTGTTTTAATTCCATCTAAAATAGTATTCAAAATTTAACAATTTTGACAATATCTTTTTAATAATCCGAGGTATTAATCTGTTTTTACATTTAAAAAAAGTATAATTTTGTGGCTTAATTAAAATTAAAACCCAAAAACTAAAATGAAAAAAGTTGTAACCTTTGTATCTCTTTTAGGGATGTTTACATTTTTGGCTTGCGGACCATCTGCTGCCGAATTAGAAGCAAAAGCAAAAGCTGTTGCTGATTCTACAAATGCTGCTAATCTTGCTGCTGAAGAAGCTGCTAAGGCTGAGGCTGCTGCTAAAGCTGCTGCTGACTCTGTAGCTGCTGCTGAAGCTGCTGCAAAAGCAAAAGCTGACTCAATTGCTGCTGCTGAAGCTACTAAAGCTACACCAGCTCCAAAAAAATCAACTAAGCCAGCTAAATCATCAACTAATTCTGCTCCTGCTGAAGCTCCAAAATCTACAGCAAAACCTGGTCAAGGTAGAGGTTAATTTATTGAATACCTAATATAAAAGAGGCTGTTTCATTATTGAAACAGCCTCTTTTTTTAGTTGGTTCTATAACCTAGATGATGCGCTAGTGAATCAATCTCACGCTTACACTCTCACTACTAATTTTCTACGAAATTCCTAAAAGTCGTCTTCTTCATCTTCCTTCTTTTTTGGTTGAAGCGTTTTTTTAGGAGTAACTTTTTCTTCGCCTATCTCAATTTGGAATCGTTGATTAGAATGTTCGTTGTCTTTTTTTATTAAACTAGAGTCTTTTTTAAAGAATCCAAATTCTTCTTTCAAAATTTGTTTTAGGTTTTGTTTCTCTTGCCGTATATCTTCTTTTATTTTTTCTTTAGCGCCTTTTTTATCATACTTAATGGTTGGATTATCCATAGGGCCTGTCATAACAATAAACACCGAGCGACGATTCTCAGGGTCATTTTCAACAAGTGATAGTTCTTCATCAAAATCTTTATTTCTATTTGGACGTTTGGCAATTATTTCGCTTAACAATAACCTGATGTGATAATCAATCATATTATCGAAGGTGTGTTTACCCCATAATTCTAAGTTAATAGCGGTAGATTTGATTGATGTTTTTGGAATAGCAATTATTTTATTTTTAATTTCTACGGCA
>CAUJCR010000044.1 GCA_963169355.1 Bacteroidota bacterium | reverse complement strand
CAGATTGTGCATTAGAAATAAGTAGTGAGAGTTAAAAGCCCAATAAAATATGAACTTTTACGAATGAAGCGTAGCCACTGCTACGGTGAAAGAGAAAAAGTTGCGAAGCTTCATATTTTGCAGGGATTTTAGCTCGTAATAAAATTGCTAATGCATAATCTGGGTTTAACCCCATATTTTATAAAATCTTGACAATTTATGTAAATGATATATGTCATACTAATTAGCCTAAATAAGGGCAAATACAGTATCTTAGGAGTAGTTTAGGGTAAATTTAAGATACTTTAAAAAAATATTTATAATTTTAATTGGTTTAAATCATTTCACTACCTAAATTTACGTGATTAAAATGAATTATATATGGACAGGTTAAAAGATAAATTTCGTGAGAAAGCTGTGCCTTTGGCAGCAGAAGTTAAAGATATTATTAAAAATCATGGCGATATAAAGCTTGGTGAAATTACCGTTGCTCAAGTATATCAAGGGATGAAAGGAATGACGGGAATGATTACTGAAACTTCAAAATTAGATGCAGAAGAAGGAATTAGATTTAGAGGTTATTCAATCCCAGAATTAAGAAAACAACTTCCTAAAGCTCCAGGCGGCACTGAGCCTCTTCCAGAAGGAATTTTTTACTTAATGTTAGTTGGCGAATTACCTACTTCTGAAGATGTTAACTTCATAACCAACGAATGGCAAAAAAGAAGTAATGTTCCAAAGCATGTGTTCGACGTTATTGAAAAATTACCTGTGGACACACATCCGATGACTCAATTTGTATTAGCTATTATGGCAATGCAAACCGAAAGCGTTTTTGCTAAAGCTTATGCAAAAGGAATTAATAAAAAAGATTATTGGGATTATGTGTATGAAGATTCAATGAATTTAATTGCACGTTTACCTCGTGTTGCCGCTTATATTTATCGTCGTAAATATAAAAATGGTGTACATATTGAACCAAATCACAAACTTGACTGGGCTGCAAACTTCGCTCACATGTTAGGTTACGAGGAGTTTGACATGAAACGTTTAATGCGTTTATATTTAACCATTCATGCTGACCATGAAGGCGGAAACGTATCGGCACACACTACACATTTAGTTGGTTCTGCTTTAAGCGATCCATATTTAGCTTTTGCAGCAGGAATGAATGGTTTAGCTGGTCCATTACACGGATTAGCAAATCAAGAGGTACTTGGATGGATAATGGAATTAAAAGAAAACCTAGGAGGCGGTTTACCAACTAAAGAACAAATTGCAGAATACATCAAAAAAACTTTAGCCGAAGGAAAAGTTGTTCCTGGTTATGGTCATGCTGTTCTTCGTAAAACAGATCCAAGATTTACAGCACAACAAGATTTTTATAAGACATATATTAAAAATGATAGTATTTGTGAGATTGTTCAGATGATTTATGAAGTTGCTCCACCAATACTTGAATCTACTGGAAAAATTAAAAACCCTTGGCCAAATGTAGATGCTCACTCAGGCGCATTATTGTTACATTATGGCATGCATGAATACGACTTTTATACTGTGTTATTTGGAGTATCAAGAGCACTAGGTGTTTTAGCTAGTTTAATTTGGGACAGAGCACTAGGTTCTCCAATTGAAAGACCTGGCTCTACTACCACCGATAATATTAAAGCTATCATTAAAAAAGCTCAAGAGGCAAAAGCGTAATCAAAAAAAAATATTTATTCATTCTATAAATTTTAAACAACATGACAAAAGTATCAGTAATAGGCGCCGGAAATGTAGGAGCCACTTGTGCAGAATATATTGCACTACGTAAAATTGCAAGTGAAGTAGTAATTCTTGATATAAAAGAAAATTTTGCTGAAGGAAAGGCAATGGATTTGATGCAAACAGCATCATTAAACGGTTTCAACACCCGTATCTCTGGCAGTACAAATGATTACTCGAAAACAGCTAATAGTGATGTAGTAGTTGTAACGTCAGGTATTCCTCGTAAACCAGGTATGACTCGCGAAGAATTAATTGGTATTAATGCAGGTATTGTGAAAACAGTAACTGAAAATGTATTAAAACATTCACCAAATGCCATTATCATCATCGTATCAAATCCAATGGATACTATGGCATACCTTGCTTTTAAAGAAAGTAAATTACCAAAAAACCGTATCATTGGTATGGGAGGCGCTTTAGATAGCGCTCGTTTTAATTATTATTTATCTCAAGCATTAGGCGCTCCAGCAAGTGATGTGCAAGGTGTTGTAATTGGAGGTCATGGTGATACTACTATGATACCTTTAACACGCTTAGCGACACATAATGGTGTTCCTGTTTCTCAAACTTTAGATGCTGATACCTTAGGAAAGATATCATCAGCTACTATGGTAGGAGGTGCAACTTTAACTGGTTTATTAGGCACATCGGCTTGGTACGCTCCAGGCGCAGCTGTTGCTACTATAGTTGAAAGTATCTTAAATGACCAAAAGCGTTTAATACCATGCTCAGTTTACCTTGAAGGTGAATATGGACAAAAAGATATTTGCCTAGGTGTACCAGTATTAATTGGAAAAAATGGTTGGGAAAAAATCATCGACTTTAAACTTAACGACGAAGAAAAAGCTGCCTTTGCTAAGAGCGCAGATGCGGTAAGAAACATGAATAACGTTTTATCTACTGTAATCTCAGCCTAAAAAAATACTGAGTATAATTTAAATAGGCTGCCTCAAGAAAGGCAGCCTAATTTTTTGGGTAATGGTAAAAAAGTTGCAACCTCTTGCAAAAAGAATAGTATCAGACCTATTTTAATATTCTATAATCATTCGGTAGGTAATTATTAATACGATTACCAAGATGCTTTATCCAACCCAAACCATGTTCTTTATGACATATTAAATTCCAACCTTTATCTCCATTAAGAACAAGAGAGTCTTTCTTTAAAAATGAAATTATTTCTTCATAATTACATTCAATGCGTTGTATTTGGGGTGAAACATAAATACTATGTGCTAAATCATGATGAGGCACTAAATCATTTTTAAGTTTGGTTCCAATAGTAGTTCCAACTTTTTTATAGTAAAGATGCGGAAACTGATTAATGAATTGTAAAATGAGTGGATTAATTAATAAATAATCTTCTTTAAAGGTTGTGATTGTGTGTGTTGAAACATCATTTATCCAAACATCTAAATTCAACTTATCCTTTGCGTTAATTTCTGAAAAAGTAGGCTTCTTGCTTTTTCGTAATGTGTTTTTCGGTTCACCTGGCTTTTTAAAAACAGCACAAAAAAATCCTTCCGATTTCGTTTTATCAGGATAAAAACGATAACCGTATGCGTGATGTAATGTGCTTTGTGTTTCAACAATATTCCAACTATTCTCTATTGGCACTTGTATATTTTCTAATTCAAATTGGGACAGCAACCAATCTAACATTTCTTCATTCTCTTCGGCGGAGTAAGAACATGTTGAATACACTAATATACCGCCAGTATTTAAACTATCTAGTATATCTGATAAAATCCGCTTTTGGCGTTGTTGACAAAGGTTAACATTATCTAAACTCCATTCATGAATAGCATCATGTTGTTTACGAAACAAACCCGAACCACTACATGGTGCATCTACTAATATGATATCAAAGGTTTCTTGAATCTGTTTAAAGGCACTTGGATCGTTATTCGTAACAATAACCTGATTTGTTCCCCATTTTGTTAAGTTTAATGCTAAGGTATCTGCTCTTTGTTTTACCACTTCATTTGCTACCAACACACTCTCCGAATTAAGTAATGAATTTAACAAAGTGCTCTTCCCTCCTGGCGACGCACATAAATCAAGTGCGCAAAGTGTTTTTGAAAAATCCACACAAGTCTTTAATGCGTGTTCAATGAACATAGAGCCTGCTTCTTGTACATAATAACAGCCTGCTTGAAAGGGAATATCGTAAGTAAAATTAGGTCGTTCGTTAAGATAAAAAGCATTCTGTGCCCAAGGAACTACTTCTTTTAATTCAAAATTTAATTGACTTGGTTTAAAAGGATTCAATCTAATACTAACAGGCGATTCTGTTTGATGAGCTTCGATAAAGGCATCTTTATTAAATCCATTACAATGGCAAATTGAATCTATAAAAGGCTGAGGTAGTTGTAACGACATGAGATATGCAAATTTAAATAAATAATTAAATTTGTGAGAATGGTAGAGTATGAAAAACAGAAAATTTATGATTCTTATAGCATCTTAGTAAAGATGCAGAATTGGTGTGCCTATCAAGAACGCTCGCAATTTGATGTCAGAAGAAAATTAAGTGAATTTCAAATAAGTATCGAAGATAAAGAGAATATTATTGTAAAATTAATTGAAGAAAACTTTATAAACGAAGAACGATTTGCCCTTCAATTTGCTAAAGGAAAATTTTCGATTAAAAAATGGGGGAGAGTAAAAATTCGCCAAGAACTGAAACAAAAAAAAGTAAGTGATTATTGTATAAAAAAAGCATTAGAGCAAATAGACGACACTACTTATTTGGAAACACTAGAATATATTCTAACAAAAAAACGTGCTACAATTAAAGAAACCAATCAATTAAAACTCAAGTTCAAACTTATAAATTACGCTTCTTCTAAAGGTTATGAATTAGATTTAATACAAGATGCTTTAAAAAATGTATTAGACAAATAAATCACTTGCTATCTTATCAGCCAATAATTTTCCTTGTTCGGTTAGTGTAACAATATTATCCTTTATAATTACTTTTTCTTGTTTTATTAATTTATCTAACTGGTTTTTGAAATTGCTGACATAACTATTATCAAAGGATTGCTTTAAATAATTTATATCAATGCCCCATATTGTTCGCAAGGAAAGTAGTACGTACTCATTATATCGATCTGTTTCAGTCAGAATTTCATTTTCGTAAAATTTTTTAGTACCATCATTCAAGTACTTAATATATAAATTATTATTACTAATGTTCCATTGCCTTGATGCTCCATCAAATGAATGAGCGGATGGTCCAAGCCCAATATAATGTTTCCCCTTCCAATAATTAGAATTGTGAATGCTATAAAAACCTTCCTTAGCAAAATTGGAAATTTCATATTGAGTAAAATTGTTCTTTTGCAACACATCTATCATCTCTAAAAACATCTCTGCGCTCTTCTCATCGTCAATTGCTTTTTCTAATTGGTATTTATAGTCGTGTCCTAATTTTGTTTTTTCTTCTATAGTAAGATTATAAGCCGAAATATGAGGCACATTTAACTGAATTGCTTTTTTTAATGAGCTTCTCCAATTAGTTATATTCGAGAACTTTGAGCCGTAAATTAAATCAATAGTAATATTTTCAAAGCCTTTATCTTGGGCTCTTTTTACCGAACTCTCACTGTCTTGCGCAGTATGAACTCTATTCATCCACTTTAACTCTTCATCATTAAAACTCTGTAATCCTATACTCAATCTATTAACCTCAAGTCGTTTTAGTTCTTTTAATTTTTCATCATTTAAATCATCTGGATTACACTCAAGTGTTATTTCGGCACAAGAACTTACATCATATTGCTTATAAATTATCTCTAATAAACTAAATATATCTTTTTCAGATAACACACTTGGTGTTCCTCCCCCAAAATAGATCGTTTCGATGGTAGAATCTTGTAAATAGTTTTTTCTAAGTTTAATCTCTAATAAGATAGCCTTTATTAAAGCATCTTTATTTTTTAATGAAGTAGAAAAATGGAAGTCGCAATAATTACAAGCTTGCTTGCAGAATGGAATATGAATATAAATACCACTCAAATTATTAAAAATTTACAGGCAATATAAAATAATCTCTCAATTCTTTAATTAATAAACATACGTGGTTAAAGTCTCGGGCTCTTTCGTATGTAAGTTTAAGTTTTTCGAGGTATTGTTTTCGTTGAGTTGTTATATATTGAGTTGTATAATAGAATACATCAATGCAAATATCATTTTCCTTAACTACTATTTGCTCTGTAGTTATTTTTTTATAACGCTTATAAGTTGCAACTACCTTGGTATAATCTTTTAAAGAGAAGTAACCTATTATCAGTGTTATGAAAATCCCATCTAAATACTTCTGAAATGGAATTTGTTGATAGGTAATCAACATATCTTCTAATATTTTAGTTGATTTAATTCTATCATTTGTATCGCCTGTTAATAAGATAACAGCATAATAATTCTTTAAATTTATGAGTTTAATAATGTACTTACTATCCTTATATATCTCCTTAGTTAGTTCTTTTTCTATTCGTTGTCGTAATAAATTCATATTTACAGACACATCACTTGGTAGAAACTGATGATAATCGTCTCTAAAAGTATAGCCATAAGTATTCATATAATAACTAACCTGTACAGAGAATGAGAAAATTTCAGGGATATTAATATAACTCTTCCAATATTTAAGAAAAGAGCTTATATCATTCATTTTCTTAAGTTCTTGCAACATTTGGTTAGTATCGTTATTACTCACATCAAGCTGTAATCTTAACCCCAATATTTTATAATATAAATCATCTAAGAAATGAAATATCACATAAGCATTATTTAAGAAATCACGTTCTAAAACATCAATTTCTTTTAATGTTTCTGGCTTAAAAAAATCAGGATGACTTAAAAAACTTAATTCATGATATTTACCATATCTAGCTAATATACTTATAGATTGGGATTGATGATTTACATACTGATTATAAAAAGCAATATTTTTTACTGCTTGAGTTTTTGATACACCTTCTTTGCTTTTATAAAACAATTTCTCGCGCATGTGTAAATAGATAGAGTTTTTAACTTGTTCTAAAGCTATAAACTCATCTATCTTTTGGTGTAATTTATGTGCCTCTCTCGACTCGGTAATGAAACATTGTTGAGCTAAAAATTTATATAACTCAATTAGTGTACTAAAATCTTCTATCTTTTCTGCAATATCCGACAAGGAATCAGCTAAAATATTAGCTTCTTCTTTTTCGCCTTTACTTAATAATATCTCTATTTGTTGTAAATTATGTTTTAAATAATTAGGGTAATTTCTACTTAAAAAAACACTGAGTTTAAATGTATGATGTGTAAGCTGTAAAAATTTCTTTTTCGTTTTTTCTTCGCTATCACCATAAGTTAATTTGCATAGCTCATCAGACTCGTGCGGTGTTTTAGCCTGTCGAATAGTAGTAATTAGCTTATAAGGCAATTCTGCATTAACCTCTAACAAATAATTCGCGAACTCCTTAAAATGAAAATCACTTAATAATAAAATTTGTTTTTGAATGCCAATCATAATTTATACTTTCACTAATTTAACTAAAAATGAATTAAGGCAATGTAGTAATAATGATTAATTTTTACTGAACATTCCACATAGATATTTAACCGATAGTGTATAATTTAAACCATATGCTCTTCTTATATTTTTTAAAACAATTCAAGTATTGGAATTTGCCAATCAATTGGTGTTAGATGATGTTGTCCCAAATAAGCATTTGTTTTAGAAAAATGTTTACAGCCAAAAAATGCACCTCTAGCCAAAGGAGATGGATGAGCAGCTGTTAATACACAGTGTTTGTGTGTATTAATTAGTGATTGCTTAGATTGCGCAAAGTTACCCCACAAAAGAAAAACGCAATTAGATTTTTCTTCGGAAAGTATTTTAATCACACCATCAGTAAAATTTTCCCAACCCTTATTTTGGTGACTTCCCGCTTGCCCCGCTCTTACCGTAAGGGTAGCATTTAATAATAACACTCCCTGTGTTGCCCAATGGGTTAAATTTCCATGTTGCGGGATTTTAAAACCAACATCGCTTTGGAGTTCTTTAAAAATATTATTTAAAGACGGAGGAGGCTTTATGCCATGATTTACCGAAAAGCTTAACCCATGTGCCTGATTTGGACCATGATATGGATCTTGCCCCAAAATAACAACTTTTACCTGACTAAACGGAGTAAATTTAAAAGCATTAAAAATTTCTGATGATTTAGGATACACAATCTGATGCTGCGCTTCCTCTTCCAAAAAATCAATTAGATTACGGAAATATGGTTTTTTAAATTCATTACCTAATAGTAAATCCCAATCATTTCCAGGTAATTCTGTAAGCATTTTGTATTTGTTAATTCCTTGTTAGAAAGATAAAAGATGTTTTTTCGTTAAAACTATTTTGTACTTAACAAAATTAGTATATATTTGTTATTCCATTATTATTAATTTATTAAAAATAAAAACTAGAAAATGAAAAAATTAGCTTTATCTACATTAGTATTAATTGCTTTAGGTTTAACTGTAGCATCTTGTAAATCACATGAAAAATGTCCTGCATATTCAAAAGCTAATACTCAAAACATTACTAAAAAATCTGTATAATTATGCTTTGGCATAAGCTTACCGATATTAATCAGATACAAGAAATAAAAGAACAGTCGACTAAAAAGTTGGCTGTTCTTATTTTTAAACATAGCACTAGATGCTCAATCAGTTCTATGGCTCTTAATAGAGTGGAGTCTAAATGGATAGATAACGAAAACATCGCTACTTATTATTTAGACTTATTAAACTACCGAGATATTTCAAATAAAATTGCCGAAGATTTCCAGGTTGAACATGCCTCACCACAAGTTTTACTTATTAAAAACGGAGCCTGTATTTATCATGCTTCGCATTCCAACATCAACACACAAAGTATCTTAGATGCTTTGTAGGCTATTGCAACTTCAAATTACTTTAGAGAAAGAATTACCAAACAAATTCGATGATTTGTTTCAAATCAGGGTGTAAACTTTTAGCAGCTGGACATGTATGTGCTGCATTTTCATATACTTTCTTCTCTTTTTCGGTATAATTATTCTTAGGAAAAATTAATTTAACATGTATCTCTCCCACTCTTCTTGGTTCGGCGTACATTACCTTTGTAACCTCAGCTGTTAAACCATCAATAGAGGTATAACCTTCTTTTTGAGCAGCAATTCCCATAATAGTCATCATGCAACTTGCTAATGATGTAGCCATTAAATCGGTAGGAGAAAAAGCCTCTCCCTTACCATGATTATCTTTGGGGGCATCAGTAATAATACTGTTATTAGATTGTATATGAGTTGCCTCTGTTCTTAAATTACCTTGATAGATTACTTTACTAGTTGCCATAAGCCAAAATTTTTTAAAAAACCAAAGATAATAAAAGCTTTGAGATAAACTTTACTAAATAATTAGCTATCTTTATGTATCTTTGTTCGCCAATGTATCAACGGTATTTTTATATACTTATTTGCCTTTTCTTAACAGGTACTTTTTATTCTCAAAGTACTCAACAGGCTATTGCAAATGGTCAAGACCCAAATGTATTATATCGCAACGAAATGTCTTTTGGGATTTTTGCCCATAGCCGAGGTTTTGGACTAAATTTTTACAGAGCAAAACATGTTACTGCTACGCGTAAAAAAATTTTAGAAGTTCAAGCCTTAAATATGAAACATCCTAAAGAGATTAAAATTTCAAATAATGTAGATAATTCTAAGAAATTTATTTACGGTAAATTAAATAATATTTTATTGTTTAGAGGCGGTGTTGGTTATCAAACCACTTTATTTCGTCGGGCTGATAGAAAATCAGTTGAAATACGTTCTTCGTACTACTTAGGAGGTAATGCAACCTTTGCAAAACCAACTTATATTTTGGTGTTAAGAAAAAATAGTAACGAGATGAGCTATCAGGAAGCCGTAAAATATAATCCCGAAGTTCATACCATTGATAGTATTTATGGCAGAGGACCTTTAGTAGATGGCTTATCTGAACTCAAAATATATCCAGCAGCTTATGCTAAAGTTAATTTAAGTTTTGAATTTGCTCCCATGTCAAACAAAGTAAAAGCTATTGAAACTGGTTTAATTGTAGATTATTATCCAAAAGCATTACCAATAATGGCACATAACCCCGCCGAAAATTTTATAGTAACGGTATATGTTGGTTTTGTATTTGGTAAAAAATGGTTCTAAATAAAACATGGAAAATTTAATTTCAGATAATCCAACCCCAACCGAAAAACCTCGTAAGCCTGATTGGTTAAGAGTGAAGTTACCTGTTGGCGAGGAATACCTTAAAGTTCGCAAAATTGTATCAGAACATAAGTTACACACCATTTGCGAAAGTGGGAATTGCCCAAATATGGGCGAATGTTGGGGCGCAGGAACCGCCACTTTTATGATACTGGGTAATGTATGTACTCGTTCGTGTGGATTTTGTGCTGTGGCAACAGGTCGCCCTAAAGCAGTAGATTGGAATGAACCAAAACGAGTAGCAAACTCTGTAAAACTGATGAATGTTAAACATTGCGTTATTACTTCGGTGGACAGAGATGATTTAAAAGATGGAGGCTCCATCATTTGGGCTGAAACTATTAAAGCAATCCGTGAAATTAGCCCAAGCACTAAATTTGAATGTTTAATCCCCGATTTTGCAGGTAACTGGGAGAACTTACAACGTATTATTGATGTAAAACCAGATATTGTTTCGCATAATATAGAAACAGTTAGAAGACTTACCGCAAAAGTTCGGATTCAGGCAAAATACGACCGAAGCATAGAAGTAATAAAAAGACTACATGAAGCAGGTTGCCGAACAAAAAGTGGTTTAATGGTAGGGCTTGGCGAAAGCGAAGATGAAGTATATGAAACTATTAATGATTTAGCGGCTGTGAAGTGTGACGTGTTAACCATTGGGCAATACTTACAACCCACACCAAAGCACTTACCTGTTGCTCGTTTTGTGCATCCCGATGAATTTAAAAAATGGAAAGAATATGCTTTATCCAAAGGTTTTAGATATGTAGAAAGCGGCGCCTTAGTACGTTCATCTTATCATGCCGAAAAGCATGTATTTTAACAATTAGTTGCAAAATGAATTCGGTTTTTACTGTTCTTTTTAAAAATATTATTCTGCTCGTTTTATTAGTAGTAAGTGTTGTATTTGTTGCCACACCTTACATAACATTAAGCGAAATCATGTATTTGTTTCCTAGCTTAGCTTTTTTATATATAATTGCTGCTATACTCGAAGCTAATTATCTCTCAAAAGTATCTAGCAATACATTAGTATTTTATTATTTTACAGATGGCTTTTTATTTAAACAATTACTAAAAATTTTACTACTAATTATAGTAGCTGTTGTTCTCCTATTATCTAAAGGAATCATCAAATACCTTTCTTTTATTTGCTTTTTAATTGCCCTCACAGATATTATTATCTTAGTATGGAGATTTTTCACAAAGCGTTATTTTATTGGGCTACAAGATAACGGACTACTCATTTCATTAAATAAGATTGAGTTTATTCCTCTATTTAAAATTGCCAAAATTACCGAACGCCACGGTTTAACTTACATTGTAACCCAACAAAATAAAACATTCTCATTACGTACCGACACCATGAAAAATGCAGATGCCTTTAAACAAGCATTTTATACTTGGATAACCGAAAAAGGACTAGAACACAAAGTTTTTAAAGAACAGTAAAGTATCATACAATAGCAATGAAGATTTTACTTTCTACACTCAACTCTAAATACATTCACACCAATTTAGCTATTCGCATATTGTATAGTTTAAATCACACCAAACATCAAGGGCTAGATTGGCACGAATTTAACATTAAAGAAGATTTAGATGAGATTGCCCAAAAATGTTCGGCTTACCACATTGTAGCATTTAGTTGTTATATTTGGAATATTACGCCAACTCTTGAAGTTTGCAAAAGAATAAAAGAAAAGAATCCCAATTGTATTATTTTATTAGGTGGCCCAGAGGTGAGTTACGAAAACGAAGACGTTATTGCAAAACCATTTGTAGATTACATTATTGCTGAAGAAGGTGAAATTGCTTTTGCCGAGTTTTTAAATCATTTTCCAAATATAGAAACCGTACCTAGTTTAGTTTGGAAAAATACCGAAGGAAAAATTGTAAAAAATAAATTAGCGCCACAATTTGATTTAACACATCTTTTGGATAAAATGCTGTATCAGTTTGATAAACCAGAAGATTTAAAAAATAAAGCCTTATATGTTGAAACCTCGCGAGGTTGCCCTTATAAATGTGAGTTTTGCTTAGCTAGTTTAGATAATGTGGTAAGACGATTTCCAATTGAAAGTATTAAAACTACTTTATTGTATTTAATGGAACATGGTAGGGTAATTAAATTTTTAGATCGCACCTTTAATATGAAGCGCGATTTTACTTTAGATATATTTCAATTTATTATTGACCATCATCGTCCTGGAAATGTTTTTCAATTTGAAATAACCGCCGATATCTTACATCCCGACATTATTAAATTTATTCAAGAAAAAGCGCCTAAAAATTTATTCCGATTTGAAATTGGCATTCAAACAACTAATCAAAAAGCAAATTTAGAAGTAAGCAGAAAACAAAATTTTGATAAAACTGCTTCTATTATTAAACAAATTGAAAATAAAGTTGAACTTCATCTCGATCTAATTGTGGGTATGGCATTTGATTACTGGGAAGATACCAAAAGAAGTTTTGAAGATGTATTTAAACTTTTTGCACCAGAGTTACAACTTGGCTTTTTAAAATTTTTAAAAGGAACGCCAGTAAGAGATAAACATAACCAACATGGTTTTAAGTTTGATCCGAATCCACCATATCAAATTATAGAGAGCAATTATTTATCAAAAGAAGAGCTTGAAAAAATAGTAGAGTTAGAACATGCTCTTGAAATTTATTGGAATAGTAAAAAAGCAACTAACACGTTAAAATATATTACCAAACAATATAGTATTTTTGATTTCTTAGTAGGCTTAGGTCATTATTTTGGAACTCAAAAACCTTTTCATCACTATTCATTAACAGATGTTTTTGATATTATGAAGACCTACGCCGAAACACATTACCCAAATGACACTGTATTGCATCAACTCATTGCTATTGATTATTATTTGCATTACAAAGTAAAGCCAAAAACATTGTACTTAGATGAAATAACAACACCAGAAAAGACTCAACTAATAACGCAACGAAAATTAAATCACCATAAATACCGATATATTATATTACCTGTTCAATTTAACTTTTATGAGTTTATGAATAATGGTAACATTGTTGCAAGCAACGAACCTCTCGTTATTCAGTATAACGGAAAAACTAAAGCCGAAGCTATTTTCGTATCATAAAAAAGGGCTACAAAATGCAGCCCTTTTTATTTTTAGAATCATATATCTAAAAAATTATTCTTTCACAAAGCGTTTCATTATTACCTTATGTTCTGATGTAGTAATACGGCAATTATAAATACCATTTGCTAAAGCATTGATGTAGCATATAGTTTCAACATTGGTAGGCTTAACAGAGTAAACTAGTTTACCCACAATATCAAATATTTCAATAGATTGAATAGAGTTTAAGATATCCTGTGGTAATTTAATATGTAAGATAGAACTTGCAGGATTTGGGAATACAAACACATCATCTAAAGATAAATTTTGTTGAATGCCAGTACACACATCTACATTAATAACTTGAGAATTGGAATTGCTACAGTTATTTCCGTCGGTATAACTATAAGATAATGTAAATGTACCTTGCCCTGCTGTTTGCGGATCAAAACTATTACCACTTACCGCTGTTCCCGAATAAGTTCCACCACTTGGCGAACCAGTTAATGTAACAGATGCATCATTCGTACACACACTATCATCTGATAAGGATAATGATACATTAGGCAAAGGATTTACAATAATTGATTTAGTAACTGTTTTCTTACAACCATTAGCGCCCGTTCCTGTTACTGTATAAGTTATATTACTTGTTGGTGCTGCTGTAAAACTAGCACTTGTACCGCCTGTGCTCCACGAATAAGTTGTTGCTCCAGTTGCGCTTAAAGTTGTGGTATTACCAACACATATTGTTGTAGGATTAGCATTAGCTACTACATTAGGCAATGGATTTACAATAATTGATTTAGTAACCGTTTTCTTACAGCCATTAGCGCCCGTTCCTGTTACTGTATAAGTTATATTACCTGTTGGTGCTGCTGTAAAACTAGCACTTGTACCGCCTGTGCTCCACGAATAAGTAGTTGCTCCAGTTGCGCTTAAAGTTGTGGTATTACCAACACATATTGTTGTAGGATTAGCATTGGCAACTACATTTGGTAAGGGATTAACTGTTACAGTTCCTGATGAAGTAACGCTACCTGTACAACCAGATACCGTTGAAGTTACTGAATAAACAGATGTCATAGTTGGAGTTACTGATATTGAAGGTGTTGTGGCTCCTGTGCTCCATTGATAAGTAGTGCCTCCACTTGCAGTTAAAACAACCGACGAACCCGCACATACACTTGCTGAATTTACGGTAACACTTCCTCCACTAGCAGTAATAGAGGCGGTAACAGGTGTTCGTGCGCTCGTACATCCATCTTTTTGAACTACCCAGTTATAAAAATAATAATAATAGTTTGGTGCAGAAGACATCACGTCATGTCCAGTAATAGATGCTAATGTTCCTACTGGTATTGGATAAGTTGCTCCTGTATTATTCCTATATAAATCAATCAAAGATCCATCGGCAACCAAATAATAATTAGTACCAGCTACTACATGAAAATTTAATGTAATTGTGTTCTTACCAGTTGTTGTTATGTTTATATACTTCGTATCTAGGGTGGTGCCGGCAGAGTTAGCAATATAAATTGTTCGTGTGCCTACAGAACTAGCATAAACATCTACTGTTTTAATAGTTAAATCTGTTAAGGCATCAAATGTTAGATAATGTGGGTAATTTAAATAACCTCCACCTCCTAAGGTTGTATTTGTAGCTGGTGCACCATTTATAGGCGCAACCGTATTGGTTGTAGATACATAATAAGTTGTTGTGTTAGTTAATGTAGGCGTTGTATAAGAAGCCCCTGTATTAATAACTGTACCTCCCGATGCGGCACTATACCAATCTAACACTCCACTTCCTGAAGCATTTAAGGTTACTGTACCACTTCCACAGCGTGAAGCTCCTGTTGTAACTGGAGCACTTGGTGGATTAACTACTACATAACTATTTTTAATGATTGAATCTTTATTAGAAGTACAGCCAATAGCTACTAATTTTACTGTATAAGTTCCTGCAACACTATAGGTATGACTCGGGTTCTCTAAGGTACTTGTTGTACCATCACCAAAATACCAAGTATAAGTTGCTCCACCCACTGTTGTATTAGTAAAATTAATTAATGCCGGTACACTACATGAATTAGGAGAAGGCGAAGTGAAAGCTGGTGCTAAAGTAGGCGTAGTATATTGTGCACCCACACCTACTGCATACCAAGCATTTGTAGTTTGAATAACTTCGTTTGAACAAGCTCCATATAAATCTTTAGCAGCTTGAATAGTACACACTCTTACGTTAGCATAATCTGTGCTTGGTGTCATATAATAAGCTAAAGCTCTATAAGCAATAGCCTCTGCTTTTGCCATTGTAATACCCGACACATTGTACGCCTGACTATTATCGTTAGTACCACTTCCACCTACCGACAGTAAATAAAACCAATAAATACATGGACCTGCATTCGCATGAGGCTCATCATTCGGATCCCAATAATTTCCAAGATATGTGTCAGGATCTCCTAACTGGTTAGGATTTGACATGTTTCTTATTCCTGTTCCAGAGGGCATGATATCTTTACCCATAATCCAATCATGCTGTGATGGGCGTGCATACCACTCCACCGATGTACCAAATATATCCGCAAAACCTTCATTTAAAGCATCTGCCTCTCCTCCATTTAAACCAGCTGTATGTTCTACCACGCCATGTGTAATTTCATGCCCACACACATCTAAAGCTGTCATAACATCAAAACCTTGAGAAATATTCCCATCACCGTAAGTCATTCGGTAACCGTCCCAAAATGCATTTACAAAGTTATTTGAATAATGTACATAACTCAATAATTTGAATCCTGCATCATCTATACTGTTTCTGTTATGTGTTTGGTAATAATAATCGTAAGTTACCTCTGCTCCAAAATGTGCATCGGTAGCTGCTTGATGAACGCCTGTTGATGTCCAAGTATTTGTACTATTAGTAAAATCTGTAGCACTTCCATAATTTGAACCATTGTTTAAATTGTAAGTTTCTACACCCAATCCTCTAGCTGTTTCTCTTAATCTATAACCAGCAGTATAACTATCTGTTGTTAATGTTTGAGTGCCACTATATTTCGTATTAGCAGTTCCATTAGCATTTGCTGTACAAATTAAATTTTGCTCTCTAATAATTTTACCCGTAGTAGCATCTACATATACATTTGCCTTATATAATGGCTCTTCGGCATAAATGGTAAACTTATAAGTATATTGATAGTTAACAGATTTATCTTTCTTAATGCTCGGATAGATAACTAATTCTGATTTAGGATAAAAACTAAAATTAGGATTATTCAATACCTTTTGCATGTGCGCTTCTTCCTGTTTGTTTTCCCATTTATATTTTTTGGCATTTACTTTTTTTAGTGCAAACTGTAAAGCTTGTTGTTCGGTTAAAACAACCTTGTTTGAAATATCAATATCTTTAAACCAATCGCCACTAAAAGATTTTACTTCATTATTTTTAGTATGAACAATAAGCATCGAACGTTCTATTTTATAGCCTTTAAAATATTGCTCATACTTTGTATGCTGCATCCCAATACCGTCTTTACTTGTTTTGAGGGCTACAAACGAGTAATTGTTATTTTTAATTACGGTGTTTGTCATCCAATTTGGAAATTCTTGAATTTTTAAATGTTTCGATTCATCCAAACTAACTTGTAGTGGCAAGTTAGTAAGGTTAGAAACATAATCAACTTTAGCACCTTCAATGTTTAAATTAGTTTGCTGTGCAAATGCTAATCCAACAAATAAGGAAGTAAGAATAGTGTAGTATAATTTCATGTTTAGTTTTTTTTGTTTTACTAAACTATACTTTATCAAATTGATTTTCAATAAGGCTACCCCCCTATTTTTTAATTATTTTTGATTTTACAGATTTTATCCAGAAAAAAACCAAGCAATCGACAAATTTATACTCGTTTAAAAAGTATGGCTAATTACTAAATCGTTTTTCTTAACCCCATATTATAATGCTACAATTTATAGCAATAAGCTGCTATCTTTTTCAATAATTTTAGACTATGATAACAGCTATGCAAAATTTCACAACCGATAATTATCAAAAAGGAAGAGGAGCGCAAATTAATACCGATAATCAATTTACAGCCCAACAATATGTACAAGAGCATATAGAGGGCATTGACGAGGAATTTCTTCAAAAAGAAAAAACTCAAATTATCTATACCTATCCTAAAACTATTATCAATAAAGTAGAAAGTACCGATATAGGTTTGGCTTATTCATTAAATCCATACCAAGGTTGCGAACATGGTTGTATTTATTGTTACGCCAGAAATTCTCATGAATATTGGGGTTATAGCGCTGGACTTGATTTTGAAAGAAAGATTATGGTAAAGAAAAACGTATCTGAATTACTAGAAGTTCAGTTTAGCCAAAAAAGTTGGAAGCCAAAACCTATCATGTTATCGGGCAATACAGATTGCTATCAGCCAATTGAGAAAGAACATGAACTAACACGCCAAATTTTAAAAACTTGTTTAAAATACAAACACCCAATCTCAATTATTACTAAAAACACCTTAGTATTACGTGATTTAGACATCTTATCGGAATTAGCCGCACACAAACTGGTGCATGTGATGATATCTATTACTGGTACTGATGAAAAAACACGTCAAATTTTAGAACCAAGAACAGCTACTTATAAAAACAGATTTAAAACCATTGAAACCCTTGCTCAACATCATATTCCTTGTGGCGTAATGGTTGCGCCCATTATTCCTGGTATTAATAACCATGAAATACCAAGTGTGTTAGAAACAGCAGGAAAAGCTGGAGCAACAGCCTCTGGTATTACCATTGTGAGACTTAATGGTGCTGTAGAGCTTATTTTTAAAGATTGGCTACTAAAAAATTTTCCTGATAGAGCGCATAAAGTCTGGCATCAGATTATGGATTGCCATGGCGGAAAGGTAAGTGATACTCGTAAAAGTATTAGAATGAGAGGGGAAGGTAAAATAGCAGAATCTATCATGCAACTTTATAAACTATCAAAAGAGAAATTTATTCCTGAAGATACCTTTCAGTTTAATTGTAGCGCCTTTAACCACAAAGCTGGCGAAGCCCAACTTAGTTTGTTTTAAGGATTAATGCTTAAAAGCCGATTATGGGTTAAATTATCCTAATGTTAATATAAATTCTTACCATTTTATTTTATATTTTCATAATTTTGAGGCATTATGTCACATTTAGTTGCTCCATCTATTTTATCAGCCGATTTTGGGAATTTACAAAGAGACGTTGAATTAATTAATCAATCACAAGCAGATTGGTTTCATATTGATATAATGGATGGCGTATTTGTGCCTAATATTTCTTTTGGGTTCCCTGTTTTAAAATCTATTCAAAAACATGCTAAAAAACCTTTAGATGTTCATTTGATGATTGTAGAACCTGATAAATACATTCAGGCATTTAAAGATGCTGGAGCAGAGGTATTAACCGTGCATTACGAAGCATGTACGCATCTTCACCGCACACTCCAACACATCAAGTCACTTAACATGAAAGCTGGTGTAGCCATTAATCCTCACACTCCTATTTCGGTACTAGAAGATATTATTATCGAAACCGATTTGGTATGCCTAATGAGCGTAAACCCTGGATTTGGTGGACAAAAATTTATTGAAAACACCTACACTAAAATTTTAAACTTAAAGAAATTAATTCAATCTAAACACGCCCATACCTTAATTGAAATAGATGGCGGTGTAGATTTGAATAATTATCAGAAACTAATACATAGTGGTGCTGATGTACTAGTAGCGGGTAATACCGTTTTTAGCAGTACCAACCCAACACAAACCATTTCGCAATTAAAAAAAGTATAAACCTTAAAAAAACAACAGATTATGGCTTTTGAACTTCCAAAATTAAGTTATGCGTATAACGCATTAGAACCACACATTGATGCTAAAACTATGGAGATACACCATACAAAACATCATCAAGCGTATGTTACAAATTTAAACAATGCCATTGCAGGTAGCGATGCCGAAAAATTAAGCATTGAGGATATTTGTAAAAACATTTCTAAATACCCAGCAGCCGTTCGTAATAACGGAGGCGGACACTATAACCACTCATTATTCTGGGAAATTATGGGTCCAAATGCTGGCGGTACACCAACAGGCGATTTAGCAAAAGCTATTGAAACAGATTTAGGTGGATTTGAAAAATTTAAAACAGATTTTATGAATGCTGGCGCAACTCGCTTTGGTTCTGGATGGGCTTGGTTATGCGTAAAAGCTGATGGAAAATTAGCAGTTTGTTCTACTCCGAATCAAGATAATCCATTAATGGATATTGCAGATTGCAAAGGAACTCCAATTTTAGGTATGGATGTATGGGAACATGCTTACTACTTAAATTATCAAAACCGTCGTCCAGATTATATGAATGCATTTTTTAATGTAGTAAACTGGAAAAAAGTAGAAGAGTTATACGCTGCTGCTAAAAAATAAATTTGAGGTAATTTATTGCTACAAACTAAAAAAGGCTGTTTCTTTCGATACAGCCTTTTTCATTTTCAAATACACTTTCAATAGGTTTATCTCGGGAGTTATACTTATTTCCTTTTCATTACCTTATTTACAGCTTCAATGATATTAATGGTATCTAAGCCATATTTAGTCATTAACTCATCTGGCGTTCCGCTCTCTCCAAAACTATCGTTCACAGCCACATACTCTTGTGGTGTGGGTTGATGTTGTGCTAATAATTGCGCCACACTATCGCCTAACCCACCATGACGTTGATGTTCTTCGGCTGTTACAATACATTTCGTTTTTGAAACTGATTTTAAAATGGCTTCGTTATCCAATGGTTTAATGGTGTGGATATTTATTATTTCAGCAGAGATGCCTTGTGCGGCTAATTTTTCACC
This sequence comes from Bacteroidota bacterium, assembly GCA_963169355.1. Taxonomy (GTDB): domain Bacteria; phylum Bacteroidota; class Bacteroidia; order B-17B0; family Aurantibacillaceae; genus UBA4416. The sequence goes on along the minus strand of CAUJCR010000044.1, from coordinate 192 downwards.
AGCTTCTATAGCCTTCCACACTAAATGCCCAGTAGCAACAATCGTTACATCTGTTCCTTCATTCAGCATGATAGCTTTACCAATTTCAAATGGTTGATTAGCATCGGTAAAATTAGGAACTGCTGGTCGTCCAAATCGTAAATAAACAGGACCTACGTGTTTTGCAATAGCAATAGTAGCTGCTTTAGTTTG
>CAUJCR010000043.1 GCA_963169355.1 Bacteroidota bacterium | reverse complement strand
ATAATTTCTTCGAAAAGAGGGAGGATAAAAATCCTCTCCTGCTTAATGAAGTGATATTAGGGGGGAAAACAAAATTAGAAAATTTAAATAAAATATCCGAACTTTGTCATACCGTGTACGATTTATAAGGGGCTAGAACATGATAACCTGTAAACGTTTTGCCTTTGATAGAACTGATTCGATAATCGTCTTTGTCAGGTCTGTAGCCTTGAGTTCCTTGCATTGCTATTTCAAAAGCTATTTTCTTTATTTCTTCTTTGGGCATTCCATCGAAAAATTGAAGTGCATCAACCATGAACATGACTACTGCCATGTTTGTCCCTAGACTCTGTTGTGACTTTTGGAATTTTTCCATTTCCCTTTCTTTGTATGGGTCTATGGATTCCAAGTCATATGGGTCTTTTTCAATCGATGATAAAAGTTCGTCTATGTTTGTTCTTTTTGTTCTGAATTCTTTTTCATTAACAAGTTCAAAATTCTTGTCAAGTTTCAAGTCTTCAGCCCAATGCAATACTAATTCATATTCTTCAGCAGGTTCTTTGTCGTCTCTATATTGCAAATACTCCTCATAAAAGTCGTTAGCGTGTTTTACTTCGCTTGGCGTGGCATTGAATTCCTTGATAAAATCAAACCCGAAAAGGTCTTTGAATTGTAGAGCATTTACAAGATTGTAAACTTTACTTTTTGAAATAATATCCTTTGGTGAAAGCTCAACAATCTTCTTATCTGTTACTGCTTTTAAACCTTCTTGTAACATGGTGTAAAGCGATAGAAACTGATAAGGTCGTAAGTCTGCAAATTCAGTAAATAAAAATTGCTCTATGAATAAGTCAATTGGCGTATTGAAGATTTGACGATTCATCCCTTCAAACAAGTTTGAGCAATAATCCGCAATTGACTTTTCAGAAATTCCCATTTTATTGAATTTCTTGATAGTCGGTTCAAGACCTGTTATGAATTGTGTTTTGTGGCTTTGATTGGATATGAACAATTGATTTAAATCGTCCTTTCTTGCTTGAATTACAAAATCAAGATGAACTAACTCGTGCATGATAAGATGTTCAACAGCTGGATAGCTTGGTTTATATCTTATGATATGAACTTCTCTATCATAATTTTCAGCAAATTCAAACTTTGCAGCGGTTGGTATTTCTTCGTCTTGAACAATGTCAATTCTTCTGTCACCTTCAAATTCTAGTTTGTGCCTGTATTCACGATAAATCTTCTTGCCAGCATCTGTTGCGATTATCTTTTTTGCAACTTCAAATACTTGTCTTACCGAGTTTTGATATAGAACATCTTTGTTCTTATTCATTTTGATTGCCTGAATTGTGCTGTAAAAAGCAGACTGCAAGTCTGCTTCCATTTCAGCAATCATTCCTAGTGCAAAATGCGTGTTCGGATATTTATCATTGATTCTTATTGCTTGCCAAAAATATTTTTTGGCTTCTTCCAGTTTGCCTTGTTGCATTAAGTTAGCACCAATATTATTGATGGTGATATTGTCATTGGGGTTTGCAACGAGAGCTTGATCATAATACTTCATTGCCGTTGGAACATCGTCTTTGAATTTCGCAAAGATGTTTCCCATCATAAGCAAAGCCCAGCCGTTTTTAGAATCCCAACGCAAAGCATCAATCAAGCAATTAATTGCTTCTTCTTGGTCACCTTCATCAGAAAGTATTTGTCCCATTATTCGGTGATACTCTGATATTGTCGGATTCTTGCTTATGAGATTCTTTAAGATTGGTTTTGCTTCAGAATATTTTCCTTTTTCACAAAGTGCAATAACTTTTTTGTAGTCGCTGTCTTGTGAAATTATTGTTGGTGTGTCAATTTCAATTTTTATCCAATTGTCTTCAATTGAAACTTTTGGCTTGTAAGGACCATAAGTGTAATATTCTTGAATTACGTCTTTAAGCGATTGTTCATCACCTTTTTTCACTGATGGAAAAATCGTAAAAAGAAAGTCGTCTATTTTATGTATTATCTGCATTAATTCAGTCCTTGATTTTTGTTAAAGCCTTTTTTATTCCTTGTTCTGCTAACGGGTCTGTCCCGACTGCTTCAATAACCTTGTCACACAGCCAAAGAGAAACAAACTCTTCTTTTGAAACTTTTAAGAGTTGAGCAAGTTTTATTACCTGTTCTCTATTCAAATTACGTTCACCACGTTCTGCCTTACTCATTAAAGCTGTGTCAACTTCAATGTGTGCAGCAACTTGTCGTAAAAGAAGATTTTGCTTCTCTCTTGTTTCTCTTATTTTCTGTCCTAAGTAATTCACTGTTTCTTTATTTGTCTTGTCAAGAAGTGTCAAATGTAACTATTATTCTCTTACTTGTCCTTATGTGGGTGGGAAAATTTTGCTCTTTTGGTTTTGCGAAGGGGCGGCTTGTGTGTCGGGCAAAACCAAATGTGCAAAATGCGGGTGGGCAAATTCATTTTTTTTGTGCGGTGGGGTGTTTTAATTTTTCTTGTGTCGGCTTGTGTGTCGCCAAGTTGGTCTACTGGCCTGTGTCGTGATACAGCGAAACGGTCTGCCGATTTAAGGTCGTCTGAAAAGTCTGGTCAGGATGTCAAAGGTCGATTGTTTTGTTGTCAGTTTTATGGTTGTAGTGGCGTCTTTTAGGCTTGCTTACAACTTACTTATACCATTAACATTTTCCTTCTTAGCTTGCAGTTTTTGCAAGATTCCATTAGGTTTTGTAATTGTATCTTTAAAACAAATTTAGCAATTTTATTCATAAATAATCAAATGGAGATATTATTTTTTGGATGCTCTTATTGCTTACATGGGTGTAAATTTCAGTAATTGTACTTCTACTATATCTAAATAATTCCTGTATGTAAATCAAGTCAGTTCCGTTTTCAAGTAAATGTTTTGCAAAGCAATGCAACATTTATTTTCATCGTATGGATAAAAAATAAAAAACATCTTTTGCCTAAATCATAATTACCTTTGATTTAATTTTTTAATAAGCTTTAATATCCACGGTAAACGATTAATTTGAAGAAATCCATAAGTCATTACCTCTGCTCCAAAGCCACTATAAAAATTGGCAATTCCTGCTTTCGAGCCTCCACCAAAATCAAATAAAATAGATTTATCAGAAAAATAGTGTATAGCGTGTTCTAATAACAGGTGCATACTACCTGTATTTTCTGCCTTATCAAAATTATTGCCTTTTAAATAAAACGCATGTTTACCATTACAAATAAAACAAGCTAAAGCTTTTAATTCTCCTTGCGCATCCTCTACTTTAAAACAAACTAAATACTGATGCGCTATGGCACTTGAAATTAAGCGATCAAGAACTGAAACTGTATGAGGCGATAAGCCAACTTCTGATATTAAAAAAGGATTAATGTATTGTTGCGTTAAATGTAAAATAGCTTTGTCATCCACTTGTAAAACTTGAAACCCAGCTAGCCTTGCTTTAGATATATTACGTTTGGTATTTTGATTAAATTGATAATTGTTTTTATAATTTATACAATAAGTTACTTTAGGTTTTATAGAGGCTTGCTTTAATTGATGACTTACATTTAGCTCTAAATCAATAAGTTTGAAATGCTGAGTAATGTAATCATAAAATGCTTTTTCAATTTGTAAATTAATTTCGCCATACACGCCAAGTTGCGAGGTAAAAGGTGGTTGTGGCAAGTAGGTAAATCCCCATTTTGTTTTTACAGTTAAAGGAAAAATAGACTGATAATCGCCTATTACTAATGCCTCCCAATTAGGGCATGTAGCATTCAAATAAAATGATTGAGCAAATACAAAGGGATATTGCGATGCTAACACAACACTATCCCATTTTTTTAGGTCAATTTCATGGTGCTTTATGTGCTTTATTTCTATCATTAAAACAAGGCTCTTTTCTTAAATTTTAATAATAGTTCTAATGGTAAAGATGCTTTATTTACAGTGTAGTAAGGAACTAATTCGGGTCCAAAACTTCTAAAGAATTTTTCTACACCTTTGAGCATGGAACCTTCAAAATCAAAAGTTTGGCAACCCAATAGCTGAGCATTTTCAATACACTTATCAACTAATAAATTATTAATTCCCTGTACTCCCGCATTTTTATCTACACCACCTAATAAATAATAGCAAGTATTAGCATCATAAGCACAAAAAACATTTCCAATATTCTTATCAGCCAAATAAGCATTCATGCTAAATGAATTTGTAGTATCGGCAAAAACGGTAAATAATTGGCGTAGTTCGTGATGATAAATATTAGCATCGGTTGTTTGAAGGCTACTTACAAAGTAATCATACAATGTGTTATTAGGCACATGATTTAAGCGAACTTCAACTCCTTCTTTAAGCGATTTATTAATGGCATTCCTATTTTTAGAGTCGTAATTCACCCTTATTTCTTCTATGCTTTGGTTTAATGCAATGTGATAAGTGTAATGAGGAATAACCTTAAAATTATTCCATATAAAAGGTTGTAAATCTTTTATTTGCCAAGGAAACGCTAAGATGGTTAAGGCCGCTTGTTGTTTAGAAATATAATCACATACTTCTGTCATAACCTCTTTAGTAACATTATTTTGCGAAGCTTTATTTTTACTATCCGACAACCAAAACAAACAACAGTGCGGTGTGTAAGGCGGTAATTTAATAAATGGAAATGAAGCTTTTTTAGTTTTAAAAAAATAAAAACCTCCTATCAACTGTTGTTCATCTTTATAAATACCAATCACACTTAATGAATTGCCATAAATTGACATCCATTTTTGCGAAGCAAATACACCTAATACTGGTTCAGCTTTTTCGCTAAATAGGCTTATGTTATGTATTGGTTTTAATATCATGGCATCAGTTGCTTATATATTTCTATCATTTCGGTAAGGTTATCTTCCCAATTATATTTTTGTTTTACTTTTTCGTAGGCTGCTTTTCCAACTTGTTCGGTAAGCGATGGATTTAATAAATACAATTCCATAGCTGTTACAGTTTGTTCAACATTACCTACCTCAACTAAACTACCATAATGATTGTTTTCAATAATTTCTTTTAATCCACCTGTATTAGTTGCAATAACTGGTTTTTCACAAGCCATAGCCTCAATAACTGAAACACCAAAACTTTCGTAGTTACTAATATTAATTAATACATCAATTTGATTAAAATAATTCGGCACTTCATGAAAAGGGATGCGCCCTGTAAACAATACTTCATTTTGTATGTTTAATTCAGATACTAATTTTTTTAAATTCTCACATTCACTCCCCTGCCCTACTACCATCAGTTTCATTGGCTTCTCCGGATATTTTAATTTTAAATTGGCAAATGCTTTTATGGTAATATCTATGTTGTAAATAGATTCTAATGATTTAATACAACCAAACACAAATGTGGGTTTAGCATATTGTCTATTTACTTCTTTTTTATAAAATTCTGAAAAATTGACACCAAACGGAATCACTTTTACGGGTTTAGATGTGATTGGGGTTAAATAATCCTTTATAGTGTTAGATGTAGCACAAATAACATTGGCGCTTTTAAAATTATATTTTAATATAAACCGATTAATGGCATTTTTTTGTGGGAACTTCATCACGTCGGTTCCCCAAGCCGAAATAACAAAGGGCTTAAATTTACTTAACGCACCTATTAATCCATAACTAGTGGCATAATGCGCATGTAATACATCGGGCTGAAAGGATTGAATTGCTTTTTTTAATGGCTTAAGAAATTTTAGATATGCTAATTTGTGTTCGGTATCTAATTTTTCTAGTGGCTCGTGCAATAAAGTGATACGAGGGTTATTGGCATACCATGGATAAGTAGCTTTGTTAAAACTAAATAACCCAACCATCACACCTTTGCTGGCCAAACCTAATGCCCACTTTTCAGTATGTTCTGAAAAAGTATCTGATAATAACAAAACACGCATCTTTGTAAAATTACTAAACAAATTAGCATTCTGTATAAAAATATTAGGTGTTATAAACAAGCAGCTTTTAATTGCTAAAGTGTATATTTGTGTTTTATGCGATTATCTATCATCATTCCTTCATACAACCAGTTTCAATTTATTGAAGCAACCCTTCAAAATGTTGCTGAGTTAAAAGAACTAGCTATAGAAAATGGCGTTGAAATAGAAGTAATTTTATTTGATAATCAATCCAATCAAGCAGTACAAGACATCCTTAAAAAATACACTCATTTATTTGATGTTCTAAAAATTGAACCCGATAAAGGGCAATATGACGCTATCAATAAAGGCATAGCACATGTAACAGGCGATTATTGGACTTGGCTTAACACCGATGATTTAATTGATAAAAATGGTATAGTTGAGATAATAAATTACCTTAAAACCTCACAGCCAGATTACATTTATGGTGATATTGAAACGATTGACGAAAAAGGTCAAACGCTTTCAATAAATACAAGTGGTGATTTTTCGCTTTATACCTTAACTCATCAAGATGCCTCTATTTCGCAACCAGGTTCATTTTTCAAAACAACATTTACTAAAAAGATTGGTCTTTTATCGGCTTATAAATTTGCCTTTGATTATGAATACATTCTTAGAATTTTAAAGAATAATGGTAAGGTTGTTAAATTAAACTGTGTTGTGGCACAATTTAGATACTATACCCAATCAAAATCTGGCAGTAGAAACCCTCAATTTTTAATAGAGCAACAACAAATTGCCAAAATGTATGGAGGCAATCGTTTTTCTAAATTAAACATCCTATTAACTTTACGCATCATTAAACGAAAACTTTTAAGTTAAAAAAATGACTTTGCGTTTTGCATATTTATCTGCTGAAAATCCAACTAATAAAAAAGTGTGGAGTGGCACGCATTATAGTATATACAAGGCATTACAAACAATTGGCGAAGTAGAAATTTTAGGTCCTTACGAGCCAAAATGGCGACTACTCATTTCTAAAATATTAAACCAAATTTCATTAAGACTTTTTAATAAACGAATCAGTTATCGTCATAGTGTTTTTATAAGTAAAGGTTATGCTAGTTATTTTAATAACAAACTTAAAAATAAGAACTATGATTATATTATAGCACCAGCTGCATCTTGCGAAATTGCATTTATACAAACCCAAATTCCAATTATATATATAACCGATGGCACATTTGCAGGATGTTTAAATTATCACAAAAGTTTAAGTAATCTAACTAAACGATCTGTAAACCAAGGAAATAAGATTGAGAGCTTAGCTATTCAAAAATCAAAACACGTTATTGTTTCATCAGATTGGGCTGCACAATCGGTTAAAAACGACTACCATAAACCATTAAAGGATATTACTGTCATCCCTTATGGTGCTAATTTTGAAAAAATACCTTTACAACAAGAATTGAAACTTAACATAACGCCCACTTGGAAATTATTTTTTGTAGGTGTGTATTGGGAAACCAAAGGTGGCGATATTGCCTATCAAGCATTTAAAACTTTATATGACAAGGGTTATTCAGTTGAATTAACCGTACTAGGCTGTATTCCACCGCCGCATATCAAGCATAAAAATTTACATGTTATATCTTTTATTGATAAAAACAGTATTGATGGTCAACAAAAAATGAAAGAAATATATCAAGCTCAACATTTTTTACTCTTGCCTACCCGATTTGATTGTACCCCAATAGTTATTAATGAAGCTAGCGCATTTGGAATTCCAAGTTTAGTGGCTCATAGTGGCGGAGTTGCTGGTCATCTCAAAAATGGTGAGAATGGTTTTTTAATTCCTTATAACGACTTAGGAGAAGCCTATGCTACACAAATAGAATATTTAATTAATAATCCTGAAAAGTATATAGAGTTAAGACGTAAAACCCGCCAACTGTACGAAACCCAATTAAATTGGCAACATTGGACACAAGAACTGAGAAAAATATTGTAAGTTTATAAAGCTTTCCAGTTTCTAATCTTCCCAGCTAAAGGATTAAACTCTACCTTATGATTTTTACAAATTAATTTAGCAACATCTCTTGCTTGAATTAATGAAATTGGTATTCCACCACCAGGTATTCCCCAATGACTTGCATAATAGTAGCCTTTTAAATTAGGTAAGGTTGGTTTAATTGGGGTTGCAGCTGCCATATTTTTGCTGGGCAACCATCCTTGCACACTGCCTTGCCAATTATTAGTGTAGCGTAAAACTGTTGCAGGCGTAGCAAAATCAACCATCTCAACACAAGCAACAAAACCTGGGAATTTTTTCTCTAAAATATTCGTCAATGATTCGATAAATTTCTTTTTCTCTTCTCGGTATTTTTGGCGGTCATTTTTTCTTAAATCAATCCAATAATTACCGTTTTTGGTATAAAAGCTACAGGACATTGTTGTTTTGCCTTCTGGTGCAAGCGATGGATCGTAATTATAATAGTGCGTCTCTATTCTATCCCACGACTGACCACAAGGAGATTGTAATGGCTCATCTATTGGGAACCTTAAAAAATGAGGATGTTCTTTGCAATTTTTATTTAAACCAAATGACACCAATAATATAGAGTAATATATCTCTAAAGTTTTCTCTTCTTTTAATCTTATTATTTTAGAATTTACAAATTTGCCGCCAAGATACTCAAAGATGGATTTGTACCAATCGGCTGTGCTTAATACAATATCACTTGTATGGGTTACATTATTCCTAACTAACAAGCCTTTTGTTTGATTTTGCTCAACTAGTATTTGCTTAACAGGAGTGTTGTAATGTATTTTGCCTCCTAATTGAATATAATTTTCTGCAATGCGTTCTGCCCATTTTAAAGAACCTCCAATTGGGTATCCAGCGCTTTCTTTATCAAAAAAAGCCATTGGAAAATTTAAAACCATCATCTTCACTTCTTGCCCATCAAATAATAATTCAAAACTTTCTTTCAGAAAAGGGTTTTTAAATCTTTTTGCAATATCTAGGTTACTTATTTTTTTTTGCTTTGCAACATACACTAAAAATTTTAAATAATGAGCCATCCCAATAAATCGCTTAATAGACGCAAAAAGTGGTAGCTTATATGAAACCGGAGGCAGCTCAAATTGTTGTAAATTCCTGATATCTTGTATCAATTCATTGATAACTTTATGATCTTGTGGAGAAATGTCTAACATATAGTTCCTCCATTTTTCCATATTGGTATAAAGTTTAAAAACTTTATTTCCATATTTATCACAAGAATTCTTAACCTCTATGTAATTTCTAACCTCGTGATTGTGAAATGGAATTTTTTCCATATCAAGTAACTCCGACCACATTTTATGAAAGCCACTCCCCTCTTTCGTACCTAAAATCCAATGTAATGAACCATCAACGGTATATTCTCCGTTTTGCCAACTCGTACACAATCCACCAGGAATAGAGTGTTTTTCAAAAATTTGAGTATCAAAACCATTCATTTGTAAATAACAACCGGCACTTAACCCAGATATTCCTGCTCCAATGATATTTACTTTAATCTTATTTTGCACTTAATCAAATATATTAAAAAATCAACAACTTGTTCATACTCAATTTGATTTTACCACTATTTATATGAAAAGCAACCCTATTTTAAACAGAAAAAATACCTTTTTTTAATGACTTTAATCATTAAATTTGTTGCCCTAATATAAATTGTACATGACTCGTAAACTTTTAATTTTATTCTTCATACATATTTCATTTTTTGCAATTTCACAAAACGGAACTGTAAGAGGATTTGTATATAACAAAGATAATGGAGAACCTATAGCATTCTCAAATGTATATATAAAAGGAACCACAATAGGAACTTCAACAGACTTTAATGGTTTTTTTACTTTAACTAAAATTCCACAGGGTACCCATTCATTATTAGTTACAAATCTTGAATTCGATACCATTTCAGAAACTATTACAATAAAAGGTGGTGAAATTCTTACTAAGAAGTTTTTTGCTACCAAAGGTGGTGTAATTTTAAATACAGTAGATGTAAGTGCAGAACAAACAACAAAAATTGAAAACCCAAATGTAGCTGTACAAACAATTGACCCTGTAGCTATTAATAAATTACCAAGTGTAGGCGAACCCGATTTAGCCCAATATTTACAAGTTTTGCCCGGTGTTGTATTTACTGGAGATCAAGGCGGTCAATTATACATTAGAGGTGGATTACCTATACAAAATAAAGTATTATTAGACGGAATGGTTATTTATAACCCTTTCCATTCTATTGGATTATTTTCGGTTTTTGATAACGATATTATGCGTAATGCCGATGTTTATAGTGCTGGATTTGGTGCAGAATATGGAGGTAGAACATCTGCAATCATGGATATTACAACACGCGATGGAAATAAAAAGAATCTGTCGGGTAAAGTTTCAGCCTCAACTTTTGGAGCTAAATTAACACTTGAGGGACCTTTTAAGAAAATGCAGGAAACTGATAAAACTACAGCCTCATATTTATTCTCAGGAAAAACTTCTTACCTACCTCAAACGTCCAAAATTTTATATCCTTATGCTAGTAAAGACAATAATGATGGTTTACCATTTTATTATACTGACTTGTATGGAAAAATCTCTATAAACGCTAATAATGGAAGTAAAGTAAATTTATTTGGATTTAATTTTAACGATAAGGTAGTTTATAAAGACTTAGCAACCTTCGATTGGAATTCATTTGGTGGCGGAAGTAATTTTATCTTAATTCCAATGAATTCTTCGTTATTAATTGAGGGGAATTTTGCTTATTCTCAATATAAAATAAATTATCAAGGCTCTACCGAAACAGATAAAAAATCAAGTACAGTAGGTGGGTTTAATGGTGGGTTTAACTTCTTAAAATATTTCGGTAGAAATGAATTTAAATACGGTTTTGAGATTGTTGGAACTAACACATCTTACACTTTGCAAAACCCAAACTTAGCCATCATTAATTATAGCAAAAACTCGGTTGAGTTGGGAGGCTTTGGAAAATTTAGATGGTTAGACAAAAAGAAATGGATTGTATTAGAACCAAGTTTCAGATTACAATACTATGCTAAGTTTAACCATGTATCACCAGAACCACGTTTACAAGGTAAAATTAATATTACCAAAAAATTCAGATTTAAGTTTGCTGGTGGTTTATACAGCCAAAGTTTAATGAGTGCTAGTTCGGATAGAGATGTTGTGAACTTGTTTTATGGTTTTATTAATGGCCCCGAAAATTTACCAGATACTTATAAAGACAAAAACAATAAAACTGTAGAAACTAAAAATGTGATTCAAAAATCTCGTCATATAGTTGGGGGATTTGAAATTGATTTAATAAAGAATTTAGATATTCAGATTGAAGGTTATCAAAAATTCTTTAATCAAATGGCTAGTGTAAATCGCGATAAGATGTTTGACGACACACCTGAAAATGCCGACAAGCCAGATGCAAATAAAAAAGATTTTATTATGGAGCAAGGCGAAGTTACTGGATTAGATGTTACAGCTAAATATGAAAGAAAGCGCTTATACCTTTGGGGAGTTTATTCACTTACTTTTAATAAACGTTACACTGGAAACACAACAAGTGGTGATGTTTATGAATATGCACCTATCTACGACCGTCGCCACAACGTAAATTTAGTTGCAACCTACACGTTCGGAAAAAAACGTAACCTTGATTTAAGTGTACGTTGGAACTTCGGTTCGGGCTTTCCATTTACACCTACTAAAGGTTTTTATCCTCAAGTTGATTTTGGCAACAATTTCACATACGATTATGCCAACTCTAACGCTAATTTAGGTTATGTACCTGGAGATTATAACTCTCGTCGTTTGCCTGATTATCACCGACTTGACATAAGCATTAAGTGGATGTACAATTTCACAGAACGTACCAAATTAGAAGTAATGTTGGGAGCTACCAATGTATATAACCGTGATAATATTTTTTATTATGATCGTGTAAAAAACAAACGAGTTAATCAATTACCAATATTACCGAATCTAACTATTAGCTTTAAATTTTAATACATCATGGCTTTTAAGATATATACTAAAACAGGCGACAAGGGGCAAACCTCTTTAATTGGAGGCACTCGTGTTCCTAAGTTTGATATACGAATTGAAGCTTATGGAACTGTTGATGAATTAAACTCAACTATCGGATTAATCCGAGATCAAGAAATTGATGCACACTCTAAAGAAATATTGATTGAAATACAAGACCGCTTATTTACACTTGGCTCCTTATTAGCAGCCGATCCTGTAAAAAATAAAATGAAATTGCCTCAAATTTCGGAAGATGACGTGGTGCTCCTAGAAAAAGAAATAGACGCAATGAATGAAACACTACCAGAAATGAAATCGTTTGTTTTACCTGGTGGACATTCAACAGTTTCATTTTGCCACATTGCCCGTTGTGTGTGTAGAAGAGCCGAACGATGTGTCCTAAAATTAAATGAAACCTCCGAGGTGAATGAGTTAATTTATAAATACTTAAATCGTTTATCCGATTATTTATTTACCCTTTCTCGTAAGTTCACACAAGACTTTAATGCCCCAGAAACACCTTGGAAAGCTAGAGTTTAATGAGTTCAGCAAAATTAATAGTTGATAAAATGATGCTCAATGATCACTTTAGCCAGTGGTTGGGTATTGAAATTTTAGAAACTAATCTAGGTAGTTGCAAACTTAAAATGACTATCCGTAAAGAAATGCTGAATGGATTTGGCATTGCTCATGGTGGTATTACTTATTCTCTAGCCGATAGTGCCTTAGCTTTTGCGTCTAACTCACATGGAATGAAATCCGTATCTGTAGAAACATCTATATCACATACGGAGTCGCTTAAAGAACACGATGTAATAATTGCCGAAGCAACTGAAGAAAAATGTTCTAATAAAATAGGTATCTATACTATAAAAATATATAACCAATCAACCCGTGCAATAGTTGCCTTATTTAAAGGAACTGTTTATAGAACTTCAAAGAAATGGGAATGAAAATTTTATTTTTAACCTTTTTATTCATTTAATTTTAGCTAAATTTTAAGTTTAGTATAGTTCTTGATTATAACTATATAAGACAACATCCCCATTAAATGTTTAACCTAAAATTTTAAGTTATGAAATCTATTCCAAAAATCTTACTTGTAAGTTGTTTATGCATTTTTAGTTATCTTGCTTCCTATTCTCAAAGAGCACACGGTCATGTACACAAAAGAGTAAATCAACCAACTAAAAAAGTTGTAGTACATAAACAAGGACCAAAAAGAACTGTAATTGTAAAACGAAGTGTTTATCGACCAGCAAAAATTGTAGTGTATCATCCAATTTGGCATCCAACCCATACATTTCATAGAAGATGGGTGTTTTTTCCAAAATATAATTTTTATTGGGATAATTGGAGACAAGGCTATTACTATTTAAATGGGCCAACATGGATATTCAGTGTTAATCCACCACCTGTAGTTGTAAATGTTAACTTATCGAAAGAAAAGAGTTATGAACTAAATGAAACCGAAGATGATGTAGATGAAATTTATTCATCTAATAATGAGCATCAAACTACCTACCCGAAAGAAGAAAGCAAAGAATAAAATAAATATTTAACTATCTGATTATCAATTACCTAAATAAATTAAAGAATCTTTGCAGAAACAAAAGAAATTACTAAATTTGCCTCCTACTTTTTTAGCCTCTGATTGCACGGTGCAATGAATGCCAAAAAGATTAATTATTAAAAATAAGAAACAATGAGTTTATTATTAGATTACGTAAAAAAACAGTTGAGCGCAGATGTAAATCATCCTAAGTTTAAAGCAGGAGATACAGTAACTGTTCACTACAAAATTAAAGAAGGTGATAAAGAGCGTGTACAAAGATTTCAAGGAATTGTAATACAACGTAAAAATGAGCCAGCAACAGCTTCTTTTACAGTTCGTAAAATTTCAAATGGTATTGGTGTTGAGCGTATTTTCCCTTTATCATCACCATTTATTGACAAAATTGAGGTAAATAAAGTTGGTGTCGTTCGTCGTGCTAAGTTATACTATCTACGTTCACGTACTGGTAAAGCAGCACGTATTCGTGAAAAAGTACAATGAAACGAAGCTTAATATATTAAATATTTATATTCAAAAAAATCCTGCAACGATTTGCAGGATTTTTTTTTGAGTTTACATAATGCTCATTTGTTTATACATTGTTAATTCTTCCGAAATTTTAATAAGTATATTTATTACTTTATTTTACTAATATGATAGATTTTACAAGAACAGAATTAACGCAATTTGCCATTCACTATGTTGGAAATAAAGGACTAGGCGAAGAGCTTACACTTAGCGAAAAAGAAATAAAAATAGCCGACGATTTTTTAAATGATACCGTAATGAGGTATTTAACATCGCCATTTAAAACAGATATTTATTATCAATTCAAATCAAAAAACGACCTACACTACCACGATGTAAAAAGCTATGTGAGTGAAATTTTTAACTCACCAAAAAAATTAATTGAAAATAGTAAAAAAATTGCTGAGCATTTGTATAACCAATCGATGCACCCAAAAATAAAAGGGGGCGAATTTTATAGTTGTTATTTTAAGGATTGTAATATTGATGGTGTTATTTGTGATGCGGTTGGCTTTTTTAAAACAGAAAATAAAGACACTTATTTAAAAGTGTTTCAGCACATGGATAATTTTGATATTGAGTGTGACAATGGCATTAATATTAATAAATTAGATAAAGGTTGTATTATTTTTAACACAGATACTAATAATGGCTATAAAATCAGCATAGTAGATAACAATAATAAAATAGCCGAGTGTGCCTATTATTGGATAGATGATTTTTTAAATACTGAATTAAAAGAAAATGCTTTTTATCACACTAGTAATTTTATAAATACTTGTCGCGGTTTTTGTGAAGAAGTACTTACCGAGAACAATAATGTGAGCAAAGAAGACCAAATGATGATGCTTAATAAAAGTACTAGCTTTTTTAAAGAAAAAGATAGATTTAATTTAAAAGAATTTGAAAAAGAAATTTTACCACAACAAGAACTTCAAGAAGCTTTTAGAGATTATCGACAAAGTTACAACGACAAACTAAACCTAACTGCCATTGATGATTTTGAGATTTCGCCAACAGCAGTAAAGAAAAATCAAAAGTTCATGAAAAGTGTCATAAAACTGGATAAAAACTTCCATATATACGTACATGGGCGACATGACTATGTAGAAAAAAATTATGACGAAGAACGAGGCATGAAGTATTACAAATTATATTACATTAATGAGGATTTTGGTAATTAACACCTAAATCTTAATTTTTTTTAGTTAAAATTTGTGTGTATTAAGTAAAAATATATATTTTTAACCCTTGTAACCCTTAATTTAATATTTGTGATTAAACATAAAAATTACATTATTTTCATTTTTTTCTTTTCCATATTGGCATTTCATCACATTAATGCTCAGTCTTTTGCAAGACCTAATGCTTGGAAAAAGTACAGAAAAGAATTAATTGTGGGTGTAGGTGCTTCTGGATTTTTAGGGGATTTAGGGGGTAGAAATACCATTGGTACCCGATTAAGTCCAGTAGATTATGAATTTTCAAAAACTCGTGCAGCTGCTCAGGTTGGGTTTAGATATAAATTTACAAAAAACATAAATTTAAATTCAGGATTTAACTTTTTATCTGTATCTGGAGACGATAAATTAACAACTGAGACCTATCGTCAAAATAGAAATCTTAATTTCAAATCAAATATCTACGAATTATCAACTCGCCTCGAATTCGGCATTTCTTCATTTAAACGTTCTGGAGTATATAGTCTAAAAAAATCTTTAGGTAAAACTGCTAAACGTTATACTACCGAATTAATTGGTTTTGTTGGTGTAGGTGTATTCTATTTTAATCCAAAAGGAATGGATGCTTCTGGAAAATATGTAAAGTTATATAACTTGCATACCGAAGGACAAGGCTTACCTGGTGGACCAAAACAATATAAACGTGTATCTGTAAGTATCCCGATAGGATTAGCCGTACATGTAATAGTTGATAAATATTGGTCAGTAGGTGCTGAATTTAGTTATCGTAAAACATTCACTGATTACATTGATGATGTAGGTGGAAATTATTACGACAAAGCAGCTTTAGAAAGTGCTTATGGTACAAAATCTGCTGAGATGGCTGATCCTAGTTTAGGATTAATTCATGGAGCAACTTCTCCAAGTGCTGACGGTACTGGTGCCGTAAGAGGTCATAAAGACAAAGATTCTTATATGACTTTCCAAATAACAGTAGGTCGTTTCTTCCCTCCTAAACGCGGAAGAACTAAACTTAGATCTAAATTCTAAATTAATTTTAGGTTATTTTTAATTGAAGTTGTTAAACTTAATCGATTTAACTGATTTTTTTATTAATTTAGCGACTTTTATTACCCTAAAAAAGGATAGTTTTTGTATTTTAGTAAATTAATGAATTTTAAAACTTTTATACTTTTCTGTTTAGTTTCTTGTATTTATGCGCCTGCTTTGTTTTCTCAGGGTGGATTTGCTAGAAAAGACGATTGGAAAAAATACAGACAAGAGGCTATTTTGTCGGTAGGCGCTAGTCAATTTTTAGGAGATTTAGGAGGTTTAAATAAAGTAGGTACCGATTTTAGTCCTGTAGATATTGAGTTTGTATTAACTCGTCCTGCTGCCAGTGCGGCTTATCGTTATAAATTCGCCAAGAATTTTGGATTACATGCTGGGTTTAATTATTTATTAGTTTCTGGTGATGATAAATTAACACAAGAACAATTTAGGAATAATCGCAACTTAAATTTTAAATCGAATATTTTTGAATTAGCCGTAAGAGCCGAATATTGTTTTTTTACAAATCAAGTAGGACATAGATATAACCTAAAAAACACAAGGAAACGACGTATGTCAACTAAGGCAAATGAATTTATGATTTTTGTGGGTGTTGGTGGTTTTTATTTTAATCCAAAAGGAAGAAATCCAGTAACTGGCAGATGGGAAAAATTACATAGGTTGCATACCGAAGGTCAAGGATTGCCAGGAGGGCCTAAACAATACCGTAGAATATCGCTTAGTATTCCTATAGGAATTGCTTGGCGGTGCAATTTAAATAGATATTGGAATATTGGATTAGAATTAAGTTACCGTAAAACATTTACAGATTATATTGATGACGTACACGGGAGTTATTATCCAGATAGAGCCCTACAAGCATCAACTTATGGTGCAACCTCTGTATTATTAGCAGATCCGAGCTTGGGTCATATTCCTAATGCTACGGCTAATAATGGTGATGGAACTGGAGCTCAAAGAGGCGACAAAGAAAAAGATGCTTATATGTCAATTCAAATAACTGTGGGTAGATATTTTCCTCCTAAACGTAAAAAGAGTAAACTACGTTCTAAATTTTAGGGATTCAACTTAAATTTTTCTTGAACTAAACAACCAAATTCACCTTTCAATAAAGCATTGGATGCTATAATTTCTTTACCAAACAACCAATTGTTTTGTAATGTAAAATCAGTTACCTGCCCTCCAGCTTCTTTTACAATTAAAGCGCCAGCAGCTACGTCCCAAGCATTAAGGTTATATTCAAAAAAAGCATCTACCCTACCACAAGCTAAGTAACATAAATCGGCGGCGGCCGCTCCTATTCGTCTTATGCCATGGGTATTTTTCATTAAATGCGTAAATACTTGTAAGTAACTATCTAGCCTGCTAAAATTATATATTGGAAAACCAGTTGCTATTAAACTTTCGGATAAATTTTTGCGCTGAGACACTTGAACTTTTTGTCCATTTAAGTAAGCACCACCGTTTTTATATGCCCAAAAACATTCATCTTGTGCCACTTCATATACCACACCTAATATAATTTCGCCTTGGTATTCTAATGCAATGCTAACAGCGTAGCAAGGAATTCCGTGAACAAAATTTGTGGTGCCATCTAATGGGTCAACAATCCAATTATAGCTTTTAGTATCTGATTTTGTATCCTCCTCTACTATAAAACCAGCCTCAGGAAAAACGTTAGCTAATTTTTCTACAATCATTTTTTCCGACGTTTTATCCACATAACTTACTAAATCATTTAATCCTTTTACTTCAACATTTTGATAGTTAAATATCTGTCTCTCGCTACGAATAAACTGTCCTGCTTCTTTAGCTATATGAATAACCTGTTGCGTTAAATCTTGTAGATTCATCTATTATGAAATTTAATGTTGTTTAGTTACTAACCGTTCTTTTATACTAACCATTAAGAAAGAGGCTAAAACAAAAGGAAATGTTAATTGTAATAATTGCCAATGAGCCATAACCAACACAAAAAATAAACTTAATAGTACTGAGTACAAAGCCCAAAATATATTTTTTATTTCTGTGTTAGCAAAAACAATGGCACATAAAACGGCATTATAACTAAATATGCCATTATTAATTTCGTCTAAAGGCATTTTAAAAAGATATGCTAAATATCCAGAAATTACAGCCGCCACACCTCCATACAAAACTGCTAAAGGCGAATTAATAAGTATGCCTAAGATAAACAAACTCGATGAGATTAAATGGTCTTGAAAAATCACTTGACCGAATCCTTTTACTGGAAATGTGAAATCTATTTCGGCTTTGGGTTGTAGAGCAACATTACTTTGGTTTAATAAGTCGATAAAAAAATGATGTACAATAAATAGGATGAGCCATGTAATGATTACAAATGTAAATGTAAATACGGGTAATTTTTTAGATAAAAAATAGTGTTGAATGAACGAAGCAACAACAGAACTTATGACTACTAATATCCATGTTATAAAAATTGGCTTTAAAAACAACATCAACGCCACTCCTATTAAAGCGGCATTAAATCCATAAAGACCAGATTCTATATCCTTTTTATTATAGTTAAATAGTTGTGCCGATAAAGTTCCACACAATGTAGCTAGGATAGCTGATACTGCCATTATAGGTGAGGCATAAGCAATTCCTGCAATAAATAAAACACCTGAATACGGATTTTCTTGTAAGAAGATTTGCCCAATCCCTTTTAAGACGGAAATTATGAAACCAAAGTTATTTTGTTTTACAAGCACAACTAATCGGTTTTATTTTTTCGTTGACGCAAGTACAATACATCACCCACTTTTAGAGTATCTGTTGGTTTTAAATGGTTTTTCTTACATAAACTACTCAATCTTATGCCATGTAATTGAGAAATCGATTTTAAGGTTTCATTTCGTTGCACAACGTGATAGGGTTCTAACGCTCTACGACGTTTTTTCTCAATAAATATTTTTTGACCATAGTGTATTTTATCATTTTTAGTTAAATCGTTATACTCCAACAAGTCATCTAATTCTACATCAAAATCATTGGCTATTTTAAAATACGAATCATCTTTTCCTGCAATCACAAATCGAATATGATTAAAACGATACACTTCTCGTAATTTCATATCTGATTTTAGATTTACCTTAGGTGTTAATGGTTTTAGGGGCGAATCTTCTAATACATTCAGTTCATGTAGTTTATAGCGTTCAATAAGTGAAATCAATCGTTCAGGGTATTTAGGATCGGTTGCATAACCCGCTTTTTTTAAACCATAGCACCACCCCTTATAATCCGTTAATGGTAATTCAAATAAGGATGCATAGCGCGAACGAGAATATAGAAACATACTATGGTCGCTGTACGAATCTAAAGCACTATTGTATTTTCTAAAACATTCATTAGCCGAATCATCGTCCATTATATAAGTATCGCCGCCCCACTCTTTATGACATTTTATTCCAAAATGATTATTAGCTTTTCTGCACAACTCACTATTGCCATTGCCGCTTTCTAACATGCCTTGAGCCAAAGTTATACAAGCAGGTACTTTATGTAAATACATCTCTTTAATAGCATCGTCTTTATATTTGGCAATATATTCTTCTGGCGTCAAATTTTTTTGCGCACAAACTGATAAAACAACTAAATATAAAGCAAAGAAAATTACAGTTCTCATTTTGAATGTATCCACTCAAAATTACAATGACAATAAGAGTAATTAAAATGTAAAAAGTATTATGTTTCCACAATGTAATGTTTAATACACCTAGGAAACGTATATTAATTTAAAGCCATTTTTTCTTTTTGAAATAAAATAATAAACCCAATACCATTAATATCATAACTCCCCAAGTGTAGTAATAGCCATTTTGGGTTCGTAATTCGGGCATGTTATCAAAATTCATCCCATACACTCCTACAATAAAAGTAATTGGAATAAATATTGTTGACATCATGGTTAAAACCTTCATTACTTCATTCATCTTGTTGGCATTGGTACTTAAATAAATATCCATAATACCCGATAATAAATCGCGGTAAGTTTCAACCGTATCAATAATGCGTGTAACGTGGTCGCTTAAATCTCTTAAATACAAATCACTCGACTGATTAATAAGCACCGTTTCAGATCGAATCATATTATTAATCATATCACGCATTGGCCAAACTTGTTTTCTTAAGAAAATCATTTCGCGTTTTAGGTGATATAATTCTAATAACAATTTTTCATCAGAGTTTGTAATTATACCTTCTTCAATTTCTTCAATTTTATCCCCTATTTTCTCTATTACCGAAAAATAAGCGTCAACAACCGCATCCATTAAGGAATAAGCTAAATAATCTGCCCCTAATTTTCTAATTTTACCTTTGTTTAATCTTAACCGAGTTCTAATAATATCAAAGGCATCGCCATTTGATGGTTCTTGAAAAGTAATTACTGTTTGATTATCACAAAGTATAACTGCTAACTGTTCGGCATTTACTTGCGTGGTGTAACTAATCATTTTCATGATGGATACCACGTAATGCTCATATTCTTCAAATTTTGGGCGTTGCTCTACATGAGCAACGTCTTCGAGTGTAAGTGGATGGATGTGATAAAGCTTCCCAATTTTTTCAATCAAATCAGTGCTGTGTAATCCTTCTACATTTATCCATTTCACCATATTTGGTTTCACATGCGATAGGCAGTCGGATAAGTCAAAACTTTCGAGTTCAAAAAAATCTGTTTCATTATATTCTACTAATGAAATTTTCACGCGGTCTGTTCTCTCTACACCGCTATACATCACCGTTCCAGGAGGAACAAATGCTTTTTTCTTTTTAGATTTATTTCTTTTATAACTCATTTTTCATAACCATTTGAACAGTATATCGGCTTTTTTGTTCTAGTAGGATAATCTTGCGAGTTGTTAAAGCATCTATGGTTTCTTGTGTATAATATCTTATGGTCATTAACTCTACATCTGTATTATACAACACTTTATACTGGTTTTGGAGTGTTAGTACTAAATGATTGATTTTATCAGCATTATAATCGCAACATACCGAAAAACTAATGGCCGATAATTGCATTAAATTTATTTTTACTCCACATTTAGAAAAAGCATCAAATATCTCACTTAAATTACCCTCTGCAATAAACGAAAAATCTTTCGGCTGAATAGAAATAAGTACTTGATTTACTTTAAATATATAGGTTGGAAAATTTAAGCGTTTATCGTTATCTTGAATTATAGTTCCTTTTTCGTCAGGATTTATAAACGATTTAACATGCAAAGCAATATTTTTATTTTGAAGTGGCTTAATCGTTTTATGATGGATGATTGTGGCTCCATAATAGGTTAACTCAATAGCATCGTGATAGGTTAATTCATCAATTTTTTTAGTACGGCTAAACCACTTTGGGTCAGCATTTAATACACCTGGTACATCTTTCCATATTGTTACCTGCGAAGCATTTAAGCAATAGGCTAAAATAGAGGCCGTATAATCTGAACCTTCTCGCCCAAGTGTAGTCATAAAATTCTCCGAAGTTCCGCCAATAAAGCCTTGTGTAATAATAATGTCGAACTCAGAAAATTTTGGTAAAACTTCTTTCGTAACTAAAGTTTGTGTGAGCTCAAAGTCCACTTTACCTTCACGGTATGTATTATCTGTTTGAATAATACCTCGGGCATCTATCCATAAATTTTTAATTCCAGTTTCAGTTAAATAAGCCGATACAATTTTAGTAGAAAGCAACTCCCCTATTCCCACAATTTGGTCGTACTCAAAATCGTAATTAGAACTTGGTTCATCTTCAATAGCCCAATGAATTTCGAGAAAAGTGTTTTCTAATTCAGTAAATACGGCATGGGTTTCAGTTTCAAATAATTCTTTACAAATATCAAAGTGAAAAGATTTAATCTCTTCTAGTATCTGTTCGGCATTTTCGGTTTTGTGAATATAAGCGTTTACTAATCTTTCTAAGGCATTGGTTGTTTTTCCCATTGCCGAAACAACGACACATAATGGTGTTTGCTTATATTTTTTAAGAATACTCGCTACATTTTTAACACTACTAGCATCTTTTACTGAGGCTCCACCAAACTTAAAAACTTGTAACATATTTCATGCATATATTTAGTAACCAAATACATCTTTTAAAGTAAGGAATTTAACAGGGCCATACTTTTCGAGTGTTTTAATATCTAATAATTCTTTTTTTCCTAGAATTAAAAACGAAGCAGGCTTATTTTTAATTTTTTCTTCCTGAAACTTCTTGACATCTTCATAAGTTATTGAAGGTAATTTGGTATAAATTTCTTTTCTAATATCTGTTTTTAATCCAAAACGGGTAGCCTTTAAATAATCAAATAAAATATCTGCCTTACTAATTCGTTGTGTTTTTATTTCTTGTAGCACCAACTCTTTAGCAGTTGAAAAACCAATGTCTGATTTTGGAATGTTATTTAATAAGTTCATCATACCCGACATGGCTTCTGGTAATTTATCAGCTTGTGAACCAATATATGAGAAATTATAATATAACTCTTTAGGAGTAACTGGAGGACGATAGGTTGAATAACAAGAGTATGCTAACGCTTTTGATTCTCTTAAATCTTGAAACACAATAGAACTCATGCCCCCGCCAAAATATTCATTATACATTCTAATAATTGGTGTGAGTTGTTCATTGTATGCTTCGCCTTGTGTAAGTATGACAATTTCGGCTTGTTTCATGTCAAAATCCACAACATACACCGTATCTTTAAATGGTTTAACCTCAAATTTATAAGGCATAATTGGAGGCATTAATCCAGTAGTAGGTGCTACATGTAAAGTGTTTAATATTTCTTTTACATCTGCCATTAGTTTTGGCCCATAATACAAGGCTTTAAACTGAAAGTTAAATAGAAACTTAATAAAATCGCTTACTTGTTTAGGTGTAATTTTTTTCAATTCATCTTCGCTATAAGCATAGGTTGCTGGATTTACAGCGCCATACTTAGCATAATTTACCATCATCTTTTGTAAGATAATTCGTTTATCCTGTTTGGCATCAGTTCGTTTCTTTAAAATATCTGAAACTAAGTTCTCTAATGTTATTGAATCTACTTGAGGATTATTTAATATGCTTTCTACTAGCTTTAAGGCATTTTCAAAATTTTCGTTTAATCCTGTTAAATTAACCCCCACTTCATTTTCTGAGCTAAACACTTCAAACGAGCAACCTAACTTATAAAACTCTTGTTGTACTTCAGTTGGAGTTAATTTATCTGTACCTAAAAATGGAATATATTCCATAGCAATAGGTAATAACTTACTGTTATTAGAACCTAACTCAAATGATAAGTCGAGTTCAAATAATTGATTTTCGGTGTTTTGATTATATAAAAGTGGGATATTGTTTTCTAAAGTTGTTTTTGTAATATCCTTTTCATAATCAATAAACACAGGTTGAATAGCAGGTGTATTTGCTTCCAAGATTGACTTTACAAAAGGAGATTGGTCTTCTCTGTTTACTTCAACTGGTGTAATTTGTGGTTTCTCTACTTTCTGAACACTTGTATCTACCCCTTCTTTTTTATATACAATCACATAATTGTTATCGTGATAATTCGCCTTCACAAAGTCTATAACATCTTGTTTCGTAATTTTAGAAAGTCGTTCTATTAAATTGATGGCATGTTGCCATTTTACATCATTGGTAAATGCATCTACAAAAGCCATAGCACGAGCTTGATTATTTTCAAGTTCTTTTGTTTTTTGAAGCTTCATATCTGTTATCACAGCATTTAACAACCAATCAGGAAATTCGCCTTTCTTTAATTTTTCAATTTGCTCATATAAAATTTTCTCAACTTGTTCTAAAGTTTGTCCTTCTTTGGGGCTTGCAACAATAATATGTGTTGAGTAATCTTTTAAAAGATATGAAAAACTGTTGCTAGATAATACCCGCTGTTGTTGATTTAAATTTAAATCAAATAACCCTGCTCTACCATTATATAAAATTTTACTGATTAATGTAATCATATCAGCATCTTTACTATTACAACCATCAAAACGCCACGCCATTCCTAAATTTGCGGCATCTGGTCCTATCACTTCTTTCACAACTTTTTGAGTAATTGGAGCTTCTTTTTCGTAGGTAAATGGAGTGATTGGTTTTGATACCATCGATCCAAAATATTTATCAATTAGTTTTATGGTTTCATCTGGATTAAAATCACCACTCATACAAATTGCCATATTATTTGGAACATAATTAGCATTGTAATACTTCATAATCTCTTTCATCGAAGGGTTTTTTAGATGGTCAATTGTCCCAATGGTGGTTTGTGTACCATAAGTATGTTTTTGAAACAATCCTTCAAATAATGCTTCCCATGATTTATTCATGTCATCATCTAAACCTCTGTTTTTTTCTTCATACACTGCCTCCAACTCTGTATGAAATAACCTTAAAACAGGTTTTCTAAAGCGCTCTGCTTCTATCTTCAACCAGTTTTCTAATTGGTTTGATGGAATATCATTTACATATACTGTTTGGTCGAACGAAGTAAAGGCATTTGTTCCTTGTCCTCCAATACCTGCTAACATTTTATCGTATTCGTTGGCAATAGCATATTTAGCCGCTACCCCAGAGATACTATCTATTTGGTGATATATCTTTTTGCGTTGTGCTTCGTTGTGGGTGGCTCTATAAACTTCGTAAAGATTTTCAATCTTTGCTATTTCAACCGATTCTTTAGCAAAATCTTTGGTGCCGTATTTATCAGTGCCTTTAAACACCATGTGCTCTAAATAGTGTGCTAATCCAGTAGCAGTTGAGGGATCATTTTTACTCCCTGCTTTTACAGCTATATATGTTTGAATGCGCGGCGCATCTTTATACACCGTCATATAAACCTTAAGGCCATTTTTTAAGGTGTAAATTCTTGCTTTGTATGGATCATTTAAGGCATACTCAAAGTTGATTGAAGGAACTGGCGAACCTGCCTTTAATACTTCTTTACTAGTTGATTTTTTTTGGGAGAATGATGTAAATTGGCATACTAATAATGCTCCAGTAATAATGATAGATTTACTTGTCATACAAAATTTAATATATGACTAAGGTAAATAAATTTAATGTGAAACTCCCATAAAATATGTGAATATTAACACATTTTTTACAGACATGATGCTGTGATTTGTTTAAGCTGTAACTGCTTTATTCGCCGCCTTGTTGGCATTTAAAATTGCCACTTGTTGTGCTACATTTTGAGCAATTTCTCTAAATGCCAAAGCTTGTGGTGTTGTTTCTTGAAGCACCGTAGGACGACCAGTATCACCCGACTCGCGAATACTTTGCACAATTGGCACTTGACCCAAAAATGGAATATTAATATTCTCAGCCAAATTTTTTGCTCCATCTCTACCAAAAATATAATACTTATTGTTTGGTAATTCTTCGGGAGTAAAATAAGCCATGTTTTCTACAATACCCAATATAGGTACATTTAAAGCAGGTAACTTAAATAAAGCAATTCCTTTTCGAGCATCTGATAAAGCCACTGGCTGTGGTGTGCTTACCATAACGGCTGCCGTTAAAGGAATTGAACTACATAAGGTAATTTGAATATCGCCTGTGCCAGGAGGTAAATCAACAATTAAATAATCTAACTCGCCCCAAGCTGTATCGGTAAATAATTGAGTTAATGCTTTAGATGCCATTGGTCCACGCAAGGCTACTGCTTGATCGGGGCCAGCCATAAAACCAATAGAGTTTAACTTAACCCCGTAGTTTTCTACAGGATTCATTTTATGCTTGCCATTTAACTGCCCCTTGCTTGGCATTTCATTTTGCACATCAAACATTATTGTTTGCGAAGGGCCATAAATATCGGCATCTACCAACCCAACCTTTGCACCTTGCATAGCTAAGGCAACCGCCAAGTTTGCCGATACAGTTGATTTTCCTACACCACCTTTTCCTGAGGCAACAGCAATAATATTTTTAACCTGAGCTAAGGTTTCAATATCGTTTTTGTTTTGAGTAGTGGTTACTTTGGCCGTCATTTTAATATCTAACTCTGCATCTTTAGACACATATTTTTTAATTGCCTCTACACAGTCGTTATATATTTTATCTTTCATAGGGCAAGCTGGTGTAGTAAGTACCACTGTAAACGAAATTTTATTTCCATCTACAAATATATCTTGCACCATCCCTAGCGATATTAAATCCTTTTTAAAATCTGGATCATCTACATGTTTTAGGGCTTCTATTACATTATTTACAGTTATTGCCATTTTAATATTTTTTTTACAAAGTTACATAATAAAAGATAATTTTGTCTTTTATTGTTTAAAGATAAACCTGATTCATATCATATTTTGGTTTAATCTTATATCATTTGTGCTAAGTTCAACAATTTGTCTTCTTCAAAATCTCTACCCATTATTTGTAAGCCAATTGGTAATCCATTGCTATGTTTACCATTTGGAACCGAAATAGCTGGACATCCCACAATATTAGCCTGAACAGTAAAAATATCTTCGAGGTACATTTTAATTGGGTCTTTACTATTTTTACCAAACTCAAAGGCTGTACCTGGTGTAGATGGCGTTACAATAAAATCGTATTGCGACAAGACATCGCGTGTTTTTTGTCGAATTTTATTTCTTACACGTTGTGCTTTGGCATAATAAGCGTCGTAATAACCTGCACTAAGCACAAATGTTCCAAGCATAATGCGGCGTTTTACTTCTTTACCAAAACCTTCGCTACGAGATTTTTTGTAGGTACTCTCTAAATCAGTTGCATGAGGGCTTCTGTAACCATAATGTACGCCGTCAAAACGTGATAAGTTAGAAGAAGCCTCGGCAGTAGTCAGTACATAATAAGTAGGCACTAAATAATCTAAGTAAGGAAAATCAACAGGCTCAACGGTGTGTCCTTGCTGTTTGAGTTTATCTAAGGCTAAGAGTGTTTGTTTTTTTACCTCTGCATCTAATCCTTCCGACTCTACACACTCTTTAAGATAAGCTATTTTATATGTTTTATTTTGTTTAAGAGCTTCAACATAATTACCCACATTTTTTTGCGAAGCAGTTGTATCATACTCATCGCTACCAGCCATTATTTGTAGCAACAAGGCAGCGTCTTCTACCGTTTTAGTTATTGGGCCTATTTGATCAAATGAAGATGCGTAAGCTATTAATCCCCAACGAGATACTCTACCGTAAGTAGGCTTTAATCCCACCGTTCCGGTAAAAGATGCAGGCTGACGAATAGAACCACCTGTATCGGAACCTAATGCAACGTGGCATAACTGAGCTGCTACTGCTGCTGCCGAACCGCCCGAAGAACCGCCCGGTACAGTTTTTTCGTTGAGTGGATTTAACACCGCACCAAATGCTGAGTTTTCGTTACTGCTGCCCATCGCAAACTCATCGCAATTTAAACGACCGATAATAATTGCATCTTCGGCTAATAAACGCTCGATAACAGTAGCTGAAAACAAAGATTCAAATCCTTCTAGTATTTTAGATGAACAAGATACTTTATGCCCTTTGTAGCAAATGTTATCCTTAATACCAATAATAACACCTGCTAATTTACCAGCGGTTTTAGCTTTTAATTTTTCATCTACTAATTGGGCTTGCACCTTGGCCGATTCTTGAAACACCTCTAAAAACGCATTTAAGTGTTTTAGTTGTTCAATACGTTGGATAGATTCTTCCAATAATTGCAGGCAAGTTACCTTTTGAGAGGCTAAATCAGCTTGTAATTGTTGAATGCTTGTAAATGTGTACACGGTTAATTTTCAAATAATAAAAGCGTCAATCTTTTAATGAAAGACGCTCTTAAGTTTAATAATGTATCTACTATTATTTATTTTCTTCGGTAGTGCCTTCGCCCTTAGAAGCATCTTTAAATTCCTTAACGCCACGTCCTAATCCTTTCATTAACTCAGGAATTTTTTTACCTCCAAATAATAAAAGAATAATCACTAAAATAATGATGATTTCAGGAGCACCAAGTCCGCCTAATAAGCCTAATATAATTGCTTGTGTCATTGCTGTAAATTTTAGGTAACAAATATAATAATTTTCCTTCGATTGGCAAGGTACTCTGTTTTTTTTGGAACTGAACTCCAGAAGCTTCATTCAACCTGCCAAAGGCAGACAGGCACAGGATTAAATCGAAGCAGAGCTTCGTTTAATGTCTATGTAATAGTAATTATATGTACTTAATAGGCTCCTGCCTGCACAATTATCATTGTCATTTCTTTTGAGGATAATTTTTAGGTGTGCATTTGTCTTTACGAATTACTTTATCCATCTCATAGGTTACAACCCGCTTTACTTTTCCATCTGGTTTTATATAAAGCCAGCGACCAATTTTTTTACCATCTTTATAATAGCCCATTTCCATCGTTTGATTCTGATAAAATTTCGAGAGTGAGTCTTTGATTCGGTCATAATACTTAACCCAAAGCCCCTGCTTAAGTCCAGCACTGTCAGTGTAATTGGTAGTCTTTTTATTATTTACATAGTAATCGTAGCTGGGATTGTTCTCTTGACAGATATAAACTACGGGATCTGTGCATATAAAACCGCCTTCACTTTGTTTGAGACCTACTAAAATTTTATGTTTTGCTGGAATTTCAATACTATCTATTTCGATCGATTGATAACCAACAGATATCACAGTTAGAGAATAAGTACCGCAAGAAATTCCATTGAATACAAAATTACCATTTCCGTTTGAAGTCGTAGTGAATTTTTGTCCGCTTATATTTTGAAGAATCATATTAGCGAACTCAATTTTTTCTCCAGTCTCGTAATCCTGAACGATCCCTTTCAAGGTTTGAGAAGATACCTTAAGTCCAAAGGAAATAAATATATAAATAATAACTGCCCTCGTCATAATCGTCCGTGTACTTATTACCGCTAACGTCAGCCCATGAAAAAACTCAATGTAATTAACACACGTTGTTTGTTATTTAATGAAATAAATTTACAAATAAAAAATGAATAACAAGTCAGTTATTTTTTCAACCTTCCAAAGGCAGACAGGCACAGGATTAAATTGAAGCGGAGAGTTGTTTAAACTCTATATGTTATACCAATGTGAATAAATAATTGGTATTACCGCTCAACGATTACTTTGATTGTAGTGTTGCTGTTTTTAACCGATTAATTTATACCTTTGTATTTCTATTAAAAAACGAATATTGGAACATATATCATTAGAAATCGTATCAGAGTTTGTTAAGAAAAGTAACATTGATTTGAAGTCAACTCATGAAAGACTTTGTTTTCCAGTAATAATGCGTCTTTATAAGAAGATGAAAATTGGAATAAGGTTTTCGGGAATAAAAGTAGATGGTGATTTAATTATTGATGGTCACCATCGTTACTTGGCATCATTGTTGGCTGGTGTTTGCCTTGAAAGATACCCGTCAAATAAAACATCAGCAGCAAAGGTTTCAGAATGGGAGGTTGTTGAATTTGTTAAAGATGATTGGGACACAGATTCTAAAATATTACTTCTCAATAAGATAGATGCAGAATTTAATGATATAACTTTAGAGAAATTAAATGAATTACTAAAATAAATTTGTATCTTTGCAGTATGTTAGTTTTCTTAGATATTGATGGTGTAATGGTTCCTGCTAAAAGTTGGAAAAGTCCTAAATTATTAAGTGATGGATTTCCTGAGTTTAGTGATAAAGCTGTTCGTGTGCTTCAGAATATTGTTTCTGGTGGTGCGACTATAATGCTTACAACTTCACATAAGTCACGTTTTAGTGTTGAAGAATGGAAAAATATTTTTATTGCAAGAGGTATTTATGTCAAAAATCTTGGAAAATTAGGAGATAGTTCATTTGGAACAAGTCGCAGGGATGAAATTTTGAATTGGTTTAACTTAAACAATATAAACGAGGATTTTATCATTATAGATGATGATAAGTCTTTGAATGCTTTACCTTCATTCTTGAAAGAAAATTTAATATTGACTAGTTCAATGGTTGGCTTGAATGATACTCATCTTGTCACCATAAAGTCAGTAATGGAAAAGCAAGCCCACACAATATAATTATTCTAATTTACTGTCTATTTTCAGCGTGTTGCTGTCAAATAAAATAGCAGGTAACGGCAGCCTGTGAAAAAACTCATCGTCATTATCACAAGCTGTTTGTTATTTATGAAATAAATATACAAATAAAAAATGAAAAACTAGCCAGTTACTTTTATAAACCTGCCAATGGCAGACAGGCACAGGATTAAATTGAAACGGAGAGTTGTTTAATCCCAATATGTTATGTGTAGCCAGTTTTAATCGTTCAACCTGTTTTCAACATCCATTTGTTGATGTAAAACTCTGATAATCTCAATTTGGTTTTCTTTCTTATTGATTTTGTAGAAAATAAAATGCGATTTCACTTTTGAGCGTAAATATCCTCTTCTTACGTGAGAATAATCTTTTCCAACATCAGGATTTTCGGCTAAGTATTCGATTTCGTCAAGTATAAGATTGTAATATCTGTCAGCTTGTTCAGTAGACCAAGTTTCAGAGGTGTAAAGCCAAATATTTTCGAGGTCATTTTGAGCTTCATTACTTATTTTAAACATCATCATTTTATGATGTGTTTTTGATGAAGCGATTTTAGCAACTTATTTCTGTTGAAGTCTTTTACAAAACCAGATTTTTCTCCTTTTTTGAGTTCTTTAATAAGTTCAGTTTTCTTAGTTTCTTCGTGTTCAAACATTCTTAACGCAGCTCTTACAACCTCACTTGCAGACGAAAATTTTCCGGATTGAACTTGTTGATTTATGAAAGTATCAAAATAATCTCCTAATAATATTGAAGTGTTTTTTGCCATAACTTTAATGTTTTGTTAAAGATACCAAATATTGGTATTTTATGCAAACTTTTTAAGTTAATTTTAAGGTGAAAGAGGGATTTTTTTTGAAGTAGCGTTCAAAGCTGGTAACGTCAGCCTGTGAAAAAACTCAATGTAATTAATACAAACTGTTTGTTATTTATGAAATAAATATACGAATAAGAAATGAATTAGAATCAAAACTGTTAATCTGAGCTGAGTAAAAACTTCATTCAACCTGCCAAAGGCAGACAGGCACAGGATTAAATTGAAGCGGAGAGTTGTTTAATCTCTATATGTTGGCGACTCGGGCAGTGTTTAGATTACTCTTTTTCAGTTAATACATACACACTTCCTTTTCCTTTTCCAATCATTGTCAGCACCTGTTCATCTCGTAAGTATTGTAGGTCTTTCTTCAAGGTACTCAATCCAATTTCGGGAAATTGATTTGCTAAATCACTTACTTTAATAGGTTGATTGCTTTTAATAAAATTTTTGATTAACTTTTGTCTCTCGTTCAGATAACCACCTTTGGATTTGAAAACGTCATATTTTTGTTCTAATTTCTCGGTAAGTGTTTTTAAACTTTCCAAGAAAAAAATCAACCACAAGTCTATACGTTCGTTATCTGTTCCCCGATTTTTCTGTCCGTGCATCAGAGCCTCGTAATAGGCTTTTTTATTTTGTTCGATATGGTTTTCAAAAGAAATGTATTGAATAAACGAATAATCGTTTTGTAGCAAACAAAGCGTTGTAAGCAATCTCGAAAGTCTGCCGTTTCCGTCTTGAAATGGGTGTATGCTCAAAAAATCATAGATGAAACTGCCAATAACAATGAGTTGATGAATGGCTTTTTGTTCCATAGTTTCGTTTGTCCATTTAACTAATTCCTGCATTTCTGTTGCTACCAATGCTGGTTCGGTAGTGGCAAAAATCGTCCGCTTTTCGCCTGTTGGATAAGTTGCCACAACTTTGTTAGAAAGAAACTTGTAAGTTCCTCTATGTCGATCATCTTTACTGCTGTATTTCAGCAACAGTTGATGTAGTTGTTTAATATAATTTTCCGAAAGTTTGATATCGGAATAATTGTCGTAAATCAATTCTAAAACTTCGTAATAGCCGATTACTTCCTGTTCATCACGAGTTTTTAGTTTTGTGATTTTAACGTCTTTCAAAAGGTCTTTTACTTCTTGGTCTGTAAGCGTTGCACCTTCAATTCTCGTAGATGAGCCGATACTTTCAATAGTGGCAATTTTCCGCAATTCTTTCAAATAACGGTTTTCCTGCTTTTCGGCAATATCCCATTTGCCCTTGAAACCGTCAATGTAGCCAATGAGTTGTAATATTCGTTGATTGGTAACGAAATCAAAATTGAGTTTCCGAATGAATTTATCCATATCTTATCTGTATTTTATCTAAAAAAGAATTGTACAAAGATATAAAATATCTATATCGTATCCATATTTTATCCAAAAAACAAATAAAGAAGCTCAATTTTTTAAAACCCCATAAGAAATTTTTACTCAAGGTTCCAGAAGCTTCATTCAACCTACCAAAGGCAGACAGGAACTGGATTAAATTGAAGTGGAGAGTTGTTTAATTCTTATTTTTTAGTAGTTCGGGCTTCTTTTGTCAGCGTTGTTTCCATTGTCGTTTGTAATTCATATTGTACATATCAAATCCATCTGCCCAATAATCTTTTTTAATTTCAAATAGTTCAAAACCTTGCTTTTCATAAAATTTGTAAGTAACCTGTGAAGTTCTAACAGTAATTTTTTGAATACCCTCAATTGAGTTAAGTTTATCAATTCTGTATTTCAATAGTTTTGTCCCCAAAGATTTCCCTTGATAGTCAGGATGAAATATATCCCAACTAATTTTACCTATTGTTTTATCATCTGAAAAATTAATCCCACCACAACCAACAATTTTTTCATCATACAGTAATACATAATAGAGTTCTCTTTCGGTCTCCAAATATTTTTTTAAATCTTCTTCTTCATCAGTTGCGAAAAATTTTGGAGTATTTAACTTAATCAAATTTATTACATCATTTTTGTCGCTTGGTTCATATTCTCTTATTATAATTAGACTTTCCATCTTTCTATCCTCAATCGTTAAATGTTTTTATTCATAGCATTACCGCTAACGGCAGCCTGTGAAAAAACTCGCTTTCATTAACACACGCTGTTTGTTATTTATGAAATAAATATACGAATAAAAAATGAATTATACGTTTCTTTGTGTATGCCAATTATAAGCCTTAAAAGCCACACACAGATTGAGTTTAAGAGCCTCAAGATTTTATTGAAAGACATTATTAGGGGGCAAGAACAAGAATTGCTAATGCCTAATTTTGGTTATGTATAATTCAACAATTCTACCCTTCCAATCTTGAAAACCTTTTATAATTCTTTCATAAAGGCATTAAAAGGTTTATTAAATTCGTAACAGTAATTTAATAACTGATGAAACAATACCACGATTTAATGCGCCATGTATTGGCAAATGGCACAAAAAAGGAAGACCGCACTGGTACAGGTACAACCAGTGTATTTGGTTATCAAATGCGCTTTAATTTGCAAGAAGGTTTTCCGTTGCTTACCACCAAAAAATTACATACCAAATCCATTATACATGAGTTATTATGGTTCTTAAAAGGCGATACTAATATTAAGTATTTAAAAGATAATGGTGTTAGAATTTGGGACGAATGGGCAGATGAAAATGGCAACTTAGGGCCTGTTTATGGTTCACAATGGCGCTCTTGGCCTACTCCAGATGGAAAACACATTGACCAAATATCACAAGTGGTTGAAATGATAAAAAAAACACCCGACTCGCGCCGATTAATTGTGAGTGCGTGGAATGTTGCCGACATTAATAACATGAAATTACCGCCATGTCATGCGTTTTTTCAGTTTTATGTAGCAAATGGTAAATTAAGCTGTCAGTTATACCAACGTAGTGCCGATATTTTTTTAGGTGTTCCATTTAACATTGCAAGCTACGCCATTTTAACTATGATGATGGCACAAGTTTGTAACTTGCAACCAGGCGAATTTGTACACACCTTAGGCGATGCACACCTGTATTCAAATCATATCGAACAAGCACAACTTCAATTAACACGTGATTGTAGAGCCTTGCCAACTCTTAAAATAAATAAAAACGTAACGTCTATTTTTGATTTTAAATACGAGGATTTTGAATTAGAAAATTACAATCCACATCCGCATATTAAAGCAGATGTAGCCGTGTAAATTATGATTTAAAATTTTCAATATTTGATAATACAATTAACTTTGCAAAAAAATTAAGTTTATGAGTGATATAAAAACAATTTTAGACAGCGCTAAATCGCAAATGGATAAAACCATTGCTCACTTAGAAGTTGAATTAGCAAAAATTCGTGCAGGAAAAGCAAACCCTGCCATGCTTGATGCTGTATTAGTAGATTACTACGGTTCAAAAGCACCATTAAGTAATGTGGCTAGCGTTAATACACAAGATTCGAGAACAATTGTCATTCAGCCTTGGGAAAAATCAATGCTTACACCAATAGAAAAAGCCATTCAAGCCGCTAACTTAGGTTTTAACCCTCAAAATGATGGTGTGATTATTCGTATTATTGTTCCACCTTTAACCGAAGAAAGAAGAAAAGACTTAGTTAAAACAGCTAAATCGGCAGGAGAAGACGCAAAAGTAGGATTAAGAAATATTAGAAAAGAAGCCATTGATAAAATTAAAGCTTTACAGAAAGCAGGCACGCCCGAAGACGAAGCTAAAGCTGGAGAAGGAAAAGTGCAAGGTATTATTGATGAGTATTCAGCAAAATGCGATAAGCATTTAGAACAAAAAGAAAAAGAAATTTTAACTGTTTAAATCGGTTCAAACAATGCAATACAAAACGAGGCTGACCATTTGGTCAGCCTCGTTTATTTGTAGTATGATACTTCTGATAACGGTTATTTCTCGGCAGCAGAATTATTGTTTGCCTCTACTGTTTCTGGCTTTGGTAAAGTTGCTTTACGAGATAATTTTGCTTTACCATTTTTAGGATCGGTACCAATGTATTTTACATTTAATACATCACCTTCTTTTACTAATCCATTTAATGATTCTAGACGTTTCCAATCGTACTCGCTAATGTGTAACAAACCTTCTTTACCTGGCATAAACTCTACAAAAGCGCCATAAGGCATAATTGATTTTACTTTAGCTTCGTACACCTCGCCTACTTCTGGAATTGCAACAATGGCTTTGATACGTGCTTTAGCAGCTTTTAAATCTTCTAATTTTTCTGCAAAAATTTCAATTTGCCCTGTGTTATCAACCTCAGTAATGCTAATAGTGGCATTGGTTTTCTTTTGAATATCTTGAATAACTTTTCCACCAGGACCAATTACTGCACCAATAAATTCGCCTGGAATCGTCATGGTTTCAAAACGTGGTACGCTTTCTTTATACTCTGCACGTGGTGCATCTATGGTTTTTAAAATCTCACCCATAATATGTAAACGACCTTCTTTAGCTTGCATTAAGGCTTTCTCCATTACCTCATAAGGTAAGCCATTTACTTTTAAATCCATTTGCACAGCTGTAATACCATCTTTTGTACCACACACTTTAAAATCCATATCACCTAAATGATCTTCGTCTCCTAAAATATCTGATAATATAGCATAACTCTTATTATCGGCAGATGTAATTAAACCCATCGCAATACCAGTAACAGGTTTAGCAATTTTAACACCCGCATCCATTAATGCTAATGTACCAGCACATACCGTTGCCATTGATGAAGAACCATTAGATTCTAATATATCCGATACAACACGAATAGTGTAAGGTGTATCAGTAGGAACCACTTTTGATAAAGCACGTAATGCTAAATTACCATGCCCTACTTCACG
Source organism: Bacteroidota bacterium (assembly GCA_963169355.1). Lineage (GTDB taxonomy): Bacteria > Bacteroidota > Bacteroidia > B-17B0 > Aurantibacillaceae > UBA4416. The sequence continues at coordinate 18,479 of CAUJCR010000043.1, read as the reverse complement.
TCTTCCTGGCCCTCTATTAGGTTTAGCCTCGCCTGTTGAAAAACCTGGGAAATTATAATGAAGTATAAATTTAGTTTCTCCTTTATAAAATGCGCCATCTATTAATTGTGCATCTTTACCAGTACCTAAAGTAACCGATGTTAGTGATTGAGTTTCACCACGTTGGAAAATAGCCGAACCATGTGCGCCTGGTAAATAACTTACTTCACTCCAAATTGGGCGAATTTGCGTGGTTTTACGCCCATCTAAACGAGATTGAGTATCTAATGTAGCTTGACGTACCGCATCGTATTCCACACCATGGTAATAAGTATTAATTAACCCTTCTTTTTCTTTTAATTCTTCTTCGCTAAATGTTGCTTTGTACTCTGTTAAGATAGCTTTAAAAGCTTCTTTCCGCTCATTTTTATTAGGATTACCAGTTTTAGCCACTGCATATACTTTATCGTAAGTAGCTTTAGCAACAGCAGCTTTAAGTTCTAAATCATGAGTTTCGTGACAATACTCACGTTTGGCTTTTGGACCTACTTTTGCAACAAACTCTTTAATAGCCTTTATTTGAACTTTAATAGCATCATGGGCAAACTTTATAGCTTCTAACATTTCTGCTTCGCTAATTTCACTCATTTCGCCCTCTACCATGGTAATATCACTTTCAGACGCAGCTACAATCATATCAATAGTAGAAACAGCTAATTGGTCAATATCAGGGTTAATAACCAACTTACCATCAATTTTACCAACGCGTACTTCTGAAATTGGGCCATTAAATGGAATATCCGATACAGCAACAGCAGCTGATGCTGCTAAACCAACTAAAGCATCAGGCATGGTTTTTCTATCCGAAGAAATTAACGATAGCATAATTTGTGTATCAGCATGATAATCTTCAGGAAATAAAGGACGCATAGCTCTATCTACAATACGAGAAATTAAAATCTCATAGTCTGATAGTTTAGCCTCGCGGCGGAAAAAACCACCCGGGAAACGACCTGTAGCTGCATATTTTTCTTGATAATCTACGGTTAAAGGTAAAAAATCTACTCCTTCTTTGGCTTCTTTATTACTTACTATGGTAGCTAATATCATGGTATCACCAAGTTTTACCACTACAGCACCATCGGCTTGTTTAGCTAATTTTCCAGTTTCGAGTGTAATCATTCGTCCATCTCCGAGGTCGAATGAGTGTTGAATTCCAATTTGTGACATCTTGTTTTTGTGTTAAGTATCGGCGTATCCGATACGGGTTTATATTTTATTGTATTATTTTTTTATGTTATTTAAAAAGAAAGGCATTCCGATAACTCGAAATGCCCCCGCTTTTAATGTATTGCCATGATTATTTACGAATATCTAATTCCTTAATAATAGCACGATAACGGTTAATATCCGTATGTTTTAAATAATCTAATAAAGCACGACGCTTACCTACTAAGTTTAATAAGGCACGTTGTGTTCCAAAATCTTTTCTATTGTTCTTTAAATGCTCAGTTAAATGATCAATACGGTGTGTAAATAAAGCAACTTGTGATTCGGCTGAACCTGTGTTTTTTTCACTTCCACCATGTTTTTTAAAAATGTCTTTCTTTACTTCTGATGTTAAATACATGTTATTTCGTCTTTATGTGTTTTCTTATAAATGGGCTACAAATATAAGGTTTTTTGTATTACAAACAAGCTATTAAGCAATATTTTTTGTTTTTTAGCCCATTTACCACCATTTTTTCAATCCAGATTGAGCCACTTTATGTTTATTATTAGAAAGTTCGTATTAATGAGCCGTTTTCTTTTCTTAACTCTGTTTTTCCTTTTGTAGTTACAACTACAATATCAGAGCCGTTCCAACGTGCATTTGTTGCGTCTCCATTTCCAATTGTACGCACAAGCGAACCATTGTCTTTACGAATTTCAACTTTGCCTTTGATTGTCGTGATTACAACCAAAGATTGGTCAGAATTAAAGTCTGCCGAAACAGCGTCCCCGTTTCCGATTGTTCGAACTAACGAACCATTGTCTTTGCGTATTTCAACTTTACCGCTTTTAATCTGTAAAATGTTCATTTTTTTGATTTTTATTATTTAGTCATTCTAACATTACTTCTTAACCCTTAAACCCAAATTATGCATTAGCAATTCTATTACGAGCTAAAATCCCTGCAAAACATGAAGCTTCGCAACTTTTTCTCAATCACCGTAGCGGTAACTACGCTTCATTCGTAAAAGTTCATATTTTATTGGGCTTTTAACTCTCACTACTAATTTCTAATGCACAATCTGGGTTAAAATTTAACTGCAATTTACTGAAAAACAATTTAATTAAAAACTAACTCACCATGTAAAAAAATCTACAAGGAAATAAAATTTATATAATTGCCTTAAAACATTAAACCAAGTGTCATCGTAAGTTGTGTGGCAAAAAAATGATGATTGGCTTTTCCGTTGCCTGCCCCCAGTACCAATACGTTTCTATAATCGGCGTACACGCCTTTTCCTACAAATTCAAACACGCCATGTTTTAAAAATTCTATTCTAATTCCACTTTCTACACCTGCAATCCATCCAGCAATATGCCATTTATTATTTAGTCTTGTGCCCAACATAGTTACATCAGTGCGTGGATATACAAAGCCTGCGCCGGGTTTTACAACATAACCTATATTAAATTTCTTTGATGGCTCCCATAATTTCCATCGTTTAATAAAATTAAACATCCAAAAGTTAGCACCATCTGTATGTTCAAAGTGTAAAAAAGTATCAGGGTCTAATATCGTGTCTTGATCTACATAATTCCCATTAAAATCTCCTTTTACCCTCACTTTCTGATAATTGTTTACCACATACTTAGTATGGTCATAACTCAATTCTACCCCAAAGTCGTGCTTATTATTAAAATAATAACCGCCATGCACCACAAACTGTGGAATGGTAATATTAATCACATCCTTAATTTGATGAAAATCTGGTCTGTCTTTAGCTTTCGCATCATAAATGGTAAAGTCGTAATTATGATACCGTCCTGTTTCCGGATAATATTTGTTAGAGCGGTCTTCGAAATGTATGGTACTTTTGCTATACCAAGCTCGGGTATAACCCCAAGTTAAATAATAATTTCCTTTCTTTTTAGTTCCAGTGCTTGCTCCTTCACTGCTCAAATTTTGTGCATTAGCAATTAAGGAAAATCCCCACAAAACAAGTAATAATAAAACTCTCATGATGTTTTAATTAATTGGGCATAAATGTAACGAATATTATTTTCAAATTTTATTTCAACTTTAATGGCTGATGTGATAAATGTCATACTTAGTTCGGGCCATTCAATAAACACATAATTAGTTCCAATCAAATAATCTTCAAATCCAATATCTAATAACTCCGCATTTGATTTTAAACGGTATAAATCAAAATGAAAAACGCGCACACTGTCTCCCTCATACTCATTCACAATGGCATAAGTTGGGCTACTAACAGGGCTTTTTACACCTAAATAATGACAAAGAGATTTAATAAAAGTTGTTTTACCCGAACCCATTGGTGCATCAAACAAGAAAACACGTTCGTTACCTGCAAACTCCAATAATTGTTGAGCTGCTACTTGATGCTGTGCTACATCGTTTATATTAATTTTAATACTAGTCATTCCATAAAAGCTGTTTTACAAACTGTTGGTAGAATTTAGAATCAGTTTTTTGAGTTTTTCTAGTTTGTAAATTATATATCAACCAAGATTTGCCGTTAATAACCAATGCTAAATTATCTTTTAAATAATAAAAATGCTGCCCTTCCATATAAAACAAATCGGTACGCGCGGTATTTTCTAAAATAAATTCTTCACGTGGTTGAAAAGATTGTAATACTCGCATGGTTTTAGTAGCATACTCAATATGCTTAATACTACTGTATAATAATTTAGCTTTATAATCCAATACAACATCATTTAGTTTTTTATTAAAAATAGCCGAGCAGCAATACACCACACTATCTGTTATATTATTTACTATTTTATGGTACTTACATTCAGCTATTTCAAAACCTGTAGAATCAATTAAACCTTTTACTTTTTCCGATTGATTTCCATAATCTACAAAGCCTTCTGTTTCAAAAAAGCCAGAGTGTTTAGTTTCGGCAATATTATTATACCCTTTTGAAACTTGTTTACCTGATTTTAAACATAAATACGCCTTGTTTTGAAACAGAATTTTAAAGTATTTTCCCGAATTAAGATAATTTTTATGTAGCTCTTGCTGAAACTGAAATTCATAAATACTATCCGAGGCAATATTGGTTTTAATTTTAATCTTCTTATTTTGAGGCGTAATAAAATAATAGTTGTAAACGGCAACTTCTTCGCCTGTAAGTGGATTTATTTCTTTTTTGGAGTAATCAATATTGGCTACCATTGCTATTTGATTAGTGGCATCAAAGGCAAAAGCAGTATCATATTGTGGTTCAATTATAATTTGATGATTGAATTGATAACCCCATTTATTATTTTTTAATACAGGAATTAGTCCCTGCGAAAATAGCAAAGACGATATGCAACATAATAATATGACGAAAACCTGTTTAATAACCCGTTTATTAATTGCGGGATAAAAATAATCAATTACTTTAATACAACGCCCTTAAACCTTATTTTAACAGGCTTTGCATTTGATAGCAATTCTACAATTCTATCTTGCCTATCATACACTGTTTTAGTATCAAATAATACAACTACTACCCCACTTTGATTGGGTGCAACTGGTTGTTTTGGAAACTCAACAGTTGTACACGAACATTCTACTTTAGCATCGGTAATAATTAACGGCTGATTGCCTGTATTAGTGAAATGAAATTCCATTTTTACAACTTCACCTTTTTTCACAAAGCCAAAATTTTCTTTGTATTTTTTAAATGATAAAGTGGGTTGCGCTTTCGTAAATACCGAGCAGGCTAATAAACACAACAAACAAAAAACCCTTCCAAAACTGAAAGGGTTTTTAATTTCTATTAAAAATTTATTTTGCATCGGCAGGTGGTGTAGTTGGTGCAGCTTCTACCACACCTTTTATTTTTACAATTTTGCTAGGTTCCTTAGCGTTAGATGTAATGGTTACATTTTTCTCAAACGGACCTACACGTTTAGTATCATATTTCACTCTAATACTAGCTGTTTTTCCTGGTAAAATTGGTTCTTGTGGCCAACCTGGTTTTCCATCAATAGTAGTAGAAGTACAACCGCATTGCCCTTGAACATTAGAAATGGTTAGCGGTGCTTTACCTACATTTTTCACTTTAAATTCACGAACACCGTTTGCATCAAATTTAACAGTACCGTAATCTAATACTTCTTGTTCAAATTTCATTTCTGGAGCATTAGAATCGGTATTAACTGCTGAATTATCTTGTGCATGTAACGATACATTAACAAAGAATAAAAGTGCGATGGCTGCAAAAAACTTTTTCATGTGATGTGATTTTTAATGAGTACTTATTTTTTTTCTGTTGGAGCACCTTTAGAAGGTTGATTTTGAGGAAATGCCTCTTCCACTGGTTTTGGTGAAATGTTTCCTTTAATTTGTAACACTTGAGTTCCAGTTTTTGAATTAGATTGAACGGTTACTGATTTATTAATAGGACCAACACGTTGTGTGTCGTATTTTACTTTTATTTCTCCCGATTTGCCTGGTAAAATTGGGTCTTTAGGGCATTGAGGAACTGTACAGCCACAAGAACCTTGACACATCGTTAAGATTAATGGTTCTTTACCTACGTTTTTAAATTTAAAAACACACTCGCCATTATCGCCTTGTTTTATTTCGCCATAATCGTGAACCATTTTTTCAAATTTAATTTCAGCAGTGCTAGTTACAGTTGTAGTTGCTGGTGCTGCCCCGTGGTTATGACCATCATGAGCGCTATGCCCTTCTTGAGCAAAAGATAAAGTGCTTAATGAAGCAACAAATCCGAGAGTTAATAATACTTTTTTCATTTGTATATTTTATTTTAATAGTTGAGTACGATTACAAATATTCATATATCGTGCCATAAAGATAATGTTCATGTAAAATACTATCATTATTTTTGCGAAATTTAACAAAAATTTTAATTACACGATGGAAATAGAAAAAACATATAATCCCGCTAAAGCAGAACAAACTTGGTATCAATATTGGCTCGACAAAAAGTTCTTTAAATCAGTACCCGATAAGCGTACACCATATACGATTGTTATTCCTCCGCCAAATGTTACGGGTGTTTTGCACATGGGACATATGTTAAATAATACCATTCAAGATGTACTTATTCGTAGAGCCCGCATGTTGGGTTATAACGCTTGCTGGGTACCTGGCACCGACCATGCCAGTATAGCCACCGAAGCCAAAGTAGTAGCTTTATTAAAAGAAAAAGGAATTAATAAAACTGATTTAAGCAGAGAAGATTTTTTAAAACATGCTTGGGATTGGAAAGAAAAATATGGTGGAATTATTTTAGAACAATTAAAAAAATTAGGTGCTAGTTGCGATTGGGATAGAACACGTTTTACAATGGACGAACCACTAAGTGACGCTGTCATTGATGTTTTTATTGACTTATATAATAAAGGACAAATTTACCGTGGTGTACGAATGGTAAACTGGGATCCACAAGGTTTAACGGCTGTAAGTGATGAAGAAGTTATTCATAAAGAAGCCAACAGCAAATTAGTATATGTAAAATATCAAATTGAAGGTAGTAATGATTTTATTACCATTGCCACTACCCGCCCCGAAACCATTATGGGCGATACAGCAGTGTGTGTTAACCCAACGGATGAACGTTATGCACACTTAAAAGGTAAAAAGGTAATTGTCCCAATTGTGAATCGTGTAGTGCCTCTCATTTTTGATGAATATGTAGATGCTACATTTGGAACTGGTGCGCTTAAAGTAACTCCTGCTCACGACATTAATGATTTTAATTTAGGACAAAAACATCAATTACAAACTATTGATGCCTTAAATCCTAATGGAACAATTAGCCAAGCAGCTGGAGCTTACGTAGGCATGGATAGATTTGCTTGCCGTAAACAAATTATTACCGATTTAACAGAGCAAGGTTTAGTTGAAAAAGTTGAAGAAATAAAAAACAAAGTGGGTTATAGCGAGCGCACAAACGCCGTAATAGAGCCACGCTTAAGTATGCAATGGTTTTTAAAAATGGATACGGTAAGTAAGCCAGCCTTAGAAGCCGTTTTAAACAACGATGTAAAATTAATTCCTGAAAAATTCATCAACACTTATAAACACTGGATGGAAAATGTACACGATTGGTGTATTAGTCGCCAGTTGTGGTGGGGACAACGCATACCTGCATGGTACGATGCACAAGGAAATACCGTTGTTGCAAAAACAAAGGAAGAAGCCATCGCTAAACTAAAAGAAAAAAATTCAGCGTTAAACATAGCAGAGGTTAAACAAGATGATGATGTGTTAGATACTTGGTTCTCTTCTTGGTTGTGGCCATTAACTGTTTTCGATCCAAACATTGTAAAACGTGGATGGGATAAAGCGAATGAAGATTTAAAATATTATTACCCTACCAATGATTTAGTTACAGCTCCCGAAATTTTATTCTTTTGGGTAGCTCGTATGATTATTGCAGGTAAAGAATATACCGGACAAAAACCTTTTACCAATGTTTACTTAACTGGTATTGTACGCGACAAATTAGGCAGAAAAATGAGTAAGAGTTTAGGCAACTCTCCCGATCCACTCGATTTAATTGCTAAATATGGTGCTGATGGTGTGCGTGTGGGTATGCTCTTATGTTCACCAGCGGGTAATGATTTAATGTTTGACGAAAACTATTGCGAACAAGGTAGAAACTTTGCTAATAAAGTATGGAATGCGTTTCGCTTAATTAAAGGTTTTACAGTAGATGCAACTATCGAAACGCCACAATCATCTAAAGCAGCCATCTCTTGGTTTGAAAACAGATTATCTGAACAATTAGAAATCATTAACGAACATTACTCGAAATACCGAATGAGTGATGCTTTAATGACAACCTACAAACTGGTTTGGGACGATTTTTGCGCTTGGTATTTAGAAGCTATTAAACCTGAATTTATTGATGGTAAAGCACAGCCTATTGATAAAACAACCTATGAAGCAACGATTCAATTTTTAGAAGCACTATTAAAAATCATGCATCCATGGATGCCATTTATTACCGAAGAAATTTGGCACTTAATTACCGATAGAGCAGAAAAGGATTGCATTATTGTAGCTAATTGGCCAAGTATAAAAACAAATATTGACCGCAAACAATTAGCTGAGTTTGAAGTATCGAAAGAACTCGTAACAATGGTTAGAAACATTCGTGCTCAAAAACAACTATCACCAAAGGAACAATTAGAGATTATTGAGAAATCGGATGCTACACACTCTTATTTTGATAACACCATTATTAAATTAGCCAATCTTTCGGCATATTCATACACGAAAGATAAAGTAGAAGGTGCTTTTGCATTTCAAATTCGCACTACCGAATTTTTTATTCCTTTAGCAAATAACATTAATAAAGACGAAGAAATTGCTCGACTTACAAAAGAACTAGAATACAATAAAGGTTTCTTACAATCAGTACAAAAAAAATTAGCTAACGAAAAATTTGTAGCTAATGCAAAACCCGAAGTTATTGCAATTGAACGTAAAAAAGAAAGTGATGCCTTATCTAAAATAAAAACGATTGAAGAACAATTAGCCGTTTTAGGCTAATACCATTATGGAAAAGCACTTAACACATCCTATATTTAAAACAATAAGCAACTGCGCCGAACAACTTGGTGTAGAGGCTTATGTAATTGGTGGTTATGTGCGAGATATTTTTTTAAATAGAAGCAATAAAGATATTGATGTTGTAACAATTGGAAAAGGCATTGAGTTGGCCGAATTGGTGCATCAGCAATTAGGAGCCGATGCTCATTTATCGGTGTTTAAAAATTTTGGCACCGCTCAAGTAAAATTAGATGATTTAGAAATTGAATTTGTAGGTGCTCGAAAAGAATCCTACAACCGTCAATCGCGCAAACCTATTGTAGAAGATGGCACATTAGAAAACGATCAAGACCGAAGAGATTTTACCATTAATGCCATGGCCATTGGCTTAACCAAAACAAATTTCGGAAAATTACTCGACCCATTTAATGGAAGAAAAGATATTGAAAACAAACTTATTCGTACACCATTAGCACCCGATGTAACTTATAGCGATGATCCACTTCGCATGATGCGAGCAATTCGTTTTGCTAGTCAGCTTAACTTTGTTATTGATGAAGCCTCATTTGAAGCGATTAAAAAAAACAAACAACGCATTGAAATTGTATCTAAAGAACGCATTACTGATGAGTTAAACAAAATCATCCTCTCTCCTACTCCATCTATTGGTTTTAAATTATTATTTGACTCGGGATTATTACATCTTATTTTTCCTGAGATGGTAAAATTGCATGGTGTAGAAACCATAAATGGAAAATCGCACAAAGATAATTTTTATCACACCCTCGAAGTATTAGATAATACAGCCAAAAATACCACCAACTTATGGTTACGTTGGGCTGCCATATTACACGATATTGCCAAACCAGCTACCAAACGATTTGAGCCAGAACACGGTTGGACATTTCATGGACATGAAGATAAAGGTGCGCGCATGGTTCCTAAGATATTTGAGAAACTACGTTTACCCTTAAACGAAAAAATGAAATATGTACAAAAATTAGTACTCCTTCATTTACGTCCTATTGTATTAGCTAAAACTGAAATTACCGATAGTGCCGTGCGCAGAGTGTTATTTGAAGCGGGCGATGACATTGATGATTTAATGTTATTATGCGAAGCAGATATTACTACCAAGAACCCAAATAAAGTAAAACGTTATTTACACAACTTTGAAATTGTTCGCCAAAAACTAAAAGATCTTGAAGAGCGTGATAAAATAAGAAATTGGCAACCTCCAGTAAGTGGCGAAGAAATTATGGCGCTGTTTAATTTACAACCTTGTAAGCTCGTAGGCGATTTAAAAAATGCTTTAAAAGATGCTATACTCGATGGCGAAATTCCTAATGATAAAGAAGCGGCTTTAGAATTTTTAAAACAGAAAGCCAAAGCAGCTTTATCAAAATGAGGTAATTTCTCTATTGTCATAATAGTAAATATAAAATCAACATTGTATTAAAAGTTATACTTACCTTTTTTTAAAAATATTACTAAAACACGCATGAATATTCAAAGAAAACTCATCATCATTGTTTTAATAATTAGTTCTCTCTTTGGTTACCTTGAATGGGGAAATTCTAATCGTGTATTTTTATATGAAGCAGAATTTGAAATTTTAAAAAAGATAGTAACGGATACTTATTCTGTTGCTCATCCATTTACAATTATTCCTTTACTAGGTCAAATAATATTGATGATTAGCTTATTTCAAAAGAAATTTTATCCAATTTTTACCAATATTGGCATTATGTGTATTGGGGTTTTAATTGTTTTTATGTTTTTAATTGGATTGATTGGTTTTCATTTTAAGATTTTACTTTCCACATTTCCTTATATCATTTCAACCGTCATCTATTTCATAAACCTAAAGAAATGGAAACAAGATGATTTAAAAAGTTAATTCAAATGCACAAAACATACATCTTATTTTGTATTAGCTTTATTTCTATTTTGCAGGCGCAAAGCCCTATTATTATAGCTCACAGAGGTGCTAGTGCTTATGCTCCAGAAAATACGCTCGAAGCCTTTGAGAAAGCAATTACAATGGGTGCAAATTGTATTGAAACTGATGTGCACCAAACCAAAGATGGTGAAGTAGTAATTATGCACGACTTTTCTGTTCAAAGAACTACCAATGGTAAGGGATTAATTAAAAATTTAAGTTTAGAGAAATTCAAATCTCTTAACATCAAGTATCGAAAAAAATTTTTAGAGACTAATCCACCGACTCTTGAAGAGGCAATTCAACTTATAAATGGAAGATGTAATTTAATCATTGAATTAAAAAAAGGAAATTCATATTACCCTGGTATAGAATCAAAAATTATTTCGCTAATCAAGAAGTATCAAGCCGAAACGTGGATTAGTACCATTCATTCATTTGAAAAAGAAGCCCTCATAAATATCACTAAAAACGATAGCCATATCAAACTACAAAAACTAATTGTTTTTAATTTACCATTGGTTAGTTTTAGTTTTGATAAACAATTTAGTAAAGATGATTTTTCTAATTGGCAAGGTGTAAATGTTAATCATCTTTTTTGTAGTAAGCGACTTATTAAACAATTACATGGCTTAAATAAAACAGTGTTTGCTTGGACAGTGAACTCTCCTCGAAAAGCCAAACGGCTAGCAAAACGAGGTGTTGATGGCATCATTACCAATAAGCCAGACATCTTGACAAAGAAATAAAAGGGTAAATTGTTTCGTTATTTACTAACAAATATTAATTCATAAATGCTATTTTGATAAAGCTAAAATTTGTTTGCCGTGTTCTTTTGTTTTCACGTCTTGTATAATGTGCGCTATTATTCCTTTTTCATTTATAATAAACGTGGTACGAATAATACCATCAAACACTCGCCCCATAAATTGTTTTTTACCAAACACATCATAATCTTGTATTATTTTTTTATCAGTATCGGCTAATAATGAAAATGGTAATTGAAACTTATCTGAAAATTTCTGATGTGATTTTTCATCATCGGCACTTACTCCTACTACTACAAAATTTTTCTTATTTAAAAATTGATGCTCGTCTCTTAAACTACAAGCCTCGAGTGTGCAACCCGGTGTGTTATCTTTAGGATAAAAATATAAAACCACCTGCTTGCCTTTTAAACTGGCTAATGATACTGTTTTACCAAACTGATCTTTTGCTTTAAATGCTGGAGCTTTATCGCCTACTTGTAATGACGTAGCATGAGGTTTAAATGTTGCTTTTTTGGGAGTAGCCGCTATTTTTTTGATAGCTGAAGCAGACACCACTGGCTTTGCTTTTTTTACTGTGGTTGTTTTACGCTCAATAACCTTAGTGGTTGTTTTTTTAGTGCTTGTTGCTTTTTTCATGGTTTGATGGCTTGTAGATTTTAATCCATTTTTTTGAAAATACTGGCACCATTCGGTTAATGGGCAAACCTCACACTTTGGAGTACGAGCTAAACAAATGTATCGTCCATGCAATATTAGCCAATGGTGTGCCGTAGCAATGTATTGCTCGGGGATGTGTTTCACTAATTGTGTTTCGCTTTGCAGTGGTGTTTTAGCCTTGGTTAAGCCTATTCGGTTCGATACTCTAAACACATGCGTATCAACCGCCATTGTAGGTTTATCATATATCACCGAAGCTACTACATTAGCTGTTTTTCTACCCACGCCAGGTAATTTTACTAAGTCTTCTCGCTCGCTTGGCACTATTCCATTAAAATCTTTTAACAGCATATTGGCCATATTTACCAAGTGCTTAGCTTTGTTATTAGGATAACTTACGCTTCTAATATATTGAAAAATAGTATCCGAACTAGCTGAGGCAAGCGCTTCAACAGTTGGATAATCTCTAAATAATTTTGGTGTTACTTGATTAATGCGTTTATCTGTACATTGTGCCGATAATATAACCGCCACTATTAATTCGTAAGGATTGGTATAATGCAGCTCGGTTTCAGCAACTGGTACATGCGTTTTAAAATACTCTATCACACCGTTATATCGCTCCTTTAAGGTCATACCTTATAATTTTTGTGCTTTTACCTTTACCTGAAATAATTTATTAGGTACTGTTGGAAAATTCAACATCTCCGCTTTCATATTTGGCTGAGTGGTGTAAATAGCGCACATAGTATTCGATACATGGTATAAATGCTTGTGGTGGCTCGATGGAATACCATCTAATATGCCAGCCAATACCTCATGACGAACTGTTTCGGGATAATACGTGTAATCGTGCCACACAATAATTGAGTTATCATGTATTAAATGTTTAAACACATTAGCGGTATCTAATTTTACCCCGTTATAGGTATGATCGCCATCCACAAAAATCAAATCAAATTTTCCGAGTTTAGAAAAATCGTAGGTTAAAGAGTTGTCTTCTATTAATGTCATATTTTTAATTTCAGACGATAACATATTAGCACTTTTTAATAAACTTGGTTTAAACTTAAACTGTTTCATTTGCTCGTGCGAGAGCGTTAAGGCCGTGCAGTGTTGTGCAACATTAGCAACATTGTATAACGATTCGCCTCTTAAACTCCCAATTTCAAAATAGCGGCAATTATTTATACCTCTGGCTAATTCTTTTAATAAGCAAAGGTCTAATACGGTTGATGTGTTTTCTAAAAATGTATAACGCTCTAATTCCGATTCAAAAGTGCCATTAAAAAGCGTTAATAAATCAATGGTTGGAAGCTGTGTAGCAAACTGTTGTTTCTCAATTTGTTTTTTGTAATACACATTCCGATTATAATTCTTAAAAAAACGAACAGGATCGGTAAACATCCACTTTAACGATTCAAAAACTACTTTTTTAGGTGTCATATTTTAATTGCTGTATTTAATCTCTGCAAATTAACTAAAATAAGCTGATTATAAAGGAACTATTTACAAAATATTTAGCTTATTTTTAGTTGCAAACTCACATCTTTTTTATAAATTTAAAACCTTAATCTTACAAATTAAACATTGTGTTGTAAGCCTAAAAAAGATAATTATTACAAAAAAAGATATGACAAAAATTAAATTTGGAACAGACGGATGGAGAGCTATTATTGCTCAAGATTTTACAGTTGAAAATGTAGCTAGAGTAACCGAAGCTACGGCTACATGGATTAAAAAGAATTTTGATAAGCCAAGCGCTGTAGTGGGGCACGATTGCCGATTTGCTGGAGAACTATTTGCTGAAACCACTGCTAAAATGTTTATTGCTTGTGGTGTGAAAGTGTATTTAGCCAAAGGTTATGTATCTACACCTATGATTTCATTAGGTGCATTAAAATTAAATACATCATTAGGTATCATAATTACAGCCAGTCATAATCCGCCATCTTACAATGGTTATAAACTAAAAGGGCATTATGGCGGGCCATTGGTTCCCGAAAAAATTCAAGAAATTGAAGATATTATTCCTAACACCGCTAATCCTGCATATAATTCGGTTGATTTAAAAGAAGCTGAAAAAAATGGTTTGTTAGAGTACGTTAACTTAGAAGACTTATATTTAAAACACGTAGAAGCTAATTTTGATATTCAAGCTATTAAAAAATCGGGATTAAAATTAGCTTACGATAGCATGTTTGGTGCAGGTAAGCGCATTATGAAACGTTTATTCCCTGAAATTATCCATTTACATGATGATGATAATCCAGGGTTTCATGGACAAGCCCCTGAGCCTATTCATAAAAATTTATTAGAGTTTAGCGAGTTAATTAAAAAAGACGGAAAAATAAACTGTGGTTTATGTACCGATGGCGATGCCGATCGTATTGGTTTATATGATAGCAAAGGAAATTTTGTTGATTCGCACCACATTATTTTATTATTAGTAAAATACTTAGTAGAAGAGAAAAAATATGGCGGAAAAATAGTAGCAGCCTTTTCGGTAACGCCACGTATTCACAAATTAGCTACGCATTATAATTTACCCATTTTAATTACACAAATTGGTTTTAAACACATTGCAGGTTATATGATAACCGAAGATGTGATTATGGGTGGCGAAGAAAGTGGTGGTATTGCTATTAAAGGTCATATTCCTGAAAGAGACGGCATTTGGATGGGCTTAACCATTTGGGAATACATGGCCAAATCAGGAAAAACATTAGAACAATTAATTGAAGATTTATACAAACTAACTGGGCCATTTGTATATGAACGTCATGATTTACACTTAACCGAAGAGGTAAAACAAAACATTATTGCCAATTGTAAAGCCAATAAATACAATGCCTTTGGATCTTATAAAGTAGAACGATTAGAAACAATTGATGGCTGGAAATACCATTTTGAAAACGAACAATGGCTTATGATAAGAGCCAGTGGAACTGAACCCGTATTGCGCTTATATGGCGAAAGCGATACCCTTGAAAATACTCGAAAATTATTAAAAGCCGCTCAAGAAACCTTACTAGGATAAATGGGCTGTTAAATTTTTCTAATATCTATGAAATTTATAAAATTTAGTTAAGTTTGTAAGGTTAAGAAACCATGTCGTTAGAAAGTGAAATAAAAGCAGCCATTAGAGATGTGCCCGATTTTCCGAAACAAGGAATTATGTTTCGAGACATCACGCCTATTTTTCACAATCAAGCATTGTGTAATAACATAGTGGATGGCTTTATTGCTAACTTTAAAACAAAACCCGATGCCATTGTTGGAATTGAAAGTAGAGGATTTTTATTTGGGATGCTATTAGCTAACAAACTAAACATTCCGTTTGTATTAGTTAGAAAATCAGGAAAATTACCTTACAAAACCATCAAGTACGAGTACGAACTTGAATACGGAACTGCTGCTATTGAAATGCACGTTGATAGTTTACAAAAAGGCTGGAACGTGATGATACACGATGATTTATTGGCTACTGGTGGAACTGCCGAAGCCGCCGCCGAATTAGTAAAACAACAAGGTGCTAACGTATGCGGTTTTAGTTTTGTAGTAGGATTAACTTTTTTAAATGGAATTCAAAAATTAAATAAACACACAAATAATATAACATGTCTAGCGCAGTATTAGAACCAAACGTAGGAATGAGTTTTCAACTCAATGAAAATCAAATTGCCATTGCCGATATGATTCGCAAATTTGGTAAAGAACATATTTATCCAAAATTAATGGAATGGGACGAATCGCAAGAATTCCCCATAGATGTATTTAAAAAATTAGGCGAATTGGGCTTAATGGGCGTTTTAGTACCAGAACAATATGGCGGTTCGGGTTTAAGCTACACCGAATACGTTACAGCCATTATTGAATTAGGAAAAATTTGTGGCTCTATTGGTTTATCAATGGCAGCACATAACTCTTTATGCACTGGCCATATTTTACAATTTGGTAACGAAGCACAAAAAGCTAAATATTTACCAAAATTAGCTACTGCCGAGTGGATTGGCGCTTGGGGTTTAACCGAAACAGGTACCGGCTCTGACGCTGGAGGAATGGCTACTACAGCCGTTAAAGATGGCGATTATTACGTATTAAACGGAAGCAAAAACTTTATTACACATGCCATTACTGGTAATGTAGCGGTGGTTATTGCTCGTACAGGTGCTAAAGGCGATAGCCATGGCATGAGTGCTTTTATTATTGAAAAAGGTACACCAGGTTTTAAATCAGGAAAAAAAGAAAATAAACTTGGAATGCGTGCTAGCGAAACTGCTGAATTAATTTTTGATAATTGCCGTGTTCATAAAGACCAAATGTTAGGGCAAGAAGGCGATGGATTTATACAAGCCATGAAAGTATTAGATGGTGGACGTATTTCAATTGCAGCATTAAGTTGTGGTATTGCTCGTGGCGCTTACGAGTGTGCTTTAAAATACTCTAAAGAGCGCGAACAATTTGGCAAACCAATCTCTGCTTTTCAAGCCATTGGATTTAAGTTAGCAGATATGGCTACTGAATGTGAAGCAGCAGAACTATTAACATTTAAAGCTGCTGATTTAAAAAACCGTCATCAAAAAATGACAAAAGAAGGCGCTTTTGCTAAGTATTATGCCTCAGAAGTAGCTGTAAAAAATAGTACTGAAGCCGTTCAAATTTTTGGTGGTTATGGTTTTACTAAAGATTTTCCGGCAGAAAAATATTACAGGGATAGTAAATTATGTACTATTGGCGAAGGAACTAGCGAAATTCAAAAATTAGTTATTAGCCGCGAGTTATTAAAAGAGTAATTTCGTATCACAATATTGATAAACATAAAAAAACGGAGATTATTTTAATTTCCGTTTTTTTTATGTGTAAATGGATCAGGTAATGTAACTAGCTTTACGGATTGCGACAAGCAAATGAGCAAAAGGAGTAAACAACATATTATTTTGCCATTTGATTTTTTATAATGGATTTGTATATTTGAGTGTATAAAATAAGCGTTACTGAGTAGCGCAAATAGGTAGGTTACCAGCAAGCGTAAAGAACGACACGACAACAACAAACAGACAACTAAAAAATAAAATATGGCCATTTGGAAAACATATAGAATAGCGGACATCATTACCGAAATTTCGGACGAGAAATTTGTGCTACCCGTAATTCAACGACCTCTTGTTTGGACAGAGGACAAAATGGAATTACTATTTGACACACTTCTTAAAGGCGACAGTTTTGGCGGTGTTATGGTTATTGAAGAGGAAAAGGACACTAAACCATTATTTAATTACAGACCATTCACTAAAGATGGCGACCTAATAGCTTCAAGACAAGTTGACAAACTTTCTCAACTTCAAAATTTCGTAATTGACGGACAGCAACGACTTCAATCATTTTTCATTGGCTTAAAGGGTAGCATCAATGGCAAGGTTCTGTATTTTGACTTATATAGCGACTTCAATACGGAGTTTGAATTTAAGTTTGAAAATGACACACTTAAATTGCCAAAGCAATCCAAAGACAACGCTGAGAGAGCAATACCAGAACATAATTGGTATTTGGCAAGCGGACTTTTGAAAAGACTGAAAGACACAAACGATGAAGACCAAGTAGCATCAGAAATCATTTCGGCTCAATCAATTACAGACGACACAAAGAAAACTCACATAACCAAAAACGTAAAAGCATTTTATAAGAATGTAATTACAGCGGAAACCCTTGGAATATCAAAAGTAGTAATCAATAAATCACATAACGAAACAGCAAACAGACAAAGAATTGTTGAGCTATTCAGACGACTTAATGATGGTGGAACAAAGTTATCTTCATTTGATTTAGTTGCATCAATCTTGAAAGGCTTTGCTTGGGAAATGGAAGGTTTCCTCAGAGAGACATTAGAAAACTATGAAGAAATTGGATTATCACAAGATAACTTAATCAAGTTGGTTTTCATCCTTCAAGACAATCACAATAAAGAAATGGCATCAATTGATGGTGGAGATGCTGACTTTGCCATTAATAATCGTGAGAGAATTAAATGCACCTTGAAAGCATTAAAAGATTTTCTAGTTCACGCTAAAATCTATGACTACTACAAAGACGGCAATCGTTCATTCATCCCATTGTTTTTTATAGCTTACCACATTTACCACAAGCAAATTGACAACAATGCTGTTGCCTCATATTTTGACAATTATGATGCAGGTAACGCAGATTTCCCGAAAATGAAAAAATGGTTATGTTCTAGCCCCTTATAAATCGTACACGGTATGACAAAGTTCGGATATTTTATTTAAATTTTCTAATTTTGTTTTCCCCCCTAATATCACTTCATTAAGCAGGAGAGGATTTTTATCCTCCCTCTTTTCGAAGAAATTAT
>CAUJCR010000042.1 GCA_963169355.1 Bacteroidota bacterium | reverse complement strand
TAGCCATCCTGCCATTGAAACTTTCCGGCTATATATTTTTTCTCGTTAAGCCATTTAGATGAACCAGATTTTACTTGTTCCATAAGTTTTGAAGGTGGTAAACTTGGATGCATTCCAACAAATAAATGAGTGTGGTCGGGGTTGCAATAGACAGCGTAAGCTTTACATTTATGGTTGGCAACAATGCCGCACATTACTTCCTCCAGCTCTTCACGGAATGACTCTTTGATGAGGTTTTCTCTACCTTTAATACTAAAAACAAATTGAATGTATAATTGCGTATAAGTATTTGCCATGATTATGTTATGTCAGGGCTAACGCCCCTTTTTCTTTTCCTGTTATTCATTCTTCTGTTTCTTTAAACATTGCAAACCATTATCTTTTAGACTGCTTTGAAAATTTTAATTTCGTAATTGTGGTCCATAAAAATATCGAAAATATGAAAAAACAAACTTCCTATCCGGAATAGGTGCACAAGTTGATATTTTCATCAGATATGTAATAGATGCCCCAATCACAAGCGAAAACCATATCACGAATTTATTAAAAAATATCCATATACGTTTTGATTGAGGTGAATAAGTGTGTATGACAAATTTCCCTAATCATGCTGTTTTATGTAAAGATTGAATAAAGTGCCAATTATTTCTTAATTGAACAACGCCACTCTCTTTGAACACTCTACCCAACATCACTTCTTTCCATGATTCTTCTCGTGTCAAAAGCATACTCCCATCCACCATAACATAAACATGCTCTTGCTTTGACACATCCTTTAACTTCGATATTGACGGCTCGCATGACTTTTGGATTAATGGTCTAATCTTACTGCCATAATGCATGCAAAGACGTTGTATCTACATGGACGACACCTCCATATTATAGACCATTTGTATAGCCTCCGAGGCATCTTCATACACCACTGCTTGGCAAAGATACAGCATGAACTCTTTAGTCTTGCAACTTGTCTCAAAATTGCCCATACCCATTTATAAAGCATGCCGCTTAGATACTTCAACCTCCCCTCTTGTGGTTAGAATTTTTTTTCGTTCTTCCGTTGTTTCATGGAAAAATCCGATTGAGACGCTTGAATAATTTGTTTATCTAAAAATTGACCAACTTCAATTAGCATATTTTCATATTCTATTGAAGAGTCAATCCCCTAATCAACATCGAAAAATTCTTCCAACTTCCTTTCTACTGCTTTTAGGATGGATTCGATTTTTTCTCGCTTGTCCATCTTTATTTATTTTTGGTTTAAAATGCTTAAAGTTAATACTTTCGGGAAATATGTTATCCACCCTGTTAATCATTTGCTGGATTAATTTTTAATTGTAAATTTGCAACAGGATATAAGTATTAACTTTTAAACTTTTTTAGGACGAGTCATTGTTCGATGAAACGATAATACTGATTAGAAAGAAATTTTTGTTTGCTGTCCCATAAAAAGAAAAAATATGGAAAAACCCTGCGCAAAAGCAAGAGATTGGTATCCCAATCCTGCAACCATCGCTTCGCTGCCATCACATGATTTTATTGCAGATTCACTGATTGATATAAATGCATCAATTAAATATTGCATGCGGATACTGAAAAGCAATACGAGTAGTTAAATTCAACAAATTATTATAACATTAAAAATTAATCTTATGAAATTGCTTTTATCATTAGTTTGTTTTAGTGCATTGTTTACAGGAGCTATTATTGCTCAAACACAATACAATGCAACCACTTATCATCAGTTCAATACAAATTCTGGTTATATACGGATAGGTGCTCAAAATCCTTCATTTGGTCATTTTTACACTGACTTGCCCAATTATTTTTTTGATAAAGCTATATGCTCTGGTGGCAATAAGTTTTATTCCAACAATAGTAATTTAAACCTTGAAGCGGCAAGTGGATATTATGTACAAATTCAACCTCGAAGCTCGACTTATGGCTTAATTTTAAGAGAGTATAACAGTAAGTATAACAGTGGTAACTATGGAAATATTGAGGTTACTTCATCTGGTTTAGGACTAGGATATAACACTAGTGGAAATCTACTTACTATTGGAGGTAATGGTAATGTAAATGTATTAAATAGCTATACAAGTAGTACTATTGGTCTAAGTGATGGAACAGGTAATGTATTAGGTAAACCTAGATTAATTCTTCACCAAAGAAATGATATACCTCATGCATTCATATTTTTTAATCAGAACTTATATTTTAGGAGTGATGGAAGTTCGACAAATCCTTTAGTATTGCAATATGATGGTTCAGTTGGAATAGGATTTGAAACTGATTATAATTCTGATGCAAATCTTACAAATGGCTATAGGTTTGCTGTAAACGGAAATATGCACGTAAAATCTATTGATATTGATATGTTAAACTGGTCTGATTTCGTGTTTAAATCTGATTATCAACTTCGCTCACTTAAAGAAGTTGAAACTTTTATCAATGAAAACGGTCATTTACCAGATATACCATCAGACGAAGAAGTCATTACAAATGGGGTAAATGTAGGTGAAATACAAAGTAAATTATTACAAAAAATTGAAGAACTAACTTTGTATCTTATAGAGATGGAAAAGAATAATGAGTTATTAAAAAATAAAGTTATCTCATTAGAGAAACTATTAAAATCTAATTAGATATGAAAAAATTGAAGATTTTATTTTTGGTCGTGCTTACTCCGCTTATTAATACTTGCTTGTTTGCTCAATATAATCAATTTTACATTGGTATGGGTGTATACGATTTTGATAATATATCAAATACTGGTTCAGTAGCACCAGGTACTGATCCTGCTGTTGGACTTGATTATCAATACCTAAAGGATTTATCCGACTATAATTTTAATCTAATAATCCCGTATCATCACTTAATGAAAAATCCTACCAAATGGGTTAGTAGTAATCCTTCAATAGGGTTTTTAGACAGAGCAAATAATCTCGGTCTTAAAGTGATATTAAATTGTCCAGAAATTAGTGTGTGGAGGGGCGATGATAATCCTACATTCCATCAAACGAATTGTGCAAATGCCTTAAATTATTATGGGACTCATCCTGCTGTATTAGGTTGGCACATAGTTGATGAGCCATCGGAAAATCTACACTTTAGTACAACAAAACAATTTGCTGATGCAATTGCTGCTTATAATAACTCTAAACTAAGATTTTCTAATTTGTATCCAAACTACGCTACTAAAAATCAGTTGCAAGTTAATGATAATTATACTGGTCCAGTTTGTACAATTTCTGAATATGAAGATTACATAGATAATTTTATGTCTCAAACCAATGCCAACTTCTTATCTGTTGATCATTATCCAATGTCTGGAACATCCTTATACTTCTATAATTTAGATGTTGTCGCAAAAAAAGCCATTGAGCATAATGTGCCATATTTCGTGATGTTTACGCCTCGAATGACAACATCTGTTGGTAAAAATGAAAGCGAGTTTAATTATGTAATATTTGCAAACTTAGTATATGGGACAAAAGGCATCTTTTATTGGGCCAGAGAGGCACAATCTGGTTGTGGTAATGGTTATAGCTCTAATTGTTCATCAAGTACTTGGATTGGATCTAATTTTTGGGATAACCTTGTAACTACCGGTACTAAAGAATATCTAAAAGGGTTACATAAAAAATTACTTTCTGCTGGTGATATCTTATTCTCATTGCGATTTAGAAGCGTATATCATGTAACTGAAAATACAGGTCTTAATGAAGGTCAAGTTGAGCAGTTGCCTTCTACATCACAATGGTCTAGTTTTGCAAATGATACTTTTGCAAAAGATATTTTTAATACAAACAATCCACTTCAAGCACAAAGTGGTTCAAAAACAGACAATATTGTCATATCATTCTTAACAGATGATCTGAATAATATATATTTTTGGATTTATAATAAAAGTACTTCTGACGATGAATATATTCAGATGAATTTCAAAGAAAACACTGCCTTAATTAACATTTTAGACAACAAATTATATCAGGAAGCTCAAAGTAGAGTAGTATTTCTAGAACCAGGTGAAGCCAAACTGTTTAAAACAAATAAAGATTTCCAAAGTAGTGTTTCCATTTGTAATATAAATTACTATTCGGGTAATTATTCAGATATTTGGGCAGAAAATATTAATGTAGGAGGAATATCATGCAATGTAAAATATTACAATGGCTCGAGAATTAATTATTATGCTAGTCAAATTTCTCTAAAAAATGGAGTAAACATATATGAAGGAAGTAGGGTTTCTTTCAATGGAGCAGTTATGAGTTATGGTACATTAATAAGTTCTGATATGAGTGATAATACTACAAGTCTCCACAATATCGAAACTGAAAACAAGATTAGTGTTTATCCGAATCCAAACCAAGGTCAAATTACAATCTCAGCAACAAATGGAGATTGCATTATGTCGTCTTTAATTGTTTTTAACCTTACAGGTTTTAAGGTGATGGAAATAAATAATTTGAATAAAAGAATTATTGATACCGAGTTAAACCTGAAAACTGGCATATATTTTATAAAAATAATTAGCAATAAAGGTTTTCAGATTGAAAAAATAATTGTAGAATAAATTAAAATAGGCTACATTTCTTATTTTCAGCCTATTTCAACGCTTAAATATTAATTATATGCGTAAAATATTTTTATCAACTATAAGAAAAGTAGGATTAATCAAATTTGCTGACAAAATCAAATATTATATTCTTTTAATAAGGACATCTAAACTTAGGCATGATTTTAAAAGTAAATACCCAGATGTCATTCTGCCACCTCCTTATTTTTTGTACGAAACATTTAATTTAAATTATTTCAGTTTTTATGAAGGAAGTATTGAAACGGCAAAATGGTTAATTAGCTATT
>CAUJCR010000041.1 GCA_963169355.1 Bacteroidota bacterium | reverse complement strand
TTGAATAAAGCATTTGAAAAGTAAGTTGAACTTTCTGCTTTAACAGTTTGACAAAAACCAATAGATGGAATAAGTAAACCGGCAATGATTAAATGTAATTGATTTAATTTTTTCATATATTCTTTAGATAATGATTATGATTTAGGAGTGCTTGGTTGATTATCTTCTTCAATAGGAAGATTACTTACTTTTTCAAAGTGTGCTTTATTCCCAAGAATAACATACAGAGTTACAAGTAGGAAAAATGAAACAAAAATGAGTAAAGAAATTAATGGATAAATTCCTACTCCAGTAATGCTTTGCAAATAATTGATGAATTTCATAATTGATTTAATTTAATTATTTAGTTTTTCTACTTCTTCTTTAGGGGCGGCTTTGATATCTTTTCCTAATCTTTGTAAGTAAGAAATTAATGCAACAATTTCTCTATCAGGTAAAGTTTCAATACCATCTTTCTTAAGATTATCAGCAATTTTCTTAGCTTGTTTCTCCATATCTTTTAAAGCGTCTTTTTCGTAACCATCAGGATAAGGAACTCCCAAGCGTTTCATAGCTTTAATTTTACTTAAAGTTGAGTTCACATCAATTTGATCTTCCAATAGCCAAGGATATTGAGGCATAATTGAGCCTGGAGCCATAGATGCTGGTTCTAACATGTGGTTGTAATGCCAACTATCAGGATATTTTCCTCCCACTCGTGCCAAATCTGGCCCTGTTCTCTTACTTCCCCATAAAAACGGATGATCATATACCGATTCGCCAGCCTTTGAATAATCGCCATACCGAACTACTTCATCTCTAAATGGTCTTACCATCTGCGAGTGGCATGTATTACAACCTTCGCGGATATATATATCACGTCCTTGTAGCTCTAATGCCGTATAAGGTTTTACACTAGAAATAGTAGGTACATTAGATTTTATTAAGAAAGTAGGTACAAATTCAATAATACCACCTATTGCTACAACAATTAAACTTACCACCATTAACTGAATTGGCTTACGCTCAATCCAACGATGCCAATGTGCTCCTGCGTGTGAATGAAACTCTTTCGATAAAGCAGGTGCTTGCGCTTCTTCTTCTGCTAAGAATGAACCTTGTTTAATAGTTTTTACTAAATTATATGTCATCATTATTGCACCGATTAGGTATAATGTTCCGCCAATAGAACGTGTAATATAAAATGGAATCATTTTAGTTACGGTGTCCATAAATTGCCATTTTAATTGCCCCTCTGGTGTAAAGTCTTTCCACATAGATGATTGCATAAATCCTGCCCAGTACATTGGAACCGCATATAAAACAATACCTAAAGTCCCAATCCAAAAATGCTGATTAGCCATTTTTTGAGAATACAACTTGGTTTGAAATAATTTTGGTATTAACCAATATAAGATACCGAAAGTTAAAAAGCCATTCCATCCTAATGCACCTACGTGTACGTGAGCAACTGTCCAGTCTGTAAAGTGGCTAATTTTATTTACAGCTTTAATAGATAATAATGGGCCTTCAAAAGTAGCCATACCATAAGCGGTAACAGCAACAACTAAAAATTTTAATTCTACATTATCACGCACTTTATCCCATGCGCCACGTAATGTTAATAATCCATTTATCATACCTCCCCAGGATGGTGCAATGAGCATAACCGAAAATACAACACCTAAATTTTGAGCCCAATCAGGTACCGAAGAATAAAGTAAATGATGTGGACCTGCCCAAATATATAGGAAAATAAGTGCCCAGAAATGGATAATAGACAAACGATATGAATATACAGGGCGCTCAGCAGCTTTAGGTAAGAAGTAATACATCAATCCTAAATAAGGTGTAGTTAAGAAGAAAGCAACCGCATTATGTCCGTACCACCATTGAATCAAAGCATCTTGAACCCCAGCATACCAAGAGTATGATTTCCAAAACGAAACTGGAATTTCAATTGAATTTACAATATGCAACATAGCTACAGTTACAAAAGTTCCGATGTAGAACCATATAGCTACATACAAGTGGCGTTCTCTACGACGTAAGATAGTACCAAACATGTTCCATCCAAATACAACCCAAATAATTGTAATTAAAATGTCTAATGGCCATTCTAGTTCAGCATATTCCTTGCTTGTTGTGTAACCCATTAATAAGGTGATTGCTGCTAATACAATGATTAATTGCCAGCCCCAAAAGTGGATTTTACTTAGTAAATCACTAAACATACGAGCTTTTAATAAGCGTTGTAGCGAATAATAAACCCCCATAAAGATACCATTACCAACAAAAGCAAATATTATGGCATTGGTATGAACCGGGCGCACTCTACCAAAACTGGTATAAGGCAATCCGAGGTTTGCAGAGGGCATATACAATTCAATAGCAGCATAAAGCCCAGCTAACATACCCACTATGCTCCAAAAAATGGTAGCGTAAGCAAAAAGTTTAACAATCTTGTTGTCGTACTGAAATTTTTCTATTTCCATAATTAATTGAGATTTTTTTGATTGGTTTGGTTATTGTTTGTTTTGTTATTTTCTTTTGATTTAGGAATTTTATTTTCAAATAAAATTCGTACTGATGGCGTGTAATCGTCTTCGTACTGGTTGGATTTTACAGACCAAATAAAAGCCACTAAAAACCCTATGGCTAATAATAAACTGGCTCCTATCATGACATAAATTGCGCTCATTTTTCTTTGAAGTTATCGGTGTTTCTTTTTTTTATTACTGATAAAAATCAAGTACGAATCTGACTTTTATCACTCCTTTTTATTTTTAGTTCATAATAGGCACTTAAGCCTGTTGTTAATAACACAATACTTACAGAACTAATAGGCATTAATATGGCCGCAATTACAGGTTCTAATTCTCCTTGAACCGCATAATATAGTCCTATGACATTATAAATTAAAGACAATACAAATGCAGAATAAATAATCGTTTTTTGTTTACTACAATATTCTAATAAGTAGTTTAGCAAGTGAAATGATTGTCCCGATAATATCACATCACAAGCAGGTGAAAAATTATTATTATTGTCGTTGATGGCAATACCCACCTCACTTTGTTTTAATGCACCTGCATCATTTAATCCATCGCCCATCATTAAAACATGGTGTTGTTTTTCTTGAAGTAATTTAATGAATTGTAATTTGTCTTCTGGTTTTTGTTCAAATCTCATTTCTGTTTTATCGCCAAAAACACCATGTAAATATGGCATTTCAGAAGCATTATCCCCCGAAAGTATATTTAGGTTATACTTACCCTTTAATTGTTGAATAATATTTTCTAACCCTTTCCTGTAAGCGTGTTTAACAGAAAAGTATCCCAAACATTCGCCATCAATACTAACAAAAACTTTTGCGCCTTGGTGTTGTGGTTGGACTAATTGACCTAACACATATTCGGCTGATCCAAGTTTAATTTCAAGTTGTTGAATGATAGCCGTTGTTCCAAGCCCTTTTAGTTCTTTGAAATCTTTTACAGGAAATGTTTTGTAAAATGGCAAATGACTAACTATTGCTTTACTAAGTGGGTGATTAGATTGACTTGCAAGTGTGCGAATTAATTGTTCTTGCTCTTTATCTAGTTGATAACCTTGGAAAGTAATTGTTGATTTACCTTGCTCGGTAATAGTGCCAGTTTTATCAAATACAATGGTGTCTATCTTTGCTATCTTTTCTATTATAGAGGCATTTTTTACATACATTTTGTATTTGTTCAATATCCTTATCATATTACCATTGGTAAATGTAGCCCCTAATAATAATGCACACGGGCAAGCAATTATTAAAATAGCCGTTACAGCATTCCATATCTTTGAACTGTCGTTGAACGCCCAATAAATAGCCGCTACTGTTGCAATAGCAAATAAAATATAGGTGAAATATTGACTGATATAGTGAACAAATGAATTCTTTTCTTTTTGCCTTTCTTCTTTAAACGCATCATTATTCCACAATTGAGTTAAATAACTTTGCGAAACATCTTTAACTACTTCTAACTCAATGGCTCCAGCGGTTTGTTTGCCACCTGCGTAAATTATTTCTCCTATTGATTTATTAATAGGCAATGATTCACCAGTTACAAAACTATAATCAATAGTGGCTTTACCAAGAAATAAAATAGCATCGGCTGGTATAATCTCATTATGATGAATTTTTATTCTGTCGCCTACTTTTAAGTCGGCAACCGAGATTTGTTTTTCTTTTCCATTTTGCTCAATAACACTCACGCCTAACGGGAAATAGGATTTAAAATCTCTATCAAATGAAATGGTTTGGTAAGTTCTGTTTTGAAAGTAACGACCTACTAGCATAAAGAAAACAATCCCAGACATTGAATCTAAATAACCTGCTCCAGTATTGGTTACTATTTCATATACGCTTCTAACAAATGCCATCAGTATCGCTAAGGCAATTGGTGCGTCGATATTTAAAAAACGTTGTTTTAATCCTTTATAACCCGAAATAAAAAATTCGGACGCTGAATAAAAGAAAACGGGTAGTGATAACGCTAAATTCCAATAACTAAAATATTTTTTCAAAACATCACTTTCAAACTCACTATTAGCAAAGTACTCAGGGAAACTGAGCATCATAATATTTCCAAAGCAAAAACCAGCTACGCCAATTTTAATAATTTGACTAGTATCATAATTTTTTGCTTTTTTCCCCTTCATATCATTTAAACTGAAATGAGGTTCATATCCTATAGATGCTAAAGTTTCAGCAATAGATTTTAAAGAGGTGTTTTGTGTTTCATATACAATGGTAATTTCTTTTTTAAGGAAGTTTACCTGAGATTTAATTATACCTTTTTCTAACCTTCCTAAATTTTCAAGAATCCAAATGCAGGAACTACAGTGCATTTGAGGTAAATATAACACTACATGGTATTGATGACTATCTTTGAAATGAAGTACACTTTCCAAGATTTTTTCATCTTCCAAAAAGTCGAATTTACCCTCTCTAACTTTTACTTTTTGATTAATCCCTGGGTTTTGATTGATGCTGTAATAATCGCATAAATCGTTTTTATTGATGATGTCGTAAACGGTTTTGCAACCATGGCAACAAAAATGTTTGTCCTGCTCAATAATATCTTCATTGATAATATCTTCTCCACAATGGTAACATACTAACTTTAAATCGGCATATTTTGTAGAATTTGACATTTATCAGTAACTATACCACAAAGTTGGTATGTTTAAATGGGAATTTTTTGAGAACAATCAATATGGAAACTGATAAATGTCATGTGTTATTGAAACTACCACAATTTATGCCCATTTGAGAATAATTTAGAAAATTGTATCTTTAAAAAAATTATGCATGAAATAGAGCCTTTTTATAATTGGCAACACTTGTATATTGCTGCTGAAGACGAATTATCGCCATTTTATGGTGTTGAGTATAGCGAGTTTAGTTTTAGTAATACCATTTACAATTATTACATACACCCTCAGTGGGATAATATTGGAAGTGAAACGCTATACTTAAAAATTCTATTTGTAGATTACGACGAAAAATATGCCATTATAGAATTAATAGGTGAGTGGAATGATGCCATTAATAATGATATTATGATTTTAAAACGTGATATCATTGATGAATTAGCTTACTATAAGATTAATAAATACATTATTATTGGAGAAAACGTCTTAAATTTTCATCATTCTGATGATTCATATTACGAGGAGTGGTTTGACGATGTGCAAGATGATGGATGGATTACGTTTATCAATTTTAGAGAACATGTGCTTAAAGAATTTAAGCAAGCAGGCTTAGACTATTATTTTCATTCGGATGGAGAGCTTAATGAATTTACATGGCGTAAGTTTTCGCCTGGTCAGGTTTTTGGAAATGTGAGTAAAATAATTCAAAAAAGATTAACATAGTTATATCAGGTATGATACTAAAAACTAGTGGCTGCCTCATTTGAGGCAGCCACTATATTTAATGTATTTCGTATAAGTTAATTTATTTTGTTACCACAATTTTTTCTTTATAATTTTTTCCAATTATAAAATAAATACCTGTACGGAGGTTGTTTATTTCTGTTTGGTAATAATTACTTGCATTTAATGTTATCGTTTGTATAAATTCGCCTAAGGCATTATAAATAAAGAATTGCTCTTCTTTTATAGCTTGAATTGTAAATACTCCATTATTTGGATTAGGGAAAGCGGTAACTTGTTTTTCTGCTTGAGTATGTTGTAATCCAGTTGTAGTACACCAAGTAATGCTATTAGAAATTGTTCCAGAATTGTAATCAATAAATGGAGCCACTGTTAATATCATGCTTAAGTCGCAGAAATGAAAATTACCCTTCATCCATCCTGAATTTGCAGAAGAGTCACTTACTGTAAATATGCCCGTGCTTGTTCCCTTTACAGTATCCGTGTTAAACCAACTTTTAGACATAACACTTCCTTGATTATCAAAAACAGCAGTGTGCCCAGGTGTATAATTATAAAAATCAAATGCTAAATTCACTTTACCCGAAGGATTATTTAAAAATTTGGCTTTATTCCAAATACTGGCAGTCATTACCATCGAGTCATTATTTGTATAAGTATTATTATTAGTAAAATGATAGCCACTATGGTAATTGTTATTTATAAACGTTCCTAAATTTAAACTACCAAGAACATTTACTCTTCCATTATTTAAAAAAGTAGATGTTAACCCATTGGTAATGCTATCGCCAATTATTTTACCATTGGCTGTATTGGTAAAGTTGGCAGCAGCATATAAACTATCCATTGTAATAGTACCGTTATTATTAAACGAAACGGAATTAGTCATAGCAGCAACGGTAAAGGTTCCATTATTATAGTTAGTTCCACCCGTTAATAACAAATAACGGAAATCAGCTTTTCCATTATTAACAAAGGAACCTCCGTTAAACCATAAATCACGATTAAGAGAGGCATCTTGTTTTAAGTAACCATTATTACCTATTGTAATACCTCCAGCTGTAAATGTCATACTGGTATTTAAGGTAACAGAATGGTTAATGGTTACACTATGTCCTGTAATGGGAACACACATGCAATCCCAAGTGGTTGGCATTGTCCAATTACCATTGGCTACACTTGTGGCAGATTGCGCATGAAGTGTTGTATTGGTAAGTAAAAAAGCAAATGAAAGAAGAGAGTAGATTTTTTTCATGTCAAGTTAATTTAATATTATATTCAAATATAAAACTAAATTATACTTAATTAACCTGACAATAGTCATTTAATAGTTAAACCCTTTATATTAAACGGTTTTAGGGAAAAGTTTATTTGTTAATTTGTTATCCAAACAGGATTTCTTCTATCAGTTGCGCTGTCTCTAATTTTTAATGTTAAATTTTTGGATAACTCATGAGCCATTTGCTGTATTTCTTGTAGATTTTTCGATTCATGTATAATCAGTTTCCTGTTTTTATTATACACTAACGATAATTGAATGATGGATGAATTTTCAAAATCATCAGTACTACATGATTCGCATTTAGCATATAGGGTTTTAAAAAGCAATATATAGTCTAGTTTAGGTAAATTCTTCCAGCCATCTGTAAACGAGAATAGTCGAAGAATTTTATATGTTTTCCGAAAACGATTTTCTGATGTATCGAGTTCTAATCCTTGTTTAACAAAGATATTTGATGCCATATAAAATCCTTTAATAATCATAACTATTACAAATGATTACAAAGGTAGAGGATAAAAAAATAAAAAAGTGTTACTTATGTTACATAAGTAATGGTACCTATTTAAAAGATAGACTTAAATAGCAGCCATTAATAAGTTAATATCTTTGTACGGAAGATTAAACGCCTCGGCTAAGAATTGATTAGTTAAAATACCATTGTATATATATACGCCATTTCTTAATCCTGCATCTTTTCTAACTAAGCTATCAAAACCACCTTCATCACCCATATTCATCAATATTTGCTGAAAGATATTGCTAAAAGCATAAGATGCAGTGCGGGCTACACGCGAAGGAATATTTGGTACGCAATAATGTATGACGCCATGTTTTCTAAACACAGGTTTTGTATGATTAGTTACAGATGATGTTTCAAACACCCCACCTTGGTCGATACTCACATCAATAATAACCGAACCCGTTTTCATCTCGGAAACCATTTGTTCTGAAACAATACATGGAGTACGCCCTTTACGAGCACGCAATGCACCAATGGCTACATCGGCAGTTTTTAAATGTTTTTCTAATACTTTTGGAACAATCACTGATGTGAAAATTCGAGCGCCTAATTGGCTCTGTAAACGGCGTAAACGCGAAGTAGAATTATCAAATACTTTTACCGTAGCGCCTAATCCTAAAGCGGCTCTAGCGGCAAACTCACCAACTGTTCCTGCCCCAATAATGACAACCTCGGTTGGAGATATTCCACTTATTCCTCCTAATATTGTACCAACTCCATTATTGGCATTGCTTAATAATTCAGCAGCCACTAAGATAGAGGTTCCACCAGCAATTTCTCCCATAGCTCTAATGATAGGAAAAATACCAGCATCGTCCGTAATCATATCAAAAGCAACACAGTTTAATTTTTTGGCGATGAGTTTTTTTAAAAAATCTTCGGGCTGTACTGTAAGTTGTAATGAGGAGAATAACGTTTGTCGAGGGCGCATTAATTCTACTTCATCTAAAGTAGGAGGTGCGATTTTTAAGATAATGTCTGCTTTATATATTTGTTCGGTTGAGTAAACAACTTCGGCTCCAGCTTCACTATAATCGGTATCTTCAAAATGAGCAGCAGTGCCAGCTCCAGCTTCAATCACTATTTTATGACCATGATTAACCAATAGTGCTACTGCATCGGGAACTAATGGTACACGATTTTCTTGAAATGCGGTTTCTTTAGGAATACCAATATATAAACTACCTTTTTTACGTGCTACTTCTAACATTTCTTCTTGGGGTGCATAACCGCCCTTAGTTAAAGAAAAAAGCACGTCTTTACTCATTACCATATTTTTAGTGTCATTAAATTAATTAATAGTTACTTCCTCTATATCGTGGTGCGTTGCAGTCGTCAATTGCCTTGCGTTTAGGACGATATATAACACCTAGTCTTAATTCAAACATACGTTGCCAAAATACAACATTAGATACCACCATTTTTAAGGCATCTGGATTGTAATGAAACTCGGTAAACAAATGCCATTTAGAACGAGAATAAAATTCATAACCAATTCCAGCATCAGGTGTTATATTAAGAGGTGGTACAGCTCCAGCTACAGCTCCATACGCTGTTATAGCTCTTGAGAAATTATACTCTATTCTTGCGCCTAACATTAAATAAGGGATACCTCGATAACCTTCGTTACCAAAGAATTTAAGAAAATTATTCCATTGTATGTTTTGGTAAATGTTAGGTGTAGGTCCACTTCTTTGTCCGCTTCCTAAAATAATAGAAGGACGTTCTATGCCTCCTTTAGTGGCATATTCAAATTCAGTTTGCCAACGCACATGATCATATTTTAAGAATTCTCCTAAAATTCCAACGCTAAAGAAAGGATATTCGGCCGAGCGGTGTGAAGATGCTGGAATAGCATGAGCAAACGTTGAATTATCAATAGGATTTAGATTTTTATATCTTAAACTAGAACTTGTTGCTCCAATAAAAGCACCCACGCCTCTAAAGAATTGAGCATTCATTTGCATAGCAAAATGAATAACCGTAATACATAAAACAATTTTTTTTATCATAGTTTTTGTTATTTAAGCACTTGTTGTTTCAACTTCAGGACTTATTTTCTTTACAAGACCTTGAAGTACTTTTCCTGGCCCCACTTCGGTGTAATGTGTTGCTCCATCGGCTGTCATTTGTTGAATGGTTTGAGTCCATTTTACGGGTGCTGTTAATTGTAAAATTAAATTCTTTTTAATTTCGGTTGGATTTGATACAGCAGAGGCAGTTACATTTTGATATACAGGGCAAATCGGTTGATTAAACTCGGTAGCGTTAATAGCTGCTTCTAATTCTACACGGGCAGGCTCCATTAGTGGAGAATGAAAAGCACCACCTACAGGTAAAACCAAAGCTCTTTTAGCACCTGCGGCTTTCATTTTTTCGCAAGCTATATTAATGCCTTCAATAGTTCCTGAAATAACTAACTGACCAGGGCAATTGTAGTTAGCTGCAACTACGACTTGCCCACCATCTGTAATTTCTTTACAAATAGATTCAATAGTTTCGTCTGCTAAATTTAATACTGCTGCCATTGTAGAGGGATTTATTTCGCAGGCTTTTTGCATAGCTAAAGCACGTTTTGAAACTAGGGTTAGGGCATTTTCAAAACTTAATGTTTTGTTAGCTACTAACGCCGAAAACTCGCCAAGCGAGTGTCCTGCAACCATATCGGGTTTAAAGCTATCGCCTAAAGTAGCAGCTAAAATAACAGAATGTAAAAAGATGGCTGGCTGAGTAACCTTTGTTTGTTTCAGTTCCTCGTCGGTTCCTGAAAACATGATGTCGGTAATTTTAAATCCTAAAATTTCATTAGCTTGATGAAACATGTTTTTCGCTAACTCTGAGTTTTCATATAACTCTTTTCCCATACCTGAGAACTGTGAACCTTGTCCAGGGAAAACAAACGCTTTTTTCATAAATAAAAGATTAATGTATAAAAGTAAAGAAATAGGCTTAATTATCCTACAAATAAGTTGCTAAGAAACTAACGCAAAAATGTTAATTATTTTACGGATGTTTCAATATTAAAGGTACTAGCTGTAATGGGTTGCCTGTCTCTAAAGTAAGCAATACCGCCCCAGCTAAATATTTTCTTTTCATATACCCAAGCTTCTTGTTCTCTTACTACAATTCTTTTTATGATAATAACTTGGTCTGTTTCTTGTTTTTCCTCTGTTACTCCTTGTTTATATTTCTGTAAAAGAGCACTTATTTTTGAGTCAATTACTTTTTTGCTATTTGTTGAGCTTGCAGCTACTAAGTTAATTTGCACTTCATTGTTGTTTTTGGGCTTACTAAATAATTGCTGTTCTTCTTTTTCAAGTTGAGCAAGTAATCGTTGTCCTTCTGTTTTTTTTGTGGTATCAATTTTATTAGGTGTATGTTTGGCAAGTGCAGGGGAGTTGTTTTTCTTTTTCTTCATAGCTAATAGCACTTCTTTTTCTTGCTCCTTCACTTGCCTCATTGCTTCTTTTTTTTCTTTTAAATAGGCTTTGTCGTATTCAAAGTTTCCTTTTTTGGCATTATAATAAAATTTATTAATTGGTTCATTAAATAATGAATAATCTACACCTTCATAATATTTGAATAAATCAACGTCTGCTGTAATAGTTGGAAATTTCATGGAAGCATCTTCAGAAGGTACTCCTTTGGTGCTTACGGTGAAGTATTTTTGAACATAATTGTTTTTTGAAATAGAAACCAAGTAATCATGCCCAAGTGGCAGGTAAACATTATAAGTGCCACTATTATCTGTTTTAAACGAAGTTAATAGTTTGCCTTCTTGAAGTACTTGTACAATAACTTCAGATAATATGCTGTTATCATTTGTTACTCTACCTTCAAAATCTACAGTAATATCCTGCGAGAATGATTTGAAAAAAGTAAAAAACAACAACCAACACACGAGTTGTTTTCTTGTGATATAATGCATGTGTAATTAATTAAAAAGTTTAACCGAATGTAAAATTAGATTGTGTTTAGATAACCTTTATAGATAAATAGTTATTTTATAAACAGTTAATTGTTAAACCTTTATGTTGCAAATTGGAGCGTAAGAACAAAACTTGCAAACGTCTCTGTTTTCTGTTTGAGAAAACTTATTTTGATTAGAAAGTATTAAGCTAATGGTATTTTTAAGATGCTCTTCAAATTCTTGTAATAAATCAATGCTAAAAATTAATGAACCTGATTTTTTATCTATTGATTGGATTGATTTTGGTTCTTTAAGATAATGCTTGAAAGGAATAATACAAGGCATTAGTTCTTCTGGTTTGGCAATGTTGTTTTTAACGGCTAACCATGCATAGATAAATAACTGAAGCATTTTGTTATATTGACTATTTGAAAAAAGATTTTCAAACGTATCAAATTGAAATTTATCGGTTGTTTTTACAGATGATTTATAGTCAATAATTCTAACTTTTGAGCCTAATCGGTCTATACGATCACTTGATCCTTTAATGTAAATAGTTAGTGGTTCTCCTTGATATTCAATGACTAAACTAGCTTCAAATTTTTTTTCTAAGGCAATAATGCTTAAGTATTCGTTATTAGAATTTGTTTGTTCTACAATTTCTATATCCCTTATTACTTGTTTTTTTACGTATTGCTGAAGTACTTTTTGCTGTAAATAATTCTTGCCAAATCTACTTTCTTTTTGACTAAAGTATTCTAAGAAACAATTGCTTACCGTAGTTTCTATCCGATTTAAACATTGGTTAAGGTCGTCTCTATAAAGGACTTTACCAATAAACGGTGTGTAAAGTTTTTCTAAGGATAAATGTAATATAGAACCTTGTGTGTTATACTCTGCAATTTCTTCTACATCTTCGGTTTCTTTTAATCCTTCGCCATATCTAAAAAAGAATTTTAACGGACAATCTTTGTAGGTTATTAATGCTGATGGGCTTAGGCCACCATAATCATTATTCGTTGTTAGTTTTGCAATAATTGACTCTAAACTGTTTTCTGTTTTCGAGACCTCAATTTTATTTATAGTACTGGCCACTAATTCATCTCCACTAAGCATTCGTTCATTGATGCGATGGGAAGGATTATATTTTTGTAATTCAAATTGTAATTGAGTAATAAACCTGCTTTTTTCATTACCGCCAAATGCACTTTGCTCAGTATTATAAGTAATTAAGATATTACTAGCCCTTTGTAGTATGCGATAAAAATGATAAGCATAAATAGCGTCTTTATCTGCATAAAGAGGCATGTTATTATGTCGTTTTAAATCGTTGGGGATAAAAGAATTGACTGATTTCCCAGAAGGCAATACACCTTCATTTACACCTAGTATAATTATATTTTCAAAGTCGAGCGTTCTTGTTTCTAAAACACCCATAATTTGCAAACCTTGTAAAGGCTCTCCAATAAAAGGAACTGTAGCCGTTCCAATAATTTGCTTATAAAGGCTTTTAAAAGTAGATAATGCGTCTAGGTAATTATGTTGCGTAATAAGAATATGTAACCTATTAAAATATTTAGTAAATAGATGTAAATATTCATTCTCGGTAGTTGGTAATTTTAATTGAGTGCTATCAGTTTGATTTAAAATAGATAAGATATGAGTGATGCTTGAAATGCCATTTTTTGAGTTTCTCCAAGGGGTAAATAGTGGTTGTATATAATTAAATTCTTCCTCAAAAAGTAGTTGCATTGTATCAGTATCTATCCAAACATAGTTTTTGTCAATGATTGTTTGCGTGATACGTTGCAGATTAATATTAGGACTTATTAATTGGATGTATTTTTTGAAAATGGTGTTTTGAAAAATTTTAAAAAGATCGGCAAAATAAAATTTCTGAGATGTTTTACTATTTTCGACACTCAGATGTAATGAAATTAAATTTTCAACTAGATTATAAATAGGAGATAACCGTAATGGATATTCCATAGTAACATTTATAGCATCAATTTCATTTGGTATTTGATTTAATACTGGAAAAAGTAAACTTTCGTCGGCTAAGATAATGGCGGTTTTGTTTAAGGATTTTCCTTCTTTAATCCATTTTTTTAGTTGATTACTGGCTGCTTGGGCTTGTCCTATTTGTTTTGGAGCAGCAATAATTTCAATGTTCTTTGGAATTTCAGAGAAATAATTGCCAATTAAAGTTTTTGTATTGAGCCATTGATTAGTAAAATTTTTCCTTAAGAATAATCCAGCTTCGTAGCTTTCGTTTTTTAAATAATATAAATCGCCGTCCCAAATGATAGTTGCTTTTTTATTTTTTGCTAAATCCGAAAAAAGGTGGCTCTCAACTTTATTTAACGCGTTAAAACCAGCAATGACAATATTTGAGAATTTGTTTAAATAACTAGAGTGTGGATATTTCTCAAAAGCTTTTCTGTACATTAAGCCCTGATAAGCTGCATTTTTAGCTAATAAATTTGTGGTAAATACATGGTAAATAGTTCCCATGTGCGCCATAAAATTAATATAGTCTTGCTGTGTTGGAGTTAGTTCATTGGCATTTAAACTCCAATTTTCTATTTCTTTAATGTTTTTTAAATCAAGATACAACGTATCGGTATTTACCAAATAACGATCAGCTTCATTAAAATCTTGCAGCATTAAATTTCCCCATTTAGCAAATGAGTCAAAAGATTCTGCTTTATCTTTTAGAACCTCGCAGTAAGCCGAATATAATTCGCAAATTAAGTCAATATTATCAAGGGCATGTAGCTCAGAAAGGTTGGCTACTAAATCCTCGGCACTTAATATAGTGGGTAGCCAAATTGTTCTTTGAAAAGCCTCTGCTAAATGTTGTTTTAGATATAAAGCGCCACGTTTATTGGGTAATATAATGCATAGATTTTCAGTATTATCTGCATAGTTTTCAAAGATGTGTTGAGCAAGATATTTTAAAAAAGGCTGCATATCCAATTGGTTTAAAAATACTAAAATATTTCGTTAATTTTTTAGTATATTTTTAGAAGTTATATTGTTACTCTTTATATTGAGCTAATGGAGATAGAAGCCGAAGCGTTAATTACTTTTTTACCAATGCAATGGTTTTTTGTCCGTTTATGTAATATGGGCTATTAACTCATAATTTTCATTAAATTTACGTGTTTTAAAATAGTTTTTTCCTTAAATGAAACCATACTTGATTTTATCATTATTTATTACTGGTTTATGTTGTGCCCAATCTCAGCATCCATCTACATGGACTTTGCCGCAATGTGTGGAGTATGCACAAAAAAATAATATTTCTGTTATTCAATCAGAGATAAATGCACGAGTGGCTAAAAATAATGCCGACCAAAGTAAGGCAGCCATTTTGCCTACCATCAATACAGGCGCCCAACATACCTATAATTTTGGTAGAACCATTGATAGATATACGAATACTTTTGCAAACACACAGGTATTATCGCAAAATTTTTATATATCTTCTAATGTGGTGTTATGGTCAGGTCTTTCTCAATACAACAATATTTTAGCTAATAAATATCAATACTTATCTAATGCTGAGAGTACTTTGCAGTTACGAAATGACTTATCTTTAAATGTAGCTACAAATTACATTAATGTTATATTTAGCGAGGATATTTTGAAAATTGCCGAAGCACAATTTGATATAACCAAACAACAATTAGAAAGAACACAAAAGCTAGTAGATGCTGGTACATTGGCTAAAAGTGCAATGTATGATTTGCAATCGCAGTTAGCTAATGAAGAAGTAAATGTTACTAATTCAAGAAATAATTATCAAATAGCCTTGCTTAGTTTACAACAGCTATTAAATTTAGATACTTTAAAGAATTTCGAAATTGTACGTCCAGATTTAAACATTGCCTCTAATGATTTAGAAAATTTAACGGTTCAAGGAATTTATGAAGTAGCATTAAAAAACCAACATTCCATTAAATCGGCTGAATATAGTTTAATGGCTGCCGAAAAGAATTTAGCAGTTGCTAAAGGTAGAGTTAGTCCAACTTTATCAGCAACTGGAAGTTTGGGTACTGGAACCTCAGGATTAGATAAAAGAATAGATGCTGTAAATATTGTGGGAGTAGAGCAGGTACCGTATTATACGCAATCGGGTGAAGCGATTTATGCGCCTAAAACCGAATTGGTTACATCTCAAAAACCATTTGCTGACCAATTTAAAGATAATGTGAATAAGAGTATTGGTTTAACTTTATCCATACCAATATTTAATGGCTTGCAAACCTATACAGGTATAAAAAATGCCCAATTAAATGCTTTAAATGCAAAATATTCGCAACAACTTACCGAGCAAAATTTATATAAAACCATAGCGCAATCGTATGCCAATGCAAAAGCAGCTTATGAGAAATTTAAAGCAAATAAATTGGCGGTTGAAGCAAGTGAGCAATCTTTTTTTTATGCCGAACAAAAATATAATGTAGGCGCTATAAGTACTTTTGATTATAATAATGCTAAAACAAGGCTGCAAAATGCGCAAAATAACCTTACGCAATCTAAGTACGATTACATATTCAAACTTAAAGTATTAGATTATTATCAAGGTAAAGAACTAAAATTTAACTAATAAAATTGCTTCTCAATTCTTTAAATTATTTTTAACTATCACTAAAGTATATGAAACGTTTGTATTGGATAATTGGTTGTTGTATAGCCGTATTAATAATTGTTATTATTTTAAAAGTAGTAGAAGGCGAACAGCCTATTGAAGTAACAACAGAAAAAGCAGAAGCTCGTAGCATTATAGAAACGGTATCAGCTAATGGGAAAATACAACCTGAAGCAGAATTAAAAATCACCTCCGATGTATCTGGTGAAATTGTGGAGATGTTAGTGAAAGAAGGGGAGCAAGTTAAAAAAGGACAATTGTTATGCAGAATAAAACCGGATATATACGAAAGTGCCTTTGAGCGTGTTAATGCGAGTGTTAATAGTTCTAAGGCTAATTATAAAACAGCTATGGCTCAATTAGCTCAAGCACAAGCTAATCTGGCACAGGCTGATGCGGCTTATGCAAGAAACAAGAAATTATTTGATCAAAATGTGATTTCTCAACAGGAAATGGATGCTTCAAAAGCAAGTTATGAATCTGCTAAGGCAAATGTTGATGGGCTCATGGAAAGCTTAAAGGCATCTGATTTTAATGTTAAAAGTATGGAGGCTTCATTAAAAGAAGCTAATTCTAATTTGGATAAAACATTTATTTATGCACCAGTAGATGGAACAATTTCTAAATTAAATGTTGAAAAAGGAGAAAGAGTAGTGGGTGTACAAGGATTACAAGGAACAGAAATTTTACGCTTAGCTAATCTTAATGAGATGGAAGCAAGTGTAGAGGTAAGTGAAAATGATATTATTAGAATACATAAAAATGATACAAGTATTATTGAAGTTGATGCGTATAGTGGAAAGAAATTTAAAGGAATAGTAACCGAGATTGCCAACTCTGCAAATACAACTAGTCTATCTGTCGATCAGGTTACTAATTTTGTGGTAAAGATTAGAATTTTACAAGAGTCTTATGCTGATTTAATTACACCAACTAACCCTGCGCCTTTTAGACCAGGGATGAGTACAAGTGTGGAAATTCAAACAATGCGAGCCTCTCAAGTGATTACCATTCCAATTCAATCAGTTACATCTCGTAATTTGGATTCTACAAAAACTAAAAATCATGCTATAAACGATGAAGGTAAGTCTTTGGTGGTTGATGAAAAAGAATTAAAGAAACAAACAACTAAAGATGAGATTAAAGAATGTGTTTTTATAAATGATAATGGAATAGCAAAATTAGTATATGTAACAACAGGTGTACAGGATAATGATTATATCGAAATTAAATCAGGTATCAAGATTGGTGATGAAGTAATCTCTGGACCGTATGGTGCCATCTCAAAGATGATTCAGGATAAAAAGAAAATTAAAATAGTAGATAAAGACCAACTCTTTTTAGTTAAAAATTAATTTGGCTTTTTTATTACATATTGAAAGCTCTTCAACTGTTTGCTCGGTTTCATTGGCTCAAAAGAATCAATTAATAGCTTGTAGCGAATTGGATAATGGTTATTCTCATGCCGAAAATTTACATGTGTTTATTAATAATTTATTAAAGGATAACCAAATACAACCAAGCCAATTAAGTGCAATTGTTATTTCTGCTGGTCCGGGTTCATATACGGGGCTACGTATTGGATTTTCGGCAGCTAAAGGATTAGCCTATGCTTTACAAATTCCTTTAATTACATTAGATACCTTACAAATACTAACGCAAGCGGTAATTAAGGATGTGCCAGATGATGCTTTACTATGTCCTATGATGGATGCTCGAAGAATGGAAGTGTATTTAGCATTATACAATTCTCAACTTAATACTTTAATTTCAACTAAACCATTTATTGTTACAAACGAAAGTGTAAAAGAACTGGCACAATTTAATAAAGACATTTATTTTTTTGGTTCAGGTATGTTGAAATCAAAACCACTATTAAATGAATGCTTAAATCGTAGCTTTTTTATTGAACAGGTAAATACATCGTCACGATATTTGATTGAATTGGGTTATGAAAAGTATGTAATGAAGGATTTTGTTGATGTGGCTTATTCAGAACCTAACTATTTAAAAGATTTTTTCTTCACAAGTTCTAAAAATTAAGATGTTACAAAAAGTAGCCTTTGTTATAAATCCAAGTGCAGGTGTTAAGAAGAAAATCAATATCATTGATTTTATAAAAAAGCATTTCTCAGGTAATATACCCTCCGATTTTATAGTATGGGAAAACAAAGATGATTTTGATGCTGTAAAAAATCAAATACTTAAAGGAAATTATACTATTGTTGTAGCATGTGGCGGAGACGGAACCGTGAATAAAGTGGCTTCTGTTTTAGTGAATACGACTATGTCGTTAGGTATTTTTCCATTAGGTTCGGGTAATGGTTTAGCCAGAAGCAATGCTATTCCAATGGATTATATTAAAGCATTAAGATGTATTGAAAATGCACAGATTAAGCGTATTGATGTCGCTAAAATTAATCAGCACTACTTTTTTTGTACGGCAGGTATTGGTTTTGATGCTCATATTGCTCATCTGTTTTCATCAAGCACTAAACGCGGTTTTTTTACTTATATCACCACTACTATTAAAGCTTTTTTTGGATATAAACCTTTTGAATATCGCCTAATAATTGATGACCATTCTTTTTCGGTTAAAGCATTTTTAATAACGATTGCTAATGCTGGACAATGGGGAAATGATGTTTATATTGCGCCTAAGGCGGTTATGGATGATGGGATTTTGAATGTCAGCATTTTAAAACCATTTTCTTTATTTCAGGCTTTAGTTATTGCAATAAAATTATTTGGTAGAAAAATTCATACTTCGTCAGCACTCATCTCAAAAAGCGGAAGAGAGATTGTAATTGAATTTGATGGCGAATTACCAGTTCATTATGATGGAGAACCTATTTTAATGAGGAATAAAATTTCTATCAACGTCATTCCGCAAGCACTTCAAATTATAAGTTAATTAAAATGAAACAAAAAATTTTATTTGTATGCTTAGGTAATATTTGCCGCTCCGCTGTGGCTGAGGGTATTTTATTACATTTAATCGAAAAAAATAAAGTCGATTTACTTGTTGATTCGGCGGGGACTTCAAATTACCACATTGGCGAGGCGCCCGATAAGCGCACTATATTAAATGCTAAAAAACATCAGATAGACTTATCATCATTAAGAGCGAGACAATTCCAATTATCTGATTTTGAGAATTTCGATAAAATTTATGTAATGGATAAAAGTAATTTGTCCAATGTTTTAAGATTAACTAATGAGCCTAAACATCATGCAAAAGTGGATTTACTGCTTAATTTAATACATCCAGGGCAAAATTTAGAAGTTCCAGATCCTTATTATGGAGGAGAGCAGGGGTTTGAAGATGTTTTTCAAATGGTATATCAATCTTGTGAAAAGATTATCAGCGAAAATACATCTACGATTTAAAAAATCGTAGATGTATAAGTATTAAGCAGAACCAGTTTTTCTAACGCCAGCAGTTTTCTTTACGCCAGTACTAGTTTTTGCTTTTGGTTCTTTAATGGTTGTTTTTTTAGCAGCTGCTTTTTGAATGGTAGGTGCTGTTACTTTTTTCTCAGTATTTTCTTCAGCTTTTTCTTCGCTACGTTCTTTTAAATTGCCTGTAGCTTGTAATATATTGTACCAAGAAAATAATTTACGCATATTACTTACATACACACGGTCTTTATCATATTCTGGTAAGATACTTGCAAAGTAAGTTGTAATAGTTTTATCATCACTTTTAGCATCAACTGCAACACCACCTTTTTCTTTATCAAAAATAGATTTCATAATTTCTGAAACAGGTTTGTCGTCGCCAGTGGTAAACATACTAATATCTTCTAATGAACTTACCTTAGAGGTTGAACTAATTGTTGTACGTTTTTTATCAGCTAATGCTTCTACTATAATCCCATTTTTTGATTGTGCAAT
Organism: Bacteroidota bacterium; assembly: GCA_963169355.1. Classification (GTDB taxonomy): domain Bacteria; phylum Bacteroidota; class Bacteroidia; order B-17B0; family Aurantibacillaceae; genus UBA4416. Next base: position 32,079 of record CAUJCR010000041.1, on the reverse strand, counting down.
TACTTTAAACAATCCTGCTTGTCCGCTAATGGCGATAATTCCTGTTAAATCAATCATCTTCTATTTATTTATTATTACGTAGCAAAAATAATGTTTTTTTGATATTTATCTAATTAATAAATGAAAAATTAAAGGCTCATCATGTCTTTTAGTTTAACCGCTTGGCGTCTAGAGATTTCAATTTCCTGACCGCTTTTTAGTTTTACCATAAGTCCGCCGTTAAACCAGGTTTCTATACTATCAACCCAGTTTAAATTAATAATGTGTTTTCTACTTGCTCTAAAAAATGTTTTTTCATCTAAACGATTTTCTAAACTATTCAAACTTCTTAAAATTAAGGGTTTTGAATTATCAAAATATACACGTACATAGTTTCCTTCACTTTCAAAAAGCCTAATATTATTAAGCCTTACAAACCAAGTTTTGTCACCATCTTTTATAAATACCTGACTATTTTCTGTAAGTATAGAGGTGTTTTCTTTTTTCTCAGAGGCTTCTTTTATAGTGAGTTTTTTAATTGTTTCGGCAAGCCTTTCGGGCATAACAGGTTTTAAAAGATAATCATAAGCATTTAATTCAAATGCTTTTATGGCATGCTCATCATAAGCTGTAACAAAAACAATATCGGGTAATACAGATAATTCTTCTACTAATTGTAATCCGGTTTTTCCAGGCATTTGAATATCTAAGAAAACGATATCTGGATTGAGCTCGGTGATTTTTTCTTTGGCCGATTCGGCATTATTGCACTCAGCAACAATTTCAATTTCTTTGTGTGCTTCTAGCAGGTTTTTTAATTCTTGACGAGCTAATCTTTCGTCATCTACAATAATTGCTTTCATATCATTACGTTTAGTTAGTTATAATTATTTCGCTTAATACGTGTTCGTTATCATAATTGCTTAATAAAAATGTGGCCTTATTTCCATAAAGAAAAGATAAGCGGTCTTTGCTATTTTCAATCCCAACTCCCGATTCGGTGCGAGATTCAGGATTGAGTTGTCCTGTGTTTACAATACGTATTCTATATTCGGTATTTATTTTTCTAGCATCAATAGTTATTTCGCCACCTTTTGGCAATTTGCTAATACCGTGTTTTATTGCATTTTCAACAAGTGTTTGTATCATCATAGGTGGAATGTGTAATGTTTTAGTTTCGGTGTCAATATTGATGTTGTATTTTAATCGTTCTTCAAATCGGATGTGTTCTAATTCCAAATAATCTTTTACTAAATTCATTTCTTCTTCTAAGGGAATAAATTTATGTTTATGCATCATTAATGTATGTCTTAGTATGTTTGATAATTGTGTAATTGCTTGTTTTGCTTTTTGTGGATTTTCATCAATCAATGCTCTAATGCTATTCATGCTATTAAACATAAAATGTGGATTGAGCTGAGCTTTTAGTTGATTTAATTCAATTTCTTTGGAGTTAGCCTCTAAGCGTAAATTAAGAATCTCAGCTTTTTTATAATTATCAAAAAAATGAAATCCAAAATAGATTATTGACCACACAAAGAATATGAGAACTAAACTTAATACTTTGGATGTGGCAGCCAATAAGTTAAAAGTATCTTCGGCTATGCCTAATACTTTTACAAGTCCCATATTGACAATAAAAAAGAGGATAGCCATCAAAATAGAAGATACTAAGATGATTAAACTTTGAGAGAGTAGTGGCGTTTTTAAGAAATGAAACTTAATGATGTAATGGCGATAGACATGCGTAATACCTATGCCTAGAGGAAGCCATAAAATAAAGGAAAGATTATCCTTAATATTTGTAGTAAAACTAAGATTAAAAAATAAGAGATTAATAGTTGTATATAAAGTCCATCCAATGATTTGACATTTCCAGTATATACTATTTTTAGTATTCATTTTCTCTTAGTTTATGCCAAGCCATGTTTTACGAGCTATGAGTTCTTGCTCACTGGCATTTTCTTTTATCTCAATAAAATCAGTTTCAGTTACGTTTACAGGTTTAACTTTAGCTTTAAGTGTTTTAATTTTTTCTTTTCCTTTTTTATCCTTTCTAGTTACATCAATAGTAAGTATATCTCCCGGTTTGGCTTTTTCTAAAAAACCTCCCATCACTTCTCTCATATTGTCAAGTGTTAGTTTTCGGTTGTCAAATATCATTATCTCATCTCCTTCTTTAAAACCTAATTTTTTTCCAAAGGCGTCAAGTCTATCAGTACCTACTACTATTAAGCGGTTAGTTTCTGGGTTGTAACCCACAGATATTCCACCTAAAGTTATTTTTTCGGTTGTACGTTTTTCAATATAATTTAATCCAACCATGTTGAAAATTTCTTTGTAGGGCAGAGGCTTTGAGCCAGCTACGTATGTGTCTAAAAATGTTCTAATTTCTTTATAAGTTAATTTTTCAATATCATTAAATAAATCATCATCATTAAATGCCTGATTTTTTCCATACATTTTTGATAAATCTTGCATCAAATTTTGAGTGCCATAGGCTCCTTTACTGTAATATCTTAGTTGAATATCTAAACACATACCAATTAGGGCGCCTTTTTCATACACATTGTTGTATTCTTTTTTATATTTATCTAAGGCATATTTACTCATTACAGTAAAAGGAACTGTGTCGTTATAATTTTCTCTGGCGTTTATTAATTTATCTATCATCACATCAAAGTAAGCATCGTAATCTATTAAACCACTTTTTACTTGCATGTGGTGTGCCGCATATTCAGTCATACCTTCATATAACCACAAGTGTTTACTCATTTTTGGATTATTGAAATCAAAATCACCAATTTCTTTAGAATGGATATTTAAAGGCGTAACGATATGAAAAAATTCATGTGCTGCTACATTTCGTATTTCTTGAGCCATTAAACTTGTATCAGCTTCTGGTAAATTGTAAAATGAAGAGTAGGAGTGTTCAAGTGCACCCGATGCGCCACTTAATGTGGGTTTATCTGTAAAGTAAAATAAAAAAGCATATTTTTTTATAGGTAATTCTCCACCCAAATAATCGGCTTGTGCAAATAATAACTCCTGTAAGTTACGGGCTATAAACTGCGAAGTTAATACCTTATTAGGCGAATAAACAGAGATAAGTACTTGCGATTGACCTATTGAAATTGTAGTTGTATCTGGCAAACAATACATGATGGGTGAATCCACTAAGTGGTGATAATTTTCCACAGACAATACATCAACCGTGTCTCCACTCACAATATCGCTTATGCCACTAGAGGCATAAAAACCCTTTGGTTTGGTAACTTGGAGTATAAATAAATGATTGACTTTGTTTTTAAAATAACCAAAAAAACAGTGTGTATTTAAACAAAATACTTTGTCGGCTTCTATATTACTTCCGCCTGGTTCAAATACTACTCGATCCTTAATATCTGTATCCCAAGTGTCTTCTACATCGTAACTAATTTCTGCAATTTGGTTAGCTGGGTTAATTTGATAACTATTGTCATCTAATTTTTTAACAGTAATCTGTTGCCCATTTTTTCCAGTTACTTTTAAATTTGAAATAAATCTTCCAAAATCATATACATCATACGTTCCAGGTACCATTGCTGGAAACATAAATACAGTCTCTTGTTCAGTGATATCTGGAGGTACTAAACGAATATGTAATTTATCATCTTTTGCATCAGTTAAGTCAATATAGTATCTGTAATTGTTATCAGCAAAAACAAATAAGCTGCTGAAAATACATATTATGAAAAATATTTTTGACATAGGAAAAAGTGTTTCTTTGGTAAGATGTTTAATGTTGATTTTGAAATTTTAAATTATCGAAGGATTAACGACCAATTAGTAAGTTGATACTTTTTTCGTAAAATGATAAAGCATACTAATGCCATGATTATCCAAATAAAAAACTCACCTGAAGGATTTTCTACCGTGGTATAAAATATGGCATCGGTTTGTAAAACGGAGTTTTTAGAACAAACTAAAAGCGATGAAAATAAATTATTAGCGCAATGAATTCCCATTGCTAATTCAGCCCCTTCGTCAAGCAAAGTAAGCACACCTAAAAATGCACCAAATAAAATGTAATAAGGCATCATAATTAAAAAACCATGAGCCTGCGCTTCTGGGTTTGTGCCATGCATTAACCCAAATAGGATGGATGTGATGATTAATGGAAATATGCCATTTTTTAGTCCTATGCCTAATCCTTGCATTAAATAACCTCTAAATAAAATTTCTTCGGTAGCTGTTTGTATCGGAATAAATACAACGGCTACTATTACCAAAATTACAAATGCAGATGGGTTAAATTGCAAAACCATATCTTGTGGGCTAATAAGGTAAGATACTACCGTGAGCCCAATTAATAGTAAACCCCACACCAAGAATGCAAAAAAATAGTGGCTCCATCTTATTCGGTCAAAACCAGTAATAACCGAGCTTAAAGGTTTTTTTTGTATGAATTTTATAGCTAACCAAAAAAACAATAAAGTAAATACAAACATCCCCATCATAATTGCTAAGAGCACAGATTTATTGATGCCAGTTTTTTCAGGACTAAAAATAATATTAGGGTTTTGTATAATTTCATTCATAAGAACACCATTATTTAATGCGGCATTCATTAATGGAAACATAATAATGGACTGAAAAACAAAATAACCAACGGCAGCAATAATAATTCCAAGCACATATCGCCATGGTTCATTTTTTCCTGTTATAAATCCTTTAGTTAAAAAAAGATTTTGAAAAGGGATTGCATTATTTTGATTGGTTGTTTCTGTTTCCATACTATACAAAGGTATAATTTTTAAAATAGCTTGGTTTAAAATTAAAATGAATAGGTTTAAATATTATTTAAACGGCTTTTTTAGAGGTTGAAAGCATTTTTTTATACAAATCCACCCACGGTGCTTGTTGTTTTATAAAACTATCATTATGAAAAATAGAAATAAATTCGCCACCATATTTCTTTACCTCTGTCATTAGTTTTTCTACGCTATTGTATGCTGTTAACGAATCAAGTTTTAGGTAGTCTCTTAAAACACCTTCCATCATTGTGCTTGGATGAATGGTGAGCTTAGTAGCTTCATTTTTTTGTAAATCAAACCATTGATGAGGCGTACATAATCCAGTTCTAAAGCCTACTTGCGAGGCGTATATCATGGTGTAATCATCAGTAATACCTATTTCATTAAAAAACTGATAGGTGTCGGGTAATTTTAAACGTAAAAAATGGCAACGAGCGCTTGTTATTGGTTTTTCAATAATATGTTCTAGTCTTTTTTTCTCCACACCTATTTTTTCAAAATGCTGGTGTGAAGCGTAAGACGGGTGTAATCCCATGGAATGGGAATTAGAGAGTGATTTTAGTAGTTGCTGAAAGCCTTTGTTTTGATAGTGTGGGTTTTTATCGTAGGTATTATAATCACCTATTAACACAAAATAATGCAAGGCAGTATTAGTAGCTTCGCTTATAGAATTAATTTCTTGAAATGTAAAATAAGGGTCGTTTTTTTCGTTAATACAACTGGATATTCTGGATTGCAGTTTTTGAAAATTAAAGCTACATGCGTCTTTTATAAATCCAAGTGAGTTTCTTACAAATCCTTTATGAGCATAAGCAAAAGCATTATCAATATCAATGGTTGATAGAAAATTAAAAGTACGTTGGTTAAATATTAGCTGTGGGTATTGCTTTTGTAACTTATCTCCAAAATAAGCAACTATCTTATTAATGTAAGGATAATGTAAAAAGTGGTATTTATATGCTAAACTATTTTCGGCCTTATAACGTTGATGTTCATCTAAGTTGGTAGCGTTATATTCTTCGTATCGGGTTACCACATAAAATACGGTAGATAGAATGTCGAAACCTAAAAAATCTTGAATCTCAGATTTAAAAAAAATAGGAAATTCATCACTTAAATCTTCAGCATGAGGAATCAATGAACGAATGTTTGATTCTTGTAATAAGCTATGCGGTTGTATGAAAATACCAGAGTTTAAGGGAGTTGTAGAATAATTAAGTTTAGGAAGGTTGGTTGTTTCATAAAAAATTTTATCATGCGTTAATTGATATTTACAACCTAAAATGGTATGAAATATTAGACTCAGCGTGTAATTAAGCCTTGGGCTTTGTATGGGCGAATAAACTACAATCATGAATTTACAGCTAGTTTTATCATATCTTCATATACTACTTTCCAGTCAATCCACTCGGGTGATGTACCCATGGTGTCATTATGAAAAATGGTAATCAGTTCGCCACCGTATTTTTTTACTTCGTTAATAATAGGTGCTGCTTTTTCTGTCGCATTTTGCGGGGTGGCTTTGTCTCTATATCTTAATGATGTAATACTGATGCAAAAAGGATGAATTTTTAAGTTGGTTTCTATCTCTTCATCTAAGTCGTACCAATAAAAAGGATAACAATAGCTAGCTCTAAAACCATTATGGTTTCGGTATCCCATCGAGTATTCGTTTGTAATTCCTAGTTCTTGCAGCGTGTAGTACGTTTCAGGAAATTTGAGCATTGAGAAATGTTGGCGCGAGTGAAATATTTCACGATGAGTGATGTTTGCCAAACGATTTATTTCAATTTTTATTTGTTGTGGTTTGCCAGTAGAACCATAGGAAGGATGAATGCCCGTTGTGTAATAATCGGCTAAATGTTTAATGAGTTTTTGAAATCCGTAGTTGTTAGAAGGATGATTTTTATCGTTTACACCATAATCACCTAGCAAAAAGAAATAAATGGTATTTACCTTATGCTGTTTTTGAACTTGTAATTGATAATCATACGTATCAAACGGATCTTTTTCCTTTCCCAATAACACAGCGGTTCGTTGTATGAGTTCTTTTTTCTGAAATCGCACTATTGATTTTAAATATCCACCTAAAGAACGCATGATACCTTTTTCTTTAAATTTATAGGCGTTATCTACGTCAATAGTGGAGATGTAATTATAGTTGCGGTGTGAGATGGATAATCTCGGGAACTTTTTCAATAAAATTTTTTCAAGTTCGCTTACCCATAAATTTACCAATGGAATATGTAAAAAATCGTATTGATAGGCTAGGCTGTTTTCAACCTCATATCGGTTATACATATCGGGCTTAAAGGGTAAGTATTCCTCGTATCGGCTTACTAAATAAAACGATGCGGCAAATACATCAAATGGAAGGGCGCTTTTATAGGTTTTAAAAAAATATTTATAAAAATGTTCGTGGTTGTGTATTTGAATAACCTGCTCGTGAATACCAGATTCGAATAAGAGTGGCACAGCCTCAAAATGGCAAACGCTCTCTAGTTCTTGTGTTGTATAACTAAGTTTTACACCACCGTATAGCTGATAATCATCAATGCTAGTTGTAAGTGTAAAATCAAGCCCCAAGCAATCCTTAAATATAAGATGAAAAGTGTATTTTACTCGGGGAGTAATTTTGTGTACATAAATTAAAATATGTGCGTTTGGATTCAAAATGATTTACTGTAAATATATAACAAAACATGATAACGAATACGCCGTTTTAAAATTGTTATATATACCCTTTTGTTAATTAAATTCGATTTATAATTCCTACTTTTGTGTTGCTAATTTTAAAACAAAGATGTTATGCAATTAATTGAATGTGTGCCAAATTTTTCGGAAGGTTTAGATTTGTCGGTTATCAAACAAATAACAGATGTTATTGAATCTGTAGAAGGGGTAAGGTTATTAAATGTGGACCCGGGTAAAGCCACTAATCGTACTGTAGTAACGTTTGTAGGTACACCCCAAGCTGTTGTTGATGCGGCTTATTTAGCGATTAAAAAAGCAGGTGAATTAATAGACATGAGTAAACATAAAGGCGAGCATCCAAGAATGGGAGCAACCGATGTTTGTCCGTTAATCCCAATTAGCAATATTTCGATGGAAGAAACGGCAAAATGGGCCACAAAACTTGCAGAACGTGTAGGAAAAGAATTAAAAATACCTATATATTTATACGAAGCAGCTCAGCCCAATAAAGAAAGAAGTAATTTATCCGTTATACGTGCAGGAGAATACGAAGGATTTTTTAAGAAAATAAAATTACCCGAATGGAAGCCAGATTTTGGCCCTGTGGAATTTGATGCTAAACGAGGCGCTACTGTGATTGGTGCTAGAGATTTCTTAGTAGCTTATAATGTCAATTTGAATACTACTTCAACACGCCGTGCCAATTCGGTAGCTTTTGATGTGCGTGAAGCAGGGCGTGTAAAACGCGAAGGCGATCCAATTAATGGTAAGGTAGTAACCGATGCGCATGGTAATCCAGTTAGCATTCCAGGTACATTAAAATCGGTTAAAGCTATTGGTTGGTTTATAGAGGAATATGGCGTTTGCCAAATTTCGATGAACTTAACGAACATCAACATTACGCCATTACATATCGCCTTTGATGAAGTATGTAAAAAAGCAACCGAACGAGGCATTAGAGTTACAGGCTCCGAATTAGTTGGCTTAGTACCGTTAAAATGTTTAACCGATGCTGGGAAATATTTTTTACAAAAACAACAACGCTCAATAGGTGTTTCGGAAAAAGAATTAATAAAAATAGCCATTAAAACAATGGGATTAGATGAATTAGCTCCATTTAATCCAGAGGAACGTGTTATTGAATACTTATTGAAAGATAAAGTAGATAGTAAATTAGTATCTATGAATTTAGTTGATTTTGCTGATGAAACAGCCAGCGAAAGTCCAGCGCCAGGTGGTGGGTCAATTTCGGCTTATGTTGGTTCGTTAGGTATTTCATTAGCTACCATGGTTGCAAATTTATCTTCGCACAAAAAAGGTTGGGATAGCCGTTGGGAAGAGTTTAGCAACTGGGCAGAGAAAGGACAAACCATTAAAGATGAGCTTATAAAACTAGTAGATTTAGACACGGCTGCATTTAATAAAATTATGAGTGCTTTTGCTTTGCCAAAATCTACCGATGAAGAAAAAACAATTAGAAAACAAGCCATACAAGATGCAACAAAATATGCCATTGAGGTTCCATATAGAGTGATGCAACTTTCGTATGATAGTTTAACGATTATAAAAGCGATGGCAGAAATTGGCAACCCCAATTCGGTGAGTGATGCTGGCGTAGGTGCATTATGTGCAAGAAGTGCCGTAATGGGTGCTTTTATGAATGTGCGTATAAATGCTAGTGGTTATGATGATAAAACCTTTGTAGCAGATGTGATTGCAAAAGGTAAAGAAATTGAAACAAAAACATTAGCCTTAGAATCAGAAATTCTAAAGATCGTGAATGAAAAAATAGGCGTGTAATTTTAAAGGCATGACTTTAGACTTTTCAAAGGAAAAGAAAACCATTTTATTTTTACTTATACCAGCTTTATTGGTATATGCAAAAAGCCTCTTTTTTGATTTTTCTCCAATGGATGACCAATGGATGATTGTTGAAAATCAAAAAGATTTATCTGATTGGAGTAATATTGGAGAACAATCAAATGTTCCAATTATATAAACAACAAATAATGGCTCGACTTAAGTAATTAATATAAGATTTGACTTCCTTATCTTCATTTATCAAAAGCTATTAACAATACTTTTGTGTTTCTTAAATTATTACGACCTTTGGCTTTTAGAATAAACTTTCTAAAAAAATGCAATTAAAATACCCATTAAAGCCTAAGGCTATTCTCTTACTTGAAGACGGAAAAATTTTTGAAGGCAAAGCTGCTGGAAAAATAGGAACTACAACTGGCGAAATTTGTTTTAATACTGGTATGAGTGGTTATCAAGAGATTTTTACCGACCCATCTTACTACGGGCAAATTATTGTTATGAATAATGTGCATATAGGTAATTACGGTATTGAGGAAAGTGAAGTGGAAAGCGAAGGGATAAAAATTGCAGGAATGATTTGTAAAAAATTTAATAATGGTTTTTCACGTAAACGTGCTACGCAATCATTACAAGATTACTTTGAGAAAAATAATATTGTATCCATTAGCGATGTTGATACCAGAGCAATTGTACGATATATTCGTGATAAAGGCGCTATGAATTGTATCATCTCATCTGACAACACACCAGTGGATGAATTAAAAAAACAGTTGGCTAAAGTGCCTAAAATGGAGGGGTTGGAATTATCTTCAAAAGTTGCAACTAAAACAGCTTTCGAATTTGGAAATCCACAATCGAGTCATAAAGTAGCGGTAATTGATTTTGGCGTAAAGAAAAACATCTTACGCTCATTAGCCGAAAGAGATTGTTTTTTAAAGGTTTTTCCTATGAAATCAAGCGTTAAAGACATTATGGATTTTAACCCAGATGGTATTATGTTGAGTAATGGACCTGGCGATCCAGGGGTTATGAAACCTGAAATTGCTTTAGTAAAAGAACTAATTAATACGGGAAAACCAGTATTTGGTATTTGTTTAGGTCATCAATTATTTGCCGAATCGCAAGGTATTTCAACCTACAAAATGCACGCTGGACACCGTGGTATTAATCATCCTGTAAAAAATGTTATAACGGGAAAAAGTGAAATCACTTCTCAAAACCATGGTTTTACTATCAAATTAGAAGATATTGCAAAAAATCCTGAGGTAGAAATAACTCATGTAAACCTCAATGATAATACAATAGAAGGCATTCGATTAAAAAATAAACCTGTGTTTTCAGTGCAATATCACCCCGAAGCTTGTCCTGGTCCACACGATTCGAGGTATTTATTTGATGATTTTGTCAATAATATCAAATTAGCCAAAAATAATTAGTGTTTATAACCTCTTTAAATGGTTAAATTTTAATAGTTTTTGTTTTTGGGAGCCAAAACTTTTGTGTATATTCGCAACTCAAATTTTTAAATATGTCTGAAGAAGTAGAACAATTAGAACAAGTTGAATCGGCAGTTGAAGCAAAGAAAAGCACTAAATCGATGGATTTAATGGGTTTAGAACTTTTTTATGAAAAAAATAAAAACGCTATCAATTATGGTGGTGGTGCTATTTTAGCCATCGTGGCGTTATTTGTATTTTATAAATTTTATTGGTTACCTGGTCAAGAACAAGAAGCTGCCAATGAATCATTTTATGCTCAAACCTATTTTGAGAAAGACAGTTTTCAAGTTGCATTAAAAGGTGGTTTAACCGTTCAAACAACCGAAGGTCCTAAAACCATGATGGGATTTGAAAGTATAGCAGAAAACTATAGCTCTACAAATGTGGGAGATCTAGCAAACTATTATGCTGGTATTTGTTTGTTACGTACTGGTAAATTTGAAGAAGCTATTACAGCACTTCAAAAGTTTAGTGGTGATGATGAAATGGTTGCTCCGGTTGCAACTGGTGCTATTGGCGATGCTAATATGGAATTAAATAAAGTAGATGAAGCCATTAAATTCTATTTAAAAGCAGCTAACCAAAACATTAACGATTTTACTACACCATTATATTTAAAGAAAGCTGCATTTGCGTATGAGCAAAAAGCAAATTATACCGAGGCTTTAGCTTTGTATGAGCGATTAAAAAATGAGTATGCTCAATCTACTGAGGCACGTGAAGTTGAAAAATACATTGCACGTGTTAAAACATTAGGTAATATTCAATAACAACTCAATAAACTGAATTTAAAAGGTGATGCAAATCACCTTTTTTTATTTAAAGCAACTAAAAATGGCAAGCGAATTAAAAAATTTATCAAAGTTTGAAGGAAGCAATATACCCAACGCCGCCGATATGAAATTTGGTATTGTGTGGGCTGAATGGAACTTGGATATCACTCAAAAACTAATGCAAGGTGCTTACGACACATTAGTAAAACACGGTGCAAAACCAGAACACATCATCACAAAAACTGTTCCTGGGGCTTTTGAACTTACTTTAGGAGCGCAATACATGGCCGAATTAGGAAATGTAGATGCCATTATTTGCATTGGTTGTTTAATTCAAGGCGACACCAAACATTTTGATTTTATTGCCGATGCGGTTGCAAAAGGTATTACCAACTTAAACATCAGATATAATAAACCATTTATTTTTGGGGTGCTAACGGTAAATACCCAAGAGCAAGCCGAAGATAGAGCAGGAGGAATGCATGGCAATAAAGGCGACGAAGCCGCTGCAACAGCCATCAAAATGCTGGGACTAAAAAAGAGTTTTGAAGAAAATAAAAGTAAAATTGGCTTTTAAGATTTCATCAACTTAATTGCTTATAAAATTCAATTAAGTTTTTTCCAATTAGTTTATAATCAAAATGCTGTTCGGCAAGCAGTCTCGCTTGTTGTTGCATCGCCTGTTTTTTAGAGTCATTATCTAACAATTCCAAAATAGCATCAGCAAATGCTTGTGCGGTATCAGCTATTAATATGTGTTGATTATTGGTGTAGGGGATTCCTTCTGCGCCAATAGATGTTGTAACAATGGCTTTTCCGTAGGCTAGCCCTTCTACTAATTTAATACGTAAACCACTTCCCGACCATAATGGTACCAACATGATATCATGATTTTTGTAAAATTCTTCTGAACTTTTTACTTCCTCTACAATCAGTACATTAGGACTAGATAAGCGTTTAAATCGTTCAGGCATGCCTCGCCCTGCTAATACTAACTTGGCAGATCTTTGTTGCTTTATTACTAAACTCCATACCTCATTTAATAACCAATCAACGGCTTCAATATTGGGCATCCAATCCATTGAGGCAAAATGAAACAAAGTGCCTGGATATTTCATATTAGAATTAATCGTGTACTGCGTTAAATTGACACCCGTTAAGCAAGTATATAATTTTTTTGTTGGAACAATTTGTTGTATGTTTTTTTTATCTTCATCAGTAATGGTAACAATGGCATCTACAAGATTAAAAGCACTTAATTCAAAATGTTTTAATCGGTTATTTTGAAGTGATAGATAAATTTTCTTTAAACTGGTTTTCTCATTAGCTAAATGCCGTTCCCATATTTGATGTTCTACATTATGACTTCGTAATACAATTTTAGCTTGAGAGTATTGCCTAATAACAGGGATATAGGTTGCCATAAACACACCTTCAATCTGCACAATATCGAATGAATGTTGTTGCAATAATTGTATTAAGGCTTGTTTGTATGCGTTAAAATAAAAACGACTTACAAAATACGATTGCTTAGAAAACAAATTGATGAAAGCGCCCAAAACACCCGTATCGGTATTTTGATAAATACTTTGATAATGCGTTTTTTGCTTAAATGATTCAGGAATTAAGTTGTCAGATTTAAAATGCTTTTTTGTATTTATTGCTAATAAATAAAGCTCTACACCATTGTCGGTGAGTCCTTCGGCTAAAGTTGTAATAGCAATTGAGCTCCCATCGTTGGGCGGATATGGTGCTTTATTACAAATTTGTAGAATGCGCATTTACGACTTAGGTGAAGTTTTAAAAAGTTTTTTAATGGGCGTTATATAAGCGTGTAAATCAAACAGGGCAGAATCTTTAGCAGCTTTATAAGTCAGAAAAATACCTAATGGTAAAAATAATACCAAAGGAAACCAAGCCCCAAATGCTGGAATATAAACACCTTCAATTACTAAATCTTCAAAAATAATAGTAACCACATAGTATAATAAAAAGAATAAAACAGCCACAACTACGGGCATTCCCATACCACCTTTTTTAATAATGGCACCTAACGGAGCGCCCACAAAAAATAATACAATACAGGCAAATGAAATACTTATCTTTTTATGAAATCCTAATAAATAATCTGTCATATTAAGTTGTTGAAGATTGATTTCATTTTCAATAGACTCAATATAACCAGTTGAACTCCTTGCAAGATTCATCGCATTTTCAACACTTCTATTAAACTCATCTTTATTAAGTGTTGCATAAAAATCTTTTAATTTTTGGGCAGGTAAATTAAAATTTGAAGAGCGAAAAGTGCGTACTAAAAAGTAATTATTAAATTGATTGATAAGATTGATGTGCTTACTTTGAATATTGTTTCTAAAAGTATCAAGTTCATTATTTATTTGCCAAACATTGAGCATCTCATGATGCCCTTTAAATAATTCCTCTTTAGTTTGCTTCATCTTAAAGCTACTCATATCCACATTTATATCTAGTTCTTTGTATGTTAAAATAGATAATGGATGCTTGCTTTTGTAGTGCTCATCTTTAATAATGTCTTCGTATCGGGTACCGTTTAATAATTGCAATTGTAAATAATTAGTATCGGCCGATGTTGTCATTTTTCCACTATCGGCATAAATTTGTATGGTATTGCCTTGTCCTGCTGTATGGTCGTATATGTGTACGTTTTTTAAAGTTTTTCCATCTTTACTTTTCTTGCCTACTTTAATATTGTAGCCGTCCAATTTGTCGTAATAAATACCTTCTTTAATACTTAATGTTGGTTTAGCTTGTCTAATATCCCAAAGTAATCTTGCCGATTTTAGTGTAACTGCAGGTAATACAAAATTATTAAACACAAATGTTACACCTGATAAAAAAAGGATAAACAAAAGTATAGGACGTATAATTTTAAACAGTGATAAACCACAAGATTTCATAGCTGCTAATTCATAATTCTCAGCCAAGCTTCCAAACGTCATAATAGATGATAGCAGCACTGCTAAGGGCATGGCCACAGGTATAAACGTAATAAACGAATAAGTGAAAAATTGTGTTAAAATCCATGCTCCCATGCCTTTACCTACAATGTCGTCCATATAGGTAAATACATGAATTAAAAAAAACACAAAAACGCCCACAAATAAAGTGAGAAAGAAAGGCGGTAAATAAGCCTTGAGTAGGTATTTATGTAAAACTTTTAGTTTCAAAGGCTCTCAAAATTAAGGATATTTTTTAGCACCCATGTATTAAATTATATAAACTTTGTTATTTTTGTAAGATATGATTAACGGAAAAAAAATAGTTGTAGTACTACCGGCTTATAATGCAGCATTAACTTTAAAACGCACCTACGAAGAAATACCTTTTGATATTGTTGATGATGTGGTTTTAGTGGATGATCATAGTAAAGATAATACCACCGAAGTAGGGAAGGAGTTAGGTATTAAACACATTATACGCCATGAAAAAAACAAAGGCTATGGAGGTAATCAAAAAACCTGCTACGATAAAGCCTTAGAATTAGGTGCTGATATTGTTATTATGTTGCATCCAGATTATCAATACACTCCAAAATTAATTCATAGTATGAGCTATATTATTGCTCATGAGTTGTTTCCTTGTGTATTTGGTTCTCGTATCTTAGGAAAAGGCGCCTTAATTGGCGGTATGCCATTATACAAATACATCTTTAACCGTTGTTTAACACTCACTCAAAATATTCTAATTAATCAAAAATTAAGTGAGTATCATACCGGTTATCGTGCCTTTAACAGAGAGATATTAGAAACCATTAGTTACCACGAAAACTCAGATGATTTTGTATTTGATAATCAAATGATTTCTCAAATATTTTATGCGGGCTTTCAAATTGCTGAAGTTACTTGCCCTACCAAATATTTTCCAGAAGCCAGTTCTATTAATTTTAGAAGAAGTATGAAATATGGTCTAGGCGTTTTAGGCGTTTCGTTTACACACTTCTTTAATAAATTAGGCTTAGCAAAAAGTAAAATTTATATAAAGAAAAAATAAACACTATGAAAAAATTAAAATTAGGTTTAGTTTGCTTAATAGCGTTAAGCATTGGTATTTCTTGTTCTAATAAAAAATCAAGTGATGAGGAAGCTCCAGAACAGCCAAACACAAACGAACCTAGTTTAAATGATATTGTTGGTTTTGGTGTGCTTAATAAAGTGAAAGGTATTTGGAACGGTTCTATTACTTCTTCTACATCATTGGGTAATATGCCTATTTGGATTGTAGATTTTAGACCCATTTCAGAAAATCAAATCTCATCTAAAAACGAGTTAGATAATGCTAATGACATATTCATGTCGTTATTTGTAGTGAAACATAATAACCAATACAAGATAGCTTTTAGAAACGGCGGTTTTTTTGGTGGCACACAACGTGTAACCTATTTATTAGCTGATAGCGTTTCGGAGAATACAACACAATCTTATTATCGTTTTTCGGAAGTGGTAAAAGGAAAAGACAGAGCTTATGCCGAATTTATTCGTAAGAATGATAGCTTAATTTTAAAAACTTATACTAATAAGTTAAATACACTGCCAAACTCTACATCTCACATGATTTGGAGAGCAAAATTACAAGATACAACTTCGGCTAATTCAGCAGTTACAGCATTTAATTTTCCTAAAAAAACAATGACTATTGATTTTTCTTCGGTGTTTACAGGGCAATCTGAGTCTATTTATTACTCATCAGGTGCAGCACCCGCTGGAGATCCATATCCTGAATCGGCACAGCCATACTTAGGAAAAACAACCGTTAATTATTCATTTGATGCATCGCATACACCTAATCCAACAACTAAAGTTATGCTTATTGTTATGACTCAACCTCTGTTTAGTGGTATGACACCTAATGTAGCAAATTTTAAATATACATCGCGTTATGTTACGCTTCCAGCAAGCACTACTAGTTTTGAGTTTAACTACATGCACCCTGGGACTTATTATGTATATGCGGTATATGATACCGATGGAAACAACACCACTAATAGTGGCGATTGGCTAAGTACAAACAATGCTTCATTTACATTAAACGCATCTAGTACCACAACAGTAAGCACTCAAATTAATTTTACGATTCCTTAGTAGATTTCGAGTTCTTTTAATAAAGTACTAATATCTTTATGTTTATCAAGTAATACGGCTTGTAAACCTATTTTTATAGCACCTTCAATGTGTTGCGGTGAGTCGTCAATAAATAAAGTTTCTTGAGGAATTAAGTTGTTTTCTTGTACAACTCGTTGAAAAATATCTATTTCAGGTTTTCTCATGCCTATTCTGCATGAATAATAACTCTTTTCAAAAAAAGTATCTAAACTTTTTAATTGATGCTCTTGCCATAATATATTTTCAAAAGCAGTAAT
Organism: Bacteroidota bacterium; assembly: GCA_963169355.1. Lineage (GTDB taxonomy): Bacteria > Bacteroidota > Bacteroidia > B-17B0 > Aurantibacillaceae > UBA4416. The sequence continues at coordinate 15,122 of CAUJCR010000041.1, read as the reverse complement.
GTGTGTTTCGTTTGTATTACTTAATAAAAATGTTCGATACTTAGGTTTTAAACTTTGAAGTAATTGCAAACGATGCAAAGGAAAATCTAATAACATCGCATTCCAAGCATTCATCAGTTGTTGTGTACTTGCTTGTTCGCCAATGAGGTTATTTAATTGCTTAAAAAATGTTTGTTCGCTTACAAGACCTTTATCAAATAAATCAAACAATTCGTTTTGTTGTAGTTGATTGTATAATTTTTCAAATGGTTGATGAGTGAATTGATTAAATTCCTTTATGGTTAAAGGAATATCTAAGTTAATAATCACGCCACCTAAATCGAAAATTATATTTTTTATTTTGGTCATTTATTTTGATAATCAAATACAAATATATACTTTTGCCACGCAAAATCTGAATAAGAAATTGTTTAGATTGCTCCTATAGCTCAGTCGGTTAGAGCATCTGACTCATAATCAGGGGGTGCGGGGTTCGAGTCCCTGTGGGAGCACCACTTCAAAAAACTTCATTAAAAAATCCTATATCAACACATAGGATTTTTTTATTGAACAAGATGTTGTAGCTTCGTATTTCATTAAGTTTATCAAATCTTTACCTCATATTTAATTGTAAAAAACAAAGGGCTATTTTTATGAATACTTTTTTCGGAATCATACAAAACCAAGCAGCTATTTTAAATGAAGACGAATCGCTGCATTGTGTAAAAGTATTAAGACATAAAGTAGGGGATATCATTAGAGTAATTGACGGTAAAGGCACTGTGGCTATTGGCAAAATTGAGGCAGCTCATGCGAAACAATGTGCAGTATCTTTAACTCAAAAACAATTTATTGAACCAAGTAGAAATTATAAATTACACATAGCCATTGCTCCTACAAAGAATATTGAAAGAATAGAATGGTTTGTTGAAAAGGCCGTTGAAATTGGTATTGATGAAATATCTTTTTTAAAGTGTAAAAATTCTGAACGCACAGTTGTAAAAGACGAACGAATAATAAAAGTGGCCGAAAGTGCTGTAAAACAAAGTCAGCAAGCTTATGTTCCTAAAATAAATGCTATCATTGATTTTAAATCATTTATTCAACAAGATACTTCCAATATTAAGTTAATAGCACATTGTGCCGATTATGCCAAAACAGTTATTGGAACGCATATTCCCAAACAACAATCTGTTACGGTGTTAATTGGTCCTGAGGGAGATTTTTCAAACGAAGAAATACAACTAGCCACTGATAATCAATATCAAGCTATTTCGTTGGGAAATACACGCCTAAGAACGGAAACTGCAGGCTTGTATGTATGCAATGCTTTTTCGGTTCTTTTCAACAACTATTAGTGTTTAACTTTAGTCTAAAAAACAAAAACGATACGGTTTAATTATTAATTTTGTGCTGTTTTGCAAACGGAAACGCATATTTCAGAACAACCCATGGTGGTTTATGGTAAACTAAAGGCTCTTAAAAAACTAACTAAGTTTTCGTTATCTGCCTTAGTGGTATTATCAGCTATTATTACTTTTTTTACAGTTGCCGATACTTATACATGGAAACAAGTGGTAGCTATTTGTGTAGGTGGTTTTTTAATTACAGCTGCTGCTAATGGTTTAAATCAAATTATTGAAAAAGATTTAGATAAATTAATGGATCGTACTAAACTACGACCACTTCCTACAGGGAATTTAACGGTTAAACAAGCACTGATGATTTGTGTTATTTTTGTGGTTGTAGGTACAGTTATGTTGTGGGTTTTTACCAATCCTTTATCAGCAATTATCGGTTTTGTGTCTTTTTTACTATACGCGTTTGTTTATACGCCACTCAAACGAATTACGCCATTCTCTGTATTTGTAGGCGCATTTCCAGGCGCTTTGCCTACTTTAATAGGTGCTATAGCTGCTACGGATGGTTTTGGACATATTACCTTTTTTGCCTTATTATTATTTTTAATTCAGTTTTTTTGGCAATATCCACATTTTTGGGCTATAGCTTGGGTAAGCCATGATGATTATCAAAAAGCTGGATTTTTTATGTTACCATCTAAAGGAGGAAGAGACCAAGTATCAAAATCTCAGATATTAATTTATACCTTATCTTTATTTCCGATATCCATTACGCCTTTTTTATTTAATTACACTGGATGGATTTCGGCTACTGTAGTTGCGGCTATGGGTTTAATATTTATATCTCAGGCGTATAAATTATACCGAACAGGTGCTGTGCAAGATGCCAGAAAATTAATGTTTGGATCATTTATTTATTTACCTCTTGTTCAATTAGCATTAATGCTTGGACATCAATTTATGATTTAAAAAAAAAATAATTATGGAAAATAATATCGAACAAATTAAACCAAGCCCAGATGCGTTTATTGATTTAAAAAACGCTAGGAATAAAGCAGCTAAGCCTATGTTGTGGGCTGCCATTGTAAGTATTATTATGTTATTTGCTGGTTTTACTAGTGCATATATTGTAAGAGCTGATAATGGAAACTGGTTGGTATTTCAATTACCAAGTGCATTTTACCTAAGTACAGCTGTAATAATTACGAGTAGTATTACCCTATTTTACGGTCATCAATCGGCTAAAAAAAATAATCAAAAGGGAATTGTAGTAGGCTTACTATTAACCTTTATTCTAGGATTGTTATTTACTATTTTTCAATTTCAGGGTTATAGTGAGTTATTTAGCCAAAAAATAGTATTTGCAGGAAAATCGGCTAATGCTTCGGGTTCGTTTTTATACATAATTACGTTTATTCATTTATTACACTTGTTTGCGGGAATGATAGCATTATTTGTTACCCTCATTAAAGGGTTAAAAGGAAGATACAATGCCCAAAATATGCTAGGAATTGAACTTTGTTCTATTTATTGGCACTTTCTTGATATTTTATGGGTATATTTGTTTTTGTTTTTATATTTTTTTCGCTAAACTTGTACCCAAAAATTCTTAAAAAAACACTTAATCAATTAAATTAAAATTATGTCTCACAGTACAGAAATTGATTCAAAACACGCTTGGGATGGTGGTCAATCCCCATTTCGCTTAAGCTATGGAAAAATAATGATGTGGTTTTTCCTTGTATCCGATGCTTTAACTTTTGGTGGTTTATTATGTGCCTATGGCTTTTTCCGCCACAAGTATGCGGCTGATTGGCCTAAGGCAGAAGATGTGTTTACTCACTTCCCATTTGTAGAGCAGCATATTCCATTAGCTTATGTGGGGTTAATGACTTTTATCCTCATTATGTCTTCTGTAACTATGGTATTAGCGGTTGAGGCAGGACATAGAAAAGATAAGAAAAAAGTAATCGTTTGGATGTTTTGGACAATTGTAGGTGGTGCTACTTTCGTGCTTTCTCAAGCTTGGGAATGGTATCATTTTATTGTAGGTACCGAGCATGGTGCAGTTGGTTCAGTATGGGATCCAGAGCTTGGTAAATATGTAACTCAAACTATTTATGGTGCTAATATGACTATAAACGAGTATGCTGTGGCTGTACCTCAGTTTGCTAACTGTTTCTTCTTTATTACTGGTTTCCATGGTTTCCACGTATTTTCGGGTGTAGTAATTAACTTTATTATTTTCTTAAATGTGATTAATAATACCTACGAAAAACGTGGTCATTATGAAATGGTAGAAAAAGTAGGTTTATACTGGCACTTCGTAGATTTAGTGTGGGTATTTGTATTTACCTTCTTCTACTTATTATAATAAACTTTCATTAACTAAATTAAATAACAATATAAAATAAAATAGATTATGTCAGAATTTAACGATGATTACCCTGCTTATGAGTTTATGTCTCAACACAGTGAAGAAGATGGGAAAAAAGCCCGTCGTACACTTTGGAATGTGTTTTGGGTGATGCTTATTATTACTTTAGTTGAATTAGTAATTGGTTTTATGGCTCCGGGTCAAGGATGGTCTGGGACTACATGGTTAAAGTTTTTCTTTATCACATTAACTATTGCTAAGGCTGCTGCTATTGTTTGGTGGTTTATGCACTTAGGGCATGAAGTAAGTTACTTTAAATACGTGATACTAATACCATATACTTTACTTATAGGTTATGCTATTTTTATCTTATTAGTAGAAGGTACTTATTTTGGAAAGCCTGAAAATCATACACGTGTAGAATCTACATTTGTGCAACAAAAGAAAAACCTAGAGGCAGCTCATGGTGCTCATGGCGCAGCACATTCTGATGCTCATGCTGAAGAAGGTCATCACTAATTCTTAAACCCAGATTGTGCATTAGAAATTAGTAATGAGAGTTAAAAGGCCAATAAAATATGAACTTTTACGAATGAAGCGTAGCCACTGCTACGGTGATTGAGAAAAAGTTGCGAAGCCTCATATTTTGCAGGGATTTTAGCTTGTAATAGAATTGCTAATGCATAATCTGGGTTAAAACATATTGAAACTAAAAAAGCCATTCGACTGAATGGCTTTTTTAATGGGAAACTATTTAAGTTATTATTTTACTTGATCAACAATAGCTTTAAATGCTTCTGGATGATTCATTGCTAAATCAGCTAATACTTTACGGTTTAAGTTAATGTTTTTAGCATTTACTTTTCCAATGAATTCGCTGTAACTCATACCATACTGACGAACGCCAGCATTAATACGTTGAATCCATAACGAACGCATATTGCGTTTTTTGGTTTTACGATCGCGGTAAGCATACGATAAACCTTTTTCAAGGGTATTTTTGGCTATTGTCCAAACATTACCTCTTGCACCCCAATAACCTTTGGTTAAATTAAGGATTTTTTTTCTGCGAGCTCTACTAGCTACATGATTTACTGAACGTGGCATTTCTTTTTTTTGTTTTTGGTTTTACGTGGTCTTTTTTTATGACACTTTTTACATAAAACCGGGGTTAAACATTTGTTTTTTTAAACCTAATTTCCGGTTCGACTTAAGTTGAATTACATGGCTAATAAAAACTTTACGTTGTTCATATCACGCTCATGTACTAAGCCTGATTTGGTTAACGCACGTTTTTGTTTAGTGCCTTTTTTTGTCAAAATATGACTTTTGTAGGCATGTTTTCTCTTAATCTTGCCGGACCCAGTTACAGAGAATCTCTTCTTTGCGCTGGAGTTTGTTTTCATTTTTGGCATTTTTACTTTATTTTATTTATTTGTTAGTACTTACTTTTTCTTTGGTGATAATACCATGAGCATTTTCTTTCCTTCTAATACGGGTAATTGCTCAGCTTTTCCGTAATCTTCTAATTCTGAAGCAAAACGAAGTAATAAAATTTCGCCTTGTTCTTTAAACACAATTTCACGTCCTCTAAAAAACACAAAGGCTTTTACTTTACTTCCTTCTTGCAAAAACTTAATGGCATGGTTCTTTTTAAACTGAAAATCATGCTCATCGGTATGTGGTCCAAAACGAATATCTTTTACAACTACTTTTGATGCTTTTGCTTTTACCTCTTTTGCTTTCTTTTTTAGTTCATATAAAAACTTACCATAATCAACCACTCTACACACTGGCGGATCTACATTGGGAGCTATTTCTACTAAATCTACACCTAATTCTTCAGCCATTGCTATGGCTTTAGCTATTGGGTAAACTCCTGTTTCGATATCTTCTCCAACAACACGAACCATGGGTGTATTTCTAATATTCCCATTGATTCGATGTAAATCTTCCTTTACGCCTGGTCTTTTAAAACCTTCTTTTAAACCCTTAGGGCGTTTAAATTCTGGTTTTGGTGCACCGTTATTAGTTTGATTCGTAACGGTATTCGTGGTCGGTTTTTTAAAAACGTTAATGGTTACCTCCGCTTTTTAGTTATACTTAATTTTTTTGTTTAAAATCGTTTTCAATATTTGATTGAATAAGTTTTGCAAACTCTTCAATCTTCATTGTTCCTAAATCTCCTTTACCTTGCTCTCTCACAGCTACAGTTCCTTCTTCGGCCTCTTTTTCTCCTACAATGAGCATAAATGGTATTTTATTTAACTCATTATCTCTAATTTTCTTCCCAATCTTTTCATTTCTCTCATCAACAAGGCCGCGAATATCGGAAATATTTAGTAATTCTAAAACTTTTTTTGCATAATCATTATATTTTTCACTGATAGGCAAAATGGCTACTTGATCGGGGGTGAGCCAAAGTGGAAATTTACCAGCGCAGTGCTCAATAAGTACAGCTATAAAACGTTCTAAGCTACCAAATGGCGCTCTATGAATCATAACAGGGCGATGTTTTTGGTTATCGGAGCCTGTAAATTCCAATTCAAAACGCTCGGGTAAGTTGTAATCTACCTGAATGGTACCTAATTGCCACTTACGACCTAAAGCATCTTTTACCATAAAATCAAGCTTAGGGCCATAAAAAGCAGCTTCTCCTAATTCAGTTACAGTTTTTAAGCCTTTTTCGTTAGCAGACTCTATGATGGCTTTTTCGGCTAGTTCCCAATTTTCGTCGGTGCCAATATATTTCGACTTATTTTCGGGGTCGCGCAACGAAATTTGTGCCGTATAATCTTTAAAATCGAGGGCATTAAATACATGCAACACAAGGTCAATAACCTTTAAAAATTCTTCTTTTACTTGATCGGGGCGACAAAATAAATGTGCATCGTCTTGTGTAAAACCTCTTACGCGAGTTAAACCATGTAATTCGCCTTTTTGTTCGTAGCGGTAAACAGTCCCAAATTCGGCATATCTAACAGGTAATTCTTTGTAAGATTTAGGCGATGATTTATAAATTTCGCAATGGTGCGGGCAATTCATGGGTTTTAAATAAAATTCTTCGCCCTCGTGTGGAGTTCGTATTGGTTGAAACGAATCGGCACCATATTTTTCGTAGTGTCCAGAACAAACGTATAATTCTTTTTGTGCAATATGTGGTGTAACCACAGGTAAATAACCTGCTTTTACTTGTGCTTTTTGCATAAATTGAATAAGGCGTTCGCGCAACATGGTGCCTTTAGGCAACCACAATGGTAAACCCAATCCTACTTTTTCTGAAAAAGTAAATAACTCTAGTTCTTTCCCCAACTTACGGTGATCTCTTTTTTTAGCTTCTTCTAGCAAAACAAGATAATCCTTTAATTCTTTTTCCTTTGGAAAAGCAATACCATAAATTCGAGTAAGCATTTTATTTTTTTCGTCACCTTTCCAATAAGCACCGGCAATATTTAAAACTTTCACCGCTTTAATAAAACTGGTGTTAGGAATGTGTGGTCCACGGCACAAATCGGTAAAATTGCCTTGTGTGTATAGGGTTATATTGCCATCATCAAGGCGCTCTAGTAAATCGAGTTTATATTCATCTCCCTTTTCGGTAAAATACTGTATGGCTTCGGCTTTGCTAATTTCTTTTCGAATGTACTCACTATTTTTGCGAGCCAGCTCTAGCATTTTAGCTTCAATTTTTTCGAAATCGGCAGGCGATAATTCTTCGCCATTTAAGTCCACATCGTAATAAAAACCATTTTCTAACGGTGGGCCTACCCAAAATTTCACTTTTGGATAAAGCGCCTCAAGAGCTTCGGCTAATAAGTGCGCAGATGAATGCCATAATGTGTTTTTACCTTCGGTATCGTTCCACGTTAATAGACTTAAGGTACTGTCTTGATTAATGGGGCGATTGGCGTCAATGACTTCGCCGTTTACTTTTGCTGAAAGCACATTACGTGCTAATCCTTCGCTAATGCTCAGTGCTATTTGCATCGAGCTGGTTCCCTTTTCGTACTCACGAATTGAACCATCTGGTAATGTTATCTTTATCATACTATTGCTCCCACTTACAAGTGTGGGTTTAAATTTTAGGGTGACAAAGATACTATTATTTATTAAATTTTAGCTGAATACTAAAAATATGTCTAACAGATGCCTAGTTTTAGATAGAATTTATTTTTCCATTGGATAACCTTTGGCAACCCAGTCAGGTTTAAGGTTTTCAGGAATATCTAAAATTTTGGTGTTTTTAAACCCTAATGACAATAGCATGTCATAGGCTGGTTTAATATTAGGGCAAGTTTTAGATGAGCAACAACCACAATACACCACAATGGCTTTATTTTTACTTTCCATGGTAAGAGCCGATTTAAGACGTTCGCCAAATGTAGCGTTGGTGGCAAAACCAAGTGATACAGCAGTTTTAATATTATCCATTGGCCCCACATTAAAAATAAGTGGTTTATCTTTGGTATTAGCATTTATTTTATCGGCTAATTCTTTTGCAGGCATCAATTGTTCTTTTTTCCATTCGGGATTTTGACCCAAGGAACATAAAACTGATATACTAAATAAAAAGGCGAATAGTTTTTTCATATTAAATTTTTTAATGCTAAAGTTAGTACAACAAAAATGCCAACAATGACAAAGTTAGTAGAAATGTGAGCAGAGAAAATTTAAAAAAAGCTAAAAACATCTTTTTAAAGAAGAAATGTTTTTTTTATAAAGTATCTAATGGACTTTGAACTTTAGAAAGTAATTTATTCGACACTTTTGCGTAAATTTCTGTTGTTTTGATGTGGCTGTGACCTAATAATTTTTGTATAAAAACCATATCAGTTCCGGCTTCTAAAAGGTGCGTTGCGTAGCTATGTCTCAAACCATGAATGCCAACTGATTTTGTAATTCCTGCTTTATTCATTGCCATTTTAAATACAGCCTGCGCACTTCGAATAGTATATTGTTCGCTAAATTGCCCTTGAAACAAATACCTTGCGGGTTGATAGGCCCGTAGGTAGTCATCCAAAAGCGGGAGCAAACTCGATGGTAAATTAACATAGCGATCTTTTTTACCTTTTGCACTTTGTATATGAACTTGTTGACGGTTCAGGTCAATGTTTTCAACTTTCAATGCAATGAGTTCGCTCACACGCAAGCCCATTCCGTAAGCCATTTTCAATAAAAGCAGGTGTTTTGGATTACTGGTAGTTTTAAAAAGGCGCATGATTTCTTCCTTGCTCAACACCTTAGGCAAAGACTTTGAAGGCTTTGGTTTAATCACCAAGTCGAAGTCACTTTCTCGATTTAAGATCAACTTAAAATACGATTTTATCGCATTCATTCTCGAATAAATTTGTGCTTCTGAGTGATTGAGTTTTTTGGTACAATACAGGAAGTAACTATTTAAGCGTTCGACTGTAAGCTCATTTACCGGATACGATTTTAGTAAAACGAGTAAGTTTGCAAATTCGCCCAAGTATGATTTGATAGTTTGTGGGGAGAATTGTTTTTGAAACAAAGCGTTTCTAAATTTAAGATATTCTTCTTTGTTGTGCGCATACAACTTCGGAAGTATAGCATCACCAATTTCAGGCAAAGGCAAGTTGAGTCTTTTTCGATAAAGGTTTGAATTAGGTAGATACCACGCATTACATGTACGCGACCATTTAGCCGATGGGAACACTTTTTTAAAAGAAGCCAACAAACGAGGGTCATAAGGAAACTTACACCATATAACTTCTTGGTTACGGTGTTTGGAAACGGAAAAAGTAAAACAGGATAAATCAATAGTTGTCATCTAATACGAAAGTACTGTTTATTTTTTACAATTACAAATACGCAACTAAAATTCACCGAAAACACTGTATTTTATTGGTTAATCAGAGGTTCTTGTATTTTAATTAAAGAATGATTAACTTCGTCAATAAATAAGTTGGGTCGAAACCCTAGCGGGCTTTCGACCCAACGTAGCGGACGCTGCACGTCCCGCTGGGCTTCGCCCAACAGGCCGTTTTGCAAAACTCCTACGAAAAACTCCGTTTTTCTTCGTAGCTTCGCAAAGCGTCCGCTACGTTATGGGCAAGTTTGACGACCATAGCGGTAAGACAGAAAACTTACCGACAGACAAACAGCTCATATCTATTTTGACAAGTAAACACTTAAAACAAAATAAATATGGCATACAAATGTAAAAACTGCGGACGTTCCTACGAAGAGAACGGACTTAAAGACCTTGCTAACACGTTTACAGGCAAGAATTGGATTTCTCAAAAAGGCTTTTGCTCTGACAGATGCAAAATCGAATATGAGAATAATCACAAAAAAGAAAGCAAAAGTTCTTCTTTCAATGAGAGTTCTACAATTACAAAAACAGTTTATGTAGAACCAGAAAAAACGGCTGACCAAATAAAAGCGGAAGCCGAAGTCGCAAGAATGAAAAGAGATGAAAAGGCGGCACAGCCTTGGAAATTTGACTCCCATTTTTACAATGCGGACAGTATTGCAAAAATTTCGTTTCCTGACACAGCAGAAGACATTGAAAAAACAATTTTGCGAATTACAAAAACGGCTGTGGACAAAATCAAAAATGTAATTGACTTATCACATGCAGAATTTCAACAACAAACAATGGGCGACCAAAAAGCGTTATGGAAACCTTTCTATGAAGAAATTAATTTTACTGACACTTGCATTGAAAAAGCAAACGAAGGAATTAAAAAGCTAAGACGATTTGAAGGAAACTCTATCAATGCAATGATAGCAGATTGTCAAGACAGTCTTGACGATTTGAAAAACAAATGGTATGTAAAACTCATTGAAAAAAGGGACAAAAAGAAAAAGCAAACCAAAATAATGATTATTGTTGTTGTCGTTTTGCTAATAGCAATGTTTGTTGGATTAGGAATTGCAGCTTAAAGAAAAGTTTATGACAATTATTGCTGTAAATATCCGACATAATATTCTTTCAGTTCCCACGGTAATCGGTGCAACAAGACGAGCTTGGAAAATTAACTTAACCAAAGTAAGAAAATGCGATTATGTAATCGCTGTTTCAAATGGGACTGTACACGAATATTACAAATTACTTGGTGCAAGTGCCGACAGAGTTCAGCCAAATAGAGTTGCTTTTAAACTAAGAAATTGCACACCAACCGAACAACGTCTTGTCGTTACTGCAATTACAGGAGTTAATTTGTCGGGTTTTACTACTAAGTATATTTAAGTTTTTCGTCTGACTGTCATTCAGGACAGTCGGACAGAAAAACCAGCCCATAACAGCGGTTTTGCATCAGGCGGGGCGAACGTCTTCGTATGACAGTTTTTCGTAAATTTGAAGTTTCGGCTTCGTAATTAAGTTTGGTGGTAAAATCCCGCCCGAACGCAAAGCCGCAAAACGTCAGGTTGTGAAAAAACTAGCGATTTAAATTATTACTGAGAAAATCGGTTTGTAAAAAAATAGTAGGCTTGCATAATTACGTTATAACGATAGCATTTTTTTAAGCTGCCATTTTTGTTTCAAAAAATAAAGTTCGTATAAACGCTTCTTTTTTGTTCGTTTTTTGTGCATAAAGCCATTCCTTTTTGTACTGCGGCTTCCAAGCGTGTAATTTGTGCATCAGTTCGTCAAAACCAAGTATATTAATTGTTCGTTTCATGTTATAAACCAACATAATTAAACTCCATTCTCCATTTACTTTTTTTAGTCCTTTTAAATTGGTGTAATAATAACCCCAAACTCGTTTTATGGTTCCAAAAATATGTTCGTTAATCTCCTGCCGCTTGCGATATAATTGGTATTGCTCTTTGTAGTTTCTATTATTGAGTTCTGTTGCCTCTGCATATTCGCTTCGTTCTATTTCTCTTCGTCCATCGGCTTTAGCAGTACAGAGTTTTAATACAGGGCAAGTTTTACAAGCATTGGTTCTGTACTTCTTAAATTGATGTGATCCACCCTCTCGTTTCTTAGTGTGCCAAGTGCCTGTTGTTGTGAGTGTTTGATTTTGCGGACAGGTATAACTATCGGTTTCTTTGTTGTATATAAAATTAGTTACTAAATATTCTTGTGTTGTGCCTTTTGTGTTACTGTTTACAAGCTCTTGTTGCGCCACAATAGTTGTTATTCCTGCTTGCTGACAGGCTTGTATTTCCTTGGCGTTGTTGTAACCTTTATCTGCCAGTATGGTAATTTCTTTGGTTTCTATGTTTTGCTGTGCTTCTTTTGCAATGTTTGATAAGGCGTTTCTATCGTTACGATTAATGGTGTGTGTTGCCACAACTAAATTATGTTTGTCATCTACTGCCGCTTGTGTATTGTAGCTTACTTCTACTACTTGTCCGTGAATAAGTAATGCTCTAGCATCGGCATCGGTTGTGCTTATTTGGGGTTCATTACTGTTTTGTAATTGCTCTTGTAGTTGCTCGTACTTTATTTTTTGTGTTTTTAGTTTTTCTAATTTGTTTTCAATGTCTTTTATCTTTTCGTTTTGTTCGTGTTTATCTGCTGCATCAAGCTCTTTTAGGTATTGATTTGTTTTTTCTTCGATATAAGTAAAGTGTCTATCAATTTTCTTTTGATTGTAATTATTCTTTTTGCTATTGTGCGCTCTTGCTTTTGTTCCATCAATGGCAATGGTTTGGCAAGAAATCAAATCAGCATCTTTTAAAAAAGAAACAAATAATTTAAAGGTATTACGCAAGGCTTGTGGGTTTACTTTTCTAAAATCAGCTATGCTATGGTAGTTAGGCATAAGTCCGTTACACAACCACTGCATTTCAATATTACGTGCACATTCTTTTGCTAATTTGCGTGATGAACGAATGCCATTTAAATATCCATAAAAATATATTTTTAAAAATAGTTGATTGGTAAAGCTGGGGCGTCCTTCAATTTTTACTATTTTATTGATAAAAAGTAATTTATCAAGTTCAAGTTTTTCTACAAAAGCATCTATAAATCTTACTGCATTATCCTTTTCAATAAAATCTTCGAGGCTCTTAAACTCAATCTGTGTGCGGTTTTTAGGAGTTATGATTGGCATACACAAAGATACTTGTTATTCATTTTTTATTTGTATATTTATCTCATAAATAACAAACAGCTTGTGTTAATTACATTGAGTTTTTTCACAGGCTGCCGTTGTGTGCAATGGCGGGACACCACACAAACAGACAAGAACGACCACCACCGTAACATCATAGTACATTTGTACTATTGACAATTGTATATGGAACACTTTCCTTTGCAAACAAAAATGGGAACTGACAACCATTTAAAAAAACGGGGTGTAACCGAAAAACCAAACGAGTAGGACTTAAATAACAAATAACATGAATAATAAATCATTACTTTCAGCAGCAATCGTATCATTTTTTTTGATTGCAACAGGTGCAAATGCACAAGACGGGACATTAGATGTATCGTTTGGAACCAATGGTATAGTAACAACTGTTAATGCTCACGAAGCATTCGATATGGTTATACAACCGGACAACAAAATCATTGTTGTCGGCTCCATATATATGGGGTCAGGAAACGATGATATGGCTGTTGTTAGGTATAATTCGGATGGTAGTTTAGACAACAGTTTTGGTACAAATGGGATTGTTAATGTGGATTTCAACGGCAAAAATGATGATGCGAGTTCCGTGCTATTACAAAATGACGGAAAGATTGTAGTAGTGGGAAGAGCACAAAACTCCTCAAACAATAATTCAGACATTGCAGCAATTCGTCTTAATTCTGACGGGACACTTGACAATACATTTGCTACAAGCGGAAAATACCAATTAGATATTGACGGGTATGCTTATGATTACGCATTAGGGGCAGCATTACAAAGCGATGGAAAAATTGTTTTAGTGGCTATGGCTGGAACAGATATGTTTGCTAAAAATGCAATCATCCGCTTAAATACGAATGGGACATTAGACAATACTTTTGATGGAGATGGTATTTTAAAAGCATTTTCATTCGGTTCATTTACATTATCTTCTCTTCATTCTTTAATCATTCAAAATGATGGTAAAATATTAATTGCCGGTTCAAAAAACAACAATTTTGCTTTGGCTCGCCTAAATTCAGACGGCTCTCTTGATGCTACTTATGCAACAAATGGGTATTTCCAAGAATCGGATATGGCAACCGAAAGCAAATTATACATTCAAAATGATGGTAAATTATTGGCAACTTATTCTCACATAACGCAAACGAATGTAAAATTAATTCGCTTAAACCAAGATGGTACAAAAGACACCAGTTTCGGGACTAATGGTATGGTATCTACTCAAATTGGTACTATTGCCACTTATGATTACGGAAAAGATTTGGCGATTCAGCCAAACGGTAAAATTGTCGTTACAGGTTCAGCGTATAGTTCAGGTAGTGCCTCTGATTTTTTGCTAATCAGATATAACTCTGATGGGACTTTAGATAACACCTTCGGTTCTTCTTCAAATGGAATTGTAGTAACCTCAGTTGCTACGACTGATGAAGATCGTGGAAAAGCAGTAAAACTACAATCTGATGGTAAAATTGTGGTAGCAGGCAGCAATTGCACGGGCTCTTGTGATTTTGTTCTGCTTAGATACAATAACACAGATGTTAGTGCAGGAATTGCAGATAATTTCTATTTGTCGACAGACTTTGCCATTTATCCAAACCCAACAAACAGCATTTTGAATATTAAAGTAAAAGAAACTACGAACATCATAATCGTAAATATGCTTGGTGCTACGGTTGCTACTCAAAAGCTAAATGCAGGAAACAACAGCATTGATGTAAGTACTCTTACAAAAGGTATTTACTTCGTCCAGTCGTCTAATGGCGGTGCTGTGAAGTTTATTAAAGAGTAGTTTTGCTTTACAAAGAGTTCTTTTTAAAAAACCTGTTGCTGAAAGCAACAGGTTTTTTTATGGCTTGTAATCAAAATACCTCATACAAATTGCGTAAATTTGTGGTTTGGAAGCATACACCAATAGTCCTATAACAAAAAGTTATAACTGCCGACAATACATTTATTTGTGTTGTCTTGACAACCAATTTTCAAAAACTGTCAATCCCGTTCTGCTTAAATATGGCAGTATTAGCTTATTGACTATTAGTATAAATTCGGACTTTTTATAATCTCTAGGCTCGACTGTTTGGAAGTAAGTTACTCTTACACTATAACTCAAAAATATAATATATTCTAAATCAATATTCGTGATTCTTTTATCAAAATATCCTTGTTCTTTTATTTGAAGTAAAATGGACATCCACTTTACTTTTCTCACATAGTTTAAGCTGTCTATTTTCTTTTGTATTTCCTTAAAGTTTCTTTTGATTTCTAAGTAATCAACCATAAAGAAGAGATATTTCACCGAGATTGAATAATTGTACTCAGGCAAATTGAGTAAGTAAAGGAAAATGTTTT
>CAUJCR010000040.1 GCA_963169355.1 Bacteroidota bacterium | reverse complement strand
AACACGGCAGACAGCTTTCTGAATTATCTTTATGAGACCTATGGTTCTTTTGTATGGCAGGCATCTTTTATACAAAAGACGTCGGATAGTCTTCCCTTAATGATTGTACCTTTAGTCCGTAATAATGATGTAACGGCTTTGCTATTCGTGCAGCCCATGAGCAACAACAGATATATCTACAATCTGGTAGATCGTGATTATATAGTAAACAATAATGCGCTGACAAGTGGTACAGGGTTGTCAAAGAAGCTGGCTTATACAAGACTCTACCTGCTCAATACATTTAGAAAAAACTTGTTTTGCATAGTGGATAGCAGCTATGTACAGTATGGGAATGCGATAAGAGACAGTATGGAACTTGAAGAGAGGTATGATATAAAGATGCCGATGTTGATATGGGAAGAATGTTGCCCGCCAGAAACGAGAGGGTGTTACTCGATAGGTGGGTCTTGGGGTAAGTTTGTATGGGGATATTTTGTCTTGCACTACCCGGATATTCCATCAGGGAGCAATAATGGTTTCGGTCATAATGACGATTTCAATTACACTGGTGGGGGTAACATCTGGGATCCTCATTCTGGTCAGGGTGGTGGATCAGGTGGTGGTGGCGACCCATTGAGTGGTCTGGGATTTTATGTAAAGAAACAATTAAAAAGTCATTTACTGAAATTAAAGACGGTTTACGGATTCAGTCAGAGCATTGAGCAACTCTTACCGATGGTATATAGTTGCTACACAATAGATCCGGATTTTGATGAAGTTACTTTTGATGATGACTGCGCAATAGCAGGTATCGCCAGTCGGTATTTAGATGCTATTCAGTATTCCGGCAATTATGCCATAGCTGTAGGGTGGCTTTCCGGTCATGTCTCGGATCTGGTGGCTCTCATGGATCATGTTGAAGATCATGTCCAAGAAACAGGGATCAAATCTTATCATGGTGCGATGCTCGATCTATTGGATAATAATGAAGGCTATGTGCGGCAACGGTTTTTTGAGTTGTGGAATCTGATACAAAATGATCCTTATGCATTAGTGCGGGGATGTGAAAATCAAACACCAACAGTCAATCTTCTTGATTGGCAGGATCTATTAACATTTACCCCTGAGCTTGCTATCGTTAATTACCTTAACTCCTTCAGTCCTCCTTGGAAGATACAGTCTATCAATGATGCGTATGGCAGATTTGCCAATATAGATGAATACCGGGTCAAGATCAATCAAATGCCTAAAAAGCCCAATGGTCAAACCTATACCGATACAGAGCTGGTAGAGCATATCAGATTGACATGGAATGACCATGTCAATGATGATGCTATATATTCACCATTAGACCTGTTAATTGACGGACCGATCTGGAACTCAAGTAATCCTGTTAAAGCAAGAATTGAAATTGAAATAACAGGACCCGATGATGGGGCTGTAGTATGTGCACAGAAAGAGACTAACTTTTGGGTATTTAGTACAATCAAAGGGCCAGATACGGGTACACATCCGGTAAGCGGCAACAGGCAGTTCGGCATCAAGACCAATGCACAGGGAGAAAAGTTTTTCTATACTAAAGGTGTAGACCGGGCAGATAATTGGTTTAATGACTATGTTTATGAATTCATTTTTCATTTTGCTGACAAACAATGGCGAAGCATGCAGGATGGAGTAGAGGCTTTTATTAATAATCATCAGGGTTCATCTACAAAATTAGAGCCTGTTCGATCTACTCCTAATTGGGGATTTGTCAAAAATGCCTTGAAAGGACAAAGTCCTATCACATGTATTCCCAAACAATAAAGAGCCATGATAAGATTTATTCTTAAATACATAATGTATTGTCTTTTATTTGGTGTGCTGGTTTCAATATGTTCCTTTATTTTCTATTGGTTTACTGCCAACGATGTCCATAAAAATGAAAGAATGCTGGAGAATAGTTTGATATATGGTTGTTTTATGATAATTATGGGTGGGGAGTTAATTGTATTTGCTTTATTGGGATATGCATATTTAATTAGAATTTCTAAGCCAGTATTCAGTTTGGGAATATTGAAAAACACCATTCTATATATTGTAATAATATGCCTGATACTTCTTGCATTTATGAAGTTTCACTTTATGAAAGATTACAAATATCTGATAGACTGGATCAGAGGCATTCATTTAAAAGGATGGATTGATGTAGTGACTATCATTATTGGAATCATCTTATACTATTGTGAGTTACGACCGATATTTGTTAAAAAATGCAAAATAGGTCTTAGTGAATAGCAATAGGCAGTTTGGCATCAAGACCAATACACGAGGAAAAATACTTTTCTATACCAAAGCTGCCGATCGAGCTTACACAAGCGGTCTGGTAAAACTTGGGGGCATGCAACCATGGGCATGGAATTGTGATGACGATACATACTATAATATAGCACATGAAACGTGGAAAAACCTGATGTTGAAAGCAGGAGCTTTTATTAATCAATTCGGTGGGCAGGTAGTTTCTGAACCGGGATATTCCGAACCTGCCATAAATATAACTAAGGCCAGAATAAACTACAATGAGTTGGATGGTAAGTTGAAAAGTAATACTCCTGTTAATTTTATTTCTTGTGAATAATGAGGGCTACTTTTCTAATTTTACTATTTGTTTGTTATCTTTTGTTATGGGTAGTTTTAGAAGGCTGCTTGCTCCGGTTTTTTAATATTTCATGTCAGAATTATTATTATTCAAATTATAGCCTTATTTCAAAGATATTTATAAAATTAATATATGCATACGGCTCGCTTTCAGGGATTATTTTTTATTTTATATTGATTTTAATTACAAAAAAAGTAAGTGATTTATTGTACATGTACTTATGGGGATTCATTACCATCATTATTTTATTCATAATATCCTATATTATAGTAGATTTCGTTTTTGGTTTTGATTTTTTTGGCAGGTTAATTTCAATTAATATTAAATCAGATAATTGTGAATACTTACTATTCTATTTTAATAATTTTATATACCCAATTATTTATTTAATAATTTTTGCTCCACTCTGGTACTACAAGTTGGGTGATTGGTTTTGGCAGAGGGGGAAGTGGGCTAAAAACTCTTTGCAATGAAAGTATTATACGTATTGATCATAGTAATGGGTTATAGCATGTATGGGTTGAGCCAGCACAAATCAGCATTTGTGAGTAAGCTCCCTTCTATGGACACTTGTGCTGCAGTGGTAAACCTGTACGGGTCTGAGATCGATAGGTCACATCTCTCAGCATACATCAGGACACACGGAAATTGCTCCCTGATTTATTACTATCTGAGTGGGAACAACTTTGATCTTCAAAGCAAAGCGACTGTGATGATGGCGGTATCAAGGGTAGAAAAAGACCCTACTTTTATATTGGACAGATTCTTGGAGTTGGATATTGCGATCCGGTTTTATCCCAGTATTTTGCTAAAGAATTTTGCCGGTGATTTAAAGGGAGAACAGAAGCTGGAAGATAATGCAGTTGAAAATAGAATGCGTCTAAACAAATCGCTATTTGAAGAATAGAATTTTCATATTTATCAAACTGCATTGGGGGGCACTATTCAAAGGGAATACCCCAATTACTAACTCAATATTGTGTGATTGATATGAATAGAATATTGCTATCTTCATGGAATTATGCATGGAGGATGACCATTATTACTTATGGTATTTTTCTTATTCGACCTATAATAGAAATTTTCAACAATAGTACTTTGGGTTTCCTTTTGTATATAGCTGTTTTTTCAATTCCGGTTTTTATAGGCATC
Source organism: Bacteroidota bacterium (assembly GCA_963169355.1). Taxonomy (GTDB): domain Bacteria; phylum Bacteroidota; class Bacteroidia; order B-17B0; family Aurantibacillaceae; genus UBA4416. The sequence continues at coordinate 1,778 of CAUJCR010000040.1, read as the reverse complement.
TTGATATTCTTTTTTTTAACCATGTTTATCTTATTCTATATTTATAAGTTTTTCAAAATCAAGAATATATTTTATAAGGTCCTTATTTCAATAGGTCTTTTATGTATATGCATTTTACTATATGTGTACACAATTATTCATTATTTTAATCCTTTAGGAACTAAAGTGAATTTTTTTCAAGATGGAATTCTTAATCATAGCATCATAGGTTGGGTATTTAGCCTTTATTTATTATTTAGAAATAAAAATAGAATTAACTAACTCAATATTGTGTGATTGATATGAATAGAATATTATTAACTGCATGGAATTATGCCTGGCAAACTACATTGTTTGTATGGGTAAATACAATAATTTTCTGGGCAATAAGAGCTATTGCACCTGATGAGTGGTCATTTGGATATTTCTTATATTTGTTTGTATTTGGGATGCCATTTACATTGTTGATGTTAATTGTTTATTTTATTTTTTTCACCTTATTTTTTCTTATAATTAAGTTCATAAAAAAAGAATCGATATTTTTAAAATTGTCAATATTTTTTATTTATCTCATTATTACGATATGGATTTACACTTTTGTAATTAACAATTACTTCAACTATGAGAGAAAAACGATTGAATTTGAGGATGATTGGGCTCTTCTCTTCTTTGTTTTAGGATGCACTTTTTTTGGATATCTCATGATTCTAAGAAATAGAAAAGTAAAGCCGAAAGCAATACAAGATATTCAAGGTGACAAATTTACTTGATCAAAGATGATTGATATGAAAAGCATATTATTCACTGCATTTAAATATGCATCTAAGATTACGTTATTAACATGGGTTGTTTTTTTACTCATTAGCTTATTCATGTTGTTTGATGGTGAGACATTAGGGTATATAATATATGGGATCGTTTTTACCTTACCTTCATTTATCGGTATTTGGGTATTCTTTTTTTTAACCATGTTTATCTTATTCTATATTTACAAGTTTTTCAAAATCAAGAATATATTTTATAATGTCATTATTTAAATAGGTCTTTTATGTATATGCATTTTACTATATGCGTACACGATTATTCATTATTTTAATCCTTTAGGAACGACCGTGAATTTTTTTCAAGATGGAATTCTTCGTCATAGCATCATAGGTTGGGTATTTAGCCTTTATTTATTATTTAGAAATAAAAATAGCCTAAACTAACTCAATATTGTGTGATTGATTTGAATAGAGTATTATTAACTGCATTTAAATATGCATCTAAGACTACGTTATTAACCTGGGTTGTCTTTTTATTATTTTCTTTATTGATGTTGTTTGATGGTAAGACATAAGGGTATATTTTATTTGGTATTATTTTTACCTTACAATTGTTACTGGCAATCGAATATGTCCGATTTTAGACAAATTAGGATGCCATGAATAGACTAGGATTAATCCCGCCAAATAAATGGAAATAAAATAAAAGACAAGCTTAAGAGTATTGTATCGACAGCAGTTAATATGAGTATATCGGTCGTGAAATCCGTGTCATTCAATAATCCAACACTGTTGGCAGATAGTTTTAATAACTCTAACAAAATCGGAATTACACAGGGAAATCCCAATATAGCCGTCAGGATATGGCTATTGCCCGTCTTGGCGCCGATGGCCGATATGAATGTAAATACGGTGGAAAAGCCGATTCCCGCCATAAATATTGACAATAAAAATAATGGGTAATCACGAACAGGACTGCCGGCAATAAATGAAAACAATACCAATGTCAGTAAACCCAATATCCACAACAATATC
>CAUJCR010000039.1 GCA_963169355.1 Bacteroidota bacterium | reverse complement strand
AATATCCATAAAAATAAATTTTTAAAAATAGTTGATTGGTAAAGCTAGGGCGGCCCTCAACTTTTACTGTTTTATTAATAAAAAATAATTTGTCGAGTTCAAGTTTTTCTACAAAAGCATCTATAAATCTTACTGCATTATACATTTCAATAAAATCTTAGAGGCTTTTAAACTCAATCTGGGTGCGGCTTTTAGGACTAATAATTGGCATAAACAAAGATACTTGTTATTCATTTTTTATTCGTATATTTATTTCATAAGTAACAAACAGCTTGTGTTAATTACATTGAGTTTTTTCACAAGCTGCCGTTAGTGCCAATGCTTAAAGACAACAAAATAGCATTATAATTTACTAACATTTTAAACCTTTATTGATTTTGACAGTCATAATAAAAACATAAAAATTACAAATATGAAAGCACTTTTAACATCACTCTTTGTTCTAACTGTTTTATTAGCATATAATTTACAAGCTCAGGTGCTAATTAATACGGTCTCGCCTGTAGCAAATGAAAAAATCAACACCCAATTTTGTTTCAACAACACTAAATTAATGGCTGGCAACAGTGTATCGGACCGCTATCTTGTTTACTATAATTCAGACACGATATTTCTTAATGTACATCAATCCGGAATATGGATACGAAAAACTGCATATACGGGAAACAACATAAATTCAGCAACACTTACTTTTCATAACGACACAATTTGGCTTTGTTGGAAAGAAGGTGTTATCTCTGCACAGATAAAAGCAATATTCTCTAATGATACCGGTAATACTTGGACTTCAATCCCTCCTGTTTCTTCTATTGGTAAAGTAGCCGCTCCCTCCATTTACGCATCCTCTAACGGAAAAATACATTTTGTATGGCACATAGAATCTTCAACAGACACAACAGTTTTTCATAGAGTATTTCATAATGGGACATTTTTAACATCTGCTTATCCGTTAAGTAACCTTACAGGACAGGGGCAATGGCCTTCAGTAATTTCAATTGGCGATACTGTTCTGTGTGCTTGGAAGGAAGCCCCTTTACCTACGAAAGTTTGGTATAGAAGTTCGTTCACCGGAGGAACTTCTTGGAATCCTATTTCATCTCTACCAACAACAACTTTATTATCTACTTCTAAAGACCCTAATCTTGCCTATGCTTATGATTCAATATCAAATACTCATTTTGTTTATCTTGCTTTTGACGGCCAGAATAAAATTTATTTTCAACGCTCTACAGATTTTGGTAACACTTGGACAGTACCAGATACTATAAGTAATCTTAATAAATTATCACAGTTCGCTCACATAGAATGCAACAATAAAGGCTTCGTTGGAATCGCTTACGAGCAAAGGCCAATTGGTTCATCGCTTTTTGACGATACAAAAAAAGATGTTGGTTTTACTTACTCTACAAATTGGGGAAATGTTGGAACTTTCAGTGTTGACACATTAGCTTATACTCATAACGGTTTTGGTTCAGTATATCCTGGATTTAATAAAATAGATGAAAATAATTTTTATTTGGCATGGCTTACAAAAGATACTGTTAATAATAAAATGAAAGTATTTGAAAGATTAATACATTTCAATAGTGCTACAGGCATAAACAATTACACTCTAAATGCAAATTCAAACGTTTATATCTTTCCAAATCCATTTTCTGATCAGGCAACTTTACATACCGACAATCCTTTCAGAAATGCAACCCTGCTAATTTACAACATATATGGACAGGCAGTAAAACAAATAAATAATATTTCGGGACAGACAATCACTCTGCGCAGTGACAATTTACCAAGCGGACTGTATTTTCTTCAGATCACACAAGGCAATCAAGTAATTTCGCTTGAAAAATTAGTAATAACAGACTGATTTAACACTGTCACTAACATATAGGGATTAAACGAAGCTCTGCTTCGATTTAATCCTGTGCCTGTCTGCCTTTGGCAGGTTGAATGAAGCTTCTGGAGCCGTGAGTAAAAATTTCTTATTGGAAGTCGCTCTTCTTTTAGCGGTAAACCGTTAACTAGTACCAGGTAATTTTTAAATTAACAGTACTTCCTATTTGAATACTGTTGTCTTTTGCGTAAAAGTACACACTGTTTTCTTGACTTGTTTCAGCAAAATATTCAAATCCATAACCGTTAAAAAACACATTTGTTACAGTAACTTGTAAGTGAGCTTCTTTTTTACTCTCAACAATTTGTAATTGGTTAGGGCGAATGTAGGTTTGATTTTTTGGGAGTTTAATTTTATTCGATACAAAATCAGCCTGTTCAAGTGTAATGTAGCGTCCCATTAATGCCGCAACTTGTTTTGTTTTTGGCTGATAATACACCTTAAACGTATTGTCGTATTGAATGAGTTTGCCATTTTCCATAACAGCCGTTTCATCGGCATAGCGCAACGCTTCTTCTGGCTGATGAGTTACTAATATTACCGCCGATTTTTCTTTTTTAATTTGCTGACGAATGTAGGTGAAAATTTTATCGCGCAATGGTAAATCAAGGTTACTAAATGGTTCGTCTAGCAATAATACTTTCGGAAATTCGGCTAATGAACGAGCTATTGCTACTCTTTGTTTTTGTCCTGAGGATAAATTAATAGCTTTTAAATCTTTAAACGTTTTTAAATCTAATAATTTTAATAATTGCTGACATCGTTTTTGTTTAAATTCATCCGTATAACCCATTAATTTATCTTTAATATTTTCTTCTACGGTATGGTTGTCCAATACATAAAAATCTTGGCTAACTAAGCGCATGGATTCATGACCAGGAATTAAATTATAGGCTGGCCCTAATACTTTTTGCTTTTCTATTTCAACGGTGCCTTGGTGTAAATCTTCTAGCCCGTAAATACATTTTAGTAAGGTTGTTTTACCGCTTCCACTTTTTCCAATAATAGCTAATATTTTACCTTGATGAACATCTAGCGAAACAGCGTTAATACCTTTAAATTGAGTAGCTCTACTATAGTTAAATGAAATTTTTTGAACTGATAAAAGAGGTTGATTACTTGTAGAAGCCATTAGTGAAAAGTTGTATAAATGTTTTTTCTTTATATTTCTTTCCATCTACACCAGTAGCGGTTAATACACAAAAATACACGCCATCTTTACAAGGTTCGCCACTGGTTGTTCTACCATCCCAAAAACCACGTAGGTTGTTTGTTTCAAAAATTAAATTGCCATAACGATTAAAAATACTGAAATGCATTTCTGTAATTTCATCAAGGTAAGGCCTAAACACATCGTTTATACTATCAAAATTGGGGGTAAAAACATTAGGCAAAACTATATGCGATACAGAGTCGGTTTCATTAAATAAAACAGTTGTTTGAGCGGTAGAACTAAACGATAGTAATACACCAAAACAAATCAAATATTTTATTTTTTTAATCATTTTATTTATCAACTTTATAGCAAAGTATTTAAAAACTCAATGGTATTTACATCATCAGCAAAATCAAAAATACTTGGAAGTTGAGTTTTACCGAGTGCTATCGTTTTTAAATCCTTTATTTCAAAATTAGAAACAATACATTGTATATTATCTTTTAATGGTGTTATCTTATTAACAACGTCGTTTTGATTACTGTATGTTTCATAAAATAACACCGAAGTAGGGGCGTGTAAATCTTGATGTTCGCGTATCATTAAAAAATTATTATCCAAAAAAGGAATTAAATCTAAAAGGTAAATGGCTCGATTATATTCGTAATTATTGTTGTATTTTTTATTATCTAGCACATATTTAAAATCATAAATTGCTTCAAAAAGGGTGTCGAATTTGTAACCAGTTGGCACATATAATTTACTTACATTTCGGCAACCCAACCCATAATAATCAAAAATATCTTTTCCCAATAAACACAATTCTTCTTTTGTTTCTTGTCCGTTTAAAATGGCTATTGAGCTACGATTTTTTCTAATTATATGTGGGTATTTCCCAAAATAATACTCAAAATATTTAGCTGTATTATCGCTGCCAGTAGCAATTACCGCATCAAAATTACTGAGTTTATTTTCCGAAAAATTAATTTTAGAAGCCAGTTGGGGTTCAAAATAAATTAACATGCCAGCTAAAAAAGGAATAAGGGCAGGATCATCACTCGATACTTTAATAAGAATGTTGTGTCCGCTTAATAACACGCACATCATATCATGAAACCCCACGGCAGGAATATTTCCCGCCATAATTACAGCTATGGTTTTATTGGTTTTGGCTTCAGCCACCTTACTCGAAAAATCACTTACATCTTTTGGATTTAACATATAGCCAATGCCTTTGAGTGCTTGATTAATATTTTCGGGAGTAAACCAGCCATTATAGGTAAAAGCTATAGAGGTAAGCTTTAATAAATCTTTATGAAATCGTTCTTCTTTTGGCAGCCATTCATTAGAGAAATGTCGGTTTATAAACAAACCCAGTTGAACAAATGCTTCTTCACGTTGTTTTAAGGTCATAAAATAATATTATATTTGCGCGTTGAAATTTTTAATGTAGAGAACAAAATTAATTAAAATGGCAATTAAAATTACAGATGAATGCATTAATTGTGGAGCCTGTGAACCAGAATGTCCAAATAATGCAATATATGAAGGTGGAGCTGAATGGCGTTATGCTGATGGAACAACTTTAAAAGGTGCTTTTACAGGAGCAAACTCTGGCAAAACTGTAGATGCAGAAGATCCTCAAGAACCAGTTAGTATGGATATTTACTACATTGTTACCGATAAATGCACGGAGTGTGTTGGTTTTCACGACGAACCACAATGTGCGGCCGTTTGCCCTGTAGATTGTTGTATTAAAGATGAGGATAATATAGAAGGAGAAGATGCTTTATTAGCTAAAAAAGCGAGTATGCATTTATAAAACTTTGATATAATTCTTTTAGAATAATTAGCAAAATAAACACCTTACATTCACTTAATAGTAGAAGTAAATTGTTTTTGATACTCTTCCCATTTAATGTGTTGGTAATCGCCAGAACCATAATACGTTATAATAGGTTCAAATTTTTGGGGAGGCATAAATCCTTTTATAATATCTAAGCGCTGAATTTGATTATTTAAAAATACTATTGATGGATAAGCTAGTTGATTATCTAGTATTGAAGCGGCAAACTGATGTGGTGCTTTTGGGTTAGTAGCATCGGTTGATACGAATAAATATTTATCAAATCGAACACTATCTTTTGATTCAGCATCAAATTTAACGGCATAAAAATTATCGTTAATGTATTTTGCTATTTGTGGATGGTTAAATGTCTGTGAACTCATCATTTTACAAGGTCCACACCAAGTTGTGTAAATATCTATTAAAATTGGGCGAGGATTTTTTTTGCATTTTAAATAAGCCTCATCAAAAGTTATCCAATTTACAAGTTGTTGCCCATCTTTATATTCGGTATAAGTGTTTTCTGAAACGAATTTGAATAAATGACTTTCGGTGGTTAGGTAATTACTTACTTTATTTTCAGGAGATTTAATAGATGCCTGAAGCGCGTTGTCTTTACAGGTATAAAATACAATAGCTAGAATAATAATTCCTGCAATTGATATATCTTTCCATGTAAACATAACAAGGTTCTGTAATCAAATCTAATGCCAAAATAAGTTAAATTTATTTGACACCCCCCATCAACTTTTTCATTAGCGGAGAAATCATGATTAATACAATTCCAGCAATTAAACCGTATAATCCAAGTTGTTTATAGCCATCAGCGTAGATGTTTAATTTCTCAACATTGTTGGCATTTTCGGAAGCACTTGCAATATTGGCTCCTAATAATCCCGCAAAATATTGTCCGTAAGCACTTGCCAAAAACCACATGCCCATAATTACAGCTTGAAGTTTGGTAGGAGATAATTTTGTCATTACCGATGTACCGATTGGTGATAAACAAAGTTCACCAAAGGTGATAATAAACCAACCTAATGTAAAAATATTAAGCGATGTAAATCCATTTTCATCGCTGAAGAATTTAGTATAGTAAAAAATATAAAAACCAGCAGCAAGAAATAAAAATCCTAAACCAAATTTCACAATCGTATTGGGTTCCATTTTCCTTTTATGTAACCACAACCATAATAAACCAAGTGGTGTGGCAAATAAAATAACAAATAACGAATTTGATGAATTATTTACGCCATTAGGGTCAAGTTTTAAACCCAATAAATTGTCATGTAGATTATTAGCAGCAAATAAACTTAATGAGCCTCCGCTTTGCTCAAAAAATGCCCAAAAGAAAATAGAGAATATCATAAATAATAGGGCGGCCAGTAGGCGTTTATTTTCTACTGAACTAAAATTCTTCATTTCGTAAAATACATAAAGCAGAGCTACAGGTCCAATTGTGTACATAAATATATCTGTATATTCAGTTTTAGAAACCATTATCATAATAATTGGTACCATCACCAAAGAGCCAGCAAAGGTTAAATATTCTGATAGTTTACGTTTAGATTCAGGTAGATGAAGTAGTGGAGACAAACCGATGTTACCCAATTTCTTTTGTGTTTGCACAAAGGTTAATAAACTAATTATCATAAACACAGAGGAGATACCAAAAGCAATATTCCAACGGATATTTTCAGCTATTATATCACCAAAAAGTTGACCTTTTCCAATGGCTACGCATAAATACCCACCCATTAATGCACCTAAATTAACTCCTGCATAAAACAACATAAAACCAGCATCTACACGGTGATCGCCATCTTTATATAAATTACCCACCATACTTGAAATGTTGGGCTTAAAAAAACCAGTTCCTACCACATTAAATGCAATACCTGTAAAAAAGAATAATTTAGGATCAATTGCTAATAAAATACTTCCAACAATCATTAATAAACCACCCCAAAATAACGAGCGTCTTTTACCTAAAATTTTATCGGCAAATAAGCCGCCAATAAATGTAAAGGCATAAACAAATGCTTGTGTTGCACCATATTGTAAATTGGCTACTACTTCATCAAAATTGAGTTGGTTTACCATAAAAAACACCAACATACCGCGCATACCGTAGAAACTAAAACGCTCCCACATCTCGCTAAAAAACAAAGGCCAAATTTGTTTAGGGTATTTACCTTTAAAATCTTGAATTTCTTCGATGGTTAAGTTAGTTGACATAATTTTTAGATTAAAAAACCCCTGATGTTTTCAGGGGTAGTTTATTGATGATTGTTATATTTTAGGCTTGATCTTCGGCCATCATTTTTTGTAACCACGAACTTAGTAAGAACAGAATGAGTGCAGCTGCTCCTGTCATAAATACAAATAACATAAAAAACTCATATAAGTTAGTTATTTGAAACCCAACAAATGAAGGGTATGTAATTGGTTCAGTACTTGTTGGGTCTGGAGTAGGAGGGATAAGTGCGCTTAATGTACCTGCAAATTTATTAGCCGCTGCATTGGCTAAAAACCAAGTTCCCATCATTAAAGATGATAAACGGAGTGGCGCTAATTTAGCCACCATTGATAAACCAATTGGCGATAAACATAATTCACCCATAGTGTGAATAATATATAAAGCAAATAACCACCACATACTTACTTTGGCATCAATACCTAATCCTTTTACAGCAATAGCAATTACAACATAACCTAAAGCTACTAAGAGTAAACCAAGTGCCATTTTTTTAGGTGAATTTGGTTCTAAGCGTCTAATGTATAAAAAGCCCCAAAGCATTGAGAAAAGCGGTGCCAAAATAATAATGGCTAATGGATTTACTGATTGAAAATAAGATGCAGGCATTTCAGTTCCAAAAATATGACGATCTGTTTGACGATCAGCAAAAAGAGTTAATGAAGCCCCTGCTTGTTCAAATGCACCCCAAAAGAAAATAACAAAAAAGGCCATAATAAACACAACAATAATTCTATTCCTTTCAACTGATGTTAAACTCTTATCAGATAAAATAATAATTGGCATCACTATCATAGCACCATATATAAAATATCCAATTATATCCATATCTGTTTTAAACAGTTGCTTAAAGTTTAACATAAAAAAGATAATACCAATTGATGCAATGATGACAACTATATTTTTTATATCTAATTTTTTTACTGGTAATCCTATTTCTTTTCCTTCTTCAGAAATTAAATATTTCTTTTGGTAAACCACAAAGAAAACTAAGCCAATTAACATACCAATACAAGCGGTTAAGAAACCCCATTTAAAGTCCATAGAACCACAAACTAAAGGAGAGAAGAAAGCGCCTAAATTAATCCCCATATAAAAAATAGTAAAAGCACTATCAATACGCCTGTCTCCTACTGGATATAGCTGACTTACCATGGTAGAGATGTTAGGTTTGAAAAAGCCATTACCAATAATAATAGCCGTAAGAGCTGCCCACATAATTGAAACACCTCCATGTTCGCCAACAGATGCACTCACAAACATTAAAAATTGCCCTATGGCCATTAATAAACCACCTACAATAATACTTTTACGATTTCCTAAATATTTATCACACAAATAACCGCCAAGTAATGGAGTAAGGTAAACCAACCCTGTGTAACTACCATAAATTTCTGATGCTTCTTTATCTTGGATTAAAAGAATTTTAGTCATAAATAAAATAAAGATAGCCCTCATTCCATAGTAACTAAAGCGTTCCCACATTTCAGTAAAAAACAGGAAGTAAAGTCCTTTAGGGTGTCCAGTTTTTGGTGTAATTGTTTGTTCCATATTGTAGTGTTAGTTAGTTAAAATTATTCGCCTAAAATACTTTTTTTTTTATCATTTACCTATCTTTTTGTTTAGATTTAGCCATACAATAAAAAAACTCCAATAAATTCATTTATTGGAGTTTTTATTTTTAAATGTTTAAAATATAAGACCTATGATAGTTTTACGTTTACTGCATTTAATCCTTTTTTACCTTCTTTAATTTCAAAAGTAACATTGTCGTTTTCCTTGATTTTATCAATTAATCCCGTAGCATGTACAAAATATTCATTGCCTGTTTCGGTTTCTTTGATAAAACCAAATCCTTTAGTCTCATTAAAGAATTTTACTGTTCCTGTGTTCATTGTATTTATTTAATAATTATTGACCAAAGCTACTGATTAAAACCAAATAAAAAAATTTAATTTGGTATTGTATGGCCTTATTTCAATAATTATTTCTACAATTTCACTAATCTAGTTATAGATTTATGCTTACCATCGGTTACAGTTACCACATAGGTTCCACTAGCAAGTGATGAAAAATCAAATGTTTTAGTGAAATTAGCTGTAATTTTAATAGGTTCAGAGTGCACTAAATTACCCAAGATGTCATACACATTTATACTGGTTTTATCTTCATCTAATAAGTCATTTGAATTAATATCTACTTTTACAGTGCTTGTAAAAGGATTAGGATAAAGCTGAATATTAATATCATTACTTAGTGAATTTAATGAAGTTACACTAGCTGTTATCGTAAACATTTTTTTGTTAATGCTAAAAAACACATTGCCAACGCTCTCTACTTTTACACGACTTAATGGCTTATTAACTGCAACAACAGGTAAAACAATGTTTTCAGTTCCATCATTAGGTGTATTAGCAGCCACTAAAGTAAAAGTAGTACTATTATCTGTACTTATGTATATGTTCACATTCGAGCAGTTTATTGGTGCAACGTCTGTATTATTAACATCCCAAGTAATTGTTTGTGTTGAACCACTTGGATAACTAATACCTGTAACACTTTGAGAGGTAACTGAAAATGGTCCAGCAGAGCCATTAACAGTGATACTTGCTGTAGATGAACAAACGCCACCGCCTCCCATTTTATTATCACGAGCGGTTAATCTAAATGCAAGAGTTTGGGCTGTACTTGGTAAATATTCGCCTGCTGTAGTTGTATAAGTTCCTAAATTAAGAACAGATAATTTTGGGAACAAGCGAGTAGGAGTAGTTACAGGTGCATAAGACATAAAAAAAGGCTTATTACCAGAGTTCCAATTACCTGCAGATGAGCCTTTGTCAACTTCTTCCCATTGATAGATTAAAGCATCTCCATCTGGATCTGTTGCTGAACCTGTTAATTGAAATGGGGTGCTTTTGGGAATAGTGTAGTTACTTCCAGCAGAAACGCTAGGAGGATTATTACCAGTACTTGTAGCTACAGGGCATGAATTTCCATTACCTGAATTAATAAAATTAGTAATCTCATCATAGCTAATTCCGTGAAAATAAGCGATACTATTATTGGCTATATTTTGGCTACTACAAATACCTGCATACGCCATAATAGTAACACCACTTCCAGGTTCTACGGCAGTAGCAGCATTTCTATTGCCAGCACATGAGCCTCCATTGCCATTAAAAGTGTGATTTCCTGAAAATTGATGTCCCATTTCATGAGCTACATAATCAATATCATAAGGATCTCCAACAGGGCTAGGGCTGCCAGTTATACCTCTAGCTTTTTGACTAGAGCTACACACAACACCTAATCCGGCTAATCCACCACCACCAGTACTAAATGTGTGCCCTATATCGTAATTTGCTGTTCCAATTGTAGATGAAATAACAGATTGACTTTCGCCTATTAATGTACTTCCGTTATTATTACCATTAAAAGGATCAGTACTAGGATCTCCAAACAATACAAGCGTTGTAGTATTTACAAGTACTAATTTAACAGCCACTTCAGTTTCATATACACCATCTACACGATTTACTGTTGTTACCACTTTAGCTAAAATTTGAGCCGTAGTAGGAGTGTTAGTACCTGTTCCACAAGCTGCGCGAGCGTATTCTCCAGTACAAGCAACTGCCAAACGATAGGTTCTTAATGTAGCGCCTGCACATATTGCTGTAGGTGATAACGGTTTAAATTCTAAACTATTATTTTCAAGATTAGGTAAAACACCTTCACAAATGCTTCTTTCATGTTGTGGCTTTGTAAAGTCGGTGGTGTAATATGAAATATATTCATTGACATTACCTCTACAATATGGGTCAATAAACACATCTCCATAAGGACTTCTAATCATACCATGAAAACCATATTCTGTTAAATCAAGCTTTCCACTTGCATATTTATCATCTATTCCTCTAATATTATATGTTCTGATATTAGGATAGCTAAACTGTAAGGCATCATCCATTACAGGCGATTCAGTAAGTTTAAATTGTTGAATAGCGCCATCTGGCATAGGCAAATTAATAATAATCGATGAATGTTCTACTGGTGTAGATTTTTCATGAGGAGCTTTTGATAACAACTCTTGTAATGCGAGCAAATCTACCTGATAAGTCTTATAACGTTCAGGAATAATTTCTCTTTTTCCTGTTAATTGTACTTCATTTTCCGATATTTCTTTCCATAAATTAGATTCATTTTGAGATAGTAATTGGAGAGATGTTAATACCAAACAAGCTAATACCAAAGATTTTTTCATGTAGTAAAATTTTAATTTGTATAAATTTAACAATCTAAATCGAAAAACAAAAATTTTAAGTGTTATAAAATAGCTATTCTACTTATTTTAACATAATTTGATGATAAAAGTCTTGTTTTACGCCTGCTTTTCAAGCTTAAATTTCGTATATTTGTAGGAAATTTAAAACCCCTTAACTATGAAAAAAATATTTTTAATGGTTGCTTTTGCAGGTTTATTAGTAGGTGCAAATGCAATGACTACAGGTCACGATGACAAAGACAAAGGTAAAAAAGAAGCTAAAGCTTGTTGTAAATCTAAAGAAGGTGCTGATGGAAAAGCATGTGCTGGTGATAAAAAAGATGAAAAAGCATGTGACAAGAAAGAAGGAAAATCTTGTTGCAAAGCTAAGCAAGCTGAAACAAAATAAAATTGTTTTTAAGTTTTGTAAAAAAACCCATTTGCATAATTGTAAATGGGTTTTTTATTGTAATAAGTTGTTATTACATTTATAATATCAACATAGCATCGCCATAAGAATAAAATTTATATTTTTCTTTAATGGCTTCTTTATATGCTTTCATAATCAAATCGTATCCACCAAATGCGGCCACTTGCATAAGCAATGTAGATTCTGGCATGTGAAAATTAGTAATCATACAATTAGCAACCGAAAAATCGTAAGGAGGAAAAATAAATTTATTGGTCCAGCCGTTGTATGGGTTTACATGTCCAGTTGTAGAAACAGATGATTCTAAAGCACGCATAACAGTAGTTCCAACAGCACATACTTTTTTCTTTTTGTCTTTCCCAGTATTAATAATTTTACATGCCTCAGGAGAAATGATGGCCTCTTCGCTATCCATTTTATGTTTAGTTAAATCTTCAACTTCTACCATTCTAAATGTTCCTAAGCCAATGTGTAAGGTAAGATTTGCATAATTCACACCTTTAATTTCTAAGCGTTTTAATAACTCGCGACTAAAGTGTAAACCTGCGGTAGGGGCAGCCACCGCACCTTCGTTTTTAGCATACACCGTTTGGTATCGCTCTATATCACTCTCTTCAACTTTACGCTTAATATATTTCGGCAGAGGAGTTTCACCTAATTCGTACAAAGCCTTACGAAATTCCTCATAAGGACCATCGTATAAAAAACGGAGTGTACGACCTCTAGATGTGGTGTTATCAATCACTTCAGCTATAACATTATCATTTTCACCAAAATAAAGTTTGTTACCAATACGAATTTTACGAGCTGGATCAACTAATACGTCCCACAAACGACTTTCTGCATTTAATTCACGTAATAAAAATACTTCGATTTTTGCACCCGTTTTTTCTTTATTACCATACATACGTGCTGGAAATACTTTGGTATCGTTTAATACCATTACATCGCCATCATCAAAATAATTAATAATATCTTTAAACTTTTTGTGTGTAATTTTACCTGTGGCACGATCCACCACCATTAATTTACTTTCATCACGATTTTTTGCTGGATGTTCTGCCAACAGTTCTTTTGGCAGATTGAATTTGAACATTGATAATTTCATTTCTATATAATTTTTTATATAAGAGAAACGAAATAGACTATAACAAGAAGAGCTATTTCATTAATCTTACGGGATTAATACGCTGCGAAATTAATACACGATATTAAAATTGATACTTGAATTTGATAATTTTATATACCTAATAATCAAACCATTAACTCTTAACAATTTAACATAATGTTAATTATAGATTAAAATGTATATTTCTCTAAACTACAAAAGCAGATGGATTACATCTGCTTTTGATAAACGCTAATCGAATTAAATATTATAGATGGATAACTTCACCATAAGCAGCGGCAGCTGCTTCCATAATAGCTTCGCTCATAGTTGGATGTGGATGAACTGTTTTAATAAGTTCATGTCCAGTAGTTTCAAGTTTTCTAATGGCTACAATCTCAGCAATCATCTCAGTAACATTAGCGCCAATCATGTGCGCACCAAGTAATTCGCCATATTTTGCATCAAAAATCAACTTAATAAATCCATCTTTAGCTCCAGAAGCACTCGCTTTACCAGAAGCTGAGAATGGGAATTTACCTACTTTTAATGTATATCCTTTTTCTTTAGCTTGTTTTTCGGTTAAACCTACTGAAGCAACCTCTGGTTGGCAGTAAGTACAACCAGGAATATTTCCATAATCAATAGCTTCGGTATGAACACCAGCAATTTTTTCAACACATGTAATACCTTCGGCACTTGCTACATGCGCTAAGGCTTGTCCACCAACACAATCTCCAATGGCATAATAGCCTGGCACATTTGTAGCATAATATTTATCAGTAACTATTTTGCCTTTATCTGTTTTTATGCCTAAGGCTTCAAGACCTAAATTTTCAATATTTGCTTGAATTCCAACTGCCGACAATACAATTTCAGCATCTAATGTTACATTTCCTGTTTTAGTTTTAACATTTACTTTGCAATCTGCGCCTTTTGTATCAACACTTTCCACAGAAGCCTCAGTCATAATTTCAATGCCAATTTTCTTAAACGATTTTTCTAATTGTTTTGATACTTCTTCGTCTTCTACTGGAACAATGTTAGGCATAAACTCTACTATGGTAACTTTAGTTCCCATGGTTGCATAAAAATAAGCAAACTCTACGCCTATAGCTCCAGAGCCTACTACAACCATTGATTTTGGTTGTTTTGTTAAACTCATTGCCTCTCTATAACCAATAATTTTTTTACCATCTTGTGGTAAGTTAGGTAATACTCTAGAACGAGCTCCCGTAGCAATAATAATATGTTTCCCATCTAAGGTAGTTAATTTTCCATCAGCAGCCTTAACTTCTACTTTTTTTCCTGCTTTTACAGTAGCAGTTCCCATTATGACATCAATCTTATTTTTTTTCATTAAAAACTGAATGCCTTTGCTCATGCCATCAGCAACATCTCTACTACGTTTAACTACGGCATTAAAATCAGCTTTAATGTTATCGGCGCTAATTCCATATTCTTTAGAATGATTAAGGTACTCAAATACTTGTGCGCTTTTTAATAAAGCCTTTGTAGGAATACAGCCCCAGTTTAAGCAAATTCCACCTAAACTTTCTTTTTCAATAATAGCTGTTTTAAAACCTAATTGCGAAGCGCGAATGGCTGTTACATATCCACCAGGACCGCTTCCTATAACAATAACATCGTAGTTCATAGTATAATTTTTTTAAGTGGTGCTAATATAGAGTTTTTTTAATGAAATAAAATCAAAATATTGCACAAAAGTAGATAGTTTGATATAGCTCGTCTTTACTCTATGATGAGAGTTTTGACGTTTAATTTCTAGAAATAATTGAGGTAGGTAACACTGTTTTACGAGGTTTTTTAAACTCTCCTTTCTGTTCAATTAGTTCTAAAACTAATTTAGCGGCTTCTATACCTATTTGTTCCATTGGTTGAGAAACAGAAATAACCTTAGGTTTCACAAAATCAAACAGGCTTATATCATCAAATGATGAAAAAAGCATATTTTCTTTATGAGCATCAAAACCAAGTTCATTAAATACGTTTAAACATGCCGTTGCTAAGTGGTTATTTAAAGTATAAATAGCATCTGGTTTTGGTGATTGTTTCAAGATTTTTATTAATTTCTCTCTTACATCTTCTTGTATATTGTTAAAAGAGATTTCTAATAAATTACTTTCTTTAAAAGGTAAATTATATTTATGTAAAGCATCTTTAAATCCTTGTACCCTTTCCGTTAAAGAACTAATATGCGAAGGTGTAATATTAATGGCTAAGATATTTTTACAACCTTTTCTAATTAATAAATCTGTTAGTTCAAATGAACCTTGGTAGTTATTGGCAACCACATAGTTAGATTCCAGTCCGGGTAAATAACGATCTATAAATACGAGTGGATATTTTTTTAGTTTATCTTGTTTAAAAAAATCGACAGACGAGTTTGTTGTTGCCACAATTAATCCGTCGGTCATGTGTTGTTCGGCAAATAACTTTATTAAATTTTCTTCTCTTTCAGCATCTTCATCTGTACTACAAATCATTAAATTATAACCATTTAAGGCTAACTCACGCTCAAGATACTTGGCTATATTGGAATAAAAAGGATTAGATATATCAGCAACTAATAATCCCACCAAATTACTTTTACCTGTTCTAAGAGCTCTTGCAAATACATTGGGTGTGTATTGCATCTCTTGCGCTTTGGCTAAAACTTTTTCTTGTGTTTTTTTACTAATTCCGTATTTATCGCCATTACCATTAATAACCATTGATACCAATGTTTTTGAAACATTAAGCGCATTAGCAATGTCTTCAAGCAAGGTTTTTTTAGCTGACATATTTATTCAAAAAAGAAATTTCTACAACAAATATATAAAATTCTAAATATTTTTAGATGATTTTCTAAAAATATTTAGTAAAAAGTTACTTAATATTAAATAAGAATTTAAAGTTTATTCGGTTATCTCTGCAATAACATCTAAAATGGCAGGATAAGAGTTGTTTACAACTTGCTCTTTTATTTGTTGTTGATTAAACCACTCTACCCTTTCAATATTTTCTTCGAGCTGCGGAATTAAGGTGCTAGCATGTAAAGTGGACATTAAATACCAATATGTTTTTTTTAGAGCAAAATAATTTTTGTGAGGATATATATGATAAGTTGGATTCAATTCTTTTATGATAGTAAGTTTTGTAATTCCACATTCTTCTTCACACTCTCTTATAGCTGCTTCTTCGGGCGATTCGCCCATATCTAATTTTCCTTTAGGTAAATCCCATCGTTTTAATCTATAAATAAATAGCCAACTATTTTCTTTTTCAATTAAGCCACCTGCTGCAATTATATACTTAAATGCTTTTTTAAATTGTTCTAATCCTTTTTCGATATTTTCACATTTTAAATTAAGTATTTGTTTGTTAGTATCGTTTATAAAATCCTCAAATTGTGCCTTTATTTCAGTAGTTTTTAAATCTTCTAAATTTTTAAATAATTGATTATCTGAAATTTGTTTTGATTCTTGAATTTGGATTTTTTTATCAAGGTAATAAATAATAATGTTCATAATTTAATAGGTCTAAATTCATTTAATAGCATTAATTTTGGCGCATGACAATGACACCATTTGATGCAGCGCATAAAGTTGCCGAATTTTTATTACAAATCAAAGCTATAAAACTGCAACCCGAACAACCATTTACATGGGCATCGGGCTGGAAATCGCCTATATATTGCGACAATAGAAAAACATTATCTTATCCACAAATTAGAACATATATTCGTCAGCAATATGTAAACATAATAACTGAAAAATATGGTAAACCTGATGTAATTGCTGGCGTTGCTACAGGTGGAATTGCCCAAGGCGCACTAATTGCTCAAGATTTAGGATTACCATTTGTGTATGTTCGTAGCGAAGCAAAAAAACATGGCTTAACTAATATGATTGAAGGTGTTGTTGAGAAAGGACAAACGGTAGTTGTTATTGAAGATTTAATTTCTACGGGCGGTAGCAGTATTAAAGCTGTAGAAGCATTAAGAGAAAAAGGATGTATTGTAAAAGGCATGGTGGCTATTTTTACTTATGGATTTGATGAGGCTATTGAAAATATGAAAAAGGCAAATTGCCAATTACACACTTTATGTGATTATAATATTTTAATTGAAGTGGCTTTAAAACATAATTTCATTACAGAAGCCGATGTAGAGTCATTAACCGAATGGCGCACTAGCCCTATGACTTGGAAACAATTAGCTTAACTTTGTTGTGGCTCATTTTAGCATCATAAGTATTACGCATCCCACTCAATCTCAGGTGGATAAGTTATTTGATTTCATGTCAGACTTTCACAACTTTAAACATCTATTACCTGATGATAAAATTGAAAATTTCGAATGTACATCCGAGCAATGCTCATTTGGTATAAAGGGCTTAATGCCTTTAACTATTAAAATAAAAGAAAAATCGCCTATTAATAGAATAACTTTTGAAACCACAGGCATTGCTAAATTTGTTTTCACCTTACATATTCATTTTATAGAACAAAGTAAAGCTAATGTTGAACTTGAAGGCGATATGAACCCGTTTATAAAAGCAATGGCAGAAAAACCACTGCAAGACCTAGTGAATGTAATGGCTAGTAAATTAGCGGGCTTAACAATATAATATTTTTAAATTACCACTTCTTTTTTCTTTAAGTAATAGGCAATAACATAATGCCCCAAATAAATTAGTGGTGTTAACACAATAGCTACAATTAATTTAAAACCATAACCCCAAGCAGCATTTACCAAAATTCGGAAAAGAGCCATTTTCCAGGAACAACAAAAGCAATAAATTGAACGATAAATGTATCAATCATTTGGCTTATAACAGTACTACCAGTTGCTCTTAACCAGATATATTTGTTTCCTGTCAGTTTTTTAAACATCCAAAATATTTGTACATCAACTAACTGCGACACTAAAAAAGCGGTAACACTCCCAACAATAATCCATTGCGATTGACCAAATACAGTTGTATAAGCTCCATCAGAAACAGTGGAAAACGAAGTAGCTGGAATTGACATAGAAATTGCAAGAATAATATATGTGAATGAGATTAATCCAACGGTTATATAAGTCAGTTTTTTAACTCCATTCTTTCCATAGTATTCGTTTATTAAATCGGTTAAGAGAAAAATAATGGGCCACATAATAATACTAATACTCTGAGTAAATAATCCGAAAAATTGAACAAGCTTCCCTCCTATTAGCTCAGCTACAATAGCATTAGTAATAAAAAAACCAGCTAACACTAAAAACACAATATCTTTCCGTTTGTTAAAATCCAAAATTCTAATTTTAACTACAAGGTTAAAAAAATATTGAGATTTATACAATTTTACTAAATTTATACACTCTTAAAATATATATGTATCAGTTTAAATCAGTTTATGTGAAATATGTGTTATTATTTGTGTTGATACAAATGGTAGCTTATAGCCAAAACATGAAGTTTAGACATTTAAGTGTAGATGAGGGATTATCAGCGGTTACTGTTAATACTATTTTTCAAGATTCGCACGATTTTATTTGGATTGGTACGCAAGATGGCTTAAACCGTTATGATGGGTATCATTTTAAAATTTTTAAAAACATCCCTTCTAATCCTAAAACTATTGGATCAAATAATATACGTTCTATCATCGAAGATAGCAAAGGTGATTTATACATTGGAACAAATGGTAGTGGATTATCTTTATTTAATCAAAAATCAGAAACATTTACAAATTTCACATCTGGTTTAAGTATCAATACTATTTCTAGTAATGAAGTGAAAGATATTTGCGAATTAAATGATAATGAATTAATTGTTTCAACAGTAAACGGCGTTAATATTTTTAATAAATCAACTAAAAAGTTTACTCAGATATTTTACGAGCAAAATCAAACAGATATTGTTTTTACAAAAATATTTAAAGACACAAAAGGTCAAATATGGATTGGATCTGAGGGAAATGATATTTTTGAATTAGATGTTAAAAACAAAGAATTAATTCGATACGAATTACCAGACCAATTTCAAGAAAAAGACAAAAGCAATATTGATGTTAACTTAAGAAGAAAAAATATTTACTCCATTACTCAATTTAAAAATCAATTAATTTTAGGAACAGATGGTGGCTTATTATTTTTTGATATAAACACTAAACAATATAAATCGGTATTTTCATTTAATGAAAAAAACAGATATAATAATAGGGTAAAATGTTTATCTGTTTCTGCTGATTCTACAATTTTATGGTTTGGTACTTGGGGAGGTTTGGTGAAATTTAATTTACAAAACCAAACATATACTATCGAGCAAAAAAATGAAAGCACCATTTATTCAATTTCTAGCAACAAAATTGGCTGTTTATTAAAAGACAAACAACAAAATTTATGGTTAGGAACCGAAGAAAATGGTGTTAATATTTTCTTTAATTCACTTAATAAGTTTCCAGTTTTTAACTCAAGAAATGGAATTGATAACGATTTTGTTTATTCAATCTATCAATTAACCAATCAAAATATTTTAGTTGGCACCGAAAATGGTTTATTTAATTTAAACCCATCAACAAATGAAGTAACAAATTACAATCATATTTTAAAAAAACATAAAATTAATACTGTACTCAGTTTATTAGAAGATTATGATGGAAATATATGGATTGGTTCTTACGGTCAAGGTATCGTAATTTATAATCCTAAAAAACAATCAACTAAAAATTTATTAGCTGATAAATATTTAGGAGGAACTGTCATGAAGATTATTCAATCTAAAAATGGCGTTATTTGGGTAGCAACCTATAAAGACGGCTTATATGCTATAAATCCTAATACTTATGAAATAAAAAGATTTACGACTAGTGAAGGCTTACCTTCAAATAACATATTTTGTGTATATGAAGATAAAAACACAAATACACTCATACTAGGAACTGATGGCGGAGGAGTGTGTTTTGTTGACTTTATTAATAACACCAATAAACCATTTGTAACCTCTTATAAACACAACGAAAATCGGAATTCTATAAGCTCTAACTCAGTAAATGATATTTATAAGGATAATAATGGACAATATTGGTTTGCAACAAGTAATGGCTTAAATAAATTCGATTTAAAAACAAAACACTTTACAATTTATTCTGAAAAAGATGGATTGCCAAATAGTTACATTTATGCTGTAATTCCAGATAAACAAAACAATTTATGGTTGCCATCAAATTCAGGATTAACAAGATTTAATCCTAATATAAAAAATGAAAATGGCAGTGCTTTTAAAAACTATAATACCAATGATGGTATTCAAGCCCGTGAGTTTAACCAAGGAGCCTCCTTTTTATGTAGCGATGGAAAAATTTTAGTAGGAGGAATTGCAGGACTAAATTATTTTGACCCATTATCTATTAAAGAAAATTCAACTGCTCCCTACTCTTACGTTTATTCATATAGTCGCCAAGGTAATGATATTGAGACTGACACATCTATCATGTTTAAGAAACATATTAAACTAACACATAAAGAAAACTATTTTACCTTTGAGTTAGTTGCCTTAGATTACATTGATATTGAAAAAAACAAATTCATGTATATGCTCGAAGGTTATGATAAAAACTGGTCGGCTCCTTCAAAAATTAGATATGTTTCATATACCGAGTTACCGGGTGGAGACTACACCTTTAAAGTAAAAGCTTGCAATAGCGACGGAGTTTGGAACGAACAAGTTACCGAATTACATATACAAGTCATTCCACCTTGGTGGAAAACAACTTGGTTTTATATAACAGCCATCTTAGTAAGTACGGCGCTTGTATTTGTATTTATTAATTACCGAACTAATTCAATTAAAAAAGAGAATAAAATTCTTGAAACAAAAGTTGCCGAAAGAACCAAAGAATTGGCTGAAAAAAATAGAGATATAACCAGTAGTATAGAGTATGCTAAACGTATTCAAGAAGCTATTTTACCAGCAAAAGAATTGATTTACTCTAAATTAAAAAATGTATTTATTTTATATAAACCAAAAGACATTGTAAGTGGTGATTTTTATTGGTTTGGTGAGAAAGATAACTATAAAATTATAGCAGTAGTAGATTGCACAGGACATGGCGTACCAGGTGCTTTTATGAGTATGATAGGTCATAATTTATTAAATCAAATTGTTTCAGAAAAAAATATTTCTGATCCAGGTCGTATATTAGAAGAACTTCACAAAGGTGTTCAGGCCGCCCTAAAACAAGGACATAACAATATCAATACAAATGATGGAATGGATATTTCATTATTAGCAATAAATACCGATACTAGACATTGCCTTTGGGCCGGCGCTTTTAGAAACTTAATGATTATTAGTAACGAAGGTGAACTAGATAAAATTGATGGAAATAAATATCCTATTGGGGGTGCCCAATTAGAAACAGCTAGAACTTTTACAACACACTCTAGACAATTACAAAAAAATGATTGCCTTTATATGTCTTCTGATGGTTACGCCGACCAGTTTGGCGGACCAAAAGGTAAAAAATTTATGGTAAGACGCTTTCAAGACTTGCTTTGCTCTATACACCTATATAGTATGCAAGAACAACAAAAGGAATTAGATCAACAACTAATGGACTGGAAAGGAGATAGAGAGCAAATTGATGATGTTTTAGTTATTGGCATTAAAGTGTAAAAAAATATTTTCAAAACTATTTTGCATTTAAATAATAATTATTTATATTTGATTGGTTGAATTTTGGCACTTTTTTTGTCTTAAAACTCACAAACAAACTGAAAATGAAAAAAATTAAATTTATATCGTCTGTAATTCTTGTTTCGTCTATTGTTACTTTTAATTCATGTAAAAAGAAAACAGAAGTAGATAACGAAACCCAATCTGTAGTGGATAATGCCCTTTGTGAACAACAGTTTATGGCTATTCAGCCAGTAACAAATGGTAAAGGGATTCAAGAAGCAGGAATAAAACGCTTAGCAGCTACATGCGAAACATGGACAGTTTTAGGTGCAATTGGAGGTACCAACACGCCTAATCCTGAACAAGATACAATAAGTAATGCAAATGGATATTATCAAAATGGTCCAGTTACATTCCAAATTGACTACGGTACAGTGGGTTGTGTAGGTCCTGACGGTGTTTACAGAACTGGAAAAATGAATATTACTTTACCAAGAAGATATTCTTATATTGATACGAATCAAGTAACAGTTGATTTAGTAACGTATAAAGCAAATGGCGTTTCTTATACAGGTCAAGTAAAAATTACTAGAACAAATTCTGTAACTTGTACTGTTGAAGTTATTAATGGTCATTGCACGAATGGTTCTTGGAATATTGATTATTCGGGTTCAAAAACTATTACTCAAACTGCTGGTGCAGGTACAAGTACTGAAACTGACGATGTTATTTCAATTACTGGTAGTAGTAGTGGTGTAAATAGAGAAGGACGCGCTTTCACAACAAATATTATTAGTCCATTAATTAAAAAGGGAGATTGTAAATATATAACATCTGGTAGTTTAGAATTAACACCAGAAGGCTACAAAACAAGAACAGTAGATTTTGGTAATGGAGCATGTGATGATGATGCTACATTTACAGTAAATGGTCAAACTGTTTCTTTTAAAATGAAATAAAAAAAAGCAATCAGCCCTTATATGATTGATGTTTATAACATATACGATAAAATGGATAAGAATAATATACTCTTATCCTTTAAGGGAGATATTACTTCTGAATTATTAACCTCTATTCTTCAAATTATGGAGAATAAGATGGATAATATGCAAGAAGAACCCAAAACAAAAAAGAAAGTTTACAATGTTTTGGTAGAATGTCTTCAAAACTTATACCATCACATGGATGATGCTACAGACACTAATGGAGATAAAAATCGTAGTGCTATCTTTATGATTGCTAAAAATGAAGGGGTTTATAATATCTTAACAGGTAACTATATTTTAAATGAAAATATACACGGCTTAAAAAATCGTTTAGATGAAGTAAACGCTTGCAATAAGGAACAGTTAAAAGATTATTATAAATCGGTTTTAAACAATGGTGAAATGTCATTAAAAGGTGGAGGCGGCTTAGGAATGATTGACATAGCACGTAAAACTGGTGAAAAATTAGGCTATAATTTTTTGGAAATTGACAATAAAGTTTCGTTCTTTACCCTCATAATAAAAGTAACACAACCACAACTAATATAAAATACAAAACACTATGGAAAAATACGCTATCGAAGGCACACCAAAAACACCAACAATTTCATTTGATATTCAAAATGGTGTATTAGAAATTAAAGGACGTTCTATTCCTGAAAACTCTATTGAATTTTACAAACCTTTAGTAGATGCTTTAGATAAGTATTCTACAGCTACTAAGCCTACAACTACTGTAAATATTCAATTAGAATACTTTAATACAAGTTCATCAAAATGTATTCTAGATGTATTTAAAAAATTAGAAGGTATTCACAAATCTGGTAGTGCTGTTACAATTAACTGGCATTACGAAGAAGATGATGAAGATATGTTAGAAGCTGGTGAAGATTACCAAGCTATCATCAACATTCCATTTAAAATGGTTCAAGTAGCTGAATAATTCAGCCAACCTATTTGATAACAATGTTAATAAACCCCGAATTTTCGGGGTTTTTTTATGGCTATTTTGCAATAAATCACTAAATTTGTTCCCCTAAAAACTTTAAAAATTCGTATGTCAAAAATTACCGATTTACTAGGAGCACAAGCTGATAATTTATTAAATCATACTTGTAAAACTATTTCTAAAGAGCATATCGTAACCCCAAATCCTCATTTTATTGACCAAACTTTTGTTTACAGTAACCGAAATCCTCAGGTACTAAGAAGTTTGCAACAATTGTACGGAACAGGGCGCTTAGCAAATACTGGCTACATGAGTATTTTACCTGTTGATCAGGGTATTGAACACAGTGCAGGTGCATCTTTTGCACCAAATCCCATTTATTTTGATAGTGAAAATATTGTGAAGTTAGCTATTGAGGGTGGTTGTAATGCTGTAGCTTCTACTTATGGTGTATTAGGCTCGGTGGCACGTAAATACGCCCACAAAATTCCTTTTGTAGTTAAAATTAATCATAACGAATTTATATCCTATCCTAACCGTTTTGACCAAATTATGTTTGGAACTGTTGAAGATGCCTATAATATGGGTGCTGTAGCGGTTGGTGCAACTATATACTTTGGTTCAGCCGAATCTCATAAGCAAATTATTGATGTTGCTAGAGCATTTGAACGTGCACACGAATTAGGAATGGCTACTATTTTATGGTGTTATACTCGTAATAGCGCCTTTAAAAAAGATGGCGTAGATTATCATACAGCTGCCGATTTATCTTCGCAAGCCAATCATTTAGGAGTAACCATTCAAGCTGATATTATTAAACAAAAACTGTCGGATAAAAATGGTGGATACAACGCCCTTAATTATGGGAAAACACATCCTAAAGTTTATTCTGAATTAACTACTGACCATCCAATTGATTTATGTCGCTACCAAGTAGCAAATTGCTATATGGGTAAAATTGGTTTAATTAATAGTGGTGGCGAAAGTAAAGGTGCATCTGATTTAGCTGAAGCAGTTACTACCGCTGTTATTAATAAACGCGCTGGTGGTCAGGGATTAATTTCAGGAAGAAAAGCATTCCAAAAACCAATGAAAGAAGGCGTTGAGTTATTAAATACCATTCAAGATGTGTATTTAGATAAATCAATTACACTTGCTTAGTATATAAATCGTTATTTATAAATGTTTTCTATTTTAGATAAAATAGAATTTTAAAAAATAAAAACATGAGTTGGTTTCAACGATTAAAAGACGGTATCACTACCTCTACTACAGATAAAAGAGAAACACCAGAAGGATTATGGTACAAATGCCCTTCTTGTAAAAAGATACACACCGCACAAGATCATAAAAGTCATCAATACGTTTGCTCTCATTGTGGATACCATCAAAGAATAGATAGCGCTGAGTATTTTGAGATTATATTTGATGATAATCAATTTACCGAATTACACGAGAATTTGATAAGTGGCGACCCGCTTGAATTTACAGATACCAAGAAATACACTGATCGCTTAACAGACACCATTAAAAAATCGGGATTAAAAGATGCTCTAAGAAGCGCTTATGGTAAAGTAAATGGCGAAGATTTAGTAGTGTGTTGTATGGATTTTGGTTTTATAGGTGGTTCGATGGGAAGCGTAGTTGGCGAAAAAATTGCTCGTTCAATAGATTTTTGTTTAAAAACCAAAACACCTCTTTTAATTATTTCTAAATCAGGTGGTGCACGTATGATGGAAGCAGCCTTCTCATTAATGCAAATGGCTAAAACATCTGCTAAACTATCTTTGATGGATAAAGCAGGCATACCTTATATTTCATTATGTACAGATCCAACCACGGGTGGTGTAACAGCAAGTTATGCGATGCTTGGGGATTTGAATATTTCTGAACCTGGTGCGTTAATTGGATTTGCTGGTCCTCGTGTGGTAAAAGAAACCATTGGAAAAGATTTACCAAAAGGGTTTCAAACGGCTGAATTTGTTTTAGAGCATGGTTTCTTAGACAAAATAGTAAAACGTACCGAGTTAAAAAACTTTTTAGGTACCTTACTCAAAATGTTTAAGAACTAAAAGTGTAGTGTAACCCTCACTCCTACTCTATTAATTCTACTTCGGCTAAAGGACTAAATAAATAAACAGTTCCAGTACTTATTTCTGTACAGCGATAACGCTTACGTAGCTTCTCACCTTTTATAAAAACTCGTGAACTATTAAATAAAAAATGAGCACGATAAGGCAATTTTTCTAATAAAATAAGATGCTCATTGCTACTTTGAGTGTCATATAATTTTAATGTACGCATTAAGGTGGCATCACTGCAACTTGCTGCCGCTGGGTTTAATAAATACTTTCTAAGCGCGTAAAGTACATCTAAAGGCAAATTTTCGGTTGTTAAAAATGGAGTCATTAGTTCTCTAAAAGACTGTTTCCACTCATTACCATGAGGCGCAACCGTGTTTTTATACTTATTATAAGTTACCAAATGTGCTATTTCGTGAACAAGTGTAACAAAAAAAGTATATTGATTTAAGTTATGATTAATTGTAATAGTATGATTTACATTTTTACCATACATGGGGGGGGCATAGTCGCCTAACTTTGTACTGCGCTCTTTGGTAATTTTTAATTTAAAATCAAGCTGTACAATCCACTCTGCTATTTGAGAAACAGCAAACTCCGGAATATATTTCCTCAAGATTTCTGAGTTACGATGAAATTGTAGCTCGCGTGGATTCACAACTAAGTCTTATGGTTTATATTTAGATTTCGATAAAATTTTCTGCGCGTCATTTTCTTTCATTAGTTCTTGAAAAGTTACCTTTTCATTATTTTCCATATAAGAAGCTACAATTTGTTTACCAAGCCACATCGCTACACGTGGCGGACATTCTTTACTGATAGCCCTTGTAAACGGTCCATCAGAAGTAAATTCGGAAATAAGTTTCATGTTGTTATCATATAATTTATTATCCTTTACGAAAAATCCCCACAGTTTATTTTCGTATTTATCTAAATAATTCATTTGTGCGGTTGTATAACCCATTAATATAGAATCTTGTACGCTAGGCATTAAAGCCTTACAGGTATAAAATATTTTACCATAAAAAATCATGTGATTTAATAAATTATTAGTTGCAGCTTGATTATCAAATTGGGTAATTAACCAACCTCTTACAGCATCTGATAAAATATGTTCTTTATTCATGGTTCGGGTTCTAAATTTTGGTAGTTGCATCATGTCATAGTAAATATTTTTTTGACCTAGATACATATCTAAACCAACGCCGATTGTAGAATCGACATATACCACATTGTATTGAAATCCACTTATGAATGTTACAAATTGTTTTGGTACTGGTTGTGTTGGAAATAATACTTTAAAGCGTTTAAGCACCTCTGTAAATTCTTTTCCTAACACATCAATTTCATTATCAGAATATATTTTTAAAGCATCATTATAAGTCGTTTTTATGTCTTTATCATTAATAAATTTTAAGAGTGTTTGTGAATATAACGAATCTACCACACCGCCATTATTAACAATAGATGACACATAGCGTAAATAAAAAGCGCCGTATTTTTTTTCATATTCAGAAGTTTTACTCGAAATATTTTCAGCAGTAAGTGTAAATACATCTTTGTCTAATCGTTTAAATACAGCTGGTTCTTGCTTAACATTTGAAACATCAATATCGAGTCTGTTATTACCACAAGACACAAGAAAATTAACGATAAATAGCAGTCCAAATGCTTGTAATATAAATTTCATGTTAAAAAAATATAGTATTTTTACAAGCAGTAAATTACTTAATATAACCAGTTTATGAAAAAGAATTTTATTTTATTTACAAGCATAGTATTGTTAGCTAATTACACATTTGCTCAAGATACAGATGATGATAAAAAATTTAGATTAGGACTTAAAATAGCTGCCCAACCTACTTGGTTTTCATCTAATGACGCTAACACCACACGTTCTAAAACGGGCTTTGGTTTTGGCTTTGGGTTGGTTACCGAATTTAGGTTAGCTAAAACGGCGGCATTGGTAACTGGTATAGGTGGCGATTTTGAGAGCGGTAGCATTAGATATAAATATGACCCAACTAGTTTTGCACCTTATGACGTACGTTATGTTTTAAACAAATCTAATGAATTACAAGAATTAAAAGACGGTATGCTTTCACCAGAACTTAATCAGAGTGGATTTACCATGTATAACGGTGTTACAGAACGAAAAATAAAAACAACTTTTGTTACCATTCCAGTGCTTTTAAAAATGATGACAAAAGAAATTTCAGGCTTTAAATATTTTGGATTATTTGGTGCTGAAATAGGAGTTAGAGTTAAAGCTAGAGCAACCGACAAGTACACAAATTCATCAACTGCCACAGGTTTTAATACGTCTGGTGGAACTAATACAAACATTAATATTAATTCAGATGCGGCATTAATACCTATTCGTTTTGGAATGAATGTAGGATTAGGTGCCGAATACCGTTTATCGGGCTCAACATCGGCTTTTATCACCGTAAACTATTTTAGAGCTTTTACCAGTTTAATGCGTAGAGATTCAAAATATATGGCTTACGATGCCACTTATTATCCATCAACCGACCAATTTACTTTTTTTAGAGTTAAGCAAGGATTATTTTTAAATGCTGTAAGAATAAATTTCGGAATACTGTTTTAAAATACTGTTCCATGCAACATCAATTAATTATACAACATATTACTAATTGGCTTAAGCAATATTCAATATCATCAGGCACTGATGGCTTTGTTGTTGGTATTTCGGGTGGTATTGATTCAGCACTAACTTCTACCTTATGTGCGCTAACAGGAAGAAAATTAATTTGTTTAAATATGCCTATCAAACAGCATGAAAATGAGTTCAATAGAAGTGTTGAACATATTGATTGGTTAAAAAAACATTTTAAAAATGTGAGTTCGTACGAGGTTAACCTTACGCCTATTTTTGAAAGCATGGAGCAAAATTTTGATAGCTCAATTCAAGATTTTTTAACAATGGCTAATACACGCTCTCGCTTACGGATGACAACTTTATTTGCTTATGCTGGTCATTATAAAATGCTGGTAGCGGGTACAGGTAATAAAATTGAAGATTTTGGTATTGGTTTTTTTACCAAATATGGCGATGGTGGTGTTGATGTAAGCCCGATTGCTGATTTAATGAAATCGCAGGTTTATGAACTTTCTGCTAAGTTGGGGATTGTATCATCCATTTTAAATGCCCGCCCTACTGATGGTTTGTTTGCAGATGGCAGAACCGATGAGGATCAAATAGGTGCTACTTATGATGAATTAGAATGGGCGATGAATTATGTTGAAGAAAATAAAGTAACCGAACTAAACGAAAGACAAAAAACAGTGTTACAGATATACATAAATAGGAACAAAGCCAATAAACATAAAATGGATCCTATTCCAGTATGCAAAATTCCTAAAGAATATTTTAATTAGTTACCTATGAAAAAAAGTACACAACTCGAAAAGGCAAAACGGTTTCGCGCACTACACCATACTAATGAGTTGCTTGTACTAGCCAATATTTGGGATTCGTTAGGAGCCATTTTACTCGAAAGTTTACACTATCCAGCCGTTGCAACGGCAAGTGCATCTATAGCTTACAGCAATGGAAAACTGGATGGAGAACAAATTACCTTTAAACACTTATTAGCTATACTTGATAATATTGTATCAAGTGTGGATTTACCAGTAACTGCTGATATTGAAAGTGGATACGCACAATCAGAAAAAGAACTGATAACAAATATAAAAGAATTAATAGGGCTTGGAATTATAGGAGTAAATATTGAAGACACCGATAAACATACAGGACAACTATTATCCACTGAAGAACAATGCCAAAAAATATCGCTTATAAAACAAGTAGCTGATGAGTTAGAAATTCCACTTTTTATTAATGCACGCACTGATGTATTTATTCATGAAAATAAATTCGAATCTAACATTGAACAACTCGAAGAGGCTATTAAAAGAGGTTTAGCTTATAAGCAAGCAGGTGCTGATGGATTATTTCCTATTGCAATTACAAATGAGAATGACATCGTGCAATTAGTAAAGCAGGTTCAACTTCCTATCAATATTTTAACCATACCCGGAATACCAAATTTTAAAACGTTGAAACATATTGGAGTTTCAAGAATAAGTTTGGGACCCTCGTTTCTAAAAATTGCTGTAAAAGCAATGAAAACATTGGCTTTAAAGTTAAAAACAGAAGAAGGATTAGAAGAAATTGTAAGCAATGAAATTACAAATGACTATTTAAAGAGTTTAATCCGTAAACAATATTAAAAGATTATGTCGAAAAGAATATCAATTAAAGAATTAGAACCAGAGGCTTATAAAGCCATGATGGCTCTTGAAAATTATGCTCAAAACACATCGGTTTCTCCCCTTCTAAAAGAACTTATAAAAATAAGAGCTTCACAAATTAATAAGTGTGCTTATTGCCTTGATATGCACACCGAAGATGCTATTAAACTTGGGGAAAATCCAAGAAGAATTTACTTATTATCAGCCTGGGAAGAGTCACATTTATTTACAAATGAAGAAAAAGCAGTACTTCAATTAACAGAAGAAGTTACCATGATTTCGGCGCAAGGTGTAAGCGATAAAACATATAATGAAGTTTGGCTTAATGGACAAAAATTAGGCTCAAAATCGCTATAATCCTTATTGTGTCTATCTTTGATGGCAATCAAAGGTTATGAATAAAAAAAGTGCTTTTATTGTGGTAAAGGATTTACCAAGAAAAATGGAAAAGTGAACGGTG
>CAUJCR010000038.1 GCA_963169355.1 Bacteroidota bacterium | reverse complement strand
GATAAATAGTTATCATAAGTAATATCTAATCTTTGAGTGCTATCGCTTTTGCAACTACATATTGATAAAATAAACAAACTTAGAAAAACGCCTATATTCATAGATTAAAACTAATGCGATTTTCTGAGTTTTGCAAAAACTCCTTTTTTCAATTACCATAATAGGCTATACCCGTTTCCCCTTTTTTTTCTTAATTTTCATCCGTTTTGTTTAAGCAGTGACAAGCTAATTCAAAATGAAACCAATGCTTTTGGCAGAACAAAAACGATGGAAGAAATTTAGTGTAAACTACGCCACTTACCTTTATTCACGGGGCTGTCATGATAATTATGTTGGAACACATTTTAAAGTTATTAAAGTGTTTCTTAATTATATTTCACTCCAAAAGCGCTTGAATTGTGAGATTATAATAAACAGTTTTAATACCATAAGTGAAAATATTCCGATTTTGGTTTTGGATAAAGAGCATATTGCATTTCTTGCCGGCAATAAATCTTTTGAAATTAGCTTAAGCGAGCGTTTACAAAGAACTAAAGATATTTTTGTAGTGGGGTGCTATGTAGGATTGCGTTTCGGCGATTTGATGAAACTTAAAAAAACAAACCTTGAATTTGTTTCCGGCAACCATTATTTACGCGTAGTATCCAATAAAACCGGCACGGAAACGACAATCAAACTACCAGTATACATTGTGGCAATATTTGAAAAATATAAAAAATTAAAATTTATGTTACCAGTTTTATCAAATGGTCAATTAAATAAGAATATAAAATTGTTGTGTGAAAAAGCAGGATGGACCGGCGTAGTCGGTAAACAACGCAGTCAGTTAGGCATAAAAAAAACAATATTAAAAAACGGTAAGGCATATAGATTTTGTGATTTAATTACTACGCACACCATGCGCAGAACAGCCATTACCAATTTATTAATACTAGGAATGCCTGAATTATTAGTCCGCCAAATTTCTGGCCATTCGCCGGGCAGTAAAGCATTTTATAGGTATGTTACCTTTGCTCAAAGTTATGTGGACATTGCAATTGATAAAGTACACTTAGCAATGAACGAACTAATTTCTAAAGAAAAAAATCAATAAAAACCTTCCATATTTCAACTTTTTTCACCATTTTTGACATATTGTTCTTTTACACAGCGTTATTGTAGTATGCCTTACATCGGAATTGACCATGATCCGTTCGGGATGTTGTTGGTGGAGAGAACTTGGGAAATAGGAAGTGAATATAGGTATGGATTCCAAGGAATTGAAAAAAATATTAATGCCGGGTTGGACTTTTATTTCGCAGATTACCGGCCTTATAATCAAAAATTAGCCAGGTGGATTTCAATTGATCCATTGTATAAATCATATGTAACAAATTATTGTGCTTTTTCAAATTCACCAATAACAAGAGTTGACCCACGAGGCGACGATGATTACTTTGATATAGATGGTAATTATGTTGGGTCAGATAATAAAGTAACTAATCACATTTGGATTTTAAAAAGTAACAACATCATTGCTGCAAATGACTTTTATGTGATACAAAAGGATGGTTCAAAGCTAGTAGACCCAAAATACCAAGATCAAGAATATGCATTTAAACCATCTGCTTTTTATTATGCTGAAAATAAATCTGATCCAAACAATGGAGGAACCAATACCAAAGCTATCGCCTATAATAATATGAGATTAAAGAAAATATTAGGATATTACTTTGTAGAGCCAATTTTAACAGGTAAAATAGATGAAACTGCAGCAGCATACTATTCAAAAGAGGAAAACCAATTTTATTATGCCATAAATAAAAACGGTAAAATATCCTTTTGTTTTGATAATGCTGATGATTTAAAATCTGTAATTTGCGATCATGAAGATATACATAAGGAAGACCACAAAAATCCCAAATTTACAATGACCTTTCTGAGACACGCTGAAATTTATGTGAATCAAATTCAATCGGACCAATTCACGAATACAACCGAAATGTTTCAGAGAGCAATGATAATAGGCGCAGTAGATCGATATTTTTCTGCATACTACGATGTAGGTGATCTAGGTAATGCAATAGACAATCTTAATAAAGTATTGCGAGAGCAGGGTATCCACTACCAAGTAACAGATGTAACTTACCAAGGTAAAGGTAGTTATAAAATAACAAATACAAACGACAAGTCCTGTACTACACATAATGTAGTGCCACCAAAAAACCCATCTGATTAAATGAAAACTATAAACATAATTCCTGCTTCCTGTTTATTTTGCTTGGCAGTTTGTTCAATGTCCTGCAAAGATGAATCTAATATCTTATTGGAAGATGCAGAATCCAAATGTTGGCTGTATACTCCAATTAAATCTATGTACCCGTTTGATCAATATTCTGGCATTTGTCTCTTTTCGGATGGGAAGTATTTTGAATATATTAATCGCGAAGGATATAAGATTCCGTATGGCACATATATGGATACTATTGATATACGAGAAATAATTAAGGATTGGACTGCTAAAGGAGATTCCCTATTCATTGGTAACAGGAGATATCATATGGAAAGAATTGCAATAGACACTATTATGATAACAGATGATTCAGATAGTATCATGTTGGTAATGGATACGACAGCTACAAAAATAAATTGGGGTTCTAAAACGGATAGCGTACCAAATGATTATTTGCATTAGTAATTAAAATAATTATTAAGAAATTTAAGATTTTATTGATATGTTAAACACTGAAAAATGGTTAAATTTACTTGCACTTAAAATTCACTTTAATAAATTGAACGACTTTTTTATTTGAACCAAAGGTTAATTCAATTAATTTTTTATAAAAGTGCAAAAGAAAAAATAATACTATTTTTATACACTTGCCTTATTGTTCTTTGAATTTGGCTGGCCAAAAATTAATTCTAAAAACAGCGCCAACATGACCCGTTCGGGATGTTGTTGGTTGATAGAGCTTGGCAGTCGACAACTACTTATAAGTATGGGTTTAATGGCAAAGAAAATGTTGATGATGTTTATGGGAATGATGTTGCGATTGATTTTGGAGCTAGGATTTATGATGCAAGAATTGGTAAATGGTTGAGTGTAGATATGCTCTATAATCAGTATCCCTGCATTTCACCATTTGTTTTCTGTCTAAATAATCCTATTATATTTAAAGATCCAAACGGAAAACAAGTTCATCCAATGAGCGATGAAGCGTTGGAAATTATTAAGTATGGATTAACCCCTGAAGAATCAAAATATATAACTCTCGATGAGTATGGGTTCATTGATAAAGCAATGATCGAAAAGGGTTCAGCTGAACTTACCTCTGTTGGAGGTAATTTTTCTGCGTTGTTAACAATTGTAAAAGATGAAAGAATACTTGAAATATATGTTCAACAAACTTTTGAGACTCAAAGTAAAACGACGGACATGGGCCAAGCACGTTATGAAAGTGAATTAGATGCAATGTGGGAAATAGAAAAACAGGTTTGGGAAGATGCTGGAAAAACCAAAGAAGATTATATCGCTGCTCACCCATACTATTCAACAGAAAAATCATGGTCTGGGATTTTTGGAATAACAATAATGCCAGATATAGATCCGACAGAATACTATGGCATCTCAAAATCAGGAAATATTGAGGTTTATATCAATGATTCTCCTTTAAAAGCAGATGCTGGTGAAGGGTTGAAAAAAATGACCAGTACCAATGCCCATGAAGCGTATGGTCATGTTTTATTTGCATTTCTTGGAAAGAATGCTAACCATGGGAGTAAAAAATCATTAACGTCAGACAGTGAAGAAAATAACAAAGAACTTGAAATACAAATTTATGATCGCGAACAAGAAGCAGAAAAAAATTATGACTTACACGACCAATAAATGCGATATAGGGCAATTTTTATTACTTATTTTTATTAATTTATTTTCAGTATTTGCATTTGGCCAAGACACTTCTAATTGTGTTTTAGAAAGCGATATATATGGTAAGCCGTTCCAGCTCAGTTGCTTTGACAATAATAACGTGATTAATCAATTTTATATTGATTCAACAGGCAAATACTTTTCTATTTGTCAAAAACCAGATGTAATTGCGACTTTTTGGGACTCTGAGAGTGAATTTAATGAATTTGTTAGGAACAACCTTGAGTGGCCAAAAAATTTTGATGGAGAAGGAAGAATAACTGCAGTCCTATTTGTTGATACCACTGGTGAAATAATTGAAACGAGGATCCTAAATAACTTAATTGAGTGCCCTGATTGCATAGATTCTGTTCAAACACTTTTGATTATGTTCCCAAAAGGAAGTCCAGCTATTTATGACAATCGACCTGTACACAGTATAAAAAAAGTAACTATATTTTTTGATTAGATAAACTATTATTGAAGGTGATTATTTCGCTTAATTTACACTACCTAATTCGGAGCAAAGTGTGCCATCTCATTTAGGTATGGACTTGACGTTGCAATGTTATTTATTTTCCGGTTTATTTTTCTTTCTGTAACCAGCAGGTGAATCACATTTATAAAAATACAAAACAATTAAATTCGGAACTTCCAGTTTTCGGGCAATAATGATTCCAGTTGGCCCATTTTAATGTCTTTAATTTTCACCAATACATCTGCGAGTCATTCTTGGGGGTTTACGTAGTTTAATTTGCAGGAGCTAAAAAATGAATAAATCATAATTGCACGCTCCTCGCCCACATGTGAACCGGCAAATAAATAATTTTTTCTTGGGGTAGTAACAGGATGTGGGGTATTTCCAACTAGATTATAACCTATTTGGTAACCACACGGTAAGAAACATATTGCACAATAAAAACTACCGCGGTCTCTTTGCATGATGATTAAAGATAACACTAATTTTCAGGGGCATGTAGTTCAATGGAAAGAAAGTGGCTTGTCCATGACAGCCAATTGCAAAGCACGAGGACTTAATTACCAATCGCTTATTTACCTTGCCTTGTGTATTAAGAAAAAAGAGAGTTTTTTTGCAGATAGTAATAGTTTTGTTCAGATAAGAATGCCAGAAAAAATCTCGAAAGGTATTGAATACCATTTACCTAATAGTGTATATTTTTCCTTTAAGAAAGTATGCGATTTGAAATTGATAAAACCATACCAATTTGAAATCCATCCCCGCTGATAAAAATATACCCTAAAGTAAATTTACTCTATTAAAACAAAGTAAATTCCTGCAAAAAGAACATCTCCCAAGAAATAAATTACTATTTTTAGCTGTAAATCTTTCCATGAAAGCTAACTCTTCATATCGTTTCAGCAAAAAGGAATCGAATCCGTTCGGGATGTTGTTGGTAGATAGAACTTGGCAGTCTACAACCACTTATAAATATGGGTTTAATGGCAAAGAAAATGTTGATGATGTTTATGGAAATGATGTTGCAGTTGATTTTGGAGAAAGGTATCTAGATTGTAGAATTGGAAGGTGGATGTCAGTTGATCCACTTTACAAAAATTATCCTTGGATAAGTCCTTATGCAGATGTAATTAATAATCCAATTAGTTACATTGATAGAAAGGGTAAGGAGCCTTCATTGTTGCTTGCAGGCACAATTGAGGATGCGATGAAATACTTTAATTCAAAAGGATTGACTACAATAGATGACATCTTAAATGAACTTGATAAGACTACAATTGAAGTTTTTCATGATGGTGAAAATCCAAATGGAATGGTAAGGTATATTTATACTGAAGACAATGGTTGGGTAGATTTATACCATTATTTTTCTGCAGCTCAAAAAGGTGAAAATTATATGGACATTGCAGAGTGGGTCCAAGAATTGTTTGAAAAAGGAAGTGGATATTCCTATGAAGATTTGCCAAGTAATAAAATGGGTGGAGATGCACCATTAACAAAATTCAAGGAGGTTACAATAACCTATCCAATGGGTTTAGTTGTTAAAACTTACAGTGAAGTGGAATTGGAAGGCGTAGAACTTTTTCAGGCTGTTATAAATGATTTTAAAGCAGCGGGTGCAACAGAAGCATCATGTGCACCAAATTATAATCAGATTCCAAGGGTTAAATCAAGAGAGCCATTGCATGACTTTTTATCAGACGAGGAACGAAAAAAACTATTACGCACTGGTAAATATGTGCCTCAAAATTTTACAGATGAACCCTATAATTTAACAAACTTTGACCCAGCTCGTGATAGTAAAGATGGGGAAAAAATTAAAGCTTGGAAACATGCAGAAGATCCATTTTAAGTTTTTCATTGTGATTTTATTTGCGATATCACAATTTAACTGCTCAACTACAAAAGTTGAAATTTATCGCTCAAATAAAAGTTTATTTAATGAAGTTTCTTCGTTACTACTTGAAAATTATTTAACGATACTTGAAACTTATGAATGTTATAGAAATTTTGACTCTGAAACTATAATAATCAAGAATGCCAGTGATAGTTGCATTGGAAATTTTAATTCTCAAAACCCAAATGCATTGACGGAAATATTTTATTTAACAAATTTACAAAGTATTTCTTTATCACCTAGTAAGGTTCATTTCATATTTGAATCAAGCAAATCTATATCTGCAACAACTTCTTATTCATTATTATTTAGTTCAAACAAAAAAGACATTACAAGATACTTGGAAGATAAAGATTTTACTATAACTAATATCGACACCAATTGGTATTATATAACAATGAACTACCATGAGTGATATCTTTCTCCTTAAAACGAATTATTAATGGGTCAGTTGGAGGCATTTCCAGTATGTTGCTTCAAAGACCTAATTTTGAAGTCTATTTGTAGGTAAATACAGCAATTTGACAAATATTTCAACTCAAAAAAATCAATAAAAAACTCCTAATTCTCAACTTTTTTCACCATTTTTGACATATTGTTCTTTTACACAGCGTTAATGCAGTATGCGTTACACCGGAAATGACCATGACCCGTTCGGGATGTTGTTGGTGGAGAGAAATTGGCAGTCGACAACGACTTATAAATATGGATTTAATGGAAAAGAAAATGTTGATGATGTTTATGGGAATGATGTTGCGGTTGATTTTGGAGCGAGGATTTATGATGGTAGGTTGGGAAGGTGGTTTAGTGTTGACCCAGCTTACATTGACTTTGCATTTT
This sequence comes from Bacteroidota bacterium, assembly GCA_963169355.1. Classification (GTDB taxonomy): domain Bacteria; phylum Bacteroidota; class Bacteroidia; order B-17B0; family Aurantibacillaceae; genus UBA4416. The sequence continues at coordinate 9,941 of CAUJCR010000038.1, read as the reverse complement.
CCTCTCCATTTACCTTTGTATCAAATAACCCCATAATTTTAGTGGATCCAGATGGGGAAAAGGAAACGCTTTACCTAACAATTATAAATAAAGATGGTAGTAAAACTGTTTTGATTAAAACTACTTACAATAAGTTTAAAACTGTTGAAAGAAGTGAACGTGGAAAAATTGATACTCACGATACTCATAAGGTTTACGATATTTATGACTATAGTGTTTATGCAGTATTAGATTTGTCAGGTTTAAATCCTAAATTAACTGTATCAGGAACGAAATTAGATGACAAGCCAGTCATAAGTGGCGCTCCATCAGGTTGGTTTGGTAGATTTCAAGCTATGTTAACGCAACCTGGGGGTACAATGTTTTCTGCATCGAATGGTCAAGGACAAGAAACAAAAATAGGCGACCCAGATGCAATTGTAAACATTGATCTTATATTTCAGGCTGCCGGTTTAAATAAACCGACTTATTCAACTGAAAAAATTTACGAAGGAACTAAATTTTTAAAAACCTTAGGCAAAATTAAAGAGGCTGCCGATAGAGTTAGTGATGTCAAAGAAGTAGGAGAATTATTAAAACCTACAATTGAATCTATCGAAACTATGATTAAAGATAATTCAACAAATCATCCTTCTGAGCAAAAATTAAAAATTTGTGAGGTATGCCATGATACTTTGGATGTCAATGATCAAACTGCACCCTGGCATCCACGATATGATACCATTCCAAAACCCAAAAATGAACCATAAATTATCTTTCAATTTTAATGCCATGTTATTAATAGTAATACTACCATTACTATTAAATTGTAATTTACAACGAAATTCCAAACTGGAGTTATATGAAAATATTGAAGTTCACCATGATACAGCAAACATTTACTACCATAATGGGAACATTAAAGCAATGATTATTTTTAATGATATAGGCAGACACGGTGAATGTATATGGTATTTTCCTAACGGAATAATTGAATCAAGAGAAAATTATTTCAATGGATTGCAAGTGGGTGATAATAGCTATTATTATTTAGATGGAAGATTAAAAAATTACCGTTTTTATGATTCTAAAGGAGAATTGAGATATAATCTACAAGTTGATTCTAATAGTTACCAAACAACAGAAGTAGGAAAGCCCTTATTTGCTACTAGAAATTTCAAATTAGATAGCATAAGTGGAAAAAATGTGGTATATATAGGCATAAATTGCCCTTTAATTACAGATTTAACGTCAATAATAAACTATAAGATTATTGATTCAGTTGGGTCGCAATCTGAATTAAGTGAATATATTGTTGAGGATAAAGTTCCATTATTAACGTTTGAATCCGACAAAGTTAAAGATTGCAGCTTGGTTGTATATTTAAATTTAAAATCTGATGTGTATTCAATCAAAAGAACCGATTCAATTTCAGTGAATTTGTTTAAAGATTAATTGTAAACCAATTAGTTACATAAGTTATCAAATAGCTACTAGTTTTTAGCCTATGAATTCAGAAAACTTTTAATAAAAAAGTCCACTAAAACCTCCTAATGCTCAACTTTTTTCACCACTTTTGACATATTGTTCTTTTACACAGCGTTAATGTAATTAGCGTTACAGGGAAAATGACCATCACCCGTTCGGGATGTTGTTGGTGGATAGAACTTGGCAGTCTACAACGACTTATAAATATGGGTTTAATGGACAAGAACAGGATGATGAAATTTATGGAAATGGTAATTTAAACACTGCTGAATTTTGGGAGTATGATACACGCTTAGCCAAAAGGTGGAATGTCGACTATAAGAATAATTATGACCTTTCAGGTTATGTTGTTTTTTCAAACAATCCCATTATTATGATTGATCCGTATGGTGATGATGATTATTATAATGAATTTGGACAATATCTTTACACAGATACCAAAACATCTAATGATATAAGGTTGATTACACAGGAACAATGGGATTTAATAAACGCAAATTATTCTAGTCAAATAAAAGATGCTAGTACATCTTATCTGGATTTAATTATTGAATTGGAAAATAATAGCCGGTTAGTCACTATAAATTTCACTGGCGAAGATCTATTAAGGCTTTGGCAGGATAGCCATCCTGAATTGCCAATCGGAGAGTATGAACCATCAGGTAATTATAGGCATGAAGAAGCTGCGTTGATAGTGTTTGATACTGAAAAGGCTGAAATAAGGCTTGAACGTCAAAAAAATTATCCCCAGGCTCCAAATACTTATAAAAGCTCAAGTAATGCAATAACCTCCTTTATCAAAGATGGCAGAAAAATACCAATATCAAATGGTGATAAGAACAATATCGTAATAGGCCAAGTGCATACTCATCCAAATAAAGATGGGGATAATGGAATGACTTTTTACCGTGCCCCATATGATGGAACTCAAATGCGCTCAGGTGAAAGTGCAGATCTTAATTTAGCATCTGAGTTTAATATCCCTGTTTATCAAATTGATGAATCAAATATTGACCGCCAAACCGGGTATCCTTATCAGGGAACAAAAGATAATATTTGTACATTTGATGAAGCTGTTGGTGACTGTTTTGATATTAGCCGAGATGCCCTTAAAGTTGGTGCCGTGGAATAAATCTTAATAAAATTTAAATTTGGTTTTATGAATCCTTTATTATTTATATATTTAATGTCTGCAGGTTTAAAACCCGTTGATAGTTGTAATGTAGTATATTATCAACTAAATGCTGATGTTGGAGATTCAATTATTCAGTTCATTGAATTTAATCGCGTGAATTATGGGTTTAAAGCTGAGAATGCTTATGTTATTTTAGGCGTAACAGGCGTGGAAAAATTGCCATTTATCACTGTATCTTATTGCATTGAATGTAAAAATAAATTAATGATTGCATCAACAAATCGTTATTTCAAGCTGAGGAATGATTTTGCGATACCAATTATTTTTGATTCTGAACTAAGTTTTTCACCGCAAGTAAATACATCGCCTGGTATTCTATATTCTTCTCCAACAATATTTATTAAATTAAATGAATCTGGGTCTATTGTGAACATTTACCAAGATCAATAATGGGAATATTGGAGTACGTTATAATTTAAATGGTTATTTTATACTATTGATGTAATTAAAATCAGAAACGAAAAAAACGACAAAAACCTCCCAATTCTCAACTTTTTTCACCATTTTTGACATATTGTTCTTTTACAAAGCGTTAATGTAGTATGCGTTACAGGGGAAATGACCATGACCCGTTCGGGATGTTGTTGGTGGATAGAACATGGCAATCTACAACTACTTATAAATATGGATTTAATGGCAAAGAAAATGTTGATGATGTTTATGGGAATGATGTTGCTGTTGATTTTGGTGCACGCGTTTATGATGGGAGATTGGGCAGGTGGTTAAGTGTAGATAAACTTACTCAAAGAAATTCTTTCGAAGCGCCATATGTGTTTGTAAGTAATTCTCCTATGCTGTTTATTGATCCAACTGGAAATGAAAAAATTATTGTTTCTGGAGGGAAAGACCTACGCGCTGATCTAGGTGGGGACAAAATGAAATTTATTAATGCAGGTATCGCTGCTATTCAAGCTTATCGGGATGAAATGCCACAAGAAGGTCGTGGTAGCCAAGAGCAAATCACATGGTTAGTAACTTTAGCAGATTATACAGAAGCAGAGTGGAAAACCATTCAGGAAGTTGCAACAGCAAATAAAGTAAATTTAATTGCAATTTCAAGTACAGAAGAATTGACAAATTATGTGAATGGTAAAACTCTTGATCAAGGAAACGGAACCGATCAACGAGCTAATGATCCAATAAGCGATATGTCAATATTCGCACACGGTTGGTCAAATAATATTGGGTTGGCTCATGGAAATAGAAATGCAACTAATGAAGAAACAGGTGAGATATATTCAATTGACGATCATACACGAATCACATCTGGAACATTCGAAACTTGGTCTCCGAAATCTTTTTCCTCTGAAGCAGAATTAAATCTAACTACATGCAATAGTGCGACTCCAATCCTAGACAGTTCATCCAGCCTTGCCTCAAACGCTTCAAACGAGTTAAATATCACTGTGAATGGCTTTGAAGGTAGTGCATGCTACTATGGTATCACAAGTAGTGACACTGTAGTAAAAAAAGATGGTGTAGTTATCAAAGGAGAGGTATCACTACCAAATGGCAAATGTGCTGATGGTCAATCAACTATTGTTACTTTCAATCCAGAATAATAATCATATGAAAAACAATTATAATAATTCTTTGATTTTGCTAATTACGCTCATCTTAATTGCATTGGTAATTGTTGCGCAAGATTTATCTCAATATGAGAAAACCGAAATAAATATTTTAAACTTAACTAGCAAAAATAATTATTTATGTGATACTACTAATCTTAAATTTAGCAAAAGTGGTGCAGTTATTCAAAGAAAAATACAAACATCTGATTCAACATATATAATTGAATTTTTGGACTCATACTATGGTTATGTTTCTGATATAATACAGTATACCAATAATAAATTAGATGGGCTAGAGCAAACCTTTGCTCCTAATGGCGTAATTATTCATCAAATACAATGGAAAAATGGTGTAATAGTTGGAACGGAGCAATTTTTTTATGAAGATGGGAGCATTGATTGGTCAAGACAGTATGATACACTCGGGGTGCTACACGGTGATTTGATTGTATATTTTAGAAACGGAGTGATTCAAAGTAAATTACCCTTTGTTCAAGGGAAAAAGAATGGCACTGGCTATTATTACGCGCAAGACGGGGGCTTGTTGAGAATGTATACATATTTAAACGACACATTAAAAAAAATAGAATATCTTGAGAATGGAATTATTGAAAAAGTTGAATATCCTAACATTTTTGAGCCATACTTTGATAACTAAAATTAATTATTACTTATATAACATGAAAAAAATGTAATTTAGTAATTCCAATTTATTACATTACTATTTTATGGTGCGCATCCTCTTATCATTTATCTTATTAAGCACATAAAAACGGTTAATAACTAGATCAGTTGTATGCATTTCAGGAAAGTTATCCCAAAAAATCTTAATTTTGAAAACTGGTGGTATATAATTTAATAAATTTAGCATAAATTTCAACTCAAAAAAAAACGAAAACTTCAACTTTTTTCACCATTTTTAACATATTGTTCTTTTACACGGTGTTAATGTAATTAGCGTTACAGGCAAAATGACCTTGACCCGTTCGGGATGTTGTTGGTAGATAGAACTTGGCAGTCGACAACTACTTATAAGTATGGATTTAATGGCAAAGAAAATGTTGATGATGTTTATGGGAATGATATTGCTGTTGATTTTGGAGCGAGAGTATATGATAATCGTTTAGGTAGATTTTTAAGTATAGATTTTTACTCAAATGAATCTCCTGCAATGAGCCCATATTCCTTCGCTTCAAACTGCCCAATGTATATTGTTGATGTTGAAGGTAACAAAAATATGGTATACATATACCTGAACGAAACAGATGTGAAATTATCTCAAGCGGATAAGGACTATTTAATTTGGGCTATATATGTTGCATATACCAAAACTTTAACAGCAAATAATATGGTGTTGGCGCTTGAATTTGTATACATTGATAAAATAATCGAAGATGAGTTTCTTGACCAAACCGATGCTATGATAGCGATTTCAGATCCTGCTGCACTATTAAAACAATTTCCAGATGGTGGATATGAGATTACGTCTATTTATCCGCAAGGAACAACACCTCGAAGTGGTGAAGGCCCCTCTGCAGTATTTCCATCTACTTACCGAACTCCTTCAGGTGTCTATTGGCTAGATGTTATGGCATATAATGCTTGGCATGAAATTTTACACTACTTGGGAAGAAATTTTAACAGGAATTTTTATTCTGGAGATGACTCGATGGATAAATCTGAAGCTGGTCATGATATTGCAGGGGAAGATAGTACACCAAAAGATGGTTTAATGACAAAAGGTGGCAATACTGTAAGAGCAATATCTATACAATTTGGTGGTGGTATGGTTAAAACATGCATAGATTATTTATTTAAAATTTCTAAAGAACGAGTTAAAGATTTACAACGCGATTATGGAAATAAAGATAAAACTTCTGTGATGCCTAAGGACAACGCAAGTAAGAAAGCTGGTGCAAAAATAATAGGACGAGTTACCTTTGATGCCCAAAGACCCAAAAATCAACCAAATGAACCTACCAAATGAAGCTATCAACAAAAATCTTAATTCCACTTATTGTGATGTACGTCATAGAATCTATAGCTTGTAACGCAAAAGATAGGTTAGAGGTAGTTGCAAGCACAACTGATAAAACAACAAATTCACAACAATTTATTAATAATTTACGCATTTATTACAAAATAAATTACCCAAATGATACAACCACCTTAAATGATGAATATCTGTTAAATTACTTTCCTTGTAGGAAAATAGACGAATTTGGTTCAATCACAATAGCTTCTGCATCGTATTCAAGAGAATACGATGGACAAGTTTCGCTTGCAGTAATCATTAGTGAAACAGAGTTGCAGAATAAAACAACTACATTTTATTTATCACGGAATCCGTATTTTGCAAAAAGTTTGAATGGTGAACATTTTTACAAACTCGAGTATGTAGATTCAGTATTAAACAAACTAAAGTCTCTTAGTAATGTGAGTATTAGCGAAAGAAATAACATCATTAGTAAAATTATCTTACTTTCTTCATTAGAAAATTACAGGATATCTAAATACGGAAGTAAATTGACTTGTATTATACAACAAAGCTGCTTGGATTTAATCCAAATAAACGACCAAACAATTAAAGTTTTTGAAAACAGACTAAAAGATCGTAATAGCATTAACCTATACTATCCGAATGAATCAGTATTTCAAAATGAATTATTAAACTGTTGCAATGTGGATATAGGATTGTTTAATTACATTGAGTTAATAAAAGAAGTAGACATGCGGCGGCAAGCCGATTCTGCAATGGTGCTTAGTTTTACTAATTTTAGCAAATCACTTATTTTGGATAGCGCATTTCAATATATAGCTACAAACATGAAGGACCCAAACAAATTATTATTTTATTCCGTACCCGATTTTCAACTCTATGAGATAGATATTTTATTTTCTGAAGAAACAGGATTTACCACAAGTCTTAAGTGGCTCTATCCACGAGTAAGTTGGGATTTACCTTATTTACCAAAAATTGCTCCGGAATTAACGGGTATATACGAACCGGTTTTGTTAGATTAACCTCAATTCCAAACTTTACTTTTGCATTCATACTGGTATTGCTTTGTAACTCGTGGAATTACCTTTGTGCATATAAACGGAAATGGTAAACTGCAAACCAGAAGCAAGTGAAAAATTGATAAAAACCTTCAATTTTTCAACTTTTTTCACCACTTTTGATATATTGTTCTTTTACACAGCGTTAATGCAGTATACGCTACATCGGAATTGACCATGACCCGTTCGGGATGTTGTTGGTAGATAGAACTTGGCAGTCGACAACTACTTATAAGTATGGGTTTAATGGACAAGAACAGGATGATGAGATTTATGGAAATGGGAATTTGAATACTGCGGAATTTTGGCAATATGATTCGAGATTGGGACGGAGGTGGAATGTAGATCCGTTAACAATTTCATGGAGGAGTGGTTATTCAACATTCAATAATAATCCAGTTTATTTAGTAGATAAGAGTGGCGCAAGCCCAAACAAAGATGGATTAAATAAACAATCTAGAGCCGTTCCGCGTGTATCTCCAAGTCAATCTAATAATTTATTAAGTGGCCCCGTATTTATTGGTGGATCTAGTGGAAAAAGGGAAGGTGCCGGATCAGGAGAAGATTCACAATCTAGCGTAAAAGGTGAATCAGGTTCAGTTCCAATATCTCCAATCAACTATAGTGGGAATCCGGATAACCTAGAGAGTATTCAGTATTCCTATGAATTAATTTCCAGTCTTTCCAGTTATTCAGAACAAGAATTGATTGACATATTTGAATATCCACTCTATTGTGGTGCTGATAATAAAGCAAGTGAAAGCGCTTGTAGCGACTTATATAAAACCATGAATAGATTTTTATCAAAAAATGGCGGCACCTTTAGCGATTATTATTCAATTCAAAGTGACATGTCTAATAATGACCAAGGTGTTAAAACAAAACAAGAAATTGAGAAGGAATTTATTGCACAAATGAAACTCTATAATGGTGATTATTCGAAAATTGACATAAGCACCATCCTTCCTACAGATTATTCTGGAACGTCAAATTTGTTGAGTGCATGCCCTGGAGGAACACAAACAATAATTATATATTTAAATTCAATTACCATTCATAATAATACTTATTCAGCAGAAATTTCATATGAATTAATTGATGATTTCGGAGTGGCGCAACGAGATGTTAAACCACACGATTGGCCAGCTGATTTTTGGTGTAGTGCTAATAAAGGTCTTGCCGCTTTTTGGATACTACAACACCAGTATGGTTATAACCCACTTTTAAATATATATACAATTAATTTTAAAGTTACCGGCACATTTTAATTTTTAATTATGCAAAATAAACTCAAATTATACCTGTATTTAATATTAATTTTATCATTTAAACTAGCAACTGGTCAAAATGAAAAATTAAACATCCGTGAGGTTAAATGTTTGGATTACGACACTCTTGATCGTAAAATGGAAATTGTTTTAATTCTAAACTACCCTGGTGAAACTTTACCGGCTGAATTACATAACTCTCTAGATTCAATTATTTGTCTATATGCAGATACCATAGACAAATTAAAGCAACCGCCGGTATTTTATATTATAAAAGAATCTAAATTCACGGAAGAATGGGGTAATTCAGAATTAATGCGTAATAGTGACCATTTATATTCTAATAAGATTTACTTTTTTGCAAAATATGCATGGAATAAAAATGGTGAATTTATAAGCAAAGTTGACAATAACCATAATATTATTTCAACAACACTAGATTGTCAATAATATTAAATAATCACTTGAGTAATCCCTTTTTTTAAACTATGCCTCCCTATCACTTCTTACAAAAAACAAACATACCATTAAATTAATCGAATATTTTTGATATTCACAATGGTTTGTAAGTATTCTATGTTGAAAATATAAACGTATTCAATTTATGCCCTATTTTTGTTGCCAACAAGCGATATTCATAACTTGTATTTTGCGATTCAATATTAAAAAAATGGACATCAATACTATCAATTTTATAGTAATAATAAGCTTTTCTTGCACACCCTAAGTTCATGGCAAAAACAAGGCAGACTAAAATTATATTTTTAACATATCCTACGGTCATACTTTAGATGCTTATCATTTTGCCGCCTGCAACAATCTTTTTTGTAATACTAAATCGTTTTCAAGCGCTGAAATTTCATTAGATTCAATCAAATTACAAATAAACTCCAAATCTGCAATTGCCTGCATATAGGTGTAATCCTTATTAACAAGTTTAAAATTATGTTCTTTGGCATCACACAAAATATCTAAATACGAATATAACAAACTTGGGAAGTTATTTTCGTCGGCCAGGTTATTTTTTTGTGTAATGTTGAGCCACTCGGTATCCAAATCAAAACCAGGTTCGCTTTTATTTGTCCGGAGCCAATTCACAATTTTACTCAGTAGTGTATGTAAGTCAGAATAAAAATGCATTTTATTCATAAATAAGATTTCGCATTTTGAAAATTTATTTGTTTCAGAAATACCCTTATTTGATAAACCAGATTATCATACCACTCATAATTTCACCCCTTTAGTAAATGGAAAAACAATAATATCCAAACCAACCAACATACCACTTTTTGCATAGTGAACTGCGTTATTATAACCCTGGTTCGGTCCTGCTATATGCACTATTTTATAACCTGCGATATTATCTGAATAACCTATATT
>CAUJCR010000037.1 GCA_963169355.1 Bacteroidota bacterium | reverse complement strand
AGATTATGCATTAGCAATTCTATTACGAGCTAAAATCCCTGCAAAATATGAAGCTTTGCAACTTTTTCTCTTTCACCGTAGCAGTGGCTACGCTTCATTCGTAAAAGTTCATATTTTATTGGGCTTTTAACTCTCACTACTAATTTCTAATGCACAATCTGGGTTAAACTGGGTCGGCATCTACCTGAATACGATATACTGCTTTTTTATTATTTGACTGCAATATATCCATTTCTTGTTTTAATAACTGGCGTACTTGCGTAGGAGAAAATTCGCGTTTAATTTTTAATAAGATACGTTTTAAATACTGATCTTTTATTTTAGCTACTAAAGGAAATTGGGGACCAAGTAACATCCCTTGAAAAATAGGTTTAAGTTGGGTAGCTAATTGTTGTGTTATATCATTAGTTACATTTACATCTTTTGACACCACCGTTAGTTCAATAATCCTAGTAAATGGTGGATAAAAATACGATTCACGTTCATTAATTTGAGAATTATAAAACATTTGATAGTTATCGGCTAACACATAATTAATAACTTCATGAGATGGTTGCACCGTTTGAATATACACAGTTCCTTCCTTATCCTTTCTCCCTGCCCTTCCACTTACTTGAACAATTAATTGATAGGCTTTTTCAAACGATCTAAAATCAGGGAAATTTAAAATGCTATCTACATTTAAAACACCTACAACACTCACGTTTCCAAAATCAAGCCCTTTAGTTACCATTTGCGTTCCAATCAAAATATCAATATTTCCTTGTTCAAAGTCATCTATTAATTGCTTGTAGGCATATTTACTACGTGTTGTATCTAAGTCCATCCTCGCTACTTTAGCTTCAGGAAACAAAATTTCAATTTCCTCTTCTATCTTTTCTGTGCCAAAGCCTTTGTACTTTAAGTTATTGTTACCACAGGCAGCACAACTTGTAGGTGGCTGAATGTTATAACCACAATAATGACACGTTAATCGGTTAGTATTTTTATGATAAATAAGTGCTACATCGCAATGCACGCAATGAGGAATCCAAGCACAATGGGCACATTCGGTATATGGCGCAAAGCCACGTCTGTTTTGAAACAATATAATTTGTTCTTTCTTTTTAAGTGCTTCGGATATACCATCAATTAACTTATGCGAAAAGATAGATTTATTTTGATGTTGTTCGTTTTCTTTCTTTAAATCGCAAATAATGGTTTTGGGTAATTGAGCATTACCAAACCGTTGATGTAAATTAACAAGACCATATTTTTGATGTAGAGCATTGTAATAGCTTTCAAATGAAGGTGTAGCTGTTCCTAATAGCACCTTAGCTTGATGTAAATTGGCGATATACAAAGCAACATCTCTAGCATTATACCTCGGCGCAGGATCTTGCTGTTTATACGAATTATCATGCTCTTCATCTACTACAATAAGCCCTAATTTTTTAAAGGGTAAAAATACAGATGAACGAGTGCCGAGTATAATTGAAAAATCACGAATAGAATCTGACTTAGATTCCTCTGAATGAGTTAATACAGAGTTCCATATTTCTACCCGTTCATTTTCACTAAATTTAGAATGATAAATCCCCACTTGGTCTCCAAATACAGCTCTCATTCTACTAATCAATTGTGTGGTAAGTGCAATTTCTGGAACGAGGTACAGCACTTGTTTTCCTTCTGCAATTACTTGTTTTATTAACTCGGCATAAATTTCTGTTTTCCCACTTCCTGTAACACCATGTAATAAAACGGTAGATTTATTTTTAAACTGTTGTAAAACTTCATCCAGTGTTTTTTGTTGTAAGTTATTTAGTTCCTTTTGAGTTTTTTGATAATGTTCAAACAATAAGCGACTTGTTTCTTGAGAGATTTCTATTAAAATACCTTTTTTTACTAAAGCCTTAATAACTGCTGTATCAAACGATTTAAGTAAGGTTGATTTTTTAATCCAACTCGTTTGTTGTGCCTCTTCGTCAACCTTTAATAATTGTAATACTTTTAATAATAACTCTGCTTGCTTAAAGGCTTTTTTCTCAAGTGTATCAAGTGTGTTTTTTAAAGCCTCGTTATCTTGTAATAAGTCTGGATTAATTCCAATATAATCAACCAGTTTTACTTTATATTTATTTTTAATTTCTTCATAAACAACTACAACACCTTTTTTTATTAATTTATTCACGAATCCTTGCACATTCTTAGTATTTAATAATTGTGCTAAATCTTCAAAACTTAAAGAAGTATTTAATAAAAGAGTTTCAACAACTTGATGCTCACTCTCGGTAAGGTAATTAAAATCTATCTCCTCCAACGAAAAATCAGGATTTAACACTAAATGAGAATTACTGCTCAATTTTAATCCGCTTGGCAAAGCCGCATTCATCACATCACCTGGATTACATACATAATATTGTGAAATCCAATCCCACAGTTGTAATTGCAATGGAGTTACAATAGGTGTTTCATCTAAAACAGACTCTATATATTTGGCAACATAAGCACCAGGCGGATTAGTGTGTACTTTATACACAATAGCGGTGTAATATTTTGATTTTCCGAATTGCACAACCACCCGTTTTCCAACAGCTACCTCAGAGTTAAGTGTTTCGGGAACACGATACGTAAATTTATTAGCCACCGAGTGTGGCACAATCACATCTATGAATAATGTTTCTTTTACCATTAGCTAATTAAGGCAGCCAAAATAATTCCAGCAACCATAGATAGAATTTTAGAAATATTATAACGATGGTTCTCACCAGTTTCAAACATAATGGCTGTAGAGATATGAAGAAAAATACCTATCACTAACCCAAACGAAAGTTTTAGAAAACCATCATAATTTTGTACACCAATGGTATTTAACACATAGCTAATAAAACAACCTAATGGCGCCATTAAAGCAAAGCCAAGTAACAGTGCAAAAGTTTTAAGTTTGGATGTTTGATGATCGATTAATAATGTTACAAATGCGATGGCAATAGGAATATTATGAACTGTAATTCCAAAAATGAGCGATTGCTGTGTGGTTAACATACTATGAGCATGTGTTTCAATAATTCCACTTTGATAAATTGGTAATCCCTCTAGTAACGAGTGAAGGTATAAACCTACAATCATGCCCAAAGGTAAATGTTTATGACACGAATCAGAATGTGCGTGTGTGTGTCCATGTTCAATACCAGTACTAAAATATTCTAATAAAATTTGAATAAAAAATCCAGCAATAATACACAAGCCTATCGTTTTATAGTTTGACCCTTCGTAGCTTTCGGGTAAAAGATGAGTAACTGAAATAGTAAATAAATAAGCCGCACTAAATGCTAATAAAAATCGCAAGTTTTTTCCTTTAATTTTAAGGGAAAGAAACAGCAAGCCTGTTATGAGTACAGGTAATGCTAGATATAATGTAATAAGCCACAAATTCATATTTTTTGCATAATTAAAATTAATCTCGGAGATTTTTCTGGATTAAAAGCAGTTAAGTGATAATCTCCAAAAACATGCTTCATACTCAAATTCGCTTTAGTGGCTAACTCATCGAAATAAGATTTGTCAAACAACTTCACTCGTTCTTCAAAATGATATGGTTTACCATTATCCACAAAATCAATCTGCTTGATGACTGTATCAGCCTCAATTTTTTTATTTATTTTAAACTCAATACCATCAATTAATTTAAGGTCGCTTGGTTTAAATAGTTGTCGAACATAATTAGCATTAAGGTAATCAAACACAAAATACCCTTTTGGTTTTAAGGCTTTTTTAACCGCATTAAATACCTGTTCATCATCATACGTTTTTTCAAAATAGCCAAAACTGGTAAACAAATTAAATACTACATCAAAATAATTAATTCTAAATAACTTTCGCATATCATGCTGATAAAACTCTAGTCCAACGGATTGATGATGTTGCTTCGCATAATTAATACTTTGTTCAGATAAATCGGTACCAATAACCTGAAAACCTTTTTTATGCAAGTAATTGCTATGCCTGCCTCGCCCGCAACATAAATCCCAACATTTTGCTTGATGTTCTAATTTTAAATAATGAATGATATTATCTAAAAACAAAGATGCCTCTTTATCATCTCTATGTTTATATAATGTATGATAATAAGGTGTATCAAACCAGGAAGAAAACCATTCTTGTTGCATAGTTTACAAAGTTACTAAAACAAAAACACCGAACATAAAGTTCGGTGTTTTTGTTAAGAAATTACATGATGCTTTTATTTTGCAATAACTCTTACATATTGGTAAGGACCATATTTTTGTTTATTTTGATAATCGGTAGCGTAAACTGGACCTCTAACAGCCCATATTTTCACAAACTCAATCTTAGAAGCATCGCCGCCTTTAGCAGTTACCTCAGCCTTAATTTTTTCTTCCATTTTATAAGCACGAGATTCTGCTAATTTTCTATTGTTTCCTCCGAATAAACGGGTTGGAACTTGTGATGCACTTGACATAATACGCACCTCAGGATTACATTCTTTTGTTTTAGAAACAATCGCTTCAATTAAGGTATTCCAATCTGCTTTCTCTTCTATTTCATCTACATTATAATCAAATCGTTGTTTAAATTTCACTGGTGCGCCACAAGCCATATCAATTGGTTTAGAGTTGTAGGTATCTTCTTTTGGTTGTTCTTTTCCAGTTGATTTACCGCCTTCTAAATACAATACTTGTGAAATTGTTTTACTACCTTTAATATCAACAGTATTAAACTTAATTTCTTTTGATTTCTTACCATCTTTTTCAGCTACTAATACGTATAATTTATCTGGTTTTAAAGAAACCGCTTTTTTACTTCCAGTTTCATCTGTATCAAATACTTTTTCATCGCCACCTTTCTCTATTAAGGTAATCTTAGCGCCAGAAATTGGGTTTTTATCTTTTGGATTATTAAACACACTTGTATTTAATACAATACCATTTGTATTAGACACGGTACCTAACAGATTAACAGGATCTAAATTAATTGCTTTCTTAATTTCTTGATATGAGATTTCATTAGATACAAAAATGTCTTCTGTATAAAACTCTTGACCTCCTGCTTGGTAAGAGAATGTGTAATTTTTACCTGGTGCTAAAATAGAGGCGAAAGTTCCATTTTCTTTTGGTCTATATTTTCCAATAACTTGCCCTGATTCTTTATCTGTAACAATAACCATTAAATCATCTGGTAATTTTTGCCCAGTTGCTGGAATAATGGCTCCTTTAAATAATACCAATGGTTTTTCTTTAGCTTCTGGAATATACATTGAGTAAATATCTTTTTCTCCAAAACCACCTGCTTTATTAGAAGAAAAATAAGCACGCTTACCATCTAACGAAGTTGTAAAGAATACATCATCATCTGTTGTATTAATTGGATATCCCATATTAATTGGTTCTGAGAATTTTCTATCTTCTTCTATTGTTGAGGTAAATAAATCAAATCCACCAATAGTACGATGACCAGTAGATGCAAAAATAAATGTTACACCATCAGGATGAATAAAAGGACCATCTTCATCGTGCTTTGTATTAATAGTTGGACCTAAGTTTAATGCTTTACTCCATGCACCATTAGGCAACTTAACACAACGATAAATATCTCTTCCTCCTTGTCCGCCTGGTCTATCCGACACAAAATATAATGTATTATTATCAGCACTTAAGCAAGCATGTGTTTCCCAATATTTTGAGTTTACATCAGAACCAAAACTTTGCAATGGTCCCCAGTTTACACCATCCCAGTTACTGTAATATATATTACCGCCACCATTAGCCTCATCATCTTTATATACAATTAAGATTTGACCATCAGCCGATAAACTAATTGAACCTTCGTGTCCATTACTATTTACAAATTGTCCTATTGATTTTGGTGAAGACCAAACACCATTTTCATTTTTGTTAGAATAAACTATATCCTCATAAAACTGACCATCGGGAGTTTTTTCACCACCCGTACTTGTATTTCTTCTAGTGGTGTAAATAATGGTAGATTCATCGGCAGATAATACTGGACTATACTCTGGATATGAAGAGTTAATGCTATCTCCTAAATTATTAATAACTACATTAATTGGAGCTGCTACAACTTCTTTAGCATATTCACTTTGTTGTCTAAAGTAAGCTACTTCTTCTTTCATAGCTTTATCTTTAGCGTAGTTGTTTGAAAAATTATCGTATTGAGCCATGGCCTCGTCAAACTTATAATTAATATGAAGTGCTTTGGCGTAATTATAAATCGCTAATGGTGGCGCTGCTTTTTCTTTAGGATTATCAATCTCGTAATTCTTTGAAATTTTAGTAGTTGATTTTGCTAAGTATCTCTCTGCTAAGCCTTTGTTAGTAGATGAGTTAAGATAACAATAACCCACGTAATAGTTAATATTAGCCGAAGAAGAATCTTTTTTATAGGCTTCTAAAAAGTTTTTCAGAGCCATATCATAGTTATTTTCGCCAATTAAAAATAAGCCTTCACGAAAGTAATCGCTATATGAACCCGAAGGTAATTGTGCCTTTAAATTATTAGAGCCTAAAAAAGCAACAAGAATCAATAAATAAAATTTCTTCATTTTTTCAAAAAAGTCAAATCAAGCAACAAAAATATAATTTTTTTAGATAAATACTAAAATTTTTAAGATAAATGCCATTTAAAATCTACCTTAATTTTAACAGTTACAAAAAAAGCCCTATTACTAGGGCTTTTTAAAAAATTAAGATATTCTGCTCATATCCCACTGTTCCATATAATCGGCTACTCTTCTTAAGAATGAACCACCTAATGAACCATCAACCACACGGTGGTCGTATGATAATGATAAAAACATAAAATGACGAATACCAATCATATCGCCCTGTGGTGTTTCAATAACAGCAGGTTTCTTTTTAATAGTACCTACTGCTAAAATAGCCACTTGTGGTTGAGCAATAATAGGCGTACCCATCACGTTTCCAAATCCTCCTACATTTGTTAGTGTAAATGTGCCGCCTTGAATTTCATCGGGCGTTAATTTATTAGCTCTTGCACGTGAAGCCAAGTCATTTACATCTTTTGTTAACCCTACTAAATTTTTGGTATCTGCATTTTTAATAACTGGCACAATTAAATTACCAGTAGGTAATGCCGCAGCCATACCAATATTAATATTTTTACGTTTAATGATTTTAGAACCCGTTTGATCTACAGACACATTAATCATTGGAAAATCTTTAATAGCCTTGGCTACACACTCAATAAATAGTGGTGTAAAAGTAATTTTTTCGCCTTCGCGCTTTTCAAAATCTTTCTTCACTTTATCTCTCCACATTACCATATTGGTAACATCTGCTTCAACAAACGACGTAACATGTGGTGATACATGCTTACTCATAACCATGTTATCAGCAATAATTTTGCGCATACGATCCATCTCTATAATTTCATCGCCCGCACCCACTGATACAGCAGGACGTTGAACTAAAATAGTATGATCTGGTACGCCAACAGTTGATTTACTTGGTGTTGAAGCTTTTTCCGTTGTTGTAACAGGCGCTGTTGTAGTAGCGGCTTGTTTATTTCTATTTGGTAAATAGGCCAAAATATCGGCTTTGGTAACTCTTCCATCTTGTCCAGTACCCTTTATGGCATCTAATTCAGCTAAAGAAATTCCTTCTTCTTTTGCTATACTTTTTACTAATGGCGAGTAAAATTTATCTGATGACGAAAAATTAATAGGCTCTGGAGTCGCTTGTGCTGTAGCAACCGGAGTTTGTGGCTGTGCTGGAGTTGCTGGAGCCGTTGTTTTAGGTGTTTCTGCAACTGGCGCTGTAGCATCTGATGATATAATGGCAATAACTGCACCTACTTGCACTACGTCATTTTCATTAAATAATTTTTTCACCAAAGTTCCTTCAAATGGAGATGGAATTTCAGAATCAACCTTATCAGTTGCTATTTCTAGTACCGTTTCATCTATTTTTACGGTGTCTCCTTCATTCTTAGTCCATTTAATAATGGTTGCCTCTGCAACACTTTCACCCATTTTGGGCATTATTAATTCAAATTGAGCCATTGTTATTTTAAAATGTAAATTGCAAAAATAACGGAATATAGCTACTACGCAAATATTTATTGCACAATACTGCTAACTATCAGCTAACAGGCAACCACAAAAAAACAAATTCGTAAAAAAATCATTAACTAATAAGGAGAGGGTAGGAAAACTATAAACAAATAATTCCTTGGCAATTAGCTTATTTTTTTTACATTTATACTAAGGTTAAAGCCTTAATGAAATACTTTTACAATTAAAAACAGATAGTGGAACCTAGAATATTTATTTTGAAAAATAAGAAACAACTTTATTACTATTGTGCAACAACAAGTAGGAAATTGAAAATTTGAAAAAGAAAATAATAGTAAATTAATATTTTGAATTGCTGTTTCGTTAAATACTTGCTTATTGGACTTATATGTTCATTTTGTTTTATTTCATGTAAGAAATATCCAGAAGACGGAAAGTGGAGTAAAAATACTGTGAAACAAAGGATAATAAATAGTTGGCAACTAAAAGAGTGTTTAGTTGATGGAGTCGATTTGATAGACATACAGCAAACTGTTAAGTATGTAAATCCAGCCAATCAAATGATTGATTCAATTGCTTACACGTTAAATAATTTTAGTTTGGATTTTCAATATTATAAAACAAAGGTAGACGGGGAAAATACTAAAGTTTATAATTGCCATTATTCTGTCCAAAATATTTTATATGGTTATGACTGTATTTGTGCAGGCAGTGAATGGAAGTTAATTGAAAATAAAAACAAACTAGAATTTAGTAATGAATTTAAAAAAGGCTTTGGTTATGGATCTAACACTGTTTATGTTCATCTTTTATACAATGAAACTAATGAAGTTTGGGATATAAGAAAATTAACAAATAAAGAATTAATACTCGAAACAACTAATGCTTTTAGTGAAAAAGTAAGATTAAAATTTAATCGATTATGAAATATAGATTTTTTTCCTGTTTACGTTTACAGGGATATTAGGTTATGGTCAAAATCAAATAAGTCTTCACAATAGGTGCTTAAGTTTCTACCTTTGAGTAGGTAAAAAGATTAGTAATCAGCTAACAGGCGACTGTAAAAAACAAATTCGTGAAAACAATTATTTGATTTAATTGATAAGCACATCAATAAATCCGATGGAACTTGAGAATAAGTGTTAAATTTTTAACGACTAATGATTAAAATTTTAGTATGAATAGTCTCATTTTTAGAATATTGAACAAGATATGTGCCGTTTAACATTTGAGAAGTATTAATTATGTTTGTTTTTTGTCTGAGTTCTTGCTCGTGTATAATATTACCTAAAATATCAATAATTTTAATCTTTGCTAATTGGTCAGTGGGTAACTCAATGATAAAACTATTTTGTGCAGGATTTGGATATATTTTTATATTTATTTCATTAATATATTTCTCTACGCCAGTTGACGATATACAACTTGATAAAAAGCAAATATTAGTATCTGATTTTATAAGCCAATTTTGTTGATTGGGAATAGAAACATCAGTTGCATCACCAACAAAAAAATAACCGTTATTTATTTTACAAAAATCCCGTAAACGATTGTTTGTTGAACTTGAATCAGCAAATACAGTTTGGTAACTTAAGCTATCACCAACGCTATTAGTCGTAATAATATGCGTAACATAAGCGCCCATTGGCTTAGGGCCAACATAAGCCGTAACATGTAAGCCAACTGTCATTAAATTACCATTAGTAAGTTCTGCAACTTTTACTAATTCAGTAAAATTACCTGATCCACCATACTTTTTATTCCAAATTATACTGCCGTTATTTTTATTTATTTTTAGTAAATTATTTCTTGATTTTGGGGTGCCCATTACACCACCTAGCATAACATCTGTATATCCATTACAAATCACATAATTACTATCAGATGTTTCAATAAAATCGCCAACGTAATCTTTAAAAGGAGTGTAGTAAGTATTTGCCCAAATTTGGTTAAACAAACTGTCATATTTTACAACTCTATAATCTGTATCTGTATTAGGATAGATAATTGTCTGATAACTTACGAAACATTTATCGAGAGTATGAACCATTTTTAAGATACCACCTATTTGATTAGGGACTTGAACTGTTTTGCGCCATAATTCGTTACCATTAAAGTCAACTTTCATAATGAAACAATCGCCATAATCATATTGACCAGAAGAACCGTAAACTATTAAACCATCACTTACAACTAGTGATGATGAAAATTGCAGCGAGGAATCAGGAATAGGGTTAGTATATTCTTTATGCCAAATAGTATCCAGATTCTTGTCTATTTTCCATAACATACCATGCCAAACATTGCCTGCCATTCTGCCTACAATAAAAATGCTAGTATCTTGCCAATTAATAGCTGGTTTATTTGGGGTTGTAACTAAGTTTATATTTGGTAAATTAATATTTTTAAGAGTTGTAATTACGCCATTTTCATCAAATAATCTCAAATCTATTTCAGTATTACCAGAGCTAAAACCGTCATTTGAACTTACTACTAAATAATCATTATTGAACTTATGAATACTTGTCGCTAATTCGTATCTAGTTGGACTACCAAATAAGTTTTGAAACATATATGGTGGAGATTGCGCATGATAAGATTGTGCAACACACCAAAATATAAATATGAAAATATTTTTTTTCATTTTTAAAAAATTAAAACAAAAGGCAGGTACAACCTGCCTTTTGTTTGCTGTTATTGTTTGATTAATTTTTTTGTTTCAGTTAAATTATTATCAATTAATAAATTAACAAAATAGATACCTGCGGTTAAATTTTGCGTGTTTAAAATGGCTGATGTCTTATCTTTACTTAAGATTTCTTTTATTAATTGTTTACCCATTAAATCATATACTATTACTTCAGCAGAAGAAAATTGCTCTGGCAATAAACAAAGGACATTAGTATTGCTATTTGAAGGATTAGGATAAATAAGCATACTATTAGTTATAGGATCAAAACTTTCTGTTTCTTTATTTTGTTTTAATCGTAAGCCGCTTCCAACTGAGGGTAATTTAACATACTCATAATACTTGTAGCCAAATACTTTACTCAATAAAGATTGAGCGTGAGCATAAGCGTAATCATTTTTATCATTAGCAATTAATTCGATAGCATTTTTAATTTGAGCATCTGTTTTAATAGTGTATATCTTATCTGATGTTAATTTTAAATTTACTATCAATTCTTGTAGTTTGCTAAAGTTGTCAAGGCTGCCATTGTTTGCAGCTTTGATATCGTACAATAAATTGGTTGCTTCAGCTAATTTTTCATTAGCTACATAATAAGATAATAATCTAGTTTTTGAGCGAATACGGTTATCGGCAACTAAAAGTGATACGATGCTATCCTGATTATAGCCATTAACAGTATCATTTAACATTGATTTTACTTGATTATCAACAGCCAAGGCTTTCTCTTGATTTAGAATTGAAATTTGTGTTTCTAACAATGTACGAGCAGATGGCGTTTTTGTGTTTTGTTGTTCCGTTAAATTTTTCATTATACCATTTGGTAAATTAAGATTTATGAGAACTTGCCAAACTGATTGAGATACAGGTTTATTTTTATCATGGATATCTTTAATATGGCCATTAGGAATAGAGGATTTAGAAAAATAAGCAATTAAAACTTGGTCGGATAAATAAGGCCCCACTTGTTCTAATTCATTTTTTAAATTACCTGCACTAATATTACTATTATTTATATCTGCTAATAAGCCAGTGGTATTATTAGCATCTATTTGCGATTTTAAAGTAGTAATACTTGCCGTATTTTTTGCAATTAAAGCTAATACATGCCCAACAGTTGTGCCAACTGTTGAATTTAAACTTGCAGGACATTGTGATAACATGTTCAGACCTCCTGTATTTTGGAGTGGTTGCAGTTGAGAACTGTAATAAAATGGCTTAGTTTTTTGAGAAGTTTCTGGATTATAGTAATACGTTACAGTTGGGTTTCCTTCATCATAAAAATCGCGAGGAGGGTAACTAGCATTATTATGAGAAAAACGATTATTTGCTCCGTTTGTACCATTACCTTGTATTGCATCTATCATACCTACATTGCCCCAGGGTTGACCATCATCATGCAACCAAATATCCATCCAGTTTTGAGATGTTTGACCGTATTGATTACAACGAAGTTGTAATCCTTCGCCTGCAAAATTACCTCTGTTATCACCAACAATTGTTGTAGCAACATTTAACTGATTAATAGTGTTGCGATATAGCATATTAGTTAAGCCTCCAGTTTGGTAAAAGAAAATACCAGTTGCAGAATTATTAAAATTATTAGTGGCCGTAGTAGTTAAATTATTATTTGAAATATCATAACCTGTACTCACTTCAGAATAAATACCATATGGATATGTATTGTTTGTAGTTCCGCCTTGGGCTATATCAATTCGATTGTTTGTGATTTTGGAATTATGAGTACCACTGATATAAACTGCACGATTACAATTTACAAAATCATTATCATTAGCCGTAGTACTTGCAAATGGAGATGCTTCAGTAGAGTGAATCCCATAATTTAAGTTCAAAAATTTGGATTGAATATTTGTTGAATATGCAACACATCCATTTGTGCCATACATGGAACAAACTTTATACCTATCTAAAAAGAAACTGCCGTCATAAGTTGTAATACCATTACCTCGATTTTCTATGCTAGGCAAAGTTGGATTTATATTTTGATAAACATTGCCATATAATTTAATCCCTTCTACCGCCCAAAGATTAATAAAAGATTCTAAATATGGTTCGGCAGGGTCTTTTAAGTTATTATTTACCTCAAATAAAGAGCGATTGATGTAACTAATATTTGCTATTTTATTTCCGTTAAATGGGAGAAAATTGTGGTAAGACCAAAAAGTAGCTGATATTTTATTGTTTATAAATTTTGCATTATCACATTGAACTATACCTCCAAAATAACCACCCCAATCAATATTCCCATTTTCATCATTTTTAGAAGTAAGTATGCCTATTTTCGCATCTCGTATTACTCCTTGATTAATTACCTTTACAATACCTTGATATGTACTTAAGCCATTTGCATTTATACGTTGTGGTTGACTCGAAGTACCCCAAACCTGAATACCAGCCCAACTAGTACCCCATGCATTTATTTCGCCTCCATCTACAATTAACCTAGCACCTCTCTCAACAATAATTCTTCCATTATTAGCCATCCCAACCATACATCTTATGGTTAGTGTTGCGCCAGGTTTAACAACAATATCTTGATACATTTGAATATCAAAATCCCATGTTTCATTATTATTTACTATTAGTGGATAATTGGGCTCAGAAGTTATTTCTTTTACATATTTACGAACATTTGAAGTAGAAAGAGTTCTATGCATTTTTCCCATTTGCATTGGAGAAACATATCCCATATATAAACACGCCCCCATTAAGTTATTAGTAGAATATGGATTTGTTACATGATCATATGGATCCCAATTCCAACCGCCAAGATGATAGCAGGCAGTGTTAGCAGGTGGAGAACAATAGTTATTCCATGATACATTGAATATATCACTCAAGTATTCTGGATTTGTCATATCATTAGTTTCGGGGCAACACCCAGTTTGATATGTATGATATAATCCCAGACAATGCCCTAATTCATGGTCAATAGTACCTGAAGGAACTGAACCACTAGAGCCATCACTGAAAACCACTACAGAAGCGTTTGCTGTTCTATTTTGATAAGATGGGGTTGTAGCAAATGCAGAAGCACTCCCATAGCTTCCATCTGTAAAATAGATTGGAATGGAATTTAATCTAGTAGGATCAACAGCCATAACTGCGGATTGTAATTGACTTACATTTGAAGACGCATTTAATATATCATCTTGATAGAAATAAATACCTGTTAATTCGTATCTAATTCTTGCATCAGCAATAAATGGAACACCTGATATAGGCCAACTTGGAGGGTCTGTAAATTCACGTCTATGATTTAACCAATTAACTGCTAAATTGAAATTGGTAATAGTGTAAGCATTATTTTGCCACATATTACTACTATCTGCTTTTTGAAAAAAGTGTAGTGCAATTTTTATAGTTTTTATTGGGGTATTTAATGTTGGTATGTAAGTTTGAAATTTAGAATATTTATTTACATAATCTGCGGAAGATATATTACAATTTGCTGTAGTAATTGAATTTGGTGATGAAACTATAAAGTCATTTTCATAATTAGCAGGATAAATTAAATTTCCAGAAGAAACAGGAGAGGAAATGTTAGGATCTGTTTGTACAGGAACAGGAATAGGCTGTGCGCTTAGTTTACAGGCTAAACCAAATAGAATGATCTTTAAAAATATTTTTTTCATAATTTTACATTTATTTAGATT
Source organism: Bacteroidota bacterium (assembly GCA_963169355.1). Classification (GTDB taxonomy): domain Bacteria; phylum Bacteroidota; class Bacteroidia; order B-17B0; family Aurantibacillaceae; genus UBA4416. The sequence goes on along the minus strand of CAUJCR010000037.1, from coordinate 9,994 downwards.
TCAACTAATTTATACATATTATTTGCTAATTCCAAAAAATAGAATGTATATTTAACTTTTAAATCATTGTTGTTCGACTAAAATGTTTAGAAATTATTTTTTGACGATTATTATTTCTTGTAAAAAGCAGAATAATAACACGAATGTTACTACACCAGTAATTTCAGAGCTTTCAAATCCAATATTTGAATCTGAGTATGGTAATTGTTATGAGTACCAAAATATAGGAAATAACCCATTAACCGTATTGTCAAGTAACGATTTGATAGTTTCATCAATTTTCACGGTGTCTCCTTCATTCTTAGTCCATTTAATAATGGTTGCCTCTGCAACACTTTCACCCATTTTGGGCATTATTAATTCAAATTGAGCCATTGTTATTTTAAAGTGTAAATTACAAAAAAAATTTGTAAAAGCAATTATTTGATTTAATTGATAAGTACATCAATAAATCCGATGGAACTTGATTTTTTAACGGTTAAGGACTTTGAATAATTTAGGATATTTAGAATTAAAATATCAGATGGCTCCTCTTCGTCAATGTGTTGATTGACTACCTGAGGTTTGTTTTTAGAATTTTTTAAAATAGTAGAAACAAGAGTAGAAGTTTTTTGCATAGGCAGTTTTAGAGTTTAGTTTATATACATAACGCTAGATTTATAATTTTATTGTGTGCGCTTATTTTGTAATTTTAAGCCCAATTAAATTTTAAGTTCCTATTCAACCTTAATAATATTCAACCAGCATGAAACTAGATATTTTAGCCATAGGTGTTCATCCAGACGACGTGGAATTATCCGCCTCTGGAACACTTTTAAAACACATTGCACTAGGCAGAAAAGTAGGAATTTTAGATTTAACCCGTGGCGAGCTTGGCACAAGAGGCAATGCCGAGTTACGTACCAAAGAAGCCATGGCATCGGCTCAAATACTAGGAATTGCAGTACGCGAGCAATTACAAATGGCAGATGGCTTTTTTGAAAATAACGAAACTCATCTCAAGCAAATTATTCACATTATCCGAAAATATCAACCCGAAATTGTACTTTGTAATGCTATTAGCGACCGGCATCCCGACCATGGGCGTGCTGCCAAACTTAGTGCAGATGCCTGCTTTTATAGTGGATTGATAAAAATTGAAACACAGGATAATGGCATGATGCAACCTGCCTGGCGACCAAAAGCGGTGTATCATTATATACAAGATTATTACATCGAACCCGATTTTGTAGTTGATATTTCTGAACACATGAACAAGAAACTGGAATCGATTATGGCCTTTTCTTCGCAATTTTACAACCCAAATTCTACTGAACCTGAAACGCCAATTTCTGGAAAACAATTTATAGAAAACGTGAAAGCCAAAGCAACTATCTTAGGAAGAATGATTGGAACAGAGTATGCCGAGGGTTTTACTACTACGCGCTATATGGGTGTTGAAAATTTATTTGATTTAAAATAAAAAAATATGGCAAGAATTATGGCAATAGATTATGGTAGCAAGCGCGTAGGTATTGCCGTAACCGATGTTTTACAAATAATTGCTAGCGGGCTAACTACTGTACATAGCAAAGATTTAATTTCATTTTTAGAAGAATACTTAAAAAAAGAAACAGTTGAGTGTATTGTAGTAGGAGAACCCAAAACATTAAATAATCAAGCCTCTGATAGTGCTAGATATATTGAACCTTTTGTAACACATCTAACTAGAAAATTTCCTCAAATAAAAATAGCACGCTACGATGAGCGATTTACCTCTACACTAGCCCATCAAACAATGCTGATGAGTGGTGTAAACAAGAAAAAAAGAGCCGATAAAGACACTGTAGATATGATTAGTGCTACCATTATTTTGCAAGATTACTTAAAATCTATTCAACGTTAGATGTTGGTTTGTTATTTAGAACAACCAGCCTCTCTATAATCTTTTTTAGCATTAGGATTTTCTAACACCTGAAAAGACATATACGGTTCACCAAATAATTTACAATACCTATCGGGGTTAATTTCTTTAGCTTTATGTAAAGCATCACTAAATGTACGGCTATAAAATTTCTCGGGAAGGTGTGAAGCTATTGAGATGTAACTAAAAATTAAATCTTCACTCACACCTTTTACATTTAAGAAAGGTTCTAAAATAGTTGATGAATATTTAAAATCTTTACCTCTTGTAAACACATAAGCCAGTTTTAAAGCATTTTGCCATGTGGCATCTTTAATATCGTAAAATGTTTTAATTTTAGTAATACAAGCCTCTATTTGAGCTTCGGCATTTTCAACGGTATCTAATGATTCCATAATTTTAAATTGCCATTCGATATTTAAACCATCTACTAATTTCTTTTTAATTTTTGTTTTATACAAAGCATCTATTTCTTGTTGCATTTTACCTTGATATTCTTTTGAGCCTGTTGTACTGTCTAATTTTATTGCACAAAAAATTCTGTTGTATCTCACCACATCATTTGTTGGATCTATCTTCTCTAATTTTTTTAATTCTTCATAATCATCCTCATCGGCAATACTATTATTTCCTAAGTAATTAAAATACACTTTATTATTTAATAAATTGATAAACTGCGGAGTTTCTGGAATTGGCATATTATCTAATACATCATCGGTGTATTTTTTAGCTATGCGTTGTGTAGATGCATATTCCATAATCTTATAAGCCTGAGCCATTTTATTAGCTTTTACTGCTCTATCAAAAGAAACGGTTGTAAATCGTTGTTCCTTGCTACCCGACACATCATAAGTTACATCCATTACAATTTGCGCAAATCGTTGTTTAGATAAAGTGGGTTCAAGTTCAGACAATAATGCTGCATCACTATTTATTTTTTTAATGGCTTTTGCTTTTCCCATTTTTACCAACTCATCATATTTCCCATCTTCCATCTCCATCTCAAATAAGTTCCAAGAATCTCTAGTTTCAATTACAGGTGTTATTTTGTTTTGTTGCATGCCTTGTAACACTTTTGTAACACTCTCTGCACGCTTACGTTGTAACTTTGCATTTGCTGTTGCATCACCTTCGATGGAGGAATAAGCATAAATATATAACCCATCAATTACAAAATCAGGTTCGTTAAGTGCTTTAATAAATGGTTCAATATCTTCAGGTTTAAATTCAGATTTATTCTTTTCGAACGGAATGGTAAAATTTAAAATTGAACTTTCTGAACGTGGTTCGAATGGAGGTTTTAAGCCTACTGTAGAATCGGCAGGAATAATGCCAATGGGTGTGTTACTTTCTTGCTCTCCACTCTCTAAATAACTTCGTGTAACTGTTTTACAAACGTGTCCATCTTGCACCACAATTAAGTTTAATTCATAAGGTCCAGTAATTTTTTTATTAAACTTGCCCATTTCTACTTTTAGCTTATTTATCTTAACTTTCTTTTTAGCTTTAGGATCTGGCTTGATGAGATTCTTAGAAAATATTTGGTCTTTAGAGATAACTTTCCCCATCACACCTTTATTCTGCAAATTATTATCTACAATATTATAATCGGCATTGTCATATTGAGCACGTTGCACTACATCTACAGCCAATCCATCTTTTGTTTTCTTTAACAGCCTCTTTAAATCTTTTAAGTTAGCGTACTCTAAATAAATTTTGCCATTCTCAACTTTCAATCCTTTTTGTAACACATCAAAATTTTTCCACTTTTCGCAATTCTTACACACTTTTGAATTAGGCGCTTGTAATTTTTTTGATTTAGTATTAAAAGGAACCGCTAATTCTTTTTTCTTTTTAGCTCCTGTATTAAAACTATCATATCCACCAAAAACCGCTGTTACTGCAACTTTCTTTCCATCTTTTTGCATTTCACATTTTACCCCAATAATCATATACTGAGGTTTAAGTAAAATTTCTTTATCCTTTTTATTATTTTGCCAACGTACCCACACTACTTTAGCCACATCGGCCGTTTTGTAATTATCTCTCCCTTTGCTTACAGGAGCCAACATAGCTAACTCCTCGCCTTTTTTAGTTCCACCTGCTTTAATTAAATTCTTCTGCGCTTTAGCTTGATCAACTTTTGCTGCTCCATTTTTAGCAAAACTCTTTGCATCAATAGCCGCTGCATCTACTAATACTTGATTAACTTCAAAAGTATCTAATCCATTTTGAAGTCTGAATTTATTTAACTCTCTCACTAAAATGCGAGGTAAATCATCTATATTAAAATTATCTTGAGCAATGCAAAAAAATGAGAAAAAAATAACCGAAATAGTAAGTAATAATCGCTTCATAAATTATGGTTTAGTGGTAATAACAAATATTAAAAAAACGAATTACAATTTTATATTTCAGTATTCACAAAGTATCAACAAATGGCATTTTTTCTGTATTTTCTACTAAATTGAAATAGCAATGATTATATTCGTAACCAAATAAACCACTGAACTTATTGAGATGAAAAAAATCTTAGTTGCCAATAGAGGAGAAATTGCATTACGTGTGATGCGTAGTGCTAAAGAAATGGGTATAAAAACAGTTGCTATATATAGCGAAGCCGACCGTAACGCTCCATTTGTACAATATGCTGATGAGGCTGTTTGTGTAGGCCCTCCGCCTAGTGCTCAATCTTATTTACAAGGAGATAAAATTATCGAAATATGTAAATCATTACAGGTTGATGGCATTCATCCAGGTTATGGTTTTTTATCGGAGAACGCCGATTTTGTAAGAAAAGTACAAAAAGCTGGCATCACATTTATTGGTCCAAGCGCAGAAGCCATGGATATGATGGGCGATAAATTAAGTGCTAAAGCCACCGCAAAAAAATATAACGTACCAATGATTCCAGGTTCTGATGGGGCCATTAGTGATATTGAAGAAGCTATTAAGGTAGCTAAACAAGTTGGCTTTCCATTATTAATTAAAGCCTCGGCTGGTGGTGGCGGAAAAGGAATGCGCTTAGTAGAGAAAGAAAGTGAAGTGGAAGAACAAATGAAATTAGCGGTAAGCGAGGCAATCTCTGCATTTGGTAACGGTGCTGTTTTTATTGAGAAGTACGCCAGTGGGCCACGTCATATTGAAATTCAATTATTAGCCGACAATCACGGCAATTGCGTTTATTTATTTGAACGCGAATGTAGTATTCAACGTCGTCACCAAAAGGTAATAGAAGAAGCACCATCGAGTGTATTAACACCAGAGCTTAGAAAAGCAATGGGCGAGTGTGCTGTAAATGTTGCTAAAGCCTGTAAATATAGTGGCGCTGGCACCGTTGAATTTTTAGTAGATGACCAGTTGAATTTTTATTTCCTTGAAATGAATACTCGCTTACAGGTTGAACATCCCGTTTCTGAAATGATAACAGGATTAGACTTAGTAAAAGAACAAATAAAAGTTGCAAGAGGCGAAAAACTTTCCATCACACAAAACGACTTAAAAATTAATGGACATTCAATTGAGGTACGTGTGTGTGCCGAAGATCCTAAAAATAATTTTTTACCTGATATTGGCACGCTTAAAACATATAGAATTCCAAGTGGACCAGGTGTAAGAGTAGATGATTCGTTTACCGAAGGGATGGATATTCCTATTTATTATGACCCAATGATTGCCAAACTCATTGTTCATGGAAAAGACCGAACAGATGCTATTAACAAAATGTTACGTGCCATTCAAGATTATCAAATTACAGGTGTAGAAACAACGTTGCCGTTTTGTACATTTGTTTTAACCCACGAAGCCTTTGTGAGTGGAAAATTTGATACGGGTTTTATACCTAAGTATTTTAAGCCAGAAGTGTTAAATAAATCTAATTCTAACGAAGAAGAAGTAGCTGCTATTTTTGGAGCATTTGTGGCATCTAATTTGACTACAACTAGTACAACGCAAGAAGTACAAACCAAAGGCAAATCAAAATGGCGTTTAAATCGCGCCTAATATAAAAACCAATGGGTTACTTTTTTCGTTTAAGGAATATAAATGAAAAATGAGTAAACGTAGGTTTATAGAAATAATATATAATAGAATCATCTCAGATTTATCTATCACTTTTCTCTACTGTATAAGTATGTTTTTTTGTGCATTAAATACTCGTGCACAAAACAGTAATAGTGTTGCAACAAACACCTTAAAACCAGTGTATAAAGTGTGGGCAGAAGTAGTAGATGGCGACACTATTCCTAGTATTAGACTTAGCGATGTTTGGATATATGCTGATTATCCATATAAAACCAGAAAACAACGTGACGCTTGGACACGAACTAAATACAATGTTAAGCTAGTTTATCCATACGCCATCTTAGCATCAGCAAAACTAAAAGAATACAATACCATCTTAGAAAAGATGCCTGATGAAAAAACTAGAAAGGCATATATGAAAATTGTAGAGAAGGAATTACGAGCCGAATTTGAAGAACCTTTAAAAGATTTATCAATTACACAAGGACGAATTCTACTAAAGTTAATAGATAGAGAAACTAGTCATACAAGTTACGAATTAGTTAAAGGATTTAGAGGCGAATTTCAAGCCTTTATGTGGCAAAGTGTAGCTCGTTTATTTGGTAATAACATGAAAGCCAAATACGACTCAACAGGAGAAGACATCATGATTGAAAGAGCCATTAGACTTATTGAAGCAGGACAATTTTAATTTAGTAAAATTTAAATTTTACTAAATAAAATCATTTCAATCCTCATTATTCCAGATTACACAACATATTAAAAACTCTTTGTTAGTTAATTATAAAAAGGAGTACAATTATTAACTTAAATAAAGCCTACTTTAGAATAATTGTTTTCTTATTTACAAAAACAGATTGTAAAGAACATATCTTATGAAAAAATTTTTAGCATCAAAAATATTTCGAGCAATTTGGTCTATCGGATTAGCCTTTTTATTATTTTACATTACTCCATCTTGCTTTAGTAAAACAACCATAGGTATTGTATTAGGCATATTGGTACTTATTGTTAATGGATCTAAGTTAATAAACAGTTTTCCGATCATTGTTCATATCTCAAGAATTTTAGTTGGTGGTTTATTTATCTTCTCTGGTTTTATCAAAGCAAATGATCCATTGGGTTTTAGTTATAAATTAGAGGAATATTTCGAGGTTTTTAGGGCCGACTCGGGTTTAAGTTTCTTTGAAAGTTTTGCTCATATTTCGCTTCCTCTATCTATCATCCTTTGTGTTAGTGAAATGCTTTTAGGCTTTATGCTTTTAATTGGATTTAAACGCAACTTAACTTTATGGTTATTGTTTATCCAAATTACATTCTTCACTTTCCTTACATTCTATTCTGCTTGTTACAACAAAGTTACCACTTGTGGATGCTTCGGAGATTTCTTAGTATTAAAACCATGGACGAGTTTTTGGAAAGATGTTGCATTAATGATTTTAATTACCATTTTGCTTTCAGGAAAAGAAAACGTTAATGATATTTTCACCGAATTAATAGGACTCTCGCTTACTGTAATAGCCACCATATTATCAATTGCTTTTCCAATATACGCCTATCGAAATTTACCGCCTTTAGATTTTAGAGCGTATAAAATTGGAGATAACATTAAAGAAAACATGAAACCTGGTGTTGGATATAAACCTGCAGAATACGAATCAGGATTTATTTATGAAAATTTAAAAACAGGTGAGCAAAAGCATTTTAATATGCAGAACTATCCATGGCAAGACACACTAAATTGGAAATGGGTGGCAACAGATAATGTATTAATTCATGATGCTATCAATCCCCCAAAAATCATGGATTTTTCAATTTTATCACTTAATGGTGAAGACATAAAAGACAGCATATTAAACCAAAAAGATTATATGTTTCTTTTAATATGTTATGATCTTAATAAAACTGAGGATGATGAAACTGTTCATGCAAAAATCAATGATTTATATAAATTAGCACAAGCTGAACATATAAATATGTTAGCATTAACCGCAAGTGATGCAAGCCAAATAGACGCATACAAGCATAAACACCAAGCCATGTATGACTTTGCAAACGCAGATGGCATTGTACTAAAAACCATGATTCGTTCGAATCCGGGATTAATCCTTATAAAAGATGGTACTATTATAATGAATTGGCATTATAATAATTTCCCAACTTACAGCGATGTGAAACAAAAATTCATTAAATAAAGAATTATTTATTTGAGCTTAGTTTCTGTATTTTATTTGTAGTTTATAGACTACTTTCGTGAAATCCCACAATTAATGAGTTAAAATAGCATTTTAACTACTAAAAAATATTTAGAAAGATATAAAATTTCATAATTTTAGTGTACCAAAAACTAAGGCTTATGAAAACATTTTTTACTAGACAATTATTTATAGTTATTATAACTATTATTTCTATTTTGCCTAAAAATATTATTGCTCAGAATGAACATCAACATTCTCATAGTCAGCAATTAAAAAAACTGATACCATCTTTGCCTTACATCGTATATGATGAAGACTCTTTAAGTGGGTTTAACGAAGCATCTGTATTTGCCGATGCTATGAAACAAGGTTTTTCAGAAGAGGATGTTCAACGTTATCTTCATTTACGAAAACAACTTTACATTAAAAATAAATATGGAATTACACCTGGCTCAAATGCTAAAACAGGGCTTCCAACAGTACAAGCTCCTTGTACAAATATAGATTTTGAAACTGGTAATACTTCAGGTTGGACGACCTCGGGCGATGTAGTTATTACAAGTGGAGCTGGCAATGATCCTTATGGTGGGTTTCCTGTGGTGGCTCCAGGTGGTAACTTTTCAGTTAAATTAGGTAATGCTACCAATCCAACAACAAGTATTGCAAAACAAACCTTTTTGGTTTCGGCAGCCAATGCTTATTTTGTATTTAAGGTTTGCGATGGTAATTTTAAATTTCCCACATGTAGCATCAGATGCCGCTCGTGTTTTTATCCGTTTTAGAGATGCCTCAAATAATATTATTGCCTGTCCAAATTTTGAATGTTACTACGCTGAAACATCGACTGGAGGAGGGCAATCTTATGGTTTATCAGGATTCCAAACAGGTGCTAATGGTGTAAATATAGGAAATCAATCCTATCCTACTACGTTTGTACCTTGGACACCACTAGGTTTTGATTTAACACCCTATATAGGTCAAAATGTAACTGTTGAAATTGAAAATAGATGGTGTGTTTATGATTATGACTGGGCATACTGCTACATTGATGGAAGTTGCACTACATTAACCACTTCTGTTACAGGCGGTTGTTCTGGATCAACTACTGGAACATTAACTGCTCCTGGTGGTATGGATAATTACGCTTGGGCTGGACCTTCTGGCAGTAATGTATCTTCTATTACCACCCAAACTGCTACTACTACCACTCCTGGTATTTATACTGTTACTTGTACCCCATACTCTTCATGTGGAAGCGCCTCTTATGTATATACTCTAAATTTTGCTCCTAATGCAAATCCTATTGCAAATTTTAACTATACAGTTTCATCTTGTTCAGCAGGGTTTAGCGTACCATTTGCTTCCACTTCCTCTCCCAATGGTGGTGGACCAATAACAAGTTATACATGGGATTGGGGTGATGGTACTCCATTTGGTACTAATGCAACCGAAACTCATACATTTGCTACTGGCGGTACTAAAACGGTTGAATTAAAAATCTCAAATGGCTCCTGTACCGACAGTATCACACATACATTCTCATTCACCTCTGGTATCGCCGCCTCTTTTACGAGTGCTTCTGGCTGTATAGGTACTTCAACTAATTTCACAGCCACTAGTACACCTACAACGGGTATTACAGGGCATATTTGGAACTTTGGAGATAATTCTCCTAATGGTAGTGGTCCTAACGTTTCTCATACTTATACCACTTCGGGAACTAAAATTGTGGAGTAATGGACATTTTTTAGGCTATTTTTTAGACGATGTCTTCTAATGGACATTTTTTAGGCTGTTTTTTTCGAAGATTTTGTAATTGAATTTCATCTCTCCTAACTTTGCAATATCTGCATAAACGGAAGTGAGCTCT
>CAUJCR010000036.1 GCA_963169355.1 Bacteroidota bacterium | reverse complement strand
TTTCAATATTTTCAAAGAACTCTTCTAATATATTTTTACTCTATACTAAAATCTTTTCTCAATATCCCCCTACTCGTTTCTTTCGGGGGCGCAAAAGTAATAACTCTTTTGCTAACCTCCAAATTTATTTTAATCTTTTTTCCTCTCTCCTCTAATCCTCAAACTTTATCAAATAACGGGGGCGCAAATTTAAGTATGTTTTTTTGATTAGCAAAAGAAAAATGAAGAAAAATTGTAAAAATAAGCTAAAAGCCTCTATTTGAAAGAAATGAAGATGTAAGCGATAATCTTATTAAATATAAAATAGTGATTATATTTAGGCAAAATTAGAAGCCATAGACCTATTTTATCATATTCGTTATGTAGTGTTTTGGGGTGTTTTATTAATTACATCCAGCTGTGATAATAGTACGGAAAAGCCTGTAAAAACTAGCGTTAAAGACACGTTGCTGTACTTAAATCATCACGATAGCGCCAAGTATGTGGGCATGAATACTTGTAGGCTTTGTCATCAAGATATTTATAATACATTTATTAAAACTGGCATGGGTAAATCGTTTGATATAGCCAGTAAACAAAAGACTTCGGGTGATTTTAGCCATCCGATTATTTATGATAAATATACAAATTTTTATTACAAAGCCTTTTGGGATAAGGACTCGATGCAGATGATGGAATATAGACTGGAAGGCAAAGACACAACGTATAAAAGAATTGAACATGTTAGTTATATTATAGGCTCTGGACAGCACACCAACTCGCACATGGCAAATATGAATGGTTATTTATATCAAATGCCCATGACGTACTACACTCAAAAGAAACAATGGGATTTACCACCAGGCTTTGAAAACGGAAGTAATACAAGGTTTTCGAGAAAAATAGAACTTGAGTGCATGAGTTGCCATAACAGTTATCCGGATTTTGTATTAGGCTCGGAAAATAAATTTGAAAGTGTGCCAGAAGGCATTAATTGCGAGCGTTGTCATGGTCCTGGTAGCATACATGTGGCGCAAAAACAACTTGGAAATTTAGTGGATACATCTAAATACATTGATTACAGTATTGTAAACCCTGCTAAGCTGTCAATTAATTTACAGTTTGATGTTTGTCAGCGTTGCCACTTACAAGGCAACACCGTATTAAAAGAAGGAAAATCGTTTTACGATTTTAAGCCAGGCATGAAACTCAACGATTTTATGACTGTATTTTTACCTAGATACAAACACGCCGATGATGAATTTATTATGGCTTCTCATGCCGATAGATTAAAGCAAAGCGCATGTTTTATAAAATCGTTAGAAAGAACAAAGAATAAAAAAGAGCTAAAGCCTTATAAAAATGCGCTTACCTGCATAACCTGCCATAACCCACATGTGAGTGTAAGAGAAACTAATCCGAATGTATTTAATGAGGCTTGTCAGTCTTGCCACGGTGATCAAAGAGAAGTAAATAAAAAAGAACTTCTTGCAATGAAGCCAAACGAACAAACTTGTTTTGTACCCAATAAAGAAACGGCTAATTGTGTTAGTTGCCACATGCCACCATCAAGCTCAATAGATATACCGCATGTGAGCGTACACGATCATTACATTAGAAAACCAATTACAAAAAAAGATAAAGAAGCGCTTAAAGAATTTATAGGACTGTACGCTGTAAACGAAAAAAATCCGAGCCAATACACCAAAGCAAAAGCCTACATTAATCAATTTGAGAAATTTGAGGCAAAACCTTATTACCTTGATAGTGCCTTAAATTACCTTGATGATAGCACACCAGAACTCTTAAAACAAAATTACCAACTCCTAATACAGTTATACTTTAATAAAAATAACTTTAATAAAGTAACCAGCTATGCCGATAAACTAACCGACCAATATTTGCTAAACACTTTATTAACTAAAAGCAGCTATAACAATGAACACGCTTGGACTTGCTACCGTATTGGCGAATCGTTTTTTAATAGAGGCAATATTGCTAGAGCTATTATATACTATAAGCAATCGGTTAAATTAGCTCCATTTGCCCTCGACTTTAGAAACAAATATGCTACAGCATTAATGACTAACGGTTTGGTAACTGACGCAGAAAAAGAATATCTTTTTATTATAAAAGAAAATCCAAAACATGTATCTGCATTAACAAATTTAGGCTATTTAAAAATCAGTAGAGGAGATGTTTTATCGGCTGAAAAGATATATTTTGAAGCCCTAAAAGCAAACCCAGATTACGAACAATTATTGCTAAACATTGCGGGGCTTTATGCCTACAAAAAAGAATATAAAACAGCTAAAACTTACATTGAAAAAATTTTACATAAAAACCCAAATCATACACAAGCAAAAAACGCATTACAGCAACTTCAATCCGTTTTATAAATGGCTACTATTAAATCTAACACATACTCTATCGTTATTGGGGATAACAGCTTGCCCTCATTACATCGTTTTATTACTAAAAAAAACTACTCGAAATACATTATTATATGTGACGAACATACCTTAGAAAAATGTTTGCCAACTCTATTATTTCATTGTCCTAAATTACATGAAGCAGAAATTATAGAACTTGAAAGCGGTGAAGACAAAAAAAACATCAACACTTGCATGCAGGTGTGGGGCGCATTAACCGATATAGGAGCTGATAGAAAAAGTTTAATTATTAACTTAGGAGGAGGCGTTGTTACTGATTTGGGCGGCTTTGTAGCTTCTACATTTAAACGAGGGATTGATTTTATAAATATTCCTACAACGCTCTTAGCAATGGTAGATGCAAGTGTGGGAGGAAAAACAGGAATTGATTTTGAAGGCATTAAAAACCATATTGGAAGCACACAAAATCCGCAAGCTATTTATATTAATCCCGAATTTTTAAAAACATTAGATGCAAGACAAATAAAAAATGGATATGCAGAGGTTATTAAAATTGCTTTAATAGCCGACAAAGTATTTTGGAGTAAACTCAAGAAACTAAAACAGATAGATGAATTTTATACAGAAGAAATTATTACAAAGGCCATTCAATTAAAAAACAAGGTAGTGCTTACAGATTTTTACGAACAACATCTTCGTAAGTCGTTAAACTTTGGGCATAGCATAGGTCATGCGCTTGAAAGCGCTCTTATTCAACAACAAAAAGACATACTACATGGCGAGGCTGTAATTGCTGGAATGTATATGGAAAGTATGATTGCTCACGCTCTAAAATTAATCTCTGTAAAAGAAAAAACTGAAATTCAAGATTACCTGAAACGATTATTTAAACCTATTACCATCTCTAAAAAAACAAAACAAAGTGTTTTACACTTTATAACTCATGACAAGAAAAATGAAGCGGGTACACTTTGTTTCTCTTTACCAAAACCAGTTGGTAAATTCCAGCTTTATAATGGCGTAGCAATAACCTTAGTAGAGGAAGCTATTGATGCTTATATCAAACTAAAATAATTTTTAAAACTCACAATTGTTGGGAGTTCTTGGAAATGCAATAACATCACGAATGTTAGTCATACCAGTAACAAACAATACTAAGCGTTCAAATCCCAAACCAAATCCAGCGTGTGGGCAGGTTCCAAAACGACGAGTATCTAAATACCAGCTCATCTCCTCAATAGGAATGTGCATTTCTTTCATGCGAGATTCTAACTTTTCTAAACGTTCTTCTCTTTGCGAACCACCAATAATTTCTCCAATTCCTGGAAATAAGATATCCATAGCTGCTACCGTTTTTCCATCATCATTCATGCGCATGTAGAACGACTTAATGTCTTTAGGATAATTAGTTAATATAACTGGTTTTTTAAAATGCTTTTCAACTAAATAGCGTTCATGCTCACTTTGCAAATCAGATCCCCAACCCTCGATTAAATATTGAAATTTCTTCTTCTTATTATGATTAGACTCTCGTAAAATTTCAATTGCCTCGGTATATGTAATTCTTGCGAAATCGTTCTTTAAACAGAAATCTAGCTTTTCAATTAAACTCAACTCACTGCGTTCGTTTTGTGGTTTTTGTTTTTCTTCATCTAATAAGCGTTGAGATAAAAATTCAATATCCGCCCTGTTATGTTCTAAAGCATAATTAATAACATATTTCAGCATTTGTTCGGCTAATGCCATGTTATCATTTAAGTCGTAAAAAGCCATTTCTGGTTCTATCATCCAAAACTCAGCTAAATGACGAGCCGTGTTTGAATTTTCTGCACGAAAGGTTGGACCAAATGTATAAATATCGCTAAAAGCCATAGCGCCTAGTTCGCCCTCTAACTGACCTGAAACTGTGAGATTAGTTGACTTTCCGAAAAAATCTTGTTTAAAATCAATATCACCACTGTCTGTTAAAGGTACATTTTTCATGTCTAAAGTAGTTACTCTAAACATTTCTCCAGCACCCTCAGCATCACTGCTAGTAATTATAGGCGTGTGTAGATATACAAACCCTTTATCGTTAAAAAATTTATGTATAGCATACGCTAAGGTATGGCGCACACGAAAAACAGCACCAAAGGTATTGGTACGAAAACGCAAATGAGCTATCTCGCGTAAATACTCTAATGAATGAGCCTTTGGTTGTAGCGGATAAGAATTTGGTTTAGTAACATCCGACTCTGCATCGCCATAAATCTCAATTTGTTCAACTACAATTTCAACAGATTGACCTTTACCTTGAGAGGCAATTAATTTACCAGTTACACTTAAACAAGCTCCTGGGGTAATGCGCTTTAAAATTTCGGGATTAGTGTGTTCGTAATTCACCACAGCTTGAATATTATTGATACAAGACCCATCATTCATAGCAATAAATGAATTGTTACGAAATGTTCGTACCCATCCCTTAATGTTTACCGATTGATTAATTAATTCGCCCTTTAATACATCTTTAATTTTTGTGCGCGTTATCATCATACTTTTATTTTTTTACAGAGCGTGAAGGTAATTAATTTTTAAATAATTTTATGTATATCTTTGTAGCCTAAAACTGAGATAATGGAAAACACCTCTACTATTCAATACACTGTGTATATTGAAGCCACGCCAAATCCAGCCTCGATGAAATTTGTGGCGAATAAACTTTTAATTAACGAGAAAGGAGCCACGGCGGAGTATTCCAACATTAACGAAACAACAACAGCACCCATTGCTAAAAGATTATTTGAATTAGGTTTTGTAAAAAATATCTTTATTGCCTCTAACTATATTACTGTTACTAAAACTGATGAAGCCGATTGGAACGATATTACCCTTGAATTACGTGTGTTTATAACCGAATATTTGAATGCTGGAAACCTAATTATTACGGCCCTACCCGAACAACAAGTATCAATTGATAATTCATTTACTGAAACTAAAGTAATAAATACTCAACATCAAGCACCACAAAGCGAAATTGAGGCTAAAATTATAGAGTTATTAGATAAACATGTAAGACCTGCCGTATCTAACGATGGTGGGCTAATTACATTTAAAGATTATAAAGATGGCATAGTTACCGTGCAAATGCGTGGCGCATGTAGCGGATGTCCGAGTGGCAAAACCACTCTTAAACAAGGTGTCGAAAAAATCTTAAAACAACATCTGCCCGATGCTATAAAAGAAGTAGTAAACGAAGCCATCTAATTTAATATTTTTTGTTACCTTAGTTTTAGGTAATGCTTTGTGTTAAAAAAATATCTCACCTCTTCATACTAATTGTATTATTATTACAAGGCCGTTTATATGCTCAATATAATACAGAGATAGATTCTCTTAAACAAGCATTGCTTGAAGCAAAAGAAGATACCACACGATGTAAGATATTAGGCGCTCTTACAGAAATTATTAATGAAGAGGAACTGCCACAATATAACTCACAATTAAGAAGAATATGCGAATCACAACTTGCAAAATTAAGTAAGAGCCATCCATTATATTTATTTTATAAAAAAAGATTAGCAGCTGTATATAGCAATTTAGGATTAATTTATCAAAATAAAGGAAATAGTAAAGTAGCCTTAGAGTATTACCATCAATCTTTAAAGATGCAAGAAGAAATTAACGATAGAGATGTTATTTCATCCTTATTCTTTAATATAGCAGTAGTGTATCATACCCAAAATCTTTATGATAAAGAACTAGAATATTATGAAAAAAGTTTTAAAAAGTCATCTGAGATATGCAATACCTGCCCTGAAAAACAAGATAGATTAGGAATGGCCTATGCATTAGGTGGAATTGGCGATGTTTATAGTCAAAAAGGAGACACTATTAAATCCATACAATACCTTAAAGATGGTTTAAAAGTAATGGAAGAAACAGGTGAGAAACGAGGAGAAATTTACATCTCTTCCATGCTCAGTAAACTTTATACAAGAAAAAAAGAATACACCAAAGCATTAGAATATCTATACAAATGTAACGAGATAAATAAAGAAATGAATAACCAACATGGTTTATGCTCAATATACTCAGAAATATCAGCAGTCTTATATCTACAAACAAATTATAAAGAAGCAAAGGACTATGGATTAAAAGGATTAGAAATCGCAAAAAGTTTAAACTTTTCTGTTATTATATCTTCATGTTGTCAAACCTTATGTAAGATTTATCAAAGAACAAACAATTGGAAGGCTGCATTTGAAATGTACGCACTATACAATCAAACAAATGATTCTTTAAAAAGTCAATCAAACCGAAAAGCTTCTATCGAAAAAGACTTACAATATCAGTACGAAAAACAAGCGGTAGCCGATAGCCTTAAGATTGCTAACGAACGCCAATTATTTGAAGTGAAGATGCAACAAGAAAAAACACAACGTTTTGCTTTATATGTTGGTTTAGCCTTAGTGATTGTGTTTTCAATTTTTATGTACAACCGGTTTAGAGTAACAAACAACCAAAAACAAATTATAGAGCTTAAAGAACAAGAAACACAAACACAAAAAAAGATAATCGAAGAAAAACACAAAGAAATAACCGATAGTATAAATTATGCAGAACGTATCCAACGTAGCTTCCTTGCAACAAAAGAATTGCTAGATGACAACTTAAACGAGTATTTTGTGTTTTTTAAGCCAAAGGGTGTAGTAAGTGGTGATTTTTATTGGGCTGCAAATTTGGAGGCTGAGCGAAGTCGAAGCCCCAAATTTATATTAGCCACAGCAGATAGCACTGGTCATGGTGTTCCTGGTGCTATTATGAGTTTATTGAACATTACAAGTCTTGAAAAATCTATTGAAACAGAAACTGCACCGCATTTAATTTTAAATAAAACACGTACAATTATTATAGATAGATTAAAAAAAGACGGCAGTGCCGAAGGTGGAAAAGACGGTATGGATTGCAGTTTACTGGTGTTTAATAAAGAAAATAATATGCTGCAAATTGCTGCTGCTAATAATCCTGTGTGGATTGTGCGGGCTTCGACTTCGCTCAGCCCACACAATGAAGTTATAGAAATAAAACCCGATAAAATGCCCGTTGGTAAACACGATAAACAAGACATTCCGTTTACCTTACACGAAATACAATTACAAAAAGGTGATGTTATTTACACTTTAACCGATGGCTTTCCTGACCAATTTGGTGGAGAAAGGGGCAAAAAGTTTATGAGTAAAAAGTTGCGTGAGTTATTAGCTACTAACGCTCATTTACCAATGCACGAGCAAAAACAACTACTTGAAACCACCTTTGCTAATTGGAAAAAAGACGTAGAACAAGTAGATGATGTAACGGTGATAGGAGTGAGAGTTTCTTAAATTTAATATGTTACTTCATAAAAAACATTTATCCATTATTATCATTATTTTAGGAATTATAGCGTTTTACCCTGTTTTAAGCGCTGGCTATGTGAATTATGATGATCCTGATTACATTATAAACAATCAACACATTGCTGAACTTTCGTGGAATAATATACGGCACGTTTTTTTGAACAAAACGATTGATTTATATATCCCTTTTACATTTTTAAGTTATATGATTGAGCATACTCTATTTGGAGAAAATGCCCACATAACCCATCTTGTTAATCTGTTACTACACATCTTTAATACGCTATTATTACTAAACATTCTACTAAAGTTATCAATAAAAAACGAGCTATTAATTTACCTTATCCTAATTTTCTTTTTGCTAAATCCGTTGGTAACTGAGAGTGTATGCTGGAGTACTGAGCGCAAAGATGTGCTTTATACCATGTTTTATTTTTTGGCTGGCATACAATTTCTAAATTATCAAAATAACCTAAAAACAAAAAGTAGCATACTTTGTTTTCTGTTTTTCGTTTGCGCTTGTTTATCTAAACCAATGGCCATCAGTTTTCCTATAATCGCCATTATATACTTAGTTTATCGCCATCAAAAATTTAACTTTAAAAAAATTAGTTTGCTTATCCCATTTATCATTGTATCAATTACTAT
Source organism: Bacteroidota bacterium (assembly GCA_963169355.1). Lineage (GTDB taxonomy): Bacteria > Bacteroidota > Bacteroidia > B-17B0 > Aurantibacillaceae > UBA4416. The sequence goes on along the minus strand of CAUJCR010000036.1, from coordinate 27,779 downwards.
ATCTATCATCTCGATGGTATTTATAGAAGGAAACACTGCTCAAGTATCAACCATAAATTATTCTTTAGGAGAAAGAGGTTTTTTACTGCTCAGCCAACTAGGTTTTTATTTCATTAAACCATTTTTTCCTATTCAACAACAACTTATTTATTTCTTTCCATCATCATCAGATGTATTTCAGGATTCTTCTATTATTGCTTACGCAATAGGTTTTTTAGCTATTTGCTGCGTACTCTATTATTTTGGCATAAAACAAAAAAAGAGCATTCTACTATTTTTATTCGTTAGTTGGATTATATTTCTAGCGCCTATTCTACAAATAGTTCCAAACACCCACTCTTATGTTAACGAACGCTATTTTTACATTTCTATTATTTTTCCAGTTATTATTATCTATCACATTTTGATATACATAAAAGCATCTGAAAAAGTATTTAGATTAATTTGTATAACCTATCTTATTGCGTTTATCCCTATGTGCATCAAACAAAGCAAAGTATGGAGAGACACCGTCAGTTTATTTGAACACGAATTAAAAATGAATCCAAAGAATCACTTAGCTTTAAACAACTTAGGTTATCATTACAATACAGAACAAAACTTTCATCGCTCTTTACCTTTATTACAAAAAGCAGTTTATCTCCATGCTTCAAACGCGATGTATCTTAATAATTACGCATGGGCTTTAAGCCAAACTCAACAAACAGATTCAGCCATTCATTATTTAAAATCAGCTATTAAAATAGATACAACATATACCGAAGCCTTCAGTAATTTAGGGATATGTTATATACAAAAACAAAATGGCGATTCTGCTTTAAAATATTTTAAAAAAGCTTTTGATATTTCTCCTAATAATGCAGATGTTGTATATAACCTTGGCGTTTGTTATTTCAACACCAAACACCCATCAGAGGCTTTTGAAATGCTTAACAAAGCTAAAGCCTTAGGAAATCCAAAAGCAGAAAAATTCTTAAAACGTCTTAAAAAGTAACCTTTTGTCATAAAATTAAATATTAGAACAGGTATTTTTGTCGTAAAATGAGAGTGGTATATAAATTGCCTCTTAAGCTTAAAAAATAAAACTATGTTTGATCCAATTCTTTTAGTTATCAGTTTAGTGTTTATGGGCATTGGTATGCTTGTAAGCAGTCGTTTAAAATCAAAGTTTGCACATTACTCTCAAGAAAGACTAAGTAGTGGACTTAGCGGCAAAGAAGTTGCACAAAAAATGTTACGAGATAATGGCATTTACGATGTAAATGTAGTTTCTGTAGAAGGACAATTAACTGACCATTATAACCCAGTTAATAAAACAGTAAACCTAAGTACTGATGTGTATCACGGTCAGCACGTGGCAGCAGCAGCAGTAGCAGCGCACGAGTGTGGTCATGCTGTGCAACACGCTACCGCTTATCAATGGTTAACTATGCGTAGTAAAATGGTACCTGAGGTTCAAATCAGTTCAAGTATTATGAATTTTTTAACCATTGGTTTAGCCTTAGTAGCATTTATGATGCCCGCACTTACCAATACAATGCTAATTATTTTCATTGTTCTACAAGGCATTATCACTTTGTTTAGTGTTGTTACTTTGCCCGTAGAGGTAGATGCTAGTCAAAGAGCTTTAGCTTGGCTCAACTCAGCTCAAATTACTCGAGGAGAAGAACACGAACACGCTAAAGATGCCTTAAAATGGGCAGCATACACTTACTTTGTTTCAGCTTTAGCATCTATTGCCACGTTGGCTTATTACATCTGGAGATTCTTAGGAAATAATCGTGAAGAATAATTTATTTTTTATTCATCACTTCTGTTTGAATTCGAATAGATTCTTCATGCAATAACTGACAAATTTTTTCGATGTACTCATTTGGCAATCCCAATTGTTTAGCCCACTGTTGGCGGGTACGAATAATTTCTTGCCAACGTTCTAACTGAAAAATGATAATGTGTTGTTCTTTTTTATAGGTGCCGATTTGTTCATTTATTTGCATTCTCTTTTTTAGTACATTCATTAACTCATCATCTACCGCATCAATCATATTTCTAAACTGCGTGAGTTTATCGGTACAGGCTTTGTCTTGGACATTTGTTTGACGATAAACTAACTGACTTAAAAGCGCTTGTAAATCGTTGGGTAATAATTGTTGTTGGGCGTCGCTCAATGCATTTGCAGGATTAATATGCGACTCTATCATTAATCCATTCATACCCAAATCGAGGGCTTTTTGGGCTACATCAAAAATTAATTCGCGCTTACCTGCAATATGACTTGGGTCGCAAATAATGGGCAATTCAGGAAGTATTGTTTTAAGTTCAATAGCAATTTCCCATAAAGGTTTATTTCTGTATTCTGTTTTACCACTATAATGAAAACCACGATGTATGGCCGCTATTTTTGAAATACCAACTAAAGAAAAACGTTCAATAGCACCTAACCACAGTTGCAAATCGGCATGAATAGGGTTTTTTATGAAAACAGGAATATCTGTACCTTTTACAACGTCTGCAATTTCTTGTACACTAAACGGATTACCAGTTGTGCGAGCACCCACCCATAAAATATCTACGCCATGTTTTAATGCCAACTCGGTATGTTGTGCATTAGCTACTTCTACCGTTGTTTTAAACCCGTACTGTTCCTTTACTTCTTTTAGCCATTCTAAGCCCTGTTCACCTACTCCTTCGAAAGAATTAGGGCGAGTACGTGGTTTCCATATACCAGCTCTAAAAACTTTAATGTTTTTAATTTTAGAGAGTTCAAGGGCTGTTTGCAAAACCTGTTCATGCGTTTCTGCCCCGCACGGTCCAGCAATTAATAGAGGCTCATGAGGTAATTGAGTAATCCAAGTATGTAAAGCCTTAATATTCAATTATACTAATTTATGTTCAATTAAGTATTCTGCAATTTGTACGGCATTAGTAGCAGCACCTTTTCTTAAATTATCCGAAACAATCCACATATTTAATGTGTTTGGTTGTGATTCATCTCTTCTAATTCGTCCTACAAATACCTCATCACGATTATGCGCATGAAGTGGCATTGGATAAATTTGAGAGGCAATGTCATCTTCTAAAACAACGCCTTTAGTATTTCTCATTAACTCAAAAATATCTTGCACATTAAAATCATTTTCAAACTCAATATTTACACTCTCGCTATGCCCTCCCATAACTGGAATACGAACCGTAGTGGCTGTTAACCGAATGGTGTCGTCTCCCATAATTTTTTTCGTTTCATTTATCATTTTCATTTCCTCCTTTGTGTAGCCATTATCCACAAACACATCTATTTGAGGAATCACATTTAAGTCGATTTTATACTTATATGCCATTTCGGTTTCCTTGCCTGCACGCTCATTCATTAACTGTTCTACAGCTTTTACACCAGTTCCTGTAACCGACTGATAAGTAGAAACCACCACACGTTTAATTTTATATTTTTGATGTAGAGGTTGTAATGCCACTACCATTTGTATTGTTGAACAATTAGGGTTTGCAATTATTTTATCGTCTTTGCTTAACACATGAGCATTTACCTCTGGAACAACCAATTTTTTGCTTGCATCCATGCGCCATGCTGATGAGTTATCAATAACAACGGTGCCCACCTCTGCAAATTTTGGCGCCCACTCTAAAGAAGTTCCGCCTCCTGCCGAAAACAAGGCAATATGAGGTTTTTCAGCAATAGCCTCGGTCATGGAGTGTACCTTGTATTTTTTTCCTTTAAATTCAATTTCCTTTCCTACCGATTTTTCAGAGGCTACAGGAATTAAATCAGTTAATGGAAAATTTCTTTCCGCTAATACTTCTAACATTTTTGAGCCAACTAATCCAGTTGCGCCAACAACAGCAATTTTCATATTTTATTTTTCAGTTATATTTTAAGGTGCTCCAAATGTGTAAAATTATTTGCTATCAAAAAAATTTACTACCTTGGTTTTGTCATATTTTTATACAATGCGTGTTTTTACTCTACTATGGTGCTTAGGTTTGATTTTAAAATTAAACGCTCAGGTTTCTGATAATTTTTCGGACGGAGATTTCTCTACAAATCCATCTTGGACACCAAGCGCCCCAACTGATTTTACAGTAAGTGCAGGACAATTAAAATCGGCTAACACTACTAGCAATAGTAGTTTTTATATCAGTACTACCAATACTATTTCCACTAATTGTACCTGGGAATTTTGGGTAAATCTGCAATTTGCCACCTCTGGCTCCAATTATGTAGATGCTTATTTAACCTCCGATAACTCAAACTTATTAGCGTCAAACATCAACGGTTATTTTGTAAGAATAGGAAATACCTCCGACGATATTTGCCTTTACAAAAGCACAGCAGGAACAAGCACTGTTATTATTGATGGCGCTAACTCTACTGTTTCTAGTTCGAGTAATAACCTAATAAAAATTAAGGTAACGCGCACAAGCGCTAACTTATTTACATTAGAAAGAGATATGACGGGAAGTGGTAGCAGTTATGTGAGTGAAGGTAGCATTATCGATAATAGCTTTACAAGCTCTTCTTTTTTTGGTTTTGTTATAAAACAATCTACCAGTAGTTTTTTTGGAAAACATTTTTTTGACGATATACAAGTTCAAACCATTATACCAGATGTGACTCCGCCAAGCATTGTAAGTAATACAGTTATTTCGAGTACACAATTAGATGTATTATTTAACGAAGCTGTTGAATTTACTTCGGCACAAACACTTAGCAACTACAATGTCAATAATGCTATCGGAAGTCCTACGCTTGCCAGTAGAGATATTTCTAACACATCGTTAGTACATTTAACCTTTGCTACCGCTTTTACCAATGCGCTTACTAACACACTTACTGTAACTGGAGTGCAAGATTTATCTTTAAATGCCATTAGCACAGAAACTACTTCATTTACTTATTTTGCTCCCATTACACTAAATTTTAAAGATTTAATAATTAACGAAATATTTGCCGATCCAACTCCAATCATCAATTTACCAAATACCGAATACATCGAGCTATATAATAGAACAACGAACCCCATCAACCTTAATGGATTGCGAATAGCCGATGGCTATACGCTTACAGGTGCTACACTTGGAAATTATATTTTGTTACCCAATGCTTATGTTACTATTTGCCCCATTGCTGATACAGCCCTATTTACCGCATTGGGTTATTTTAATAAGTTGGGGGTGAATTCATTTCCTTCGCTTAATAACTCGGGTGATAATATTTACTTAAAAACCAGTGGCGGAGTTATACTTGATAGCGTAAACTACAAAGACACTTGGTATAAAGATGTGGTAAAAAAAGATGGCGGCTACTCACTAGAATTAATTAATCCTAATTTAAGTGCTTCTTGTTCGGCTATCAATAATTGGATTGGCTCCAATAATATAAATGGCGGAACGCCTGGTTTAGTAAACTCTGTTTACTCTACCTTACCCGATACAGTAGCGCCTCAGTTTGCTAATGTTACAGTAATCGATTCTTTACACCTTAATGTTTGTTTTAACGACGTTATCGAATCATCACAATTAAATACTATAACAAATTACACCATATCAAACGGCATAGGCTCTCCTACTCTAGCTACTGTCTCATCTGGAAACACCTGTGTTGTGTTATCACTTTCGAGTCCTCTCATCAACGCTACAAACTACACACTAACAGTAAATGGTATTTCTGATTGTAGTGGAAATAGTTTAAGTCCAAACAGCAAAGTGTTTTCATGCTACAAAGCACAAGCCTACGACATTGTTATTAATGAGTTAATGCCCGATCCCGATCCATCTATTGCATTACCAAATTTAGAATACGTTGAACTTAAAAATCGCACAAACTTTTATATTAATTTAAAAAACTGGAGTTTTGCTACTACCTCAACTTCTAAAAAAATTCCCGAAGTAACCATTGTGCCTAATGGATACATTGTGTTATCGGGTACTGGAAGTTATAATCAATTCTTTAATAATTTTGGTGTACCTGTTACAGAGGTGGCTAGTTTTCCTTCGTTACTAAATAGTGGTGCTACCATTACTTTAAGTGATTCTAATAATGTAACCATTCATTCTATTAGTTATAATACTTCTTGGTATAATGATGCTAACAAAACAGATGGAGGCTGGAGTATGGAACAAATAGATGCAAACAATCCCTGTGGCGGACAATACAACTGGCACGCAAGCACACATGCAAATGGTGGAACACCGGGTTATCCCAATTCGGTAGCTGCCGCTAACATTGATAATAGTTCTCCGCAACTAGATAGAATTGTTACCATCAGCGCAGATACCATTTTACTTATTTTTACCGAATCATTAAATTATAATACACTTACCAACCCACTTACTTATACTTTTGATAATGGTTTATCAACTCTATTATTTATTCAGCCTATTAGTCCAGATTATAAAAGAGTAAAACTAAAGCTTTCGGCTCCTATGCAATTGGGTATTTTATATACATGTACCGTTAATAGCAACATTACAGATTGTGTAGGAAATACCATTATGAATGGTAGTGCGCAATTTGCCTTACCTCAAACACCATCAGCAAATGATGTGGTGATAAATGAAGTGTTGTTTGATCCGAACACAGGCGGTGTAGATTTTGTGGAATTATATAACCGAAGTAATAAAACCATTAATTTAAAAAACCTCCGCATTGGCTCTATGGATACTTTAACAGGCACTTTAAAAGATACCGAAAAAATAACCGATGAAGGCTTTTTATTATTTCCAGAGAACTATGTGGTTATCTCGGAAAGTGGCACTACTGTTAAACAACAATATGCCACTATTAACCCAAAAGGATTTTTAGATATAGAAGATTTACCTAGTATGAATACAGATAATGATGTGGTAACACTTAGCGATACTAATTTTACAGTTATTGATAATTTTAAATATAGTTCTAAGATGCACTTCCCGTTATTAGTATCTACCAAAGGAGTTTCGCTAGAACGGATTGATTTTAATAGAAGCACCGATGATAAAACAAATTGGAATAGCGCTGCCGAAGCTGTAGGTTTTGCTACTCCTGCCTATCAAAACTCACAATATTTAAAAGCAGATGGCGGCAGTGGCTTTGTAATATCTAATCCTATTTTTTCGCCTGATAATGATGGCTACCAAGATGTTTTAAATATTGCTTACACATTAAATTCAGCAGGACAAGCCGCAAACGTATATATATATGACAGCAAAGGGCGATTAGTAAAATATTTGGTAAAAAATGAACAATTGCCAACCGATGGTGTTATTAGTTGGAATGGCATTAATGAAAATAATGAGAAAGCGCCTATAGGAATTTATGTGGTATATATAGAAGTATTTGATTTATCTGGAAAAGTAAATAAATATAAACTTGGTTGCACATTAGCAGGTAAGTTATAATGTGGCAAGATTTTCTTTCATTAATATATCCTCGTAATTGCGTAGCTTGTGGCAACTCGCTTTACAAACACGAAGAACAAATTTGCAACTATTGCTACACGCATCTTCCAAAAACAAATTTCCATCTCCAACCCGAAAATCCAGTGGCAGCTTTGTTTTATGGGCGAGTACCTATTAACACAGCATCTAGTTTTTATTGGTTTAAGAAGAAAGGTGGAGTACAAAAAATTTTACACGATATTAAATACAAACACAATAAAGAACTTGCACAGTTAATTGGTAAATTTTATGGCGAAGATTTAAAACAACATAAAGTATTACATGATGTGCAGTGTATTATTCCTGTTCCATTACACCCCAAAAAATTAAAACAACGTGGCTACAATCAAAGCGAAGAATTTGCCAAAGGTTTGGCTAATGAATTACAAATTAGTTTAAATACACATGCGCTTACACGTAAAGAATTTACCACCACTCAAACCAAAAAAAGTAAATACGAACGTTGGGAAAATGTTGAAACAGCTTTTGAAATAAGCGATTTAGACACGCTAAAACACCAACACATTATTTTAGTAGATGATGTAATTACTACCGGCGCCACTATTGAAGCCTGCTGCCAAGCTCTACAAAAAATAGAGGGTGTAAAAATAAGCGTATTAAGCATCGCCTTTGCTAGTTTATAATTTGTGTTTTAACCCCAAATTGTGCACTAAAAATGGCAGTGAAAATTAAGCATCTCATAAAATATGAACTTTTACGAATGAAGCGTAGCCACTGCTACGGTGAAAGAGAAAAAGTTGCGAAGCTTCATATTTTGCAGAGATTTTAGCTCGTAATAGAATTGCTAATGCATAATTTGGGTTAAAACATCAAAACGTTTTATAAATTGCGTTTACGCAATTAACACCATCCATTGCCGCACTCACAATACCTCCTGCATAGCCAGCGCCTTCAGCGCAGGGATACAAATTTTTCAACTGTACGTGTTGTAACGTTTCTTTATCTCTTGGAATCCTCACAGGCGTTGAAGTTCTGGATTCTACGCCTAAAATGATTGCTTCATTACTCACATAGCCTTTCATCTTTTGATTAAATAATTTAAAGCCTTGTTGTAAAGTGTTTCCAATCATTTTTCCCAACACTTCTTTTAATTGCACCGATTGGGTGCCTGGTTGGTAAGAACATTTTATGAGTTGCGAACTTAATTTATCATTTACAAAATCTTGTAAGTTTTGAGCAGGTGCCGTTTGTGTTTTACCACCCAATAACCACGCTTTGTGCTCAATTTCTTTTTGCAGTTCTAATCCAGCTAATGCGCCAAATTTTTTATACGGTTCAAAATCATTTAATTCTAAACCTACTACAATTCCGCTATTAGCATACGGATTATTACGTTTTGACGGACTCCACCCGTTTGTTACTACCTCTTCTTGATTAGTAGCGCAAGGCGCTATAATTCCTCCAGGACACATACAAAAGGAATACACACCGTGATTATTAACCTGATTTACTAGGCTATAAGACGAAGCAGGCAAATAACTTCTTTTCTCAATCACCTCATTTATAGTATGACAACTATATTGAATTTTATCAATATATGATTGAGGATGTTCAACCCGAACACCTAAAGCAAATGGTTTTGCTTCAATAGCAATTTGCTTAGCATTTAGCAATTCATAAATATCGCGTGCCGAGTGTCCCGTCGCTAAAATAACATTGGAACACAAGTGTTCCACTTTAGATTGATTCTTTTCGATGATAATGGAACTGATTTTATCTTCATTATAATTAATGTCAACCAACTTAGAGTTAAAATGAATTTCGCCTCCATATTTCAGAATAGTTTGTCGCATATTAGCAATAATATGAGGTAATTTATTGGTGCCAATATGTGGATGGGCATCTACTAGGATAATATCGTCAGCGCCATGATATACAAAGGTTTTTAAGATATAATCTATATCGCCACGTTTATTTGAACGCGTATAAAGTTTTCCATCACTGTAAGTTCCAGCGCCACCTTCTCCAAAACAATAATTACTTTCAGGATTTACAATATGCTGCTTATTAATAGCCGCCAAATCTCTGCGTCTTTCTTGAACATTTTTTCCTCTCTCAAAAACAATAGGTTTAATGCCTAATTCTAAACATCTTAAAGCAGCGTACAAACCAGCAGGTCCAGCGCCTATAATTGTGATGGTGTGTTTAGAATCAGCTACCTCTTTATAATTCATTTCAAAATTATTAGGCAGCACTGGCTCGTTAATATATACAGCTAGTTTTACATTAGCCTTTATAATTTTTGAACGCGCATCAATACTTCTTCTTAAAAGTTGGATAGAAAAAGTATCTGATGGTTTTAACGAAAGTTGCAAAGCCACTTCTTCTTTAAGAAGTGGCTCATTAAATGCAACATAAGCAGGTATAAAAAGTTGTAACTCTTTTTTCATAATTAGTAATGGAAGATGGTTATTCTTCAGATTAACTAAAAGAAAGTGTATTTTATTTTCCTTGAGGGCTCTTAAAGAATTCGATTTGTTTTTTATTATTTGGATCTATATCACGTATAATTCCAAAATATTCTTTTGCTTTTTCATAATCTTTGGTAGTTACACTATAATAACCCAGGTATTCACACGATTCAATCACTCCATTTTTATTTGAAGCAGAAGCTCTTTCCTCAGGTTTAGTTAAAGTCATAAATGTTTCATAAAAAGGTTTAGCCAACCACTTTTCATTCTTCACATCTTGTTGAACATTTGCTTTTGCCCTCCATAAAAAGGCAATTGAATACGAAGGGTTTTTTTGTGCTAATTTAGAAAAACACGAATCAGATTTTACAAACATTGCTAATGCATCTGCATCTTTCTTTTCACGTTGTTTGTTTCCACCTTCGTAATAATAGGCTCTTCCCATTTCATAAAAATCTTGCCCTGTTAAATTAGCAGGATCTCCATTCTCAATTTTCATATATGTTTCAATAGCTTTAGCATAGTGTCTTGAAGTCATAAATGTTTTAGCTATCTCACGATTAACATCGTTGGTTAACTTAGGATCGGTTGCAATTGCTTTCTCAAATTCAATAACTGCTAAACTATCTTGTTTTAATTTTGATAATAAAACACCTTTATTCTTATAATCGGATGCTAAGTACTTGAAGTTGGGAACTGTTGCCGATTTTGAGAAAAATCGATTCATAGCGTTTAATCCTTTTCGGTAGCTAGTTGTATCTAATTTACCTGTTTGTTCAGCATAAGCATATCCCAAATATCTATCAAGGTATTTACTCTTATTACCACTATTTTGTAATGCTTCTATCTCGGCAATTGCCTCTGTATATTGCTTATTATTTAATAAGAAACCAGCATAACGTTCACGTGCTTCATCAGAATTGTTTAACTCTAAGTACTTTCTGTATGATTCTACAGCATTTGCTTTTTGGTTTGCTAAGTGATATAACTCTGCTTTTTCGCGATAGGCTGGAGCAAACGTAGGATCTAAGGCTTCTGCTTTTTTATATAATTCTAAAGCTAATTGATAATTACGTCCGCGTTGGTATAACTTACCTGAACGCAAAATACCTTTAGGTGATTTTGGATTTAACTCAGAAAACTTATCGTACTCTTTAATAGCAGGACCACCCTCTGTAGGACTTTTTTCTAGGAGAGCATCACCTAATAACAAATGGTTTTCAGCATTTTTAGGATCTATTTTAATCGCAGCATTTAGTAAGGCAATTGCTTCGTCTAAACTTTTATTTTCCGACTTTGTATATGCCTCAGCTGTTTTACGCATTACCTCTGTATTTTTATTATTTCCTAAAGTGGCGGCTTTAAAAAATTGCGCTTTAGCTTCGGTTGATTTTCCGTTGTACCATAAAACTTTACCTAATCCCACATAATTAAGTGGATAAGTCGCATTTACATCTACTCCTTTTTGATAATATAGATTGGCAGAATCTAAATCGCCATTTTCAAAATAATTCTCACCAAAGTAAAAATAGTTCTCGCCTTTGGTTGGTTCTTTGGCAATTAATGCTCTAAAATCTTGTGCAGCAGCCGCAAAGCGCTCATTCTCGGTTTTTATAATTGCTTCTTGTAATGTTTGTGCAAACGTAACTTGTGTTATAAAAACACCTGCACTAATAATAACTGTGTTCTTCATGTTCTTCATGTTCTTCATAAAAATTAATTATGGTTGTGTGTTCAATGGTCCGTTGATAATTTTAAAAATAAGCTGTTTATTGATAAAATTTTCGAGCCCTAATATAGTGATTTTACTAGGACTAACAATTAATTCAAAATTCATACGGAATTTTTTATTATCACTTTTTTCAGAAAAGTTAGTAGGGTTGTATATAGCTACACCAGGCGTTGATTTTGAATTGATGGATAGTTGTCCTTCTATAAAATAATCTTTCTCATCATTTACATGTTGAGTAAATATATATAAATTATCAGCCGATAGTTTGCCTTTATAAATTAATTGCTGAGAACCTTTACTTTTAATTAATGAATCTAATGACAAGTTTGCTGTTTTTAAAGTGGATAAATCTGCTTTAAGTACAAATTCGCCAGTAGATAAACTAAGAGTCATATTCGACGACTCTGTATAAGCCTCCATTAATTTTCCTTTACCGTCTTCCCACTGTATCAGTAAGCGAGATTGAGCTGTAAACAACTCATTACTTTGCGCATTACAGTAACTTGTAAAAATAACTTGTAAAAAAATAAATATGATAAATAATTTACGCACTAACTTGATTGATAAAATTACATGTTTTTAATTTCAATTTGCTTGCCATACCTAATAAAGATAGTATAATAAGCCTAAATTTAACATTATTTTAACTTCCTAGTGGTTGTGAATAGGGGTCATATCAATTTCTATCACACGCTCCTCTTGTCGGTTAGGAGGAAGGCCTTGTTTTAAAAACATTAATTGTCCTTTTTCTCCCGCTATAAAAGTTTCTATGCCTTTACCCAAACTAAACTCAGCCGAGCGCCTAATAATATAGATGGTTTTAGTTAATGGATAATCCTTTGTTGCAATATTAGATTGATCGGGCATATAAGCCACATCAGCTTGGTTTTTTGAAACTGCTAATATTTTTATATCTTTTAAAACTTCTTTTGTGTTTACATCATCGTAATCACTTAACCAAGCATAATCGCACACGCCTATGGTATTTGTAGAATTGCGTATTGCCTGAAATAACTCAGGAGTATTATTTTTGGCTGAACAATTACTACCAAAATTAAAATTAGGCAAAAGCGAGTCTTTTAAAAACTTGGTAGAACCCGAGTTGGCATTATCAAATAAAATAGATATGGCTTGATGCTGATAAACCGTATCATTTCCTTTTAATAATTCTGTTAATGTATTTATGGATATGATAGAATCGGGGAAATTCTTATTTACAATTAAAGCTACAGCATCACCAGCCACTGGCGAAAAATCAATCACTACATTTTTAGCTTTAAATTGGTCTAATTCTTTTTGTGTGAGCTGACGCGTAATAGCAATTACCTTAGTGCAATCGTTATACAAAGCTTGCACAGCTTCGTTTTCATTACTGGGGCGTAAAGAAATATCGGCATGTGGGTAAATAGATTTAAACGTAAAAATTTGATTTTGAATATGTGGCGTGATGCCTTCTTCAAAGTACAAAGTTACTTTTCCGGATGTGGGCGAGTCTTTTTTAGTATAATCATCTTTTACACCACAAGCACACAAAATAAAAGCAGATAAAATAAAAAGAGATAATTTCATAACTTACATAAAAAAATATTAACTCAATAATCGAATAGATTTTTTAAGTGCTTCGATAAATAACTCAACCTCATCGGTTGTGTTATATATGGCAAACGAAGCACGAATAGTTCCTGGAATATTTAAACATTGCATTAATGGTTGTGTACAATGATGTCCTGTACGCACAGCCACTCCATATTTATCAAGCAAAGTGCCTACATCAAAAGGATGAGTGTTTTTTACATTAAATGAGATAACTCCTGCTTTATCCTTAACATCAATATTACCATAAATTTCTACTTCGGGGATTTCATTTAATTTTTTTGAAGCAAGTTCTAACAATTGATGTTCGTGTGTAGCAATATTTTTAATACCTACTGAATTAATAAATCTAATGGCTTCTGCTAAACCAAGTACTCCTTCAATATTAGGTGTACCTGCTTCAAAGCGTTGAATGGTATCAAGATATTCTGTTTGATTAAATGTTACTGTTTTTATGGCACCACCTCCTGTGCGAGAAATGGGTAAAGCTTCGACTAAAGGTTGCTTCACGTATAAAACGCCTATACCAGTAGGTGCATACATTTTATGTCCGCTAAACACAAAAAAATCACAACCCATATCTTTTACATTAATTTGTAGATGTGGCGTAGATTGTGCGCCATCTATTAACACTAAAGATTGAGGATTAATAGACTTTATGGTTTTAATAATTTGTTTTACTGGATTTATAATACCAAGCGTGTTTGAAACTTGAGTAAGAGCAACCAAAGCCGTTTTTTCATTGACTATAGTTTCTAAATTTTCTATTACTAAACGACCGTCTTTATCTATTGGAATAACTTTTAACTGCGCATTATTTCTTTCGCACCACAATTGCCAAGGTAAAATATTAGAATGGTGTTCCATTTCGGTAACTACTACCTCTGAGCCTTTAGGTAAATTAAGATAATGAAGGGCATTAGCCACTAAATTAATACTATCTGTAGTACCTTGTGTAAAAGCTATCGATGTATCATCCGCTCCAATAAAAGCAGCTACCTCTTTACGTGCTTCTTCAAATAAAATAGTAGCCTCGCGGCTTAAAGTGTGTACCCCTCGATGAATATTAGCGTTCTGTTCGCTGTAATATTTTACGATACAATCAATTACCTGCTTTGGTTTTTGAGTTGTAGCGCCATTATCAAAATAAACCAATGGCTTTCCATTAATGGTTCGTTGTAATATCGGAAACTGCTGGCGTATATCTGGGTTAATTTTCATGATTTAAAAGTACATGGTCAAATATTTTATAAAGTTACGGTTTAATACGAATATTTATCTACAATAAGTTAAAATTCACTATCTTGTAGCCTCTAATTTTAAACACAACGTATGATTACCATTGGTACAAGAGGTAGTGAACTAGCACTATGGCAAGCAAATTATACTAAAGCATTACTAGAAGAAAAAGGACACGAAGTTCAAATTAAAATTATTGAAACTAAAGGCGACAGAACACAAGAATGGAATACTAGTTTTGATAAGTTAGAAGGTAAAGGATTTTTTACTAAGGAACTAGAAGAAGCCTTACTAAATAAAACCATTGATGTAGCTGTACATTCGCATAAAGATTTACCAACCGAAAACCCCGATGGATTAATAGTGGCTGGTGTATCAAGCCGCGAAAACCCAGCCGATTGGCTTATTATGCGTGATGAATGCGAAGACACTACGCAAAAATTTAATTTAAAGAAGAATGCCAAAGTAGGCACCTCGTCAGCACGACGAAAATCGCAACTACTTGCGTTTAGACCAGATGTTGAAATTGCTGACTTGCGAGGCAATGTGCCTACTCGTATTAATAAATTACGCGAAGGACAATTTGATGCCATTATCTTAGCTGCCGCAGGATTAGAAAGATTAGAAATTGACCTATCAGAATTTACAGTAACACAACTCGACCCAACCGAGTTTATCCCTGCGCCTGCACAAGGCGTGTTAGCTTGGCAAATTAGAGAAGATGATTACAAACTCAGCGATGTGTTTGATACAATTTGCGATTATGATGTGATGATAAACATTAATATTGAAAGGCGTATTTTAAATTTATTAGATGGTGGTTGTCAATTACCACTAGGTGCTTATTGCGATGTGGAATTAAACGAACATGATCGAAAAGTATTTAAAGTACACGTATCGGTAGCAGAAGCTTGGAATACGCAACCAAAGCAGTTGTATTATGAAACCACCAATACCGAAGATTTACCTGAGAAAATAGTAGAGCATATTCATCGTATTTCTTCTAAAAATGTGTTTATATCGAGAGACGAAGCCGAAAGCGGAAATCTTAACTTGTGGTTAAAAAATTTAGGGTTTAAGGTAGAAAATAAGAGCCTTATTGAAATGAAGAAACTAACGATTAAAGAATTACCTAAAAGCGATTGGTTGTTTTTTAGTAGTAAACATGCGGTTGAATTTTTCTTTATGCAAAACCCCGATATTGGTAACACTAAAATTGGTTGTATGGGCACAGGCACTTCTCAAGCCTTGCGTCAATATGGTAAAAGAGCCGATTTTATTGGAACTAGCACCGATACTAAACTAGTAGGAAAACAATTTGCTGCGCGTGTTGGATCTGGAAAGGTGGTGTTTCCAATTGCAAGAGAAAGTATGCGCACTATACAATGGCAATTTGCTAAGCAAGATAAGTTGGTGGACTTACCTATTTATGCCACACTTAAGATAGCACACAACGTTGCTGAAAACACTGATATTTTAGTGTTTACTAGCCCAAGCAATGTAGAATCTTATTTAGAGAAAAATAAAATTTTACCTCATCAAAAAATTATTGCCATGGGCGAAAGCACCGAAAAAACACTTATTGTAAAAGGAAAAATAAAAGCCGAACAAATTCAAAAACCTTATTCATTTGATGACCTTGGATTATTTAGAGCGGTATTAAATGTTTTATAAATAATATCATGATACCCTATCAAAATCCAACCATATACCTTGGCAATTTAAGAATAGACGAACCTATCACGGTTTTAACGGATTTAATAGTGGTGTGTGTATGCGTTTTTGCATTCTTTAAAACATCTTCTGCTACATCAACCAAAAGCGTGAATTTATACCGTTGGTTTTTGTTAGTTACAGGATTATCTACTTTAGTTTCAGCCATTATTGGTCATGCCTTTTTATACGCGTTTAGTTTTAACGCTAAAATATTTGGTTGGATTACGGGAATTACAAGCGTTATTTTTGCACAATTTGCAGCCATTTTGCACACCAAGTCGTTATTTAAACCAAGCACTGTAAACTTACTGATGATAATAAATGCTCTTGAAATAATCTTAGCTTTTTTTCTTCTTTTCTATTTCAATTCATTTGTGGTAGTAGAGATACACTCTGCTATAGGACTTATACTTACGGTTAGTATTTTAGAATACGCTTATTACCAACAATCAAAATCTGTATTAAGCAAACACATGTTACTTGGTATTGGTGTGGCAGTGCTCGCTATTGTTTGCCATATTACCAAGTTGGCTATTTCGGTATGGTTTAATCACATGGATTTAAGTCATATAATTATTGCCATTGCAATCTATGTGATGTACCTTGGCATTAAAAAAGAATTAAAAATAAATACATTATCTCACTCATAATTAAAATGCTATGATTACACATCGCCCTCGAAGAAATCGCAAGTCAGCTGTTATTCGTAATATGGTTCAAGAAAACCATTTATCAGTTCATGATTTCATTTATCCATTATTTTTAATTGATGGTAAAAACAAAAAAATAGAAGTAAAATCTATGCCAGGCATTTATCGCTATAGCCCCGACTTACTACTTAAAGAAATAGAAAGTTGTATGAAGCTAGGCATTAAAGCTTTTGATGTGTTTCCGAGTATTAACGAAAAATTAAAAGACAAAACTGCATCTGAAAGTTTAAATAAAAATGGGGTGTATCTTAAAACACTCGCATTAATTAAAAAGAGATTTCCAGAAGCGTGTATAATGACGGATGTAGCAATGGATCCGTACAGTAGTGATGGACACGATGGTTATGTTGAAAATGGTAAAATTTTAAACGATAAAACCCTAGAAATATTAGCTAAGATGGCAGTTGCTCAAGCTGATTGTGGCATTGATATTATTGGACCAAGTGATATGATGGATGGTCGTGTTGGATATATTAGAGAAGCCTTAGATGATGCAGGACATGAAGAAGTTTCTATTATGAGCTATACAGCAAAATATGCAAGTGCTTTTTATAACCCGTTTAGAGATGCGCTTGATAGCGCCCCAAAATTTGGCGATAAAAAAACGTATCAAATGAATCCAGCCAATAGCAAAGAAGCCTTAATAGAAGCCCAACTTGATACCGAAGAAGGTGCTGATTTTTTAATGGTAAAACCAGCTCTTAGTTACTTAGATGTTATTAAAGATTTAAACACACATTTTGATTTACCAATTGCGGCTTATAATGTAAGTGGCGAATACTCCATGATAAAAGCAGCCGCACAAAAAGGTTG
Source organism: Bacteroidota bacterium (assembly GCA_963169355.1). Lineage (GTDB taxonomy): Bacteria > Bacteroidota > Bacteroidia > B-17B0 > Aurantibacillaceae > UBA4416. The sequence continues at coordinate 10,113 of CAUJCR010000036.1, read as the reverse complement.
GATAGATGGTGAGCGCGTGCGTGATGAAATTTTATTAAGTATGAAACGCGCAGGTGCTTCGGTTATTTTAAGTTACTTTGCAAAAGAGTGGGCCATAAAAAACCACTAGAAGTAATAACGCTAATAGGATTAATTCTTGTTATTTCGGCGCTTGCCCAATATCTAAACGTGTAAACTTACCGTTTGTGCTAGGGTGGAATTTAAAATATACTCTAAATGTACCCCATTGCCCTGCGTAAAATTTACCATATATATCTTTTCCCTCGTTTTGTATAGAGTCTATTTCAAGGAATTTTTCTTTTTTATCAAAAGCATTATCAAAAAATGTTTTGAAATTCATTGTTCGCCCATCATCAGTAAATATTACATTCTCTGCAAAACAAGCAAACCATGCTTGTTTATCATTTGCTTGTAAAGCTTCAATAGCCGTCTTTACATGGTGGTTAGGTATTATTGATATATCCATTTTATTTACAGTATTAATATTTTGAATTTGATTATGCTTTTGTTTCTGACCATAAACATTAAGTGATATCATTAGTGCTATGAAACAAACATTATTTCTCATAAATTATAAATAATAAGCATTCAATAAACTACTTCTTTCCTTCGTTTGAAGATTAATACAATCAAATTTTTTATATTGACAAAACGAACCCATATCTTTATCGCCATTAATAAAAACAGCCCCTACAACTAAAACATATTTACATGGATAATGTGTTTCTTTTACTAAAACTTCTATTCGATCATCAATAGCCTCGTACATTACCTCGGTGGCTTCATAAATTTGATTCTTAGCGCTTAAAATTCTATCTTTTTGATGTAAGAATATTTGTTCAATAGTATTCATTTGAAAATCTAATGCCGAAATATCTCCTTCGATGATTTGTTGCTTAATTAATTTTGCTAACGCTCCTTTTGCTGCTCCACAACAAGCAGAATTTTCACGTTGTCCGATACGATGAATTTCACCTATTACACCCTCTTTGGTAACACCAATATGTGGTGCATAAAATATAATAACAGCTCCATTCTCAGGAACATGATGTGCAAAAGCATTCATGCCTGTTATTCCAGCAAAAGGGAATCCGTTTAACCCTCCTAAATGGAATGGGCCAAGCATTTCTAATGCTCTAGGTGGATATTGAATAGCATTCACATCATCACAGCACATACTATCTGCATGCATGAGTTGATGGGGTTTTAACCCTAATTCTCTTTCAATGGTATCTAAAAGACGATTCACGGTATCAATAGAGGTTAGCGCTTTAGGATACCATTTCCTTACGGTTTCTAGGTGTTGTTTATTCATTGTTTTACATTAAAATATTATTTTGTGGTTGAATAAAGGGAGGTAAATCTTTCTCACCCAACATTTCTCTCAAATCAATTTCAATCATTCTACTAATCTGAGTAATAGGAATATCGTTTGCACTTCCTTCAAAAGGATTTTCGGTGCTTTCGCCAATTTGTTCTAACACCAGAAATATCCATCCAACTAAAATACTCAGTGGAATAACCAACCAAATAAACCAATCACCTAACTTTTCAGTATGTTTAGACAATTCGCCAATAAAACCCAATGGAATAAGAAAACATAACAAGTTAGTGAAATAAAGATTAATACTTGAAAACTGCCGTGGATATGGAAAGTTTTTAATTCGTTCGGCTTTACCTTGTTGATCAATTAAATCTTTTATTTGGTTTTCTAAAGCCACATAATTAAAATCGGTAATGACTCCTTGCTTATTCAGATTTTTAAGTTGTTCTGATTGTTGAGCCAAGATTTGTGTTGCCCGGTTTTTAGTTGAAAGAATATAGTTTCTCTCATTTTCTGAAAGAAAGGGTTTTAATTCTACCTCCAATGTACTTTCCCATTCTGGAACTTTGTAATACTTCAAGTAATTTCGGTTATAACTTTTGGTTTTTACATTTTCCCAACTCTTAGACTCACGCAGTTGAAATCGTAAGGCTGTAAGCCATGCAAAATGACGGTATATGATTTCTTGATGCAATATTTTCTCAGTATTCTTTTCGCGCACAAAATCTTTAACCATTATTCCAAATACTCGGCTACTATTAATAATTGCCCCATAAATTTGTCGGGCTTCCCAACTTCTATTATATGTTTGAGTATTTTTAAATCCAGAAATAAAAGCTGTAGCTGTACCTATTAAAGCTACTGGAACCCATGGAATAGCTAACCAACTCCAATTAAGAAAATAATATAATACCGTAGGTATCATACTTATTAAAAGCATTTTATAAATTTTTTGTTGTGTCCAAGGAATAAAATGTTGTAATTTATAATGTGTAGATATATTCATACTTAAATGGGATTAATGAGTAATTCCAATAATTCTAAATTCATTCAAATCTAATTGCAACTCTGCTTTTCGAATTTCCTCATCACTAAAATATTTTTCTTTTCTTAACGCAAAGAGTTCTTTTCGTTGTTGAGCAAAAATATCAAGTAATACTTTGTGATATAACTCTATCTCGTATTGCTCAGTTTCGCTGCATTCCAATGATTCCAAACGTTGTGTTGTATTTGTTATGGTTTCTTCCAAATGACTTTTATAAAACCCCACCAATTCATTATCATTTATTATTTCACTATATTTTTCTTGGAGTATTTTTAATGCCAATTTATTTAACCTTAACTGAATCCCTGCTTCTTGTTCATCTTCAGGTATTATATGATCTATCTCCTCGAGTTTAATTTACTTAATTAAAAATGGCAATGTTAATCCTTGAAACACAAGTGTAACAAAGATGACAATAAAAGTTACAAATACAATTAGATTACGATATGGAAATACTGTTCCATCATTCATCATCATAGGAATGGAAAGCGCTGTTGCCAATGAAACTACACCACGCATTCCTGCCCAACTCATTACCATTGGTAATTTCCAGCCTGGCGAAGGCTCTTTGCGCTCTTTTGGAAGAAACCAACGAGGAAAATGTAAAGTTGGATAAACCCATAAAAAACGCAAAGCAATAACAATAGCACTTATAACAAGTCCATATATAATTCCATCAGAAATGGAGTACGCTCCCAATCCAGCAACAATTTCTGGAAGTGAAAGTCCGATGAGAATAAATACCAATGCATTCATTACAAATATCATAGTTGTCCACACACCCAGCATATTTAAACGTGTGTTTCCATTTTGAAAAACTTCATGCGAACGATACGAAATAAATAAACCTCCACTTACTACTGCCATTACACCAGAATAATGAAAATGCTCAGCCGCTAAAAATAAAATATATGGTGTCATTACCGTTAAAGCAGCATCGATAGCGGGGGTTGTAGGTAAAAAACGATGTATAACATACATAATATGTGCGCCTACAAGACCAATTACAACACCCATCCCAGCTACAATAAAAAACTGTCCAGTAGCTTCTTGTAAAGAAAATGACCCAGTAAGTACGGCTGCTAAAGCAAACTTAAAAACAATAAGAGACGAAGCATCGTTTACCAAACTTTCTCCTTCCAAAATTGTTAATAATCGTTTGGGTACTTTCATGCCTTTTAATACAGTAGCTGCAGCAACCGCATCTGGAGGCGACACAATGCCTCCTAATAAAAAGCCCAAAGCAAGTGTAAATCCAGGTATAAGAGAAGAAGAAACATAGGCTACCACCAAAGATGTGAAAAACACTAATCCAAATGCTAATTGCGAGATGGGACGTTTCCATTTCCAGAAATCATTCCACGATGTGTACCATGCAGCTTCGTATAAAAGTGGAGGTAAAAAGATTAAGAAAATCAATTCAGGATCTAAGTGTAATTTTGGAACACCAGGAATCAAACTAATTCCTAAGCCAGCAATAACTAAGAAAACAGGATATGCTACCTTGATATGTTTTGCCAACATTACCAATAAAAATACAACAAACAACAAACCAAGAATTAAGAGTAGAGTATGATGCATTGATTATTTTTTTAATGGATATTGTAAATAAATAATTATTAAATTGAGTAATAAAAATGGTATTTCAATAGCAGCACCCTTTAAATCTTTTTGAGATAATTGCAAACAGATAATCATTAAGATACCTACTGCCATGATACAATTTCCCCAAACAAAAGTTTTAGGAAATAATATCAAAATTGATGCTAACAAAGTTACTGCCCCATTAATTGCAACTGCATATTTGTTGAATCCCCATTTTCCAAACATCTCGAGCATTTCTGGCTTTGCAACCAACATATTCCATCCATGTTTTATGCCCATAAATACAGCAAAAAATATTAAAACCGAATTAAGTATTTTTAAAATCATGATTTTATCTTGTATGTTGTTCTCTATATTTTAATGGTGTTTGTCCAACAAATTTTTTGAAGAATTTTGAAAAATTAGACGGATCATAAGTTAATAGCCTTGCAATTTCGGCAATTGGTAATTGTGTAGTTGAAAGCATGTTTTTAGCCTTATCAATAATCTTAAGATCGTAGAAATAGCAAGGATGATTTCCTGTTTCTTTTTGAACTGTTTCAGTTAAATATTGATGTGAAATAAGTAATTTCTTAGCAATTAAATTTATCTCCATAAAATCATCACACTTCCCTAAAACAACATCAGCAACATGTTGATCCAAGAACTTAAAATAGTTCTCAGTAATTTTATTGTTACTTTTTAGAAATATTTGTTTAGGTTTAGCCATTTCCATTTTTCCAAAATATTTCAAAGATACATTTTTTTGAAAAATATATAATGGTGAACTTTTCAGGTGTTTTTATGAAATTATATCACTTAATATGACTAAAAATAATGGCATGAGATTTAAAATTTATTACGTATCTCATCTGAAATATTTTAACCCAGATTGTGCATTAGAAATTAGTAATGAGAGTTAAAAGCCCAATAAAATATGAACTTTTACGAATGAAGCGTAGCCCACTGCTACGGTGATTGAGAAAAAGTTGCGAAGCTTCATATTTTGCAGGGATTTTAGCTCGTAATAGAATTGCTAATGCACAATCTGGGTTTAACGTAAAGGAAGAATGCAAAATAATAAAGAGACAAAAAAAAGACCTGCAATATGACTAAATGCAGGTCTTTTTAATTATAACCTAAATAAAAGTTATGGATTTCTTAACGAGCCACTCACTGTATAGGTTGTTATTGGCCATCCACCACTCGATTGAAAAACAGCATTAGTAAACGAAGTATTAAATTTACCATCAACAATTGATGCTGTTAGTGTTCCTGATGTTCCAATAACAGAAGTAACTCCACCACTTCCGTTTGAAATTGTAATAGCCAGATAAGCCTGTCCACTATTATAGCCCGTATTGGAAATATTATAAGTACCAGTAGTTGCAGACAAAGAACCATACATATCTATTACTAACCCTGTATTCAAATCAGCTGTGTCTAATCCTCTTTGGCGGTATGTTTGTGTAACACCAGTATATCCGCCAACTTGAATTGAGTCTAAATGATACGTAGATCCTCCTGCTATACTAATAAAATTTACAGTAGGTGTTGAAGTGCCGCCGCCGCCACCTCCACCACCACCAGGAGTATTTGGTGTTTCTTGTTCTGGCTCTGTGTTATCCTTTTTTTTACATGAAACTACAAATGCACTAGATAGACAAAATGCGATTGCAAGACTTAAAATTGTTGATTTTTTCATTGTTTTGATTTTTGATGTTTATATTAATTTAGTTACAAATTATATTTGACACATAAGCTTTATCTTTCTCAAATATTCTCTGAGAATCAAATGTATGTGCTCTAACCCAACCAAGCCCAGGAACAAACCAATCTGTTCGTGGCATTACAATGTATCCTTTACTATTAGTATAACCTTTTAAGTTCTTACTAATATTTTTCTCAAGTTTATCATTAATCCTCTTGTTTTGTTCAGCTACTTGTTTGGCATCGGAAGAGTTCATGCCTTTTGAATCGTACTCGAATTTTATTTTGTAACCTTGCTTAATCCAAATCTCATAATCAATTTTATAGGCTTTATATATTTTATCACCTATGGTTATATCTTCATAAGCTATAACCTTTGAATTCATTCCTGAAATCATTTCGGAATTCATGTTTACTGTAGATTTAGTGGCTACATTAAAAGTACGAATAGTAGTAGTAATGGTATTTCCTCCATCCCAATCCGATTTCATTGTTTTAACATCACTTCTTCCTTCTTTGGTAACATCTGACATGATTGAAAAGTCTGAGTGAGGATCTATGGATTGACCAATCTCCAGTTTCATTGGAATTTTTTGTACACCATAAATCCACCATAGATTATTCTTTTCATCAACTAAAAATGGCTTTCTTGTCATATACATCGTATCATTTTTGCACCATGATACTAACGAAAGCGTATCTATACCCATTTTTGTATTTAACTCATGAATTCCATCTCGATGAACTGCCGTAAATTCCCAGGTTTTATTTGCTATAAAAAAATCAAGTTTTTTTACCTTTTCTATTAAACACTGTGCTTGAAGTTGTATGGAAGTTGTAAATAATAATATTAATATCGATATATTTTTCATACTGCTAATTTATTAACGTTTAACTTTAATTTTTCTTGCACTTCTTAATTTACTTGCTAAATCCGAATAACCCTTTTCTTCAGCCAAATCAGCTGCTGTTTTGTTTACAAATGTTCCAGCACTTGTTACCACCTTTCTTTCTTCTTTAGGGTCTGCTCCTGCTGCTAATAATAAATCTACAATTTGATTTTTATTATCACTTTGACTTGTTGCTGCATACATTAATGGCGTACTTGACATTCCATTCTTTCTTGCATCAACATCTTTTACATTATTTACCAATAGTTTAACTATTTCTATTAAGCCACGTTCACACGCATAACCCAATACAGAACCTCCACCATTACTGACATGGTTAATGTCTGCTCCTTTTTCTACTAATAACTTAAAAATAGATAGACGATTTGTAGAATCATAGCTAGAAACTAAACAGCCTAATGGAGAAAGTCCGAACCTATTCTCAACATCCAATTTAGCTCCTTTATCTAATAAATATTGTACAATTTCGATTGATGGGCTAGCTACCATACATGCTACATGCAATGCGTATGGTTTTCCCATGGCTGGGTTTTTATAGGGCTTATTTACATCTGCCCCTAATTGTTCTACAACTTTTTTTACAGCATCAAAGTTTTTAGCCTGAACCGCTTCTATTAAAGCTTGCTGTGCGTCTTGTGCAAATACTTGCATTGATAATAACATCGTACTCGCGATAGTTAAAATAATTATTCTCATAATAATATTAATTAGTTTTAGCAAAAATCAGATTTATGAATAAGACTTAAAATAGTGCAAATGCACTAATTTAAATCAGATGTTTGTATGAGCATTTTAAGCACATCTATTTTATCTGTTGTATAAATTTGTGGAATATCTATTTTATACAATAATCCTTTAAAACTATTGCTTTAAAACTTTTTGTGTTTTGATTCCATTTTTAGACCTGAGCTCAATAAAATAAATTCCAGGTGGAAGATCTTCAAGCGATATTTGCGTTGTTGTTAATTCCAATTCATAACACTTTTGCATGAGGGAATTATACACAAAGATGCGATCATGCGAATTTACTTCAATTCCTTGTATGTTAAATACTCCGCTTGTTGGGTTAGGAAAAACAGATAATGTGTGATCACCTTGAATCATCTCATTCACTAATGTTGGAGAATAGTTGTAATCGTATACAAATTTGTTGGTAATGGAATTATCTCCTTTACGAACGTAGTGTAATTGCAATCTCATGGTCGGTTGCGTATCGTAATACGAAAAGAGTGTGTCTAGATCACCAATATTATATGTTTTTAATCGTAAAGCATTGTTAAAAGTACCAAAGGGAGTTGTAAGTGTTCCGGTTCCATCACATTTAACTGTTCGCGTGGTTGTGCCTACTGGTGTTGTATAGGTTGATACGTGTGTGCTTCCAACATTCATCGCAAAAGTGTATGTTGTATATGGCACAGGCTTCATGTTGTAGTTTCCTCCCGATCCTTTTTCCCCAAGTTCAATCAAGCGATCAGATTGAATGTGAAGAAAATCTAGGCCAACAGTCATACTTCCTACTGATTTTAAACGGAAATAATTGGCTGCCGGAAAAGTGGCTTGATCAGTCGCTGAGGTAGCTGATAATGGGATGATTGAGTAAGTTAGTGTAACCGAATTTGCCAAAGGGTTAAAATTCCAAGTCTGCCCATTTCCTCCCGCTGCATGCACAATGGCACCGCTAACTGAGTTTAAACTATACACAGTACCTATAGCAGGCATTACACTGTGGGTTGTTGGTTGAGCAAAAATTGATGCACAGGTAAGTGCAAATATTGCAAAAAGTAGATGTTTTTTCATAAAATTAATGTTTTATGTAAAGGTCTGACTTTAATCTAGTAATTCAAATAGTGCAAATGCACTAATTTTAAATAATATTTTTTTTTAGGGCAATTTTTACAGCATCTAGTTTACTTGATACATGAAGTTTCTTATAAATGCTTGTAATTTGATTTCTCACCGTATTAGGACTTACCATTAATTGTTCGGCAATCTCTTTATAATCTAAACTATTTACTAAACCTTTTAAAACTTCAATCTCTCTTGGTGTTAAATTATGCTCGGTGGTTTGTTTGTTTTGTTTGGTAGTATATTCTAACGATAATAATTTTAAAGCTTTACGAGCAACACTTGGACTCATAGGAACCGTTTGAAACTGTTTAACCTGCTCAATATAATTGATAATCGTATCTGAGCTTTCATCTTTTAATAAATAACCTGATGCACCTGCTTTAATGGCTTCAAATATTTTATCATATTCATCAAAAACCGTAAGCATCAAAAATTCAATTTCAGGATAAATCACTTTAGCTTCCCTAACAGTTTCAATGCCATTTTTCTCTGGCATATCAATATCCATCAATACTATTTCTGGTAAGTCATTCCTATTTAGTTCCTTCATCCTCTCCAGAAACTCTAGTCCATTTTGCGCGGTAAACACTACTTTTATAACACCCGAATGTTCTAATTCAAGTTTGCGATCACTCCGATTAATAAATTTATCATCAACTATAGCTACTTTAATCATACTGTAAAGTTCAATTATCTATTTTATTATTAAAATAGTTCATTTGCACTATATTAAAATTCTAATTAATGTACCTTTTTCTACGGGAAGAATCTCAAATTTTGCTTGTATTTCATGGAGTCTCGCTTTTAAATTTCTAATGCCATAATGGTTTTCTTTTAAGCAATCATTAGCTTTTATTCCCACACCATTATCATAAAACTCTATCCCTAACTTCATATCTTTCATGTTGAAAAATCGAATTTCCACTTTATCAGCACCACTATGTTTATTCATATTATTAATTATTTCTTGACACGAACGATACAATGCCAATACAACTTCATTATTCATCACAATTTCATCTATCAATTCATCTTGTATGGTGTATGGAATTAATAAATGACTTTTAATATATGGCTTTAACTTATCAACGAGTTCAAAATTGGTAATTGAAACAGAACTCAATGTCCAAATGGAATCTCTTAATCCTTCTAATATTTCCTTGGCATTATCTTTTACTAGCGATAAATCGGTTAACAATTCATTATCAATAGATTTATTCTTAATAATCCAATCTATTTTGGTGTTGACAAAACTTACCATTGAGCCTACATTATCATGTAAGTCTCTAGAAATCCTATTTCTTTCATCTTCAATTTTCTTAAGAGCTTCTAACTCTTGTTTTTTCTTCTTTAAATTAATAACATTCAATCTCCACAACACAAAGGCTACAATTAATAAAATTAAGAGCACTAAAGTAAATATGGTTTTGTTTCGTGTGTTTAATTGCTGATGTTTAATTTTATTTTCTTGTTGCAATATTTTATTTTCACGTTCTTTTTTCTCAGTGGCATATTTGGTTTGATATTCAGCTATTTGGCTGGCTGTTTCTTCTTTAAAAATTGAATCTCTTAAATCATAGTATTTATCGTAAAGTTTATTTATTGTAGGGTTAGCTGCTTCAGCATGAGACATTGCTGTTAATCGAGTTACATATAACAAACCCTGTTTATTTTTTAAGAATGAATATATT
>CAUJCR010000035.1 GCA_963169355.1 Bacteroidota bacterium | reverse complement strand
TATTTATTCCCCAAATTTATAATAAATCTTACGATGATCCAGTTTTATTTTAATGTTGGAGATATAGATGGAACCTATTGGACATTAATTATTGAACTTCTTTTTTATGCATTTATTTTAGGATTATTTAAAAGTAGATATTTAAAATACTTTAAATTTATTGGTGTTTTTATATGCTCAATTACCATTATATCATGTTATTATTTTTATGATGTTGAGCAAGTAAAAAATATTATTTCTTGGATTCCCTTGTTTCAGTTTTTTCCTTTGTTTTTTTCAGGAATTATTTTTTATAAAATTTTTAACTCAAATGAAAAGGTATATGTAAATTACCTATTAATCATTTTTTGTTTATTATGTCAAATTTCTTTATTTCCATATAGTGGTCGTTCGCATTTATATATCAGTTGGGCTGATTACAGTATTATGATGGGTAGCTATTTTATACTTTTTTCCTTGTTTGTTAATAATAGATTAAAGATGTTTGTCAATAAAGTCACCTTGTTTTTTGGTAAAATATCGTATGCGTTATACCTTATTCATCAATATATTTCAGTGTCAATCATTATACCACTATTTTATCATAAATTACAAATGAATTTTTGGTGCGTTATCTTTTTTATTGATTTACCAATAATAATCTGTATAGCTACATTAATTACGTATAAACTGGAAATACCTTTCTCAAAGAAAATGAAAGATAAATTGTATGCTTTATTGTAATGCTATAGTAAAGGAATTTCTTAATAAGAATAAATAAGTTATTTAGCTAAGAAAAACTTTGCATATCGCATAGTTTTTTATAAGCCCCGTTTAATGAAGATAATTGTTGGTGGTTGCCTCGTTCTATAATCTCACCTTTTTCCATCACAATAATTTCATCGGCATTAGCAATAGTTGATAAACGATGTGCTATGACTATACTGGTCTTGTTCTTCATTAAATTGGTAAGCGCCTCTTGTACCAGCTTTTCACTTTCGGTATCTAAGGCTGATGTGGCTTCGTCGAGTATTAAAATTTCTGGATTTTTTAAAACGGCTCTAGCAATACTTAAACGTTGTCTTTGCCCGCCACTTAATTTACCGCCACGGTCGCCAATAGTTGTTTCATAACCATTAGGCATTTGCATTATAAAATCGTGTGCATTTGCAATTTTAGCAGCTTGTATAATCTGTTCTTTAGTTACATCTGTTAATCCAAATGCAATGTTATTTAAAACGGTATCATTAAATAAAATACTTTCTTGCGTAACAACGCCTATGTGTTTTCTTAAACTTTGAAGGTTTAGTTGTTTAATATCTATTCCATCTATTAGCAGTTGTCCTTTACTACATTCGTAAAAACGACACAACATATCGGCTAAGGTGGTTTTTCCACTTCCGCTTTGTCCCACTAAGGCAATGGTTTTTCCTTTTTGTACAGTTAAATTGATGCCTTTTAACACATAACCATCATCGCCTTTATGGTAAGCAAACCATAAATCTTTGTACTCAATACTATTGTTAAATGAACTTAATGAAGTGGCGTTTGGTGCATCTTTTATGGTAATTTCGGCATTAAGTATTTTTTCTATACGTTCTTCACTAGCAATGCCTTTTTGAATATTGTTGTACGAAGTTGTTAATTGTTTGATAGGAGGAATAAGCTGCGATGCTAAGCCAAAATAGGTGATAAATAAAGCAGCAGTTAGTTCATTATTAAAAACCATATTGCCTCCAATAAATAAGATGAGCATTAATATTCCTGCAACTATTGATTCGGTAAGTGGAGAACTTAAATCAGTTTTTCGATATACTTTTACCGATTGTTTGTAGAATATTTGATTCAAGTCTTCAAACTTTTGATGTACTGTTTTTTCGGCACCAAATGCTTTAATGACTTTTAAGCTACCAAGACTTTCTTCTATTAAACTAATAATTTGTCCTAATGTTTCCTTGGTTTTACGAGAAGCATTTTTTAAACTTTTACCAAGAATGGCAATGCACAAAGCAGCAATGGGAAGTAATAAAATAATATATAAAGTAAGTTTAGCACTAATTAATAACATTAATGTAAATAAAATAACAACAGTGAGGGGTTCTCTAAATATCATTTCAAGCGTTTGCATAATGCTCCATTCTATTTCTTGAACATCGGTAGTCATTCTACTCATTAGGTCGCCTTTCTTTTCATCGCTATAATAGCTAAGCGGTAATTCTAAAGCTTTTTTGTGCATCTTATTTCTTAAATCCCTAACTACACCATTTCGAATAGGAGCAATAAAATACATAGCCATATAACGACATATATTTTTTAAAAATGTGAGTACAAATACCATAATACAAATAAGCATTAGGGCTTTTGCTTTACTTGTTTTAATAATTAATATAGCTAAATAATAATTTGAAAATCCTTGAAAATAGTTGCTACTAAACGAAAAACTAGGTAAACCTTTGGCTACAAAGTTTTGAATATCGAGTTCGTTATATTTGAATAATAAATCAAGAAAAGGGGCGATGAGTGCTAATACAAAGGCAGAAAGTATTGCAAAGAAAATGTTAAAAACAATATTGGCAGCCGTATAACCTTTATAATTTTTGGTGTATTTAAGTACTAAAAAAAGTTTCTTCATAGCTTACAATAATTAACCTTCAAATTTTTTAAGCATTAAATTCTTTCCATCAAATTCGGCATAAGTGCAATCATTTATCCATTCGCCTAAGTTAATATATCTCGCATTTTCTCCCGCTTTTAAATCTAATGGTAAATGACGATGCCCGAATACAAAATAATCAATGTGTTTTGTTTTAAGTTGTTCTTTGCAATAGCTTAGCAACCATTCATTTTCTTCGCCTAAAAATTGTTTATCGGAGTTGCCAGTATTAATACGGCTACGTTTACTTGAACGACGAGCAATCCAAAAGCCTAAATTAGGATGTAAGCGCGCAAACGCCCATATTAAAAAAGGATTAGTAAAACATTTTCTTAAAAATTTATACCAATTATCTCCAGGGCCTAACCCATCGCCATGACCTATATAAAATATTTTTTGGTTGTATGTTTTAGTAAATGGATGATGATGAACACTTACGCCTAATTCTTGTACAAAATAATCTTTCATCCACAAATCGTGGTTTCCAGTAAAAAAATGTACCTGTATGCCACTATCCGTTAGTTCGGCAATTTTACCTAACAAACGAGTTTGACCTTTAGGAATTGTGTATTTGTATTCCCACCAAAAATCAAAAATATCGCCCACCAAAAATATTTCTTCGGCATCATGTTTAATGCTATCTAGCCATCGAACTATTTTTTTTTCTCGGGCAAGACTCATCTCAAAGGTTGGAACCCCTAAATGAAAATCAGACGCAAAATATAGTTTCTTTCCGTTTTGCATTAAAACAAATTAGTATTAATAATTTCTTTAGGCTTAATGTTATGCAAATTTAATGTAAATCGTATGGTTTCAAAGAAATTCCCTCTGTTATTTAATATAAGTGCATTTTTAATATCTGTACTATAAGTAAATGGTACAAATATCTCTACTACGTTTTTCCATAAACAGATGTCTAAACCAACATCGTATAAAAATTTATCTTTATAAAGGCTTTCGTTAAACTCGCTAGTACCAATATTGGCATATAGTTTAAAAGGAAGTTTGCCCACTTTTGGTGATTTAATATTTAATGCTACCAACCATTTAGAGGTTTGCCCTAAAGGTGTCCATACTTTAAAAGCGCCATCTTGTTCCACCATTTGAGCCGCTCCTAGTCCATTTATTTCATTTCTTCCTATGTAATTATAGTCATACAAATAATCTTGATACCCTGAAAAACTACTCATCCTAAAACGATAATCATGGTTAAAATTGGAGGCTTTGTAAACGAAAGCACCAGCAAAAAGTCTAAAATCAAGGCTATTGTTATTCTTAAATGTAATAGCATAGTTGAAAGTTACACTGGCTTTTCCAAATTTATCGTTATGTTGGAAATTAAGAAGTACGCTGTAAGGATTGATTGTTCTAGAGTCTTTAAATGAATAATAAAAATTATTAATGAGTGTAGTCTTAGAATTTTTTGTAATGGTAGATTGTGTGGAGTCGCTAAGATTAATTTTATAATTCACATGATCATTAAAAATATTAGTATTTGTATAGCCCACATGTTGTGATATCGAACTTCTTGGATATGGTTTTTTCAATTCAAAATCAATATTAAATGCCGCTTTATAATAGTTCAAATAAAACGATTTGAAATGTGTGCTGTTATTTTGGTTAAAGAATTTAGTATCTACAAAATCATAGGCAAATGATTTTAATTTGGCATTTAAAGTAATTTGATGAAGGATTGAATTGTTTTGTGAAATATACTGGGTAAACTCGGTAAACCCTACTGGCGAATTAGTGCCAAAGGCATATATTGGGGCAATGGTAAACTCTGTTTTTCGTTGTAATAAGTTGTAGTTATAAAAAGCGCATCCCAGCATAAATTTATTATATTGGTTGTATCCCAGTATAGGCAAATAGTTTAATTGTGTGTAGTGAGGGTTATCTATTTTTCCTAGAAAATTGAGTTGTAGAGGTTCTCGTTTTTTGAGTATTCCTCTTGTTTTAATATTATTGTTCTTTCTATTTATTTCAGGAATTGCTCCTTCACTGTCTAATATAAACTCATCTATATCACTTGGCGGAAATTCAAATACTTTTTTCCCTTTAAAACCATTATACCAAACGGTTCCAACTAATTTGCCATTTCTAAATCCTGATAACGAAACAGGCCCTGGAATTTTATTTCTATTCTTAATTAAAATAGCATGACTGTTATCATTAAGTTGTTTATGTTTTAATACTTTATAATCAAACTTATCTTTTGATAATAAAAGGTCTTTTAAAAACCATTGCATATCGGTATTTAAATAAAATTGTAGTGTGTTTACTAAGTCATCTGGTGTAGGATGTTTAAATTTCCATTGTTCAAAATAAAATTGCATAGCTTCATCAAAACGTTTTACCCCAATGTAATTCATTAAGTAATCAAAAATAAGTGCGGATTTACTATACACAATTCCACCGTAGTTATAGTTGGTAAAGTCTTTGGCTTTAATAGCAATAGGTTGGTCTGTATTTCTTGAAGCAGCAATTAAATAAGATAATTCGTATTGGGCTTTTTGTTTAAACTTATTTAATCCTAAATAGTTTAAAACTTTATTGTTCCCAAAAGCTTCGCCTAATGTTAAGTCGGGATATTTTGTACGCATGTAACGCATCTCATAAAATGAGTTTAATCCTTCATCCAAAAAAGGGTAATCTCTTTCGTTACTTCCTAAAATTCCATAAAACCAGTTGTGACCAACTTCATGCATAATGGTTGTTTCAAGTGTTAAGGCATTATGGCTTTCGCCAATGATGGTGATGTTAGGATATTCCATTCCTCCACCAGCGCTAATTGTTCCGTCAATTGCGGTTACATGATTGTATGGGTAGTCGCCGTTTAAATGGGAATAGAATAGGGTAGCATCGCCAATATATTCTAATGATTTACTCCATAGTTCAGGTTCACTATTAGTGAAAAAAGCCCATGTGTCAACAATACTACCCGTGTGAGGCACATTAATACTTCCTTTTAATACATGAAATCGTTTGTCAGCAAACCAAGCAAAATCGTGCACACGATATTGTTTAAACTGAATTGTTTTTAATTCTTTACTTGAGGTAGGAAATGAGTTGTCTCGAGAATATGATTTTTCTTCAATCATTTTCTCTGTTTCTCTAACTTTTTGATAAAGCCAAGCTTCTTCGGCTCTGGCATCTATTCTGTCGCCAGTAGCAGCTAATACATAGTTTTGGGGTAAAGTAATTTTTACGTCAAAAGAGCCAAACTCACTATAAAATTCGCCTTGATTCAAATATGGCATTGGGTGCCAACCAGCCTTATCATAAACTGCTGGTTTTGGATACCATTGAGTTATAGCATAAGCTTGGTCGATATGTCCTAGTCTGGAAATTTTTGCAGAGGGAAGTTTAACACGAAATGGTGTTGTAATAATGATAGTGTCGTGTGGAAGAAGTGGCTGGTTTAAATTTAATTTACAGATGTCAATGTGTTCAGTATCGTATTCCCATTTTATTAATTGGTTGTTTACTAAAAAGTTTAAACTATCAATATAACCTAAATCTTCCTCTTTAGCAAAGTACATGGTCGTTTCGCCATTCTCTAATAATTGCTTAGCTAAAGCGGTTTCTTTATTTTTATAGGCATTAGGCCATAAATGAAAGTAAATAAAATGTAGTGTATCTAATGAGTTATTGATATACTCAATTTCCTCAAATGCACTTAGTTCATGTTTATTGTCATTCAAGCTTACCTGAATGGTGTAATTTACTTCTTGTTGAAAATAATTTTGCTGCCCAAAAAGTGATGTTGAGATTAAAATAATTGCTAGCGTATTTAAACTAGATTTTTTTAGCATTACATGCGTTAATCTATTTTAAAATTTCTTCTAGTTTCTTATCTAATTCAGCACCTCTTAAATCTGTGGCAATTATAGTGCCTTCTTTGTCAAGTAGTACAGTGAAAGGGATAGATTGAACGGCATATATTTGGCATGCTTCGCTTTCCCAAAACTTTAAATCGCTTACTTGAGGCCATTTAAGATCAAGCTTTGAAATTGCACCTAACCATGCTTCTCTGTCTTTATCTAACGAAACGCCTAATATTTCAAATCCTTTGTTTTTGTATTTTTCGTAGGCACGTTTTACGTTTGGCATTTCTTTCATACAAGGTGCACACCAACTCGCCCAAAAATCAATTAATACCACTTTCCCTTTTAATGATGATAAGGCTAAATCTTTGCCATTAGGCATTGGTAAGATAAGTTCAGGCGCTTCTTTTCCAACCTTAATACTGCTCGTACGAGCCACCATCATTTCGGTTTGTTTTACCATTCCGTGAAACGATTTAATATCTTTATTGTCGGGATATTTAGCACTTAAGCCTTTGTCTAATGCTTGATATACATTCAGGTAATCTTCCGGACGTAATTGTTGAACCGCCATTATAGAAGCGAATGAGCTGGTGTTTTCAGATATTTTTTTAGCAACTACATCGCTATATTGTTTCAACATTTCTTCATAAGGTTTTTGTAATTCTTTAGATAATGAATCTGCTCTTAATGAGTCTAACTTCATAGTTACCATGGCAGTTCTAAAAATATTTTCTAATGAATCAGTACGACCTTTTTGTTTTTGTGCTAAATTGTTATACTCTAGAAAAAGTTGAGTATCAGGTGAACCTTCTACTTTGTATGTATTTGCAAGATTCCTAGCATCTCCCGTTATGGTTATTTTTTGTGCAGAGTCAATCACCATCATCGCAAAGTTTGACTCATCAATTTTTAATCGATAAAAACCCAATGCTGGAGACGCTTGATTTAATAAAAATTCGCCTTTTTCATTTATAACACCACTATCTAGTACAGTTACTCCAGTTTGTGTTAGTTTTTCGAGATAAATTGATTCACCCTTAGAGTTAGTTAAAGTTCCTTTAATCTCAAACCCAGAGGTGTTTTTGTTATTGTTTTGACATGCACTAATAGTTAAAACAACAAGAGCTAAAATGGTGAGTTTTTTCATTAAGTATTTATAGGTTTAAATAAGTTGTAAATATAGAGATAAGATTTGATTTATTGAGCGATTAAAATGTTAGGATTTATTAAATAATTAGTTGGATTGCTTGAAAACAAAGTGCTTAAAAATAGTTAGTTATGAAGTAATGTTTATGAGATTTTTTTTAGTGAAACTAAATTTTAGATTATTAAAATTTACTTGTAGGAGCTTTACCCCTGTATTTCTTCATATTCTCAGATAAATCAGTTCATTGGTTAATTTTATCTTTGTAAATTAAGTGGTATTATATTTTGTTATACAAACATTTATATATACTTTTCAAAAAAAATAGTTGACTATGAGCACTACACTTCAAAATTCCGTTTCTAAAGTTTCAAAACTTGCACAAAACATTATTGGTTCAGAAATTATAAAATTGGCTGGAGAGGTAAATGAGAAAATAAAGCAAGGTGAAAAAATCTATAATCTCACTATTGGAGATTTTAATCCTAAAGAATTTCCAATTCCTTCCGAGTTAAAACAATATATTGTTGATGCTTATACGGATGATCAAACTAACTATCCAGCAGCCGATGGAATGTTGGAGTTAAGAAATGCGGTTTCTAATTTATTAAAAGAGCGTGGCGGTTTAGATTATAAAAACGATGAAATTTTAATTGCAGGTGGCGCACGCCCAGTTATTTATAGTATTTTTAGAGCATTAGTAGATGCTGATGATACTGTAGTTTTTGCTGTTCCATCATGGAATAATAATCACTACGCTTATTTGAATCATGCTAAAGCAGTGGTTATTGAGGCAACTCCCGAACAAAACTTTATGCCCTCGGCAAAAGATATTAAACCATTTATACAAGACGCAACATTAGTGGCATTATGTTCGCCACAAAATCCTACTGGAACTGTTTTTAGCAAAGAGGGTTTAGAAGAGATTTGCGATTTAATTTTAGAAGAAAACAAACGTAGAGGTACCGAGGCTAAGCCAGTATATTTAATGTATGACCAGATTTATTGGGCTTTAACCCATGGCAATACCCAACATTACAATCCAGTTGTGTTAAGACCAGAAATGAAAAATTATACTGTTTTTGTAGATGGTATTTCTAAATCGCTTGCAGCTACAGGGGTAAGAGTAGGTTGGAGTATGGGACCTAAATTTGTTATAGATAAAATGAAAGCTATTTTAACTCACGTAGGCGCTTGGGCGCCTAAGGCGGAACAAGTGGCTTCTGCAAAGTTTTTAGCTGATTTATCTGTTTACGATAAATTTTTAGTAGAACAAAAAAATAGGATTAGTGCCCGTCTTGATGGATTTTATAAGGGATTTCAAGAGTTAAAAAATGAGGGTTATAAAATTGACGCTATTCCGCCTCAAGCGGCTATTTACCTTACAATTAAGTTTGATTTACATGGTATGAAAACCTCTGAAGGTAAAATACTCGCTACCACTAAGGATATTACAAAATATATATTAGATGAGGCAAAAGTGGCTGTTGTACCATTTTATTGTTTTGGCGCAGATGATAATTCTCCTTGGTATCGCATGTCGGTGGGTACATGTAAAGTTTCAGATGTACAAGATGTAATTTCTAATCTAAGAAATGCATTAAAAAAGTTATCCTAGATTTATTTAGCTTTCCGATAATCCCCAAGTTAAAATAGCTTGGGGATTGTTATAATATTGTATATTTGCTAAAACATTTTAGATATTATGAAAAGAATCGTATTTGCTTTATTATTCGCTCAGGCTTTATCATTTAGTTTATCGGCAAATCCTGGCGATACAACGTGGGTAACAATTTGGAATTTAAGAAAGATTACTCAATATGGTAATCACGATACTAGTGCCGTTTTACCAACTGGAAAAACTTATCGTAAAATACGAATGCATTATATTTTAGGTCGTTATGCTTGTCCTTCTGGAACACAATATTGTGGTTCATGGGATTATACAACCAAAGTATTTGCACTACCTCCAGCAACAGATACAGTGGAGATGGCAAGGGTTATAACACCTTATGCTACAGATTGGATAAATACAAATCGCACACATGATTTTATTATAGATGTTACCGATTATGCCAGTATATTAAAAGGTAATTTAGATTTTAGATATGTGTATGAAGGTTATTCATGGGGCTTTACATTAACACTTAAGCTCGAACTAATAGAAGGAACTCCTGCAATGGAAGCGCTTTCAGTTCAAAATATTTATAATAAATATTACACCTACGGAAGTAGCACTAATTTAATAGAGAATCATTTAATAGAAAAAACTTTTCAGTATAACGCCCCTGCAACTAAAGCGGTAGTAAAAAATATAATAAGTGGACATGGTGCTGATGATAATGATTGTAGTGAGTTTTGTAGTAAATATTATCAACTAAAAGTAAATGGTGCTGTAACTTCTCAAAAACAATTATGGAAAAGTGATTGCGGTTTAAATGATATATTTCCTCAAACTGGGACTTGGCTCTTTGAAAGGGCGAATTGGTGCCCTGGACAAGAAGTATATCCAATAAAACATGATATTACATCATTAACTTCTCCAGCCAGTACATTTTCATTAGATATTGATATGGAACCATATATCGGACCTACTCAAAGTAATTTAGGGGGGTATAGCATTGCTTCTCAATTAATCACTTATGCTAATCCTAATTTTTTGACCGATGTTTCAATTGAAGATATTGTGGCGCCAACGGTTGATCCTAATTACGCAAGAGCAAATGCCATTTGTGCAAATCCTAAAGTGAAAATTAAAAATGTTGGAACTAATCCTTTAACACAAGTGGTTTTTAATTATGGAATTGTTGGAGCTACCTCATACACTTACAGTTGGGTAGGTAATTTACCTTTCTTAAAAGATACGATTATTGATTTTGGTGCAACACTTCCGCTTTATAATGGAAATCCTACAAACTCTTTTTCGGTTGGTGTTGTTTCGGTAAATGGTACAAATGGCGATGACAACTTATTTAATAACACTTATCATTCTACGTATAATTCAGTAAAAGTTTATCCTAATCAATTTCTTGTACAGTTTAAAGCAAACGCATCTGCTAGTGGTTCAAACGCCAGTTTAAGTGAAACAAGCTGGACTATAAAAGATGATTTAGGAAATATTGTATATAGTAGATTAAATGTGCCTGTAAATGCCCTGATAAGAGATACAGTTACATTGCCAGATGGATGTTATACCTTTACAATGAATGATGAGAGCTGTGATGGCATTTCTTGGTGGGCCTACCAGTATTATAATCCAAATCCTGGTAATGGCTATATAAGATTTACAAAATTAGGTTCGGTGCCATTGGTATTAAAGAACTTTAATGGTGATTTTGGCTGCCAAATTACAGAACGTTTTATGACAAGTAGTGTTACCTCTGTAATGGATTATAAAAATATAGAACAAGTGCAGTTATATCCTAATCCTTCAAATGAAGTGGTAAATTTACTATTTACGTTAACCTCTTTTCAAGATATTAATTATACAATTACAGATGTAACAGGTAAAACACTCAAGTCAGACGTCTTGAATCATGTGGGTTCCGACGCTTATCCTATTTCTGTAAGTGATTTACCTAATGGTATGTATTTTATTAATTGTCAGTTTAAAAATAATTCAACTCCACAAGTTATTAAGTTTACAATTAATCGTTAGTCTGTTTCTGTATTTTTTTATTGAACACTTTAAAGATAATTAACTAAGAAAGCTAATTATTATTAATACCTTTATCAAGATTATTTCTTACCAAAACATAAGACTTAATTACATTTACTATAAGATATTATAAACAAAGTTCGTACAATGAAAGTAAAGTTTTATGGCGCTACGGAAACGGTAACAGGAAGTAAGCACATGATTGTGTCTGAAACGGGTTATACCATACTACTAGATTGTGGGTTATATCAAGGAAACGGGAAGGAAAGTGATGAAAAGAATAGACACTTTGATTTTGTGCCAGAAAAAATAGATGCTGTTATTTTGTCTCATGCCCACATTGATCATTCGGGAAATCTTCCTTTATTAGTGAAGAAAGGATTTTTAGGTTCAATATATTGCACTCCGGCAACACTTGAAGTGGTTGAGTTTTTATTATATGATAGTGCAAAGATTCATGAAAATGATATTGAGTTTATAAATAAAAAACGTGATAAAAGAGGCTTACCACCTTTAGAACCATTATATAATAGTAAAGATGTTGATCGTTGTATGAAACATTTTAAAACTGTTCCATATAATGCCCAATTTCATTTAGATACAAGCGTTTCGTTTATGTTTACTGATGCTGGACACATTCTTGGGAGCGCTGCTATTCATTTAAAACTTATTGGAAAACATCATCGCATCGTTAATCTAACATTTACTGGGGATGTTGGTAGATATAACGATATGCTTTTAAAATCACCTTCTAAATTTCCTCAAGCAGATTATATAATCAGCGAATCAACATACGGTGATAGGTTGCATGAAGAAGTGCCTGACGCTGAGTTACATTTCTTAAATATTGTTAGATACACTTGCTTAGAAAAAAAAGGTAAACTGTTAATCCCAGCGTTTAGTTTAGGCAGAACACAGGAAATTGTTTTTATGCTTGATAAACTTAAAAACAAAAATTTATTACCGGATATAAAAGTATATGTGGATAGTCCTTTATCTACAGATATCACTAATATTATGCGTAATAATGTTGATTTGTTTAATGAGAAATTACAAAAGTATATAAAAGTTGATCCTGACCCTTTTGGATTTAAAAATTTAAAATATATAAAAACAAGAGAAGAATCAATGGCTCTGAATGAATTAAATGAGCCTTGTATTATCATTTCAGCATCGGGTATGATGGATGCTGGACGAATCAAACACCATTTAGCAAATAATATTTCGAATCCTAAAACAACAGTATTAATTGTAGGCTATTGCTCGCCAAATTCGCTTGGAGGCAATATTAGAAATGGACAAAAAGAAGTGAAGATATTTGGCGATTATTTTCAGGTTAATGCTGATGTTGAAATAATTGATTCGTATAGTGCACATGCTGATTACAATGAATTATTAAAGTTTCTGTCTTGTCAGGATGCACGATTAGTAAAGAAAGTGTTTTTAGTTCATGGCGAGCCTGATGCAAAACTTTCTTTTAAAGAAAAATTAAACGCTAATGGATTTCAAAATGTGCTCATTCCTCAAAAAGGAGATGTATATGAATTGTAACTACTGATAGGTGTAACTATTCTTTAGCAAGTATGTATGCGTTTTTGTATTCAAAAAATTAATTTGAATGGTTTTTGAATTCGAGCAATTTCCTTCAAAAGTTGTATTAAATAATGTATCTGTATAGCTATGAGCATACTTCATGCCTGGAACATATCTTAACTGATAAAGATTACTCTTTTTTGTACTCACAAGTTGTCCATTTAAAATGTAACATGTAATGTTTTGTTTACTACTATCTGGTAGTTGCAGGAAAAACAGGTCAGATTTATCTTTTATAATAGTATCGTTTTTTTCTCCTGATTGAAAGAATAGAAATTGATTATTTTCTTTTACAATTTTAATCTGAGTTTGGCATTGTATAGTAAAAGTATATAATACGGATATTATAAGAACAGCATATTTCATTGTAAAACCCTTATTTATTGGAGATTAGATGTAATGATTATTCATTAATCTTCAATTGCATCTTGTATCTTCTCCATTTTACTTTCACTATAACTTCCCGAAACTAACTCAACAATTTTGCCATTTACATCTAATACGTAAAAATATAGAGAATCATCATTGCTTGGTTTTAGTTGTTCTTTCAAGAGTTTAATATCCGTATCACAATCAATTACGTTTCCCCACAATTCTTTTTGGGTAGCTGCCTTAAAGTCTGCTGCTGCTTTTTTAAATCCGCTAATTAATGGTATAAAATAGTAATTTACATCAAAATAATTAGCCACATCAAAATAATCAGTTCCTTTGGCTTTTGCCACAAATACATCATACATAGGTTGAATCCATGTTTTTAAATCGGCTTCTGCACTACGTTTGTAACAAATTCCTACAATCGTATATTTTTTAGTGTTAGATAGTGGCAGGTTTATAGGTTTTTCGTCTAGTGTATGCCCACTCATTTTCGGAAAGCTAGATTTAATTTGGGCATTTGTACTTACTGTATATGAAATAAGTATGGTAAATATTAATCTTTTAATCATCGTTTTAAATTTTTATAATCCTCCTAACATACATATATGATCAAATTCTACTGGTTTAACAGCGCTAACTGATAGACGTTGTAATTTTACCAACTGCATCTCTTTTAATAATTGATCTGATTTTATTTGCGCAAGCGTAACAGGTGTTTTTAATGATTTAAAAGGAGAGAAATCTACGGCTACCCAAGCTGTTTCGGTAGTAGTTGGGTCTTGATAAGCTTCTTTTACAACTTTTGCTATCCCTACGATACAAAGACCTTCATTGCTATGATAAAACAAAGCTAAATCTCCTTTTTTCATGGCTTTTAAATTGTTTCTAGCAGCATAGTTTCTCACACCATCCCAAAAAGTAATTTTGTCTTTTTTAAATTGCTCCCAACTGTATTTAAAAGGTTCAGATTTTATTAACCAATAATTCATTTTGTTGTATAGTTGATTTTTATAAAGTTATGATTATTTCATTTAGTTATAGTTAGTGAATTTAGTTATTTATAGTTTTTTGTCAAAAGTTTAATTAAATTAAGTCATTTTAATTTAATGAAATATGTGCAAAATATGTTAGTAATTGTTAGATTTGTTATGAATTTAAAATTTAGTTATTTATGGCACATCTATCAGATAGAGTGAATCTTATTTCTGAATCTCAAACAATTGCAATGGCTCGTAAAAGCCGTGAACTTAAGGCACAAGGTGTAGATATTATTAGTTTAAGTCTTGGCGAGCCTGATTTTTCAACGCCACAGGTTGTAAAAGATGCAGCCATAAAAGCGATACAGGAAGATTTTAGTTACTATACTCATGTAAGTGGCTATTTGGAGTTAAGAGAAGCTATTGCCAAAAAATTTAAGCGAGATAATCAATTAACATACACTCCAGATGAAATTGTAGTTTCAACTGGTGCTAAACAAAGCATTGCTAATGCTGTATTATGTCTCATTAATCCTGGTGATGAGGTTATTATTCCAGCGCCTTTTTGGGTAAGTTACCTCGAAATTCTAAAATTAGCAGGAGGTGTGCCTGTTATTATTGATACTACTATTGATAACGATTTTAAAATTACAGCAGAACAGTTAAAAAAGCACATCACTCCTAAAACAAGAATGATGATGTTTAGCACACCTTGTAACCCAACTGGCTCCGTATATAGTAAGACTGAATTAAGAGCTATTGCAGATGTGGTGAAGGAACATCCTGAATTATATATCATGAGCGATGAAATTTATGAGCATATTAATTTTGTAGGTGGGCATGAAAGTATGGCGCAGTTTGATGATATAAAAGATAGAGTGATTACCATTAATGGTGTTTCTAAAGGCTTTGCAATGACTGGATGGCGTGGTGGAATTATGGCGGCACCGAAATGGATAGCACAAGCCTGTGATAAAATGCAAGGTCAATTTACATCTGGAACATGTAGCATTACCCAAAAAGCAATGCATGCTGCTATGGATTTGCCTGCTGAGGCTACGCATTATATGCGCGACGCTTTCTTAAAACGTAGAGATTTGGTATTGAACTTAATGAAAGATATCCCTGGATTTAAAACCAATATTCCTCAAGGCGCTTTTTATGTATATCCTGAAGTGTCAGCATTATTTGGTAAATCATATAATGGATTTACAATAAACAATGCCACGGATTTATCGATGTATTTATTGGATGTGGCTCACGTAGCTCTTGTTCCTGGCGCTGCTTTTGGAGATGATAAATATATTCGTTTTTCATACGCAACCTCAGAAGATAAACTTACCGAAGCTTGCAAGCGCATAAAACAAGCCATTGAAAATTTAAAATAAATTTAAAATACTAACTTGTTGATTTATAGCATTTTATGATGTTTAGTAAGATAATATTATAACCATACTTATAAAAATATCGGATAATTTTATAATTATACTTATAAAAATATCGAATTATTTTGTTAGTATGATTATAAATTTATAAATTTGTGGTATGGAAGATATTGTAAGATATGCACATCCAAAATTATTAGCGCATCTTCAAGTGCCTGAAATTACTTTGCTTACAGGCTCAAGACAGGTTGGCAAAACAACGCTGATGCGTCAATTACAACAAAAATTACAAGCAAAAAATAGCCCTTTTTATCATTTTAATTTAGAGCATGATAAATATTTAACCGCTTTTAATGAAAATCCTGAAAATATTTTTGATTTTATTCCAAAGCAAAAGGGGAAAAAGTGTACGGTGTTTATAGACGAAATTCAATACTTAAACAAACCAAGCAATTTTTTGAAGTTGTTGTATGATGAGTACAAAGATGTAGTAAAATTGGTAGTAACAGGAAGTTCGGCATTTTATATAGATACAAAATTTAAAGATTCTTTAGCAGGCAGAAAGCGCTTGTTTCATATAAAGCCAATTTCGTTTGCTGAGTTTGTACATTATAAGAAAGGAAAAAATTATGCCGAATATCTGAGCAAGGGAATTCAAGCTAAAACTGCTATACCATTATTAATTGCTAGTGAATTAGAAGAGTTGTATGATGAGTATTTAGTATTTGGAGGTTATCCAGCTGTAGTTAAAGCAAAAACCGACATTGAAAAAATGGATATTCTGTTTGAGATTACCACTTCTTATGTGCAAAAAGATTTATTTGATAGTGGGATACGTAAAACGGGCGAATTTAGAACTATGTTTGAGTTACTAGCCGCACAATGCTGTGGGCAACTTAATACGAATGAGGTATCTAAAATTGTAAAGTCGGCTATACCAACTATAAATAATTTTTTGTATTTATTAGAAAAATCCTTTCATATTAAATTAGTGCGACCTTTTTATAATAACTATAAAAAGGAATTAGTAAAAATGCCCAAATTATACTTTCAAGATAATGGATTTAGAAACGCATTAATTAATAACTTTCAACGATTAAAAACAAGAGATGATAGAGGGTTGCTATTGGAAAATCAAGCTTTACAACAATTGTTGTATCATTATAATGAGCACGATGTAAAGTATTGGCGAACAACCGATCAAAATGAAATAGATTTTGTGTTAAAAGATAAGAAAGCGCTGGAAATTAAGTTCAAGCAGGATGATTATAAAGCTTCAAAATATAAAATATTTAATGAAATTTATAACGATTATCAATTAAATTGTGCTTCATTTAAAAAAGAAAAGAATAAATTAGCTGTGTGGGAAATTTAAAATTAAGTGTAAAATAATATGGCAACTCAAAAAAATATTACGGTTGTAGGAGCTGGGCTAGTAGGCTCGTTAGTTTCAATTTATTTAGCTAAGAGAGGGCATAAAGTTCAAATTTTTGAACGTCGCCCTGATATGAGAAAAGAAAGTATCATTGCTGGGCGTTCAATTAATTTAGCATTAAGTGATAGAGGATGGCGTGGATTAGAGGGGGTTGGTATTGCTGATGAAATTAAGAAAATTGCAATTCCTATGTATGGTAGAGCCATACATTTAAAAGATGGTTCTTCTACTTATCAACCTTATGGTAAGGAGTCGCAAGCTATATATTCGGTTTCTCGTGGAGGCATTAATATGAAGTTGATGGATTTAGCCGAACAGCAACCTAATGTGTCAATTCACTTTAATGAAAGATGTGATAAAGTAGATAGAAAAAACAATACAGTTACGTTTTATAATGCCTCGAAAGATACAGAACAACAAATTAAAAGTGATTTGGTATTTGGGGCAGATGGGGCTTTTAGCGCAGTGCGCACTAATATTCAACTACACTCGGATAGGTTTGATTACCAACAGTTTTATATAGATTGTGGCTATAAAGAATTAGTTATTCCGCCAGGTAAAAATGGCGAACATTTAATTGAGAAAAACTGTTTACATATTTGGCCTCGTGGTAGTTTTATGATGATTGCACTTCCAAATATGGATGGAAGCTTTACTTGCACTTTGTTTTTTCAAATGGATGGACCTTTGTCATTTAACTCTATTAAAACAGATGCTGATGTTATGCAGTTTTTTAAAGAACAATTTCCTGATGCTATTCCATTAATGCCTACTTTGTTACATGATTGGAATACTAATCCTACGTCTAGTTTAGTTACTGTAAAATGTAAGCCGTGGGTGTTTGATGATAGAATAGCGTTAATAGGTGATGCAGCTCATGCAATTGTGCCATTCTTTGGTCAAGGAATGAATTGTGGTTTTGAAGATTGTGTAGTACTTAATAAATTAATTGATAAACACGGCGATATCAATGCCGCATGTTTGCACGAATACGCAACTTTGCGTAAACCAGATGGTGATGCTATCGCCGATTTGGCTATCGCTAATTTTATAGAAATGCGCGATAAAACAGCCGATAAAACATTTTTATTACAAAAGAAAATTGAAGCTCATTTTAACACCAAACATCCCGAAAAGTGGATTCCATTATACAGCATGGTAACTTATTCGCCTGATATCAGATATAGCGAAGCTTTATCAAATGGCATTAAACAACAAGCCATTATGGATAAAATAATGGCGATGCCTAATATTGAAGATAAATGGGATAGCGAAGAAGTAGAAAAAGCTATTTTAAATTTATTATAGATTTATTTTACAAGTTAATTAATGTAATAGCCACCTATGTTTAATACTATTAAACATAGGTGGCTTTCTTGTTGATAAATGCAACTCATAACAATCTCTTAAAAAGTTATATTTGATAACATATAATTTTAAAAAAGAGAAAGATATGACAGAGAATGCCTTATTTTTAAGAATAGCGAATGATTTAAATATTGACTTAAAGCAGGTAAAAGCAACGGTAGAATTATTAGATGAAGGTGCCACCGTGCCTTTTATATCTCGATACAGAAAAGAAGTAACAGGAAGTTTAGATGAAGTTCAGGTAATTACAATAAAGAATGATATTGAACGCCTCCGTCAAATAGAACAACGTAGAGAAAGTATTTTAAAATCTATTGAGGGGCAGGGTAAACTTACTCCCGAATTAAAAGATAAAATATTAGCCGCCGAATCGCTATCTGCATTAGAGGATTTATACTTGCCTTATAAACCAAAACGCCGTACAAAGGCAACAGCAGCTAGAGAAAAAGGACTAGAACCATTGGCTACTTTAATCTTAGAACAAACTACAGCCGAGTTGTTTCCCGAAGCACTTAAATATGTTAACAAAGAGTTAGGCGTAGAACATCCAGATGAGGCATTGCAAGGCGCAAGAGATATAATTGCTGAAATAATAAGTGAAGATGCCGTTGTGCGTGAAGGAATGAGAACGATTTTTAAAAAATCGGCTATCATTCGTTCAAAAGTAATTAGAGGTAAAGAAGAAGAAGGGCAAAAATTTGAAGACTATTTTGAATGGGAAGAACCCTTAGCATCGTGTCCAAGTCATCGTATGTTAGCTATGCGTAGGGGCGAAAAAGAAGACGTGTTGATTTTAGATATTATGATTGATGATGAAGTAGCACATGAGCTTATAAAAAAACAATTCATTAAATCGAGAAATGAGTGTGCGGAACAAATTCAGTTAGCTATACAAGATGGTTATAAACGCTTGTTACAACCAAGCATGGAAGCTGAGATGAGGGTGCAAACCAAACAATTAGCCGATGAGAAAGCCATACAAGTTTTTGCTGATAATTTACGAGAACTATTATTAGCATCTCCATTAGGTCAAAAAACTATTTTAGCAATCGACCCCGGGTTTAGAACAGGGTGTAAGGTAGTAGCCTTAGATGCTCAAGGGAAATTACTAGAGGAAACTGTTATCTATCCACATGAACCACAACGTCGTGTAGTTGAATCTCAACATGTAGTTATGGCTATGTGTGCTAAACATAATATTGAGGCAATTGCCATTGGTAATGGTACAGCCTCTCGCGAAACTGAACAATTTATTAGAAGTATTGATGTATTACCAAAATCAATTCCAGTAATTGTGGTGAGTGAGGCGGGTGCTTCTGTTTATTCTGCTTCGGAGGTAGCGCGTGAGGAGTTTCCTAATTATGATTTAACGGTGCGTGGAGCTGTATCTATTGGGCGTCGTTTAGCTGATCCATTAGCCGAATTAGTAAAAATCGATCCAAAATCTATTGGAGTGGGGCAGTATCAACACGATGTTGATCAGGTAGCTTTAAAAAATAAGTTGGATGAGGTGGTGATGAGTTGTGTAAATGGCGTAGGTGTGGAGTTAAACACGGCTTCAAAACAGTTGCTATCGTATGTTTCGGGTATTGGAGATACTTTAGCAAAAAATATAGTTGATTATAGAAATGAAAACGGTGCTTTTAAATCGCGCAAAGACTTATTAAAAGTAAGTAGAATGGGCGATAAGGTATTTGAACAGTGCTCAGGATTTTTAAGAATTCGTGATGGGATTCACCCCTTAGATAAAAGTGCCGTACATCCCGAAGCATACCATATCGTTGAAAAAATGGCTACGGATTTGAATTGTAGTATTGATGATTTAATTAATGACAAAGAACTTCGTAAGAAAATTAATTTATCAACTTATGTAACTGAAACAATTGGATTGCCAACCCTTAAAGATATTTTAAGTGAGTTAGAAAAACCAGGACGCGACCCTAGAAAATCTTTTGAAATATTTAGTTTTGATGAAAATGTACATAGTATAGAAGATCTAAGAGAAGGTATGCGTTTACCAGGCATTGTTACTAATGTTACTAATTTTGGAGCCTTTGTAGATGTGGGTGTACACCAAGATGGATTGGTACATATTTCGCAATTGAGTGATACTTTTGTTGATGATCCTAACCAAATTGTAAAAGTAGGACAAAAAGTTTGGGTGCATGTTACGGAGTGTGATGTGAAACGCAAGCGCATAGCTTTATCTATGAAAGGCGAAGGAATGGTAAAAAAATCTCCACCTAAAAAAGAAGAAGCTATTGCTTACGATCCTAATGATATGAAATCAGCATTAGCGGCATTAAAAGGAAAATTTGGGAAGTAAGTTGAGATTATAACATTTATTCGCTTTTAATATTTTTTAAGACAATAAATTACGAATACCTTCGTAAGTAACTAAAACATTGAGTTATGGAAAAAATAACCATTCTTTGGGCTGATGATGAAATAGATTTATTAAAGCCTCATATTTTATTTTTAAATGGAAAAGGATACGAAATTATAACGGCATTAAGTGGCGACGAGGCTATTGATTTTGTGAAGGATAATAATGACATATCGGTTGTGCTGTTAGATGAAAATATGCCAGGACTTACTGGATTAGAAACGCTTACAAAAATTAAGCAATTGAAACCCGAGTTGCCAGTAATTATGATTACCAAAAGTGAAGAAGAATATATTATGGAAGATGCCATTGGTAGCAAAATAGCCGATTATTTAATTAAACCAGTAAATCCCAATCAAATATTATTATCGCTTAAAAAAACTTTAGATAATAAGCGTTTAATTTCCGAAAAAACAAATACAGAATATCGCAAGGTGTTTGCCGAGATTGGTATGACGCTTTCTGATCAATTAACTTGGCAAGAATGGCAAGAGCTATTTAAAAAAATTGTGTATTGGGAAACTGAAATAGATAAAAACCAAGATAAGGGAATGCTTGATGTGCTACGAATGCAAAAGGCAGATGCTAACTTGCAATTTTTTAAATTTATTGAAAAGAAATACATTAATTGGTTAAATGGGAATGATAAAGATGCCCCAACAATGAGCCATACGTTATTAAAAAATAAATTTATTCCTCAGTTAGATGCTAATCCTTGTACATTTTTATTAGTTATTGATAATCTAAGATTCGATCAATGGAGAACTATTCAACCAGTTATTCAAGATTATTTTAAGGTAGATAACGAAGAGTTGTTTTTTAGCATATTACCATCTGCTACTCAGTATGCTCGTAATGCCTTGTTTTCAGGATTATTGCCAAGTGAAATGGAAAAACGTTACCCTGAGTGGTGGAAAAATGATGAAGATGAAGGAGGAAAGAATTTATTTGAAGCAGAATTTTTAAATGCGCAATTAAAACGGCTGGGTAAAGATGTGAAAATGAGTTATAATAAAATTACCAATTTTGCAGCTGGTAAAAAATTATCGGAGAGTATGAGTAATTTATTAAACAATAAACTCAATGTGATAGTATATAACTTTGTAGATATGTTAAGTCATTCGCGCACCGAATCGGAGATGATACGCGAGTTAGCCGATGATGAACCTGCATACAGAAGTTTAACTTTATCATGGTTTGAGCACTCGCCTTTATTGGATATGATAAAGTTTATAGCTGCTAAAAAATGTAAATTGGTTATTACTACCGATCATGGAACTGTGCATGTAAAAGAACCAACCAAAGTTGTAGGTGATAAAACGGTAAATACTAATTTAAGATATAAACAAGGTAAAGCTTTAGATTATAACCCAAAAGAAGTATTTGAGATTAAGAATCCTGCCGATGCGTTTTTACCAAAACAGAATGTAAGTTCACGCTTTATTTTTGCAAGAGAAGATAAGTTTTTTGCTTACCCTAATAACTTTAATCACTACGTACAATACTATAAAAACACCTTTCAGCATGGCGGAGTAAGTATGGAAGAAATGATAATTCCATATATTACTTTATCTGCTAAGTAAGTGAAATTTTCAATACTTGAAATGTAGCACCAAATATAACTATTGTAAACTTTCCAAAAATAGGACTATTTGTTTGTATAAATTATAAAGGCTGTCAATTTTAGACAGCCTTTATTTCATAGTAATTTAAAAAACTAGTATTGTGAAAAGCCTTGTCTTTCAGTTACTTTATGCTCAATAAGTAACCCTACACAAGCAGCGTCCATTGGTTTGTGCTTGTCTTGAGCTGTGGCTCCGTTTGGAACTGTTACCTCAATAATTAATTGACGACTTGATGCACTTTGAAATTCAAAGATTGGGTCACCTTGTGCTGTAGCGTTATCGTATAATAATTCACTTGTTTTAGAATCAAAGATTTTAAAATTTAGTTTGTCACCAATAGCTGTTTCACAACACACGCTAATACGATAATCCATCCCTTTGTAAATAACACAACGTATTTTTGAGGTAGAGCCTTGATTGAATAATCCACTGCGAGATTGTGCATTATACATCCATCCAGATTTTCCTCCATGTTTTGTTTCAACTTGACAGAATTTTCGGTGGAACTGACCACATACGCTTGCCTGTGAATACATTAACACAGAACTAAATATAAATAGTGATAAGAAAAGTTTTTTCATAAGTCTTTAATTATTTTGTTAATGTATATGAGTTTCTAATAGTTTTGATTTTGGCTACAATACTGTTGTATTCAACATCAGTTATTGCTAATTCTTTACCGCCACCTAATACATTTTTTGATTTATCAGAAGCAACAGCAACATCTTTTTCACCAATTTTATTGAACTCAGCTTGTAGGTCGGTAAATTGGGTTAAAACTTCAGCTACTCCAGCATCACTTTGATATTTTTTTAAGAACTCAACTAAGTTATCTAATGTATATTTTTGGTCAGCTAAACGCTCAACGATTGGGCTTTTTGCATCAAATTTAGTTAATAAACTTGTGGCAATGTGTAAACTTTCAATCCATCCACCAGCAACTACTAAAGAAAGTGTTGGACCTTGTTTGCTATCTTCTAGGTTTTGGAACGAAGAAAAATAGACATCATCAGTAATTACTGATAACGAATCAGGATTTCCTAAGTTGTTTTCTAAGCGTTTTAACACTTCTGGTTGTATTGCGGCCGAAACCCCAATTTGATCTCCTAATTGTTTTACTGTTTTAAAGTATTTTAAGGCTTCTGAGCCAATCTCAAAAATACTACAGTAACTTAAATCGCAGCTATATATACCAAAGTTGAGTGCTTTTGATTTATTGTCGGTATAATTTTTTTGATTATCAGGACTATTTAAGAAAGAGGTGTTTTTGTTATTCTTTCCACCTACCATCTTAATGAAAGTAAGCATCTCGCCTGGAGAAGGTACTTGAAAAAAGGTTTCGGTAACTTGTTCAGTTTGGGTTTCTGTTTTAATAGTGTCGGCACTAGTTAACATTTCTTCTTCTCCTTCGGTATTACCGCCACCACATGACGTAAGCATCATTGTAGCTACAATTGGGGTAATTAAAAAATGTTTGCGTTTCATTATCATAGATGTGTTTTTTTATGTTGTATTAAGCAATTAATTTTTTTACTAAGTCGGCTGCTTCTTGCAATTCAATAGCAGAATACACTTTTAATCCTGATTCGTCTATTAATTTTTTAGCAGCTTCGGCATTTGTACCTTGTAAACGAACAATAATAGGCACATTAATAGTTCCCATATTTTTATAAGCATCAATAACCCCTTGTGCTACACGGTCGCATCTTACAATACCACCAAATATGTTTACTAAAATAGCTTTCACATTTTTATCACCTAAGATGATGTGGAAAGCTTTCTCTACACGTTCGGCATTAGCTGTACCACCTACATCTAAAAAGTTCGCAGGGTCGCCACCAGATAATTTAATAATATCCATAGTAGCCATTGCTAATCCGGCTCCGTTTACCATACAACCTACGTTACCATCTAATTTTACGTAGTTTAAGTCAGCCTTTCTAGCCTCTACATCTGTAGGATTTTCTTCGCTTTCATCGCGCATAGCTGCATAATCAGGATGACGATATAAAGCGTTATCATCAAAAGTTACTTTACTATCTACAGCTATAATTTTATCGTCCGATGTTTTTAAAACAGGATTAATTTCAAATAAAGAAGCGTCAATAGAATCGTAAGCTTTATATAAAGCAGCCACAAATTTGGTCATTTCTTTAAAAGCCTGTCCACTTAACCCTAAGTTAAAAGCTACCTTACGGCATTGGAAATCACGTAATCCTACTTTAGGATCAATTTCTTCTTTCCAAATTAAATGTGGAGTAGCTTCGGCTACTGCTTCAATATCCATTCCTCCTTCAGTACTATACATAATGATGTTGCGCCCTGTAGTACGGTTTAACAAGATACTCATGTAAAATTCTTTGGTAGGATTAGCACCTGGATAATATACATCTTGTGCTACTAATACTTTTTTAACCAATTTCCCTTCGGCACTTGTTTGTGGAGTTACTAAGTGCATACCAATTATTTTAGATGAAACCTCTTTTACTTTGTCCAAGTTTGGCGCAAATTTTACACCACCTCCTTTACCACGTCC
>CAUJCR010000034.1 GCA_963169355.1 Bacteroidota bacterium | reverse complement strand
TGATGGTATTAAACATCATGTTTTGGAAATGCATCTTTACTTCTTCTACCACCATGTTGGCTAATTTTAGACGAGGGTCATACATTGTTAAAAGAACGCCTTCAATATCTAAATTTGTATTAATATTTTCTTGAATTAATTTTATGGTTTGAAGTTGTTTACCCATGCCTTCTAAAGCAAAATATTCACTTTGTAAAGTAATAATAACACTATCGGAAGCGGCTAATGAGTTAATAACTGTAAGACCCAGTGACGGACAACAATCTATAATGATAAAATCATAATCATTTTTTACCTTATCAAGTGCCTCTTTCATCATGTGATTTCTGTTTGGCAAATCCACAATTTCAAGTTCAAGTGCTACTAAATCGGGTGTTGTGGGTAGTAAGTATAAGTTAGGCGTATCCGTTTCTTTAATTACATCTTTAGGATGAATGTCTTTTACAATACATTCGTATAAGCCTTGAGAAACCTCTTGAGAATTAACGCCAACACCAGAGGTGGCATTTGCCTGAGGGTCGGCATCTACTAATAATGTTTTATACTCTAATACAGCTAATGATGCTGCTAAGTTGATAGCTGTGGTAGTTTTTCCTACTCCTCCTTTTTGATTAGCTATTGCAATTATTTTTCCCATGTTTAATTTTTTTATTTAAGAGTATTGTGTTAAAATTTTATTTAGTGATGGTGCTTCCTATTTCTATTAAGGTTAATTGTTTTCCTTGATTTGCAAATTTCTCAATAGCTTCGGGTTTATTTATTTTTATGTATCCAAATGTATCGTAGTGCATACCTATTATATCATTGCACTTAATGAAATCGCAAGCAATAATAGCATTATCTACACTCATTGTAAAATTATCGCCAATGGGTAAAAAAGCAAAATCAATATGACGGTAGTCGCCTATTAGTTTCATGTCATACGTTAGTGCCGTATCGCCAGCGTAATAAAAGTTTTTATCATTGCTTTCAATTACAAATCCCATAGGATTTCCGCCATAGCTTCCATCTGGTAAGCTACTACTGTGTACAGCCATAACGCATTTAACCGAGCCAAAATCAAATTGCTTTTTGCCACCAGTATTCATTGGGTGAATGTTTTGAACGCCTTGTTTTTGTAACCAAACATAAATTTCGAAATTACATACCACTGTGGCATTAGTACGTTTGGCTATTGATACGGCATCGGCAATATGATCTTCGTGTCCATGCGAGATTAAAATATAATCAGCCTTAATTGTATCTTTATCAATATGCGAAGCCAGTTCGTTGGGCGAGATAAATGGATCAAATAAAACCTGTTTACCATTTATTTCAACACCAAAACAAGAATGACCATAATACGTAATTTTCATAACAAAGTCCCTAATAACGTTAATAATCTAATCCAGTAAATTTAAGGTATTCTTAGTGTTTTTTAGATTTTAGTTTTTAACAGTAAAATTCATAACTTTGCTAAAATGTTAATAATATAATGCACTCAATTACAGTTATATCTGCCACCCATAGGCCCGATAGCAATACCGAAAAAGTAGCAAAATACTATATTTCTGAATTAACCAACAAAGGAATAAAGGTTGATTTATTGAGTTTAAAAAATCTTCCAGAGTCTTTTTTACATAGTGATTTGTTTGGTAAACGTTCGGTTGATTTTCAAAAATTAATAGATTTACACATTGAACCTCAGCAAAAATTTATTTTTGTGTTGCCCGAGTACAACGGCAGTTTTGCAGGTATTTTAAAAGTATTTTTAGATGCCATTCCTCCAAAAACTTGGTGGGATAAAAAAGCTTGTTTGGTGGGTGTTTCAACAGGTAGAGCTGGAAATTTAAGAGGCATGGAACATTTAACCAATATTTTAAATTACTTAAAAATAAATGTATATCATAACAAATTACCCATTAGCAAAGTAGATACTTTAATGGATGTTAATGGATTAATAAACGATGCAGAAACTCAACGTGTAATTAGCCTTCAAGTAGATGGCTTTTTGAAGTTCTAGTTTTTTTTTAATTTTATTGTTAATAATTACCACTTTTATACTAGTAAAAAACATCGCTACACTGTAAATTGCAAGTATATTTTTTTAAGAACAGTATCATTACTTTTAAAAATGAAGTATAAAAACATAAGAGAAGAAGAACTAAAAAACAAAGTGGGTGCCGATTGGTTTAAACCATTTGATACAACCGAAATAATTGGCAATATTGATTTTAAATAAGTGGCGATTTACTGAGATTTGTGCATAAATAAAGACCTAAGTTTTTTTGTAGAGTTAATAATCTCTTTATATCTTCGAAGAGATTAGAATAGCAAAATGTTTATTAAGTTGCATTTTAGTAATTGAGTAAAGAATATAGTCGTAAGAATGAAAGTAAAAGAGAAAATATCACTAGATACGTTAAATGATAAGTTGTTTAGGAAGCGTATAGAGGAGCCTGAAAATTTTAACGAGGCAGCATTTACTCATTATCTACATAATAACACAAATGGAGTTTCTAAATTTTATAAAAAAGAAGCCGTTAAGCTTACAAAAGAAATTCTGGAATATAAATTCCCTGATGAGGCCGTTACATTGAGGGCTGCCGAGGAAGCTTTGCAATACGGAATATTTGATACTTTTCAAGTTCCTTTTCCGCCTGTAAAAAAACATAAGTTTAGTTTTATAGATTTATTTGCAGGGATTGGGGGGTTTCGCTTAGCAATGCAAAATTTAGGAGGAAAATGTGTATTTACCAGCGAGTGGGACAGAGAAGCAAAACGAACTTATAAAGCGAATTTTGGAGAAACACCTTTTGGCGATATTACAAATGAAAAAACAAAATCTTATATACCTAACGGTTTTGATATTTTATGTGCTGGATTTCCTTGCCAAGCATTTTCAATTGCTGGAAGAAGAGGTGGTTTTGAAGATACCCGAGGAACTTTATTTTTTGATGTGGCTGAAATTATAAAGCGCAAACAACCCAAAGCATTTTTTCTTGAGAATGTAAAGGGGTTACGTAATCATGATAAAGGTAAGACACTCGAAACAATTTTAAATGTTTTACGCAATGATTTAGGGTATTTCGTTCCTGAACCTCGAATTGTTAATGCAAAAGATTTCGGAGTACCACAAAATAGAGAAAGGATTTTTATAGTTGGATTTAGAAAAGATATTGGTATAACAACTTTTGAATATCCAAAATCAACAAATATTAAAGTAAAGTTTGCTGATGTTAAAGAAAAAAAGGTTCCTGCAACAAAATATTTTCTTTCTACTCAATATTTACAAACTTTACATAATCATAAGGCTAGACATGAAAGTAAAGGAAACGGTTTTGGATATGAGGTAATTTCAGATAAAGGCATTGCAAACGCAATTGTAGTTGGCGGAATGGGGAGAGAGCGAAATTTAGTTTATGATCATCGCCTCAAAGATTTTACACCCACCACTCATATTAAAGGTGAAGTTAATAAAGAAGGAATTCGAAAAATGACGCCAAGAGAGTGGGCAAGATTGCAAGGGTTTCCAGATAATTTTATCATACCAGTTGCAGACGCCTCTGCATATAAACAATTTGGAAACTCTGTTGCTGTTCCTGCAATTCAAGCAACAGCTAAAGAAATAATAAAATTATTAGATATGATTGAATAATGGGAAAATTAAATGAGTTAAGTATTACTATTGGTAAGGATAATAAGGCAGAGCAAGTTTTTGATAGTCTATTTCCCAATTTCTTAAAAGTTGAGTATAAAAAACCATCTGAATATGTGGCAAAATATTGGAGCGTTTATTCTAAACATTCAGATAGAAATAATAACTTAAATGGTAAAGTTTTTGAATATATTTTAGCAACGCTTTGCGTTCGTGAAAACATTTTACCAATTTATATGAGTGCAAAAGTAGCATTTGTACCTAACGTAATTTATGACCTCATGTTTTATACAAGCGAAAGGGGACCGATTTGCTGGAGCGTGAAGACGAGCCTACGTGAGCGTTATAAACAAGCAGATTTGGAAGCTATTGCTCTAAAATATGTACACAGAAAAGCATTAAGTTATTTAATAACTCTCGAAGAAAACGAAGCTAAAAGTGTAAAAGCAAAAATAAAGAGTGGTGATGTTATTGGATTAGATAATGTTATTGTAGCCACATCATCTGAATTTGACGATTTAATTAAAGAACTAAAAACATTTGAGTTCTCTGACCCACCCACAGTGAAAGTGATTGAAAGTAATCAAGTAATTACCACAGAAAAAGTAAAATTACTCAGATGATATGTAACTTCTACATTTTACTTGGAGGACGTAATACTATAAATATATTAGAATTTTTAAAACAATAATCAGTTAGTTTTAGCTTGTAATAGAATTGCTATTGAGTAATTTGAGTTAGATTGTTAATACATTATTTTTATTCCTCTAAACACTTGCTATTGCTAGGGTTTAGTAATAGTTTACAACAACTGTATTGTGAATAAATATAGCCATACGTTAAGTGTAATTTTTCTAAATTTGGAGGGTTAAAAATCAAATCTATAAAGGCTTTCGCCTTTTTTAGAGTTTTTATTTTTTAAATAATAAATAACTATGAATAATCACGAAATAGATTACAAATTGCATGGCGAGGAAATGCAGTGCGTAGAAATTGAGTTAGACCCTCAAGAATCGGTGATTGCTGAGCCAGGCAGTTTTATGATGATGACTGATGGCGTGCAAATGGAAACCATGTTTGGCGATGGCAATCATAAAGGGTTTATGAATAAATTATTTACAGCAGGTAAACGCTTACTTACTGGCGAAAATTTATTTATGACCATTTACACCAATGTGGGGCAAGGCAAAAGGCAAGTAACCTTTGCAGCGCCTTACTCTGGTAAAATTATTCCTATGAATTTGCAACAATTAGGTAATAAAATTATTTGCCAAAAAGATTCTTTTTTGTGTGCTGCCAAAGGCGTTTCGGTAGGTATTGAGTTTCAAAAGAAATTGGGTACAGGCTTATTTGGTGGCGAGGGCTTTATTATGCAAAAGTTAGAAGGCGATGGTTTAGCCTTTGTGCATAGTGGAGGTCATGTAATTGAAAAGGATTTACAAGCTGGCGAAATTTTAAAAATAGATACTGGTTGTATTGTAGCTTTTACAGCTAACGTGCAATACGATATACAATTTGTAGGCGGAATTAAAAATACGATTTTTGGTGGCGAAGGA
Source organism: Bacteroidota bacterium (assembly GCA_963169355.1). GTDB lineage: Bacteria > Bacteroidota > Bacteroidia > B-17B0 > Aurantibacillaceae > UBA4416. The sequence goes on along the minus strand of CAUJCR010000034.1, from coordinate 59,559 downwards.
ATTTTCTATGCAGTGTTAAGAGGGCCAGGAAAAGTGTGGATTCAAACTTTACCTATTAGTCGATTAGCTGGTAGAATTTTATCTTATGGCACTGGTAGTCGTAAAGAAGAAGGAAGTATTTTAGGTGGCTTAGGAAATTTATTAGATGGTGACTAAAAATAAGTCAAAATTTAAAAGTACGTTCTCTTTTAAATTTTGACTTCTTAATTTTTAAATTAAAAAGATATGGCAAAACAAGTAGGAAATTATAATGAGGATAGCATTAAGTCGTTAGATTGGAAAGAGCATATTCGTATGCGCCCAGGTATGTACATTGGTAAGTTGGGCGACGGTTCGGCTTTTGATGATGGTATTTATGTATTGATAAAAGAGGTAATGGATAACTCTATTGATGAGTTTATGATGGGTGCCGGAAAAAAAATTGAAGTAACAGTTAAAGAAGGTATGGTGTCCATTAGAGATTACGGGCGTGGTATTCCATTAGGCAAATTAGTAGATGTGGTTTCTAAAATTAATACAGGTGGAAAATACGATAGCGATGCCTTTAAAAAATCTATTGGTTTAAATGGAGTAGGTACTAAGGCTGTAAATGCTTTATCCACTCATTTTAAAGTAATTGCTTACCGCGATGGACAATGCAAAACCGCTGAGTTTTCGAAAGGCGAATTATTAAAAGAAAGCAAGGTGCAATCTACTACCGAAGCCAATGGTACTTATGTGGAGTTTAAACCCGATGATACTATTTTTAAAAAGTATCATTTTGTACACGAGTACATTGATAGAATGTTGTGGAATTATGCCTTTTTAAATACAGGGCTTACGCTTTATTTTAATGAGGCCGTTTATAAATCGGATAATGGATTAAAAGATTTATTAGAAAAAAATATTACTGGTGAAATTTTATATCCCATCATTCATTTAAAAGGCGATGATATTGAGTTAGCAATGACGCATAGCAACGAACATTTTTCGGAAGAGTATTATTCGTATGTTAATGGGCAATACACTACTCAGGGCGGTACACATCAAGCAGCATTTAGAGAGGCGGTTGTAAAAACGGTGCGTGAGTTTTATAAAAAAGATTTTGATCCAACAGATGTCCGTAAATCTATTGTGGCGGCTATTTCGGTAAAAGTGCAAGAACCCGTTTTTGAATCGCAAACTAAAACTAAACTTGGTTCGCAAGAAATTGCACCAGGCGGACAATCCATGCGCTCATTTGTAGGCGATTTTATTAAGCAACAATTAGATAATTACTTACATAAAAATCCTGAAATTGCTAAAGCCATTGAGGCAAAAATAATTGCGAATGAGCGTGAACGAAAAGAACTTTCTGGGATTCAAAAACTAGCCCGCGAGCGTGCTAAAAAATCATCACTACACAATCGTAAATTACGCGATTGCCGAGTACACTTAGATGATTCTAAAAATCCACGTGCCCACGAAACAACTATTTTTATTTGCGAGGGAGACTCGGCTAGTGGTTCTATTACTAAAACACGTGATGTAAACACGCAAGCCGTATTTAGCTTAAAAGGAAAACCATTAAACTGTTTTGGCCTTGGGAAAAAAGTAGTGTATGAAAACGAAGAGTTTAATTTATTGCAAGCTGCTTTAAATATTGAAGATTCTTTAGAAGATTTAAGATATAACCATGTAGTAATTGCTACCGATGCCGATGTAGATGGTATGCACATTCGTTTATTACTATTAACTTTCTTTTTGCAATTTTTTCCAGATTTAGTAAAAAATGGCCATGTGTATATTTTGCAAACACCATTGTTTAGAGTGAGAAATAAAAAAGAAACCATTTATTGTTATAGCGATGAAGAACGCAAAGCGGCTATTGCAAAACTTGGCCCTAAGCCCGAAATTACTCGATTTAAAGGTTTAGGAGAAATATCGCCCGATGAGTTTAAATTATTTATTGGAAAAGATATTCGTTTAGAGCCTGTGTTAATTGATCAACAAGCCTCTATTCAGCAGTTATTAAATTATTACATGGGAAAAAATACACAAGAGCGTCAGGAATTTATAATTGATAACCTTGTTATTGAGAAAGATTTAGAAGAGGAGTTAGTGAAATAAATTTTCAATTTGGATAGGCCTGTAATTAATAAAGCAACTCACTAAGCCTATTAAAGTTGTAAATTGTTTAAAAATTGATTTAAGAATAATGGAAGAGAATACAAATAACGAACAAGAACACAAAGAATTAAGTGGAGTTAAACATGTATCGGGCATGTTTAAAAATTGGTTTATAGATTACGCCAGTTATGTTATATTAGAACGTGCGGTACCAGCTATGGAGGACGGTTTAAAACCGGTACAACGCCGTATTTTACATAGCATGTGGGAATTAGAAGATGGTAGATATAACAAAGTAGCCAATTTAATTGGTAATACAATGAAGTATCATCCGCATGGCGATGCCAGTATTGGCGATGCTTTAGTTACCATGGGGCAAAAAGATTTATTAATTGATTGCCAAGGTAACTGGGGAAATATTTTAACTGGCGATAGCGCAGCTGCACCACGTTACATTGAGGCTCGTTTATCAAAATTTGGACAAGAGGTTTTATTTAATCCTAAAACTACCAATTGGGGATTGAGTTATGATGGTCGTAACAAAGAGCCATTAACTTTACCTGTAAAATTTCCATTAGTATTAGCGCATGGTGTTGAAGGTATTGCCGTTGGATTAGCCACCAAAATATTACCACACAATTTCAACGAATTGATAGATGCCTCTATTCAAATTCTTCGTGGGCGCAAGGCACAAATTTTCCCTGATTTTATAACAGGTGGTATTGCCGATTTTAGCGACTATAAAGATGGAATGCGTGGTGGAAAGATAAAAATTAGGGCACGTATTAAAGAACTAAACTCTAAAACCTTAGTTATTTCTGAGATTCCATTTAGTACTACTACAGGCACTTTAATTGATTCAATTATTGCTGCAAACGATAAGGGAAAGATAAAGATTAAAAAAGTAGAGGATAATACCGCAGAAAATGTTGAGATTTTAATTCACTTGCAACCAGGCATTTCTCCCGATAAAACCATTGATGCCTTATATGCCTTTACCAATTGTGAGGTAAGTATTTCGCCCAATGCGTGTATTATCGAAAATGAAAAACCTCGTTTTTTAGGCGTTAGTGAAATTTTAAAAATTTCAACTCAACAAACTTTAGAGTTGTTGCGTCGCGAATTAGAAATTGAAAAAAATGAACTTGAAGAAAAATGGCATTTTTCTTCACTCGAAAAAATATTTATTAAAGAAGAAATGTATATCGACTTTAAAAAATATTCTACCAGAGAGTCGTTATATGAATACTTATACGAACGATTTAAGCCGCATCGTAAAAAATTATTAAGAGAAATTGTAGATGAAGATTTACAACGCCTTACTCAAATACCAATGATTCGTATTACTCGCTTTGATACTATTAAAGCAGAGGAACACATGAAAGAATTGGAAGCAAAAATTGAAGCTGTAAAAGGTCATTTAGCTAATTTAGTAGATTATGCAGTAGAGTATTTCAAAAATTTAAAAAAGAAATATGGAGCCGGCAGAGAGCGTAAAACAGAAACTAAAGAATTAGAAACCATTAACGCCACACAGGTAATTATTGCTAGCGAAAAATTATATGTGAATCGTGCCGAAGGCTTTGCGGGTAAGAGTTTAAAGAAAGATGAGTTTGTTTGCGATTGCTCTGACTTAGATGATATTATTGCCTTTACCAAAGAAGGTATTATGAAAGTATTTAAAGTATCTGATAAAGTATTTATTGGAAAAGATATTATACACATTGCCATCTTTAAGAAAAATGATGAACGCACCACGTATAATATGATTTATACTGATGGACCAAAAGGAATTACATTTATTAAACGATTTAATGTAACAGGTGTTACGCGTGATAAAGAATATAACTTAACTAAAGGTACTCCAAATTCAACTGTACATTGGTTTACAATTAATCCCAATGGCGAAGCAGAAACGGTTCAAGTTATCTTAAAACCAGTGTCGGGTTTACGCAAGTTTGAGTTAGATGTAGATTTTTCTGAGATTCCAGTAAAAGGAAGAGCTTCTACAGGAAATATTGTTACTAAGTATGCAGTAAAAAAAGTATTATTAAAAACAAAAGGTGCTTCAACTTTAGCTGCCGAAGATTATTGGTTTAATGATGCTGTACATCGTTTAAATAAAGAAGGTAAAGGAACGTATTTAGGTAAATTTGCTGGAGAAGATAAAATTTTAACGGTTACCAGCAAAGGATACTATAAACTTTATACGTATGATGTGTTAAATCATTTTGATGAAGATATTGTTTTAATTGAAAAATTTTATCCTCAGCAAACTTTAACTTGTGTGTATTATGATGGCGAAAGCAAATCATATATTACCAAACGTTTTTTACCTGAAAACACCACTTCTAAAACATTAATTATAACCGAGCACGATGATTCAAGAATTGAATTAATTACTTCTCAAATTCAACCAGTTATTGATGTGAAATTTGGAAAACAAAAAGATAAAGACATTCCAGATGAAACCGTTAATTTGGTAGAGTTTTCGCCTGTTACAAATATGAAAGCAAAGGGTAAAAAATTAACTTCTTATAAAGTAAAAGAAATTAATTTAAGAGAATCACAAGAAATTGAATTAGAAGATTTTTCGGAAGAAGATGAAAGCATCGGTGGAAATGGCTTATCGCCTATGGAATTACACCGTAGGGCAATGGAAAAATTAGACCCAAATAATTTTAAAGGAAAAGACGGGCAAATTAATTTTGACTTTTAAAGATGTTACTCACACACTAGAAAATAATGAATTTAGATGGTATAGTTGAAAAAGACAAACAATATGTGTGGCATCCGTTTACACATTTAAAATTTGCCAATAATGCTATACCCATTGTAAAAGGCGAAGGGGCTTATTTTTACGATGATCAAAATCAAAAATTATTAGATGCCATTTCGAGTTGGTGGGTTAATCTTCATGGCCATTGTCATCCGTATATAACACAAAAGGTAACTGAACAATTACATACTTTAGAGCACGCTATTTTTAGTGCATTTACACATCAGCCTGCGGTTACCTTAGCTGAGCGTTTATTAAAACATTTACCAAACAATCAAACTAAGATATTTTATTCCGACAATGGTTCTACCTCAGTAGAGGTGGCTCTAAAAATGGTTTTACAATACTGGCATAATCAAGATATTCCAAAGCGAAAATTTATTGCCTTTGAAAACGCTTATCACGGTGATACCTTTGGTGGAATGAGTGTGGGCGCGCGCAATGTGTTTAATAATGCCTTTGAGAATTTGTTGTTTGATGTTATTCATATTCCTTTACCAAACCAAGATAATATTGAGGAGATAGAACAAGTGATGCTAAATTGGTTTGAAAACCATAAAGATATTGCTGGTTTTATTTTTGAACCTCTAGTGCAAGGAGCGGCTGGTATGTTGATGTACGAGCCACACTATTTAGATCGATTAATTAAGTTGTGCCATGAGAATCAAGTGATTTGTATAGCCGATGAGGTAATGACAGGATTTGGACGCACAGGTCAGTTTTTTGCGAGTGATTATTTAAACCAACAACCCGATATTTTTTGTCTTTCAAAAGGATTAACGGGAGGTTATATGCCATTGGGTGTTACAAGTTGTGCTCAATTTATTTATGATGCCTGTGTTAGTGAAGACAAAACTAAAACCTTTTTTCATGGACATAGTTATACGGCTAATCCTACAGCGTGTGCGGCTTCGTTGGCAAGTTTAGATTTAATGGAAAAACCAGAAACATGGTCGCAGATTGAAATGATTGCTAAAAGTCATCATACGTTTTTAAGTCAAATTAAGAACCACTCGAAGTTGCAAGATGTCAGGCAAACAGGCACTATTTTAGCCCTTGAAATAAATACTGAGGAGCATACACATTATTTGAATAATGCCTCAGAGAATATTGCCAACTACTTTTTAAAACAAGGTGTTATTGTAAGACCACTTGGTAATGTATTGTATTTTATAACACCTTACTGTGTAACTAAAACCGAATTAGATACCTTATACGCAATAACTTTAAAATTCTTGGAGCAACTGAATTAGTTTACTCAAAGTATTCTTTCATACGATCAAAGAAACCTTTTTCTTTTCGATTAGGATTTGGAGTAAAGTTTTTAGATTGACGTAAGCCTTCTAATATTTTCTTTTCTTCGGAACTTAAATTTTGTGGTGTCCAAATATTGATATTTACCAGTAAATCACCATGTCCATAAGAGTTTACATCAGGTAATCCTTTGTTTTTTAAACGCAATACTTTACCACTCTGTGTACCTGCATCAACTTTTATTTTTACTTTACCATCTACTGTTGGAATTTCAACACTCGTGCCAAGTGCGGCATCTACAAAGTTGATGTAGCAATCATAGAATAAATTACCGCCATCTCTTTTTAGTAATTCATGTTCTTCCTCTTCAATCAATACTAATAAATCACCATTAATACCACCACGAGGTGCAGCGTTTCCTTTACCACTCACAGATAATTGCATACCCTCTGCAACACCTGCCGGAATATTTACCGAAATAACTTCTTCTGCACGCACAATGCCATCGCCGTGGCAAGTGTTACATTTATCTTTTACTACTTTTCCTTCGCCATTACATGCACTACAAGTGGTTTGGGTTTGCATAGCTCCCAAAAATGTTTGTTGTACTTTTACTTGTGTACCGCTACCATTACATTGTTTGCAAGTATCTACTTGTCCGTTTTTAGCGCCACTACCATGACAGGTGTTACAAGAAACAAATTTATTTACTTTTAATTTTTTCTCTACGCCCTTGGCAATTTCTTGCAGATTTAGTTTTACTTTAATTCTTAAGTTAGAACCTCTCATCACACGTCTTCCGCCACTAGAACGCCCACCACCAAATCCGCCACCTCCAAAATGACCACCAAAGATGTCGCCAAAATGGCTAAAAATATCTTCCATGTTCATGCCACCACCAAATCCGCCACCTCCTGCAGCACCGCCAACACCAGCATGTCCAAATTGGTCGTAGCGCTGACGTTTTTCGGCATTACTCAATACCTCATACGCTTCAGCAGCTTCTTTAAATTTTTCTTCAGCCGCTTTATCATCTGGGTTTTTATCAGGGTGATATTTAATAGCTAGTTTACGATATGCTTTTTTGATATCATCATCACTAGCACCTTTTGCTACACCTAGTATCTCGTAATAATCTCTTTTTGACATGTGTTTTTAAATTAACTTGCTACAACTACCTTTGCAAAACGAATCACTTTATCGCCTACTTTATACCCTTTTTCTACCTCATCTATTATTTTTCCTTTCATATCTTCGCTTGGTGCTGGAATAGAGGTGATGGCTTCCATATACGAATCATCAAATGGTTTACCAATTGATTCAAGTACTTCTAAGCCTTTAGAGGTTATAGATGTTTTAAGTTTATTATAAATTAAAGTAACGCCTTCTTTTATTGGTTCAGCATCGGTTACTAATTCATTTGCCTTAATAGCTCTTTCAAAATCATCAATAACAGGTAATATGGCTTTAAAAACCTCTTCGCCAGCCGAGCGAATAATATCTGCTTTTTCTTTTATAGTGCGTTTTCTATAGTTATCAAACTCTGAATATAAACGAATATACTTATCGTTGAGTTCTGCTATTTTGGCGTCAGTATCGGTGTTTTTCACTTCGTTTTCTGCCACATTTTCCTCAACTTTTTCGTTGTTTTCTGTTTCAATATGGTTTGCTTGCGTATCTTCCGCTGAATTAATCGGTTCTTTCTCGTTCTGTTCCATAATTATAGTATTTATACTCTCTAGATATCAATATGTTTGCCAATTGCAAATTCCCGAAATTTTGTCAGTTCTTAATAAATTTGAATTCGGTTCTTCGGTTGTATTCATGTTCTTTATCCGAACAAGACACGCCATTGGTACATCTATTTCTAATTTCATGTTCGCCTTTTCCAATACCTTTTAATCTTGATGTGCTAATTCCTTTGCTTATTAAATAATTGATAACAGCTTCCGATCGTTGTTCGGATAGCTTTAAGTTAGCGGCATCATCGCCTTGGGCATCTGTATGTGAAATCACTTCCAATTTTACGTTTGGAGAGGCATTCATAATACCAATCACTTTGTCTAATATAATTTCGCTTTGAGTAACGATATTGTATTTACCTAAGTCATAATAAATATTTTCAGCAATGGTAAAATCTTTTTTATTAGAACTGCTGAATTTTTTATACTTCATGGTTATATCTTCTTCATCTTCAATTTCTGATAATGTGGCTACATCTACTGTTAAAAGTTTATACTCAAATGTTCCTGAACTTGATTTTTTAAATTCGGACACCACTTCGCCGCTTTGTTTAGCTAAATATACTTTTTGACTTTTTAAATTTATAGCACTGGCTTCTAATCTGATGCTTAATTTTTGTGTTGTATCTACTTGCTTAAATACAAAATCACCAAAATTATCGGTGAGTGTTTTGTTAATGGTATCATTTTCGCCTTTAATTAAATATACTTTTTGTTCTGCAAGCGGTGTTCTTCCTTTTTCGCCTCCTAATATTTTTCCCGTTAAATCGGCAGTGGCGTTACTTGAGTTTCTACAAATGTTTAAAAAAGTTTTATTAAGCTCTTCTACATTATTTGTTTCGAGGTATAATCGTCCTTTAGGGTTTACTAAAAACAAACTGGGCATATCAGTTACCTTAAAAATTTCTAGTAATTTATCTTTTAACCCCTTTTCTGCTAAGCCGTTTGTTTTCTTTCCTGTAAATTTAGGTTTGTTGTAACCAGTTTCATTTAAAATATTTTCCCATGTCTTAAAATCCTTGCTTGCACAAATAGTAACGTACTCAATTTCACTAGCGCCTTTACAGCTGTTGTTTTGAAATTTATTTAAAATGCGCTCTACTTCATTATTAAAAGCCATTAATTCTTTAATGGGTTTATCTGGAGAATAAAAATAAATAAGTACAAAACGGTCAATCATTGTTTTACCATTGGGTAGTTCAATGTGTGTGTCCTTATGGTTTTGATTAATAACGGTTATTTTTGAGAATGCAATTTTTTCACCAACTCTTAGTTTTTCAACTTTTTGTGATTTGGCAATTCCTACCGACAGCAAGAATACGATGAGTAATAATTTTTTCATTTTCTTGTAAATTTGAATTCGGTTCTTCTGTTGTATTCGTGTTCTTTATCGGAACAGTCAACTCCATTTTTACATCTATTTCTAATTTCTTTTTCACCTTTCCCAACGGCCTTTAAACGGCTTGAATCTACTCCTAATTTTATTAAATAATCTACAACTGATTCAGAGCGCTTGGTTGAAAGGGTTAAGTTACTTTTATCATCTCCTTGTGAATCGGTATGAGAAATAATCTCTAATTGGAATTGTGGATAGTTTACTAATAAGGAATAAATGTTCTCTAAAGTTTCTTTGGAGCTTTGACTTAATGAAAAGTTTTTGAGTTGATAATATAAATTTTCGGTAATTACAAATTGATTGGTGTTGGAAATATTTTTTTGAGACATCGTAAAATTCAAATCATCTTCCTCTTCTGATATTTCTGGAAGGTTTACAAGGTCAGTTGCTAATAATCTATAAACAAAACCTTTATCTGTGGCTTTAAAGCTACCTACCACTTCGCCAGATTGTTTAGCAAGTATTACAAATTTAGTGGCTTTGTTTTTTTCATTAACCGTAATTAAATAATCCTGTTGAATATCCGTTAGTTCTACATTAAAGTCGCCATATTTATTGGTAATAACCTTAGCAACGGTATCTTTAGTTTTTTCACCAATAATAGCCACTTCTTTTCCAGCATAAGGTAATAATTCTTTATTAGGGTTCTCGGTCATTAATTTTAAGCGTAATAGTTTTATTTGTGCGGCATCTGCACCACAAGCTATTTTAGTGATGTTTTCCACCTCATCGGTAATACCACACAATTTGTTTTTTTCGTTATAAACAACTATGAGAGGTAAATCATTTTTAGTAATACCAAATTCTTTAAAAATAGAAGTTTCGGGAGTTCGAAATAATTGCACGGCAATTTTCGATCGCACTTCCATATTGGGTTTCTTTATTAATTGTCCTGAAAAATAAATAGGGAAGATAACTGTTCTTCTTTCACCAAATACAAAATTAGCCCCGCCATACATGGCTTCTGCCTGAGCTTCGGTACTTATATCAAAAAATAAAAATATTTTTTTAGTTGTCTTAGCAACATCAAAATAACATTTCACACCTTCTTTATCTATGTATGCTAAAGTGTCAAAAGGAAATTTGTCGGGGAACTTTGGTTGAGCAATTGTAATAGTAGTAACAAATACAAAAAGAATATTCAGAAATTTAGATCTCATAAGTACAAGGTTATTTTAACTGGTCATTTAACGCTTTTTCTAAGTCGCTTCCTCTTAATCCTTTGGCTACAATAATACCATCGCCATTTATTAAATAATTGGTTGGAATGCTTCTTACTCCATATTTTATAGCAGCGGCATTATTCCAACCTTGCAAGTCGCTCACGTGTCCTTTCCAAATTAGGCTATCTTTTTGTATTGCTTTTGCCCAAGCTGCGGCATTTTGATCGAGGGAGACACTAAGTATCTCAAATCCGTTACCTGATTTAAAATTCTTGTCTTTAAATTTTTTATAGGCTGAAACAACTGTTGGATTCTCTGCCCGGCATGGTGCGCACCAACTTGCCCAAAAATCAATAAGTAACATTTTACCTTTGTAATTACTAAGTGTAAGAACATTACCTGTTGGTGTAGCTTGCATAATCTCGGGTGCTTTGTTTCCCAAGTTTAATCCCTCTACCACTACCTGACTTGAATTAGTGTTGCTTGTTTGGTTAGAACTTTGATTAGAAGAAATTGTGTCTTTTTTACTAGCACAGGCTAATAAAATGATAGATACAATGAGCGATGGAACTATGCTTTTCATTTTAACTTTTCCTAATAATTTCTGCCCCAATGGCATTTAATCGTCCATCAATATTTTGATATCCTCTATCAATTTGATTGATATTAAAAATGGTACTTTTTCCTTTAGCGCTCATCGCTGCAATAAGCAACGCAACACCTGCTCTAATATCTGGTGATGCCATTTGAATGGCTCTTAATTGAACCTTGCGATCAAGCCCCATAACGGTTGCACGATGCGGATCGCATAAAATAATTTGAGCCCCCATATCAATGAGTTTATCTACAAAAAATAAGCGGCTTTCAAACATTTTTTGATGAATTAAGATATTGCCTCGTGCTTGAATGGCAGTAACTAATACAATACTTAACAAATCGGGTGTAAAACCTGGCCAAATAGCATCGGCAATGGTTAGCATAGAGCCGTCAATAAACGATTCTATTTCATAATGTGATTGTGATGGAATATAAATATCATCACCACGTCTTTCCATTTGTATGCCGAGCCTTGAAAATACTTTTGGGATACAACCCAAATTATCATACGATACATCTTTAATAGTAATTTCAGATTGAGTCATTGCTGCTAAGCCAATAAATGAACCAATCTCAATCATATCGGGTAACAAGCGGTGTGTAGTGCCTTTTAAAGAAGTAACACCCTCAATAGTAAGTAAGTTAGAACCAACACCCGAAATTTTTGCACCCATACGAATCAACATTTTACATAGTTGTTGTAAATAGGGTTCACAAGCTGCATTATAGATGGTGGTTGTACCTTCTGCAAGTACAGCAGCCATTACAATATTAGCAGTACCTGTTACCGAAGCTTCGTCGAGTAACATGTAAGTACCTTTTAATTTCTTGGCAGTTACCTTAAAGGTTTCGTTCTCAGAATCGTATTCAAAATTGGCACCCAAATTTTCAAAACCAATAAAATGCGTATCCATTCTTCTACGACCAATTTTGTCTCCACCTGGTTTTGGCATATAGGCTACGCCAAATCGGGCAAGCATAGGACCAATTATCATGGTAGAGCCTCTTAGCCCTCCACCTTTCTTTTTAAATTCGGGCGATACCAAATAATCTACTTTTATATCATCTGCCTGAAAGGTGTATTCTTCGTGCCCTGTTTTTTCAACTTTTACACCCAAATCTCTTAATAAATCAATCAGTTTATTGATGTCAACAATATCTGGAATATTACTAATGGTTACTTTTTCGGGTGTAAGTAATACAGCACAAATAATTTGTAGTGCTTCGTTTTTTGCACCTTGTGGAATAATATCTCCTTTTAGTTGTTTGCCTCCTGTTACTTCAAATACAGCCATAAATTTTTCTACTATCGGTTGTTATTATTGCGATGTTTAAATCTTTTATTTTTCTTATGACGGTTTTTTCCGCCTCCGCTATTATTAGTAGCGGCATTTAAGTTAATGTGTGCTTGGTTGTTATGGTTTTTATTTCTTAGTTCGTTAGCATGTGTTAGCGCTGTTGTTTCGTCAATATCTAACTCATTATTCGTCATTTCTTTAAATTGCTTAAAGATGACATCATCAGTAACGGAATCTTTGTTCCAATTAACATAAGACTTTTTAAGGTGTGTAGCAATTAAACGAGATAATTCTTTTTTCTCTGGACCATCTTCGTATTTCTTAGCAGCATCAATGATACGTTCGATGGTTTTACCATAGTGTTTGTATTTCATTTTGGTAGCTGGATAAGGAACCGATTTGGGCTTGGTAGCAAAAGATTCGGGACTTGGCTTTGGATAGGGAGAATCAACATCTAACTTAAACTTAGAGATGACAAATAAATGATCCCAGAGTTTATGATTAAAATCGGAGATGTCTCTAAGATGAGGATTGAGTTGCCCCATTATTTGAATAATAGCTTTAGCGCATTTATTTCGTTCTTCTCTATCTTCGATAGTTGTACAATGTTCAATCATTACCTGAATGTTTCGACCATATTCAGGAATTTCCAGTTTTGGAAGTTGTGTATTATATTTCATGTTGTGCTTTTAATAAACGTAGATGTTACGTTATTTTAAGGTTTAAATATACGATTTTTTGCCTTAAAATGTTAAAAATCTCTTTGCATGATAAAATCATTCATTTGATAGCCATTTCCGATGTCAAAATCCTCAACTTTTTTGATTTTAAAGCCGTTTTTAAAGTAAAAATTAATGGATTTGTAGTTTTGACGATTAACTGTAAGCGTGATGCTTTTGGGATGGATTATATCAACTAAAATTTGTAGAACTGTGGAGCCAATATTTAGGTTAGAAGACTGTGAAAGTATATAAAACTTATGTAGAAAATAATATGAATTTTTATCGCTACTGATAGAAAGGAAGCCAATTACCTTGGAGTTAAATTCTATTAAATAAAATTGATGTTTCTTAGTGTTTATTTGCTCCTTTAAACTTTCAATGTCATACATTTTTTGAAGCATATAATTTACTTGTTCTTGCCCAATAATACTCACATAATGCTGATTCCAAATTTCATAAGCTAGGTTATGAATAAGTTCTAAATCTTTTTCAGTTGCTGGAATTAGCTTTGGCGTCATGAGATGAATGGTTTAAACAAGGTCTTTTACCAATGTATTTCCTTTATTGTTGTTTAATACATCGTCTAAGTCTTTCATTAAACGATTAACGGTTGCTAACTCGTTAGAATCACCAATTGGTAAATTATTCACGCCTTTTTCGTCTAATTTATCAATAATAAATTTTACCGTAAGTTTAGTATCAGAAATACCTGGTTGGTATCCTGTTTCTTTATCATTTGACATCTTTACCTCGTTAAAAATTCCTACTTCTATAAATTCATTTATAATAGTTCTAGCTAATCGTATTGGTAAATCTAGTCGAGTGGCAATTTCTTTTGAAGTTAATGCTTCTTTGCCTTCGTTAAAATTTTTCACCACACAATTGGCAATCATTAGTGCAATAACGCTTTTATAACGATGACTGATGTTTACAATATCATTTTCTAATTCATAATGTTCTACATTTTGATTTGCAAAAGCTAGCTCTGAACCAAATAAGACAATATACCACGAATATTGTAACCAAATTAAAAATAAAGGTAAGGCAGCAAAACTACCATAAATAGCATTGTATTGTGCAACGCCTACTTGCGAAGCAACATAAGCCCATTGTAATAATTCAAATAATCCTGCAGCTACCAATGCTGCTTTTCCAGCTGCTAGGAAGGTTACTTTGGTATTTGGTAATGCAATATAAATAAAAACAAAAATAGCCCAGATAAGCGTAAAGGCAAGGATATGAAAGAAAGTTGTTGTAATGGGACTAAAATAATATAAATCAGAGGTAACAGCTTCCACACTTGTTTTTAAGCCTACGGTAATTGTTCCAGATAAGATAAATACAATGGGCGCTAGTAACATAATAGACATATAATCTGTAATTTTTCTAACCAACGAACGGTCTTTATGAATTTCCCAAATCTCGTTGAAACTATTTTCAATATTACCAAGCAGTTTCATAATCGACCACAGCAAGAGTACAACACCAATACCTGCTATTAAACCTCCATGCGTATTGGCTAACATTTTATCGGCATATTCAAAAGCTTGTAATAATATGGCTTGTTGGTCATCAAATTTTAAAAGAATTTGTTTTTTCATTTCTTCTTGGTAGCCAAATCCTTTGGCAATAGCAAATGCTAAAGCAATAACTGGTACTATAGAAAACAATGAATAATAAGTGAGGGCAGAGGCTTTAAGTAAACATTTATCTTCATTAAATCCTTTAATTGCTAAAATAAAAATGCGTAACTGTTTTAATAAAAAACCTTGTTTCTTTTCCAGCTTGTCTAAGCGAAGCCTCCACAACTTGTTATTAATAAAGTCGGTAATTTTTTTGAAAACAGTTACAATATTAGGCATATCATAAAATGATTAAGGTTTAATTCTTTTTAAAGCCAACTCTCGTCTTAATTGCGTAGAGGTTTTTTTACTACCATCATGACTCCAACCTGGAGGACCAAAAATATACATGAACTTATCTTTAAATGATGATGGTTTTTTTAAATCATTCCAAATGGCTTGCCATTCGTGAAACACAAGGGTAATTGGGTTATATGTTTTTATATTGGAAGTTAATCCATAAGTAACTTCTTCATTCTCTTCTTCAAATGTACCAAATAGTCTGTCCCAAATAATAAATACCATGCCCATGTTTTTATCAAGGTATTTTATATTACTAGCATGATGCACCCGATGATGAGAAGGAGTTGATAAAAACCACTCTAAAAATCCTAATTTACCTACTGTTTTGGTATGTATTAAGATGCCATAAATTTGTGTAGCTGCATAAATAAACATCACATCTAATGGGTCGAAACCTAAAAGTGATAACGGAATAAAATAAATAAAACGATATAATGGCTGAAATACAGATGAACGAAAACCTACGGTAAGATTAAACTCTTCGGAAGAATGATGTGTAACATGTACGGCCCAAAACAATCGGCAATAGTGATCTATGCGATGTAGCCAGTAAAACATAAAGTCTTGTGCAATTAATAAAACACTCCAATATAAAAAGGGGTGTACTTCTTTATTAATTTCTATTAATTTGAATTGGTAAAAAAAACCAAGTATAAATAAGCATAAACCTCTCACTAAAATATCTAAAGTGAAATTTAAGGCAGAGAGGTATAAATTGGCTAAGATGCCTTTTGTAGAATAATATTTTTTATGATGCCACCAACTATAGAGTATTTCAATACCAATAACTAAGGCATAAATCGGAATAGAAAGTTTAATAAGTAACTCTTCTCTAAATTCATTCATTATAGTTCTAAATTATTTTTGGAACAAATTTAAGAAACCTTTTTCAGTTGTTGTTTTATCTAAGTAATCCGAATAAGTGATGATGTAAAAATAAGTGCCATCTGGCGCTGGGCCCGTTTTAGTATTTCCGTCCCAATAACCATTTACGCCATCCCATTCATATAGTTTTAAACCCCATCTATCATAAATTGCACAATGAAGTGATTTTAAGCCATTGCTAGTTATTTTAAATACTTCATTCACTCCATCTCCATTAGGTGTAAATACATTTGGTATAGTAATCGTCATTTCTTTAATAACAGTAACACATCTAGTAATGCTATCGCTACAAGAGGTATTTGTTGCTACTAATTTTATACAGCATGTTCCAGTATCGCTTAATGGAATTGTAATAACGCTTGATGTAGATGTGCCTCCGCAGTATTGCCAACTTATATTATTAGCATTGGTACTTGCATCGGTTAAATTTAAGGTCTCGCCAACAGTTAGTGTTGTAGTTGTAATACCTGTGAAATCAGCAGAAATAGCATTAACATTGACTGTAACTGTACCCGATAATGCTGGACATCCACTTAATGAAGTTCCAATTACGGTAAAAGTACTTGTAGTGCTTGGCGAAACTGTTTGAGAAAACGCATTGCTACCGTTACTCCAAGTATAAGTTGTGGTAGTGCTATTTGAACCAGTAGCTTGAATGGTTACTGATTGATTAGGACAACTATTGTATGCGTTAGTAAATGTGCTAAGTGTAGTAGGATCAACAATAACAGTGCTTGTTACAGCTGATGATAGGCAACCTGAATTATCGCCAATAACCGAGAATGTACTAGTATTAGTAGGGCTAACGTTTATGGTGCTAGTGTTTTCTCCAGTGTTCCAAGTGTAGCTTGTAGCGCCTGATGCTGTTAATGTAACAGTTTGTCCGTTACACACCGATGTAGAGTTGACAGAGAGCGTAGGTGTAGTAGCTACATTTACAGTAACTGTGGTAATACCTATATTATTGCAACCAAAGGTGTTTGTTCCTGTTACGGTATAAACGGTGGTTGCATTTGGATTTACGGTTTGTGTGGAACTACTATTTCCATTAGACCACGTGTAGGTATTTGCTCCACTAACATTTAAAGTTGCAGTACCTCCGCTACAAATATTACTTGCGCTTGCTGTAAGTGTAGGTACTGGATTTACAAAAATAGTAGCCGTTGAAACGCCTGCGCACGAGCCATTATTTCCAGATACTGTATATACAGTGGTGCTGCTTGGGTTATCAGAAATTGAACTAGAATTTGAATTGTTACTCCATGTATAACTGGTTGCTCCACTTGCTGTTAGTGTTGCAGTTTGTCCTGTACAGATAGTAGCATTATTTACAGCAATTGAAATTCCTGAGCCAATAGTAACCGATAAAGTTGTTTGTGTTGTACAAGTACCATTGGCACCCAATATAGTAACCACGGTGTTAGAACTTGGCGCAATGGTATATGTAGTTCCGTTGGTATTTCCAGGTGTCCAAGTATAATTAGTTGCGCCAATTACTGTTAAAGTAGCTGTTTGTCCAGCACAAATAGTACTTGAACTTGCCACCAAAGTAGGAGTTGAAGTTACATTTACGGTAACAGTTGTTAAACTTGAATTTAAACAACCTGCACTACTTGTACCGCTTACAGTATAAACAGTATTAGTGGTTGGGTTAACAGTTTGTGTTGAACTCGTATTTCCGTTAGACCACGTGTAGGTTGAAGCGCCACTAACTGATAGAGTAGCCGTTTCGCCACTACAAATGTTGGCTGTTGCATTGGCTGTTAAGGTTGGAATAGCATTAACAAATATGGTTGCTGTATTTACACCTGAGCAGCCACCGTTATTTCCACTCACTGTATAAGTGGTTGTGTTGGTAGGGTTGTCAGTAATACTATTAGAAGTTGAACCAGTGCTCCAAGTATAATTAGTTGCTCCGCTTGCGGTTAGTGTAGCTGTTTGGCCTGTACAAATTGTAGCATTATTTACCGCAATTGAAATTCCTGAGCCAATAGTAACCGATATAGTTGTTTGTGTTGTACAAGTACCATTGGCACCTAACACAGTAACCACGGTATTAGAACTTGGCGCAATGGTGTATGTGCTTCCGTTGGTATTTCCAGGTGTCCAAGTATAATTAGTTGCGCCACTTGCTGATAGAGTAGCTGTTTGTCCAGCACAAATAGTACTTGAACTTGCTACCAAAGTAGGAGTAGGAGTAACACTAACTGTAGATGTGGTAGAGTTTGTACATGTACCAGTTGCTCCTGTAATGGTGTATGTAGTAGTGTTGCTAGGACTTACAGATATGGTAGATGTTGTTTGTCCGCCTGGCATCCAAGTATAATTAGTTGCACCACTTGCCGTTAAAATAGTAGAATTACCCGAACAAATAGAGGCGTTGTTTACATTGACTGTTGGTTGTGAAGTTACCGTTATAGTTACCGTTTTTATATCTGAACAAGAACTGCTTGTACCAGTAACTGTATATACAGTAGTTGTAGTTGGTGAAACAGAAATACTTGAGGTTGTTGCTCCTGTACTCCATGAATAAGTATTAGCACCACTTGCTGTTATGATAGCGTTTTGCGATGAACAAATTGTTTGATTACTTACAGCAACTGTTGGATTTGGTGTAACTGTAATTGATCTAGTAACTTGGGTTGTACAAGAACCATTTGCGCCAAGTATTGAAATAGTTCCTGAACTTGAAGGACTTGTTGTGTAGGTGCTGCCAGTTATATTGCCTGGCATCCAAGTGTAAGTGCTTGCTCCACTTACTGTAAATGTTGCAACCTGACCAGCACAAATTGTTTGTGAATTTGCCGTTAATGTTGGTGTAGAGCTAACATTAACGTTTGCAGTTGTAGTTCCACTACAGGCACCCGTAGAACCAGTGATGGTATAAGTTGTATTAATAGTAGGGCTCACTACAATACTTGTAGTTGTTTGTCCGCCTGGCATCCAAGTATAATTGGTGGCGCCACTCGCTGTTAATGTAGCTGAATTCCCTGAGCAGATATTTGCATTTGCTACGTTTACAACGGTAGATGAATTGACATTTACCGTAGAAGTTTGAACTCCCGAACAAGAACCTTGAGTTCCGTTTACAGTATATACGGTAGCAACAGTAGGTGATACCGATATAGAAGCTGTTGTGGCTCCTGTATTCCACGTATAAGTAGTTGCTCCGCTTGCTGTAAGTACAACACTTTGGCCAGCACAAATAGTGGCACTGTTCACTGTTATACTTGCACCTGGTGTAACGGTAATAATGATAGGAAGCCTGTAAATACCAGGGCATGAACCAGCATATACAGTATATGTACCAGTAGCCGTATAAGTTGTTACATAAGTTGTACCTGTGCTAATTGCATTTCCACCAGCAGCATTATTAAACCATTGTATGGTTGCGCTACCGTTGTTAGAGGTAGCTGTTAAACTTACCGATTGATTAGCGCAAATTGTTTGGTTAGCAGAAGTTGTTAATGTAAAAGAAGGATTTATGATTTGATTATTCGTTCCTACATCACCAGAAGTAGCGCCATTCATTGGAAAAGTGGACGATAAATTACTTGCATTTGTTGTTCCGTTACTACCACCAGTAACATTTTGTGTAAATACACTTCCATTCCCTGAAATATACCCTCCACTTCCACCACCTCCAGGACCTTGCGATTCAGAGCTGGATGTACCTGATTTTACTTGATTACCTCCGTTACCACCAATGGCATTGGCTGTGATCCCCGAAATAGTTCCGTTTGATTTTAAAATAATAGTTCCACCTGCTCCAGCACCACCAGCACCATCAATTCCTTGTGAAGGGTAAGAAAAAGTAGGTGAACCAAACGCATTGTTTCCATTGTTCCCATTAGCATTAATAGTACCATTTCCTGAAATAGTACCGTAATTCAATAGATAAACAATACCTCCGCCGTTTCCTCCTGAACAAGCATTAGTTCCATTAGATTGCCCGTTAGACATGTGACCAGCACCACCACCGCCTCCCATAAAAATTTTACCAGTAGAGTAGTCAAGCGGACGACCACCAAAGCCCCCATAGTTAGGGCGTTTAAAACTTCCCCAAGCGGTATTGTTTGGACCAACAGAATTTACGTTTGGTGTAGTAGTTGTAGCTGTACCGTAACCACCTTTTCCGCCGCCACTCGAAGTTACACTTGCTCTACCTGGCCATTCTAAATTCCAGATGGCAGTATAACCTGCAGTGGGAATTCCATATCCGTTATAGTTAGAAATATTTCCTCCGTTTCCACCGCCACCACCAGCACAGTTATTTGCATTTCCCCCACCACCACCATTGCCTGGTGCGCCTTTGCAATATAATCCTAAGGTGTCATGACCTGTTCCTGTAATTCTATCACTCCCAATTCCTTCGCCTTTAGCAGCTCCATTATTGTTGCTAAGAGTTGCAAAGTTACTATTTCCCGAACCGCCATTTCCTGCAGCTACGCCACCTCTAAATCCTAAACCATTTACGTTAATGCTTCCACCTCCACTTATTGTTGTGTTGCCATCAACTTCGGCTACTAAAATACCGCCAATGCTTCCATTCCAAGCATCTGTGGTTAATACACCGCCACTATTTATGGTAAGCGCACTATATCTTGGAACTCGTACTACTTGTGTTCTTCCACTACTTGAATAATTATAAGTTAAACCACAATCTAGTTCAATTTGTGTGCCTGATATAATAGATTTTACTTGTGCAAATTCATAATTTCCACAGGTTTGATAGTTGTAAATATTTCCATAGGTGCTATCAGGTGCCCAAATGGGAACTGGACTTAATTTAATTAAGGCACCTTGCATTTGTATAACCATTACTAAATCTCCTGGAGTAAGTGTTGATGTAAAACGACTATTTGTATTTAAGCTACTTGATGTTACACTTAATATTGTGGAACCTGCACTTGCATTGGAAGTAAGTGACGTAAATTCATTAATTTTTGTGTTTGCTGCATTTACCACTAAAGCTAAATTTTTACCTTTTTGAGAAAAAATTTGTAAGCTAAAAAATAACGATGCGATTAAAACATAATATCTTAAATTCATAATAGGTACTATTTTAATTGCCTAAATATACAAAAATGACTTGTTAAAAGAAATTTACTTAAATTCTCCAAAAAGGATATGGAAATATTCGGTGAAACTCCCATTTTCAGAGGAGAACAGGCAACCATCGTAACTAAAAATGAATTTTAGATTGATAAAAGCTAAAATTCCAATGATTAAAATAACCGATTTTTTTAGTGAAGGCGTATTCATAAAGAGTGGAATGAAAAATAAAATGGCAATATCGTTAAAAGCGCGATGCCCAAAACCGCAACCAAGTGATAAACTCCACCAAGAACTATAAAGAATGACATAAACACAAGCTAAACTTAATAATAAAAAACGTGAATAATGTTGTTGAATGAATGCGTAAATAAGCAAAAAAATACCAATAGGATAATAGATAAATAAACCATTGTGTGGCGAAAATAATAATTGAGTAATACGCCGAAGAGTAGGTTTTACAAATGATTCGTTGGAATAAGAGTTAGTTAAATAAGAGTTAAAAGCATATTTATAATAAGCTAATTGAGGAATGATAAGTATTAAACATATACTTATTATAATGATGTAATGAATTGTTTTTAGTTGCTTGAAAGTATTAAAATTTAAAATAGCCGATTTATTATGAAAGAGTACAAAAGCAAAAAGGACGATTAAAAATACAATGTTTATGGGGCGTATAATGATGTATAAACTAGAAAGTAACCCTAAAAAGAGTAGGTTGTAAAAAGTGGCTTGAGTTTTTGTTTGGAATAATAAATATACTAAGGCACTTAATACACAAAATGAATATATATGCGACATACCTGTTTCAAAGATACCATAATAAAATATGCCTGTGCTGGTAGTGAGTAAAATGGACAATAAAATGGCATAGTTGCGAGTACTGTATTGTTTTATAAGAAAAAATAACATAAATATACCCAAGCATAAATAAAAACTACCTGCAAAGTCTATTGATTTTTGATAAAGAACTGAAAAGCCATCTTTTTCGGTAGATAGCAAGTGTGCAATTAACCAAAACGGACTTTGCATGAGAGCAACACCATAAGGATATTTGGTTATTATTTTTTGATTTGTACTATCAATAGTAAAACCATATCCTGTTAATGAATCAATGTGTTTAGGTAAAGATTCTGTTTGAAAATGATAAATAAAAGTAGCAGGAAGGTAAACGTTATACCCAGCTTTATCAGCCCATATTTCGGAATGATAAGTGTGTATTTTAGCGTGTGAATGACGATTTAATGAAATAAAACATAATGCGCCATAAACAAAGATAAAAGCAAGTAGTATGTTTACCTTTCGATTCAAGCCTTTATTTCTGTTTGTTTAATCCTATTGCAACTAATAGCAACCAGCCAGCTATAAAGAATAAACCTCCTAAAGGCGTGATAGGTCCTAGAAAACTTAGCCATTCCATTCCTAATAAACTTTTAGTGCAAAGAAAATACAATGAGCCCGAAAAAAGTATTATGCCTATAAAAAAACAATTAAATGCCCAATTTAAAAAACGATGAGGCGTATGTTTGGAGATTAAAAAAGTGGCTAGCATGGCTAAAGCATGATACATTTGATACCTAGCGGCAGTATCAAAACCATTTAATTGGTCGATGGTTATTAAACCCGTTGCCATTTTGCTTTTTAAAAAATGTGCGCCTAATGCGCCTAGTGCTACAGATATAGCGCCAAGTAATCCAATGGTAATTAATTTTTTTTGATTCATGGTTGATAGTGTATGTGTTTATAAAATTCTTCTTTGCTTCCTTGGTATTGAAGTTCTTCGGCAAGTGTTGCTTTGTTTTCTTTGTCGGTTATGATATTGACAGCATATTTTATAAAATCTAATTTTTCTCTATCATGTGTAAATAGTGAACTTATTTTTTTTATTTGCAAGCTAGATAAACAAGTCTTACTCAACTGTTTTTTTGCTTCATTCAATTTATCGCTATCGTAGGTTAAGTTTTTTAATTTAGAAAAGAGTTGATTAAAATTTGTTTCATTGATGGGTGTTGAACAATTTAATTGCTTTTGTTTAGCTATGTTCTCTTGTTCGAAGATGTAGTTTTCAAACGATTCTTTCATAGCTGGATAGTTAAAAGTGAACAATAAAGTTTTAATGTTTTGCAAATCACTTATATGCCAATAGGCGTTTTTAGCGTTATAAAGCCTATCCATATCTATTGGCTCTAGTTGCAATAATTCGTTTAGTTGATTAACGGTGTAGCAATTTTTGCTAATCACTTCAGTTATATATCGGTGTGAGGCTTCTTTATCATTAGCCTTTATAATTAAGTTCTTAATGTATTGGATATCTTTATCGTTAAGTGGCGTGTTACACGTTTCAGTTTCGATGTTGTAGTTTTGAAAAAATACAGGTTTGTTTTTTACGGCTTGATATACATTACCGTAAATACTATTGTCAATTATAGGCGTTGTTTCTTTTGGTGCCTCTGGAACTGGTGGTGTTTGTGGCCCTGATGGTTCAGAAATTGATTTGAATTGTAGAACTAGTTTATCTGTTTTTTTAATTAGAATATATGTAAATTCTTTATTTTGAAATCGTTCTTGAGTACCTAAATTGATAGAATCTTTAAGAGTAGGCTCTTTTATAATCCCTGGAATGGTGATGTAGATGTGTTGCCATCCGTTAGATAATCCACTTGCCTTAATATTTGTTTCGGCTTGTTTATTTATCTTCTCTCCATTTACAGTGATGTAAAACGGAATACCATTTTCACTAAATATAACTAAGCTGTTGTTTTGCGAAAAACCAATATGAGGCGCTATCAACACAAAACATAGTATGAGTAATTTTTGCAACATTTATTCTGTTTAAATAACAAATTTAAGGTTATTTTTGTGTACAATTAAGATTATGACAAGAATATTAATAATAGGAGCAGGTCGCTCATCGTCCAGTTTAATAAATTACTTATTACAACATGCTGCCCAATATCAATGGCATATTACCATTGCTGATGCCAATAAAAAAGCTGTAGAGGCTAAAATTAATGCTCATCAAGCTATTGCCGAAGCGGTTGAATTTGATGTACACAATGTGAGTTTACGAGAAACCTTAATTCAAAAAGCAGATTTTGTGGTATCGATGTTACCTGCTTTTATGCATGTAGATGTTGCTAAAGATTGTGTGCGATTTGGTAAACATTTAGCTACGGCAAGTTATGTGAGTGCTGATATGAAAGCATTAGATGCTGAAGCAAAACAAAAAAATATTTTGCTTTTAAATGAGTGTGGTCTTGACCCAGGTATTGATCATGCTTCGGCTATGAAAGTGATTGATGAGATAAAAGCTAAAGGAGGAAAAATTACGTCTTTTAAATCTTTTTGTGGCGGCTTGGTTGCGCCCGAAAGTAATGATAACCCGTGGGGATATAAGTTTAGTTGGAATCCTCGTAATGTTATTTTAGCAGGGCAGGGTACTGCTCAATTTATTGAGGAATCGCAACTTAAATTTATACCATATAATCGTATTTATACACAAATAGAAACTATATCAATAGATGGTTATGGCGATTTTGATGCGTATGCTAATCGTGATAGCATTAGTTATAAAGAGCCATATGGCTTACAAACTATTGAAACACTTTTGCGTGGCACACTGCGTTTTCCGGGTTATTGCAAAGCCTGGAATGTGTTTGTTAAATTAGGGTTAACAGACGATACTTATAAAATTAAACAAGCTAATCAACTAACTTATACCAGTCTTTTAAACTCATTTTTACCAAGCGGAAAGCAATCGGTAAAAGAAAAACTCAAAACATTTATGGGCGCAGAAATAGATGCTGAGGTAATGAATAAATTAGAATATTTAGAGTTGTTTTCGGATAAGCCCATTATCTTAGTGGAAGCATCGCCTGCTGAGATACTGCAACATTTATTAGAAGAAAAATGGTTGTTAAAGCCAGGAGATAATGACATGATTGTAATGCAACATCAATTTGTGTATGAATTAAAAGGCGCAAAAAAGCAACTAAACTCTTCGTTAGTAGTAATTGGAGATGATGAAGTGCATACGGCTATGGCAAAAACGGTTGGCTTACCTTTAGCCATTACCATTAAGAATTTTTTAACTGGTCAGTTCAAATTATATGGCGTTCAAATTCCTATTGTAAAAGAAATTTATGAACCCATGTTACAAGAACTTGAAACATTAAACATTGTGTTTAAGGAAACAGAAGCTTGATTTCTAGTTGATTATATTTCCTATTGTAAGTCCCAAAAAGTTGTTCAGTTGAGCGAAGCAAAGCTTTGTTTAATCACTATATGTTGACGGCAGTGTTTATTTGTCTTACAGTACTGAACATTTTGTTGTCAGCCTGTTTTAATTTTCGATTCAGCCCAAATTATTGTTACACGAAATTTGGATGGAATTTTTTTATTCAAATTAATTGTTATTAAAGAACCTTCACAATTACATTTTTTTTTCTTTTGGTATATCAAAGCAATATATAAGTTCTTTCTTGTTTTTAAAGTTAGATTTTCCAAGAAGTCTAATGATTTGCTTCTTCGTCAAATTTTCCAAAGCTGGGAACTTCTTATCCTTTACTATTTCGTATCGATAATCGGAACTCGTTAACCATTTCTGCTTGTCAAAATCTGAATTATCTGGTTGCGTTTCTTTTTGCCCGAGAGCAACTGTCGAATTTATCAATGTGAATAGTAAAAAAAATACCGTCCAATAAAATTGACGGAATCTCTCTTTGATATATCGTTTTTTTCTGTCGTCTAACATTACTACTAACACCAGCCCATGAAAAAACTCATCATCACTATCACAAGCTGTTTGTTTACGGATAAATATACAAAAAAAATGAATTACTAATATACCTGTGTATGCAATAATTAACTCCTAAAAGCCGCATCTAGATTGAGTTCGAGAGCCTTGAAGATTTTATAACAAATCGTTGGCTAAGTTGGCTAACTCACTACGTTCTCCTTTTTGTAAGGTAATGTGTGCATACAATGGTTGCCCTTTTACTTTATCTATTAAATAACTTAATCCGTTTGATTGCGCATCTAAGTATGGCGTATCAATTTGATAAATATCTCCTGTAAAAATAATTTTAGTGCCTTCGCCTGCACGGGTAATAATAGTTTTTACTTCGTGAGGTGTTAAGTTTTGCGCCTCATCAACTATAAAAAACATATTACTTAAACTTCTTCCTCTAATAAATGCTAAAGGACAAATCACTATTTTTTCGTTTTCTACCATTTCATTAATGGCTTTTAGTTCTTTATCTCTATCACCAAACTGACTCTTAATAAATTTTAAGTTATCCCAAAGTGGTTCCATATATGGATTTAGCTTTGAGTTTACATCGCCCGGAAGATAACCAATATCTTTATTGCTTAAAGGCACAATGGGGCGAGCAATATAAATTTGATGATAGTTTCTTCTTTGTTCTAATGCGCCAGCTAATGATAATAAAGTTTTTCCAGTTCCAGCAACACCTTGTATGGTTACTAATTTAATATCTGGATTCATAATAGCATCTAATGCAAAAGACTGTTCGGCATTTTTAGGAATAATACCATACGAAGAAGTTTTAGTAACACGCTTTAGTGATTTTGATGATTCCTCGTAACGAGCCAATACCGAAGCGTTTCCGTTTTTTAAAATATAATAATGATTTGATAAAGGCGTTTCTTTTTTTAATACATCTTTAGCCAAGCAACTTCCTTTCTCGTAAATTTGATTGATGGTGTTTGGATTTACTTTATCAACTAATGAGTTGCCTGTGTAAAGTTCATCTAAGGCAACAATTTTACCAGTTGTATAATCTTCGGCATGAAGATTTAAAGATTTAGCCTTAATTCTAAGATTAATATCTTTAGTTACTAAAATTACTCTTCTATTAGGATATTGCTCTGCCGTATATAAAGCCGCATTTAAAATACGATGATCGCCTTTGCGTTCTTGAAAAACTTTTTCTGCATCAATTTTTGAAGAGCCATGCATTTCTATTTTAAAGGAGCCATGTGTTTTTCCGTTGATAGGTGTCCATTCCTGCAATAAGTTATCACCCGACATTTCATCAATGTATCTGGTAAATTCTCTAGCAGCAAAATTTTTGGTATCGTTTCCTTTTTTAAAATTATCAAGTTCTTCTAATACTGTAATTGGAATAACAATATCATGTTCCTGAAAATTTTTAATAGCGGTATGATCGTAGATAATCACTGAAGTATCAAGTACAAATATTTTTTTGTCTTTTCCTTTTAATACTGCTTTCCTTACCATAAAATTGATTTTTGATTTTTATAAATCTAAATTCTTTTGTGCGTATTTTTTTGCTCGCTAACTAATAGAAATAAACAACGTGTTGTTTAATACCCCAAATGTTAAAAATGAGGGAGAAAATCTGGATAACACCATTTTATTATTTTGTTTTTGTATATTTAATTAACCAAAAATTTTAAACCTATGAAGAGATTAAATTTATTTTTTGTAATCAGTTTTTTTGTTGCAGTTGGACTTAATGCTCAATGCCTCATGTATCCAGTTGGATTAGGGCAAAGGATCCCTCAATCTAGTTCTATTATTGAAGGTAAGGTTGTTAATCAAAAAGCCTTCTGGAATACTTCCCACGATTTGATTTATACATCTAATCTAGTTGAGGTATATAAAAGTTTTAAAAATTCTGCACCTGCTTATATCGAAGTTATTACAGAAGGTGGGATTGTAGGTTTTGATAAACAGGTTGTGCATCCAGCTTTAGAACTAAAGATTGGTGACGTGGGGGTTTTTACATTAAATCAACTAAATCTAAGTTCGCAATTTGGTAAACAAGTATTTGAGGCTTACGCTAGTGAACAAGGTTTTATTAGGTATGATGTGGTAAATGACGTAGCACATGAGCCTTTTTTTAATTATCAACAAGCCTCTACAACCTTGTATAATACAATTACCCAGCTTACTGGTCAGCCTTATTTGGTTGTGAAATCTATAAACCCTTTTCTACAAACATTACCAAATGTAAATACAACTCAAGCTGTTGCTGCAATTTCTAGTTTTTCGCCTACTACAATTACAGCAGGTACATTTTCGGTACTTACCATTAATGGTAGTGGATTTGGTTCAACGCCTAACGCTTCTTTAATTGCTTTTAAAAATGCTAATGATGGAGGTGCAACTACAGTGTCTCCTATCGCCAGTCAGATTGTGTCGTGGACAAATACACAAATACAGGTTGAGGTACCAACACGTGCAGGTACAGGTATAATTAGTGTAAATGGCTCTAGTAGTTCTTCTATATTAACAATTCCTTACGCTCACTTAAGTGTTACCTACACAGATAATATTGTATATACAACAAAACATATAAATCAAAGTGGAGGTGGATATACTTGGACATATAACACGACTTTTAATTCTAATGCGCCAGCAAAGGCAGCATTTGAACGTTCATTACAAACATGGCGTTGTGCTACTTATATTAATTGGCCAGTAGCATCTACCACAACAACTATTAATACAGCAGCACAAGATGGGACAAATATTGTAACCTTTAGCTCAAGTTTGCCTACTGGAGTTTTAGGAAGATGTACAAGTTATTTTGGAGGCTGTGATATGAGTGGAACATTATATTGGTTTGTGGATGAGTTGGATATTGTGTTTGATGATACTCCTGGTAGTTTATCATGGCAATTTGGTCCAGCAGCACCATCATTAAGTCAGTATGATTTTGAATCAGTAACTGTTCATGAGTTAGGTCATGGTCATCAATTAGGTCATGTTATTAATTCGAGTGATTTAATGCATTATTCGTTAACAAATGGGCAACAAAAAAGAAATTTGAATGCTGATGACTTAAATGGTGGTTTAGCAGTTATGGTTAGAAACGCTCAATCTGGTGGCACTTGTGGTAATCCTTTAATGACACCATTAAACGCATCTAATTGTACATTAGGCGCGCCTACTGCATCTATTTCTTCGGTTGCTTCAGCTTGTGTAAACACACCTATTACATTAACAGATGCATCTAATGGTAATCCAACTTCTTGGTCGTGGAGTATGCCAGGTGGAACACCTAGTTCTTCTACTTCACAAAATACATCTGTTACTTATTCAACTACGGGAGTTAAAACTATTTCGTTAACTGTAGCCAATGCAAATGGTACTAACACTGCCGTACAAACGATTACAATATCAAACTCTCCAACCGTTACACCAGCATTTACATCTACAACAATCTGTAGAGGACAATCTAAAACTCAAACCGTATCGGGAGCTTCAACATATACCTGGTTGCCATCTGGTTCAGGGGTTGTGAGCGTATTAAGCCCAACTGCAACAACTGTATATACAGTTACTGGAACAAGTGGAGGTTGTATGAGTGCGCCTACTTTGTTTACCATTAATGTAACGCCTACACCAACTGTTACAACCGCCTTTACATCTACAACTATCTGTAATGGACAATCAAGAACTCAAACCTTATCAGGTGCTTCAACCTACACATGGTTACCAAGTGGTTCTGGTGCTTCAAGTGTGTTAAGCCCAACAGCTACTACCGTATATACGGTAACAGGTGCTACAGGTGCTTGTGTGAGTGCGGCTAAAAACTTTACTATTAATGTAACACCTACACCAACCGTTACAACCGCCTTTACAACTACTACTATCTGTAGAGGGCAATCTAAAACTCAAACCTTAACAGGAGCATCTACCTATACTTGGTTGCCAAGCGGTTCTGGTGCTTCAAGTGTGTTAAGCCCAACATCTACTACTGTATATACAGTTACAGGAACCAACAGTGGTTGTGTAAGTTCAGCTAAGAATTTCACTATTAATGTAACTCCAACACCAACCGTTACGACGGCATTCACCAACACATCTATATGTAAAGGCCAATCAGCTACACAAACATTGTCAGGGGCATCTACCTATACTTGGTTGCCAAGTGGTTCGGGTACCTCAAGTGTATTAAGCCCTACAATAACAACTACTTATACAGTTACTGGTACAAGTTCAGGTTGTGTAAGTTCTGCTAAATTATTTACGGTTTCTATTAAAGCTAATCCAGTTATCTCATACACCAATACAAATCCATCTTGTTTTGGGCAATGTAATGGTGTGTTGAATTCAAGCGGTTCAGGTGCCACAGCTCCATATACTTACCAATTATCACAATCGTCGGTAGTGTGTACGTCAGCAAGTTGTACAGCATTATGTGCTGGTTCATATACTTTGCAAGTAACAAGTGCTAATGGCTGTAGTACTTCAACCGTTGTTTCATTAACACAGCCTACCCAATTATCGGCTACTGCTTCAAGTACAAATGCATCTTGTAGTTCTTGTACAAATGGTGCAGTTTCGGCAAGTGCATCGGGTGGAACAAGTCCATATACTTATTCTTGGACACCAGTTGCTGCAAATACACCAACTGTTGGGAACCTAGCTGTGGGTTGTTATACTGTATTTATTACAGATGCTAAAGGATGTGTTGATACGCAAACAACCTGTGTTTCTTTCTCTACAAAAATTGAAGAGTTACAACAAAGTACTTCGCATTTAAGTATGTATCCTAATCCAAATAATGGAATATTTACCGTAAGTTCAATTCAGTTAGAGGAAAGAATGAACATTGAAATTACAAATACCATGGGGCAGGTAGTAAGTAATGAGAATTTTAGAAATGTTACTCAAGTAAACGTTAATCTGTCATCATTTGCTAAAGGTGTTTATTATGTGAAAGTAAATACTAAAGATGGAACACAATTATTTAAATTGCTCATTCAATAGTTATATTCGGTATAAGATATTGTTGTAAATTAAAAAAGCTCAGTTTGTTATACTGAGCTTTTTTAATTATATTGTGTTAGCTGTTATGAAAAGGCGTTAAATCCGGTAACATCCATTCCAGTAATTAATAAATGGATGTCGTGCGTACCTTCGTACGTAATAACAGATTCTAAATTCATCATGTGGCGCATAATAGGATATTCGCCTGTAATACCCATACCACCATGTATTTGTCGCGCCTCTCTAGCTATTTGAAGAGCCATATTAACGTTATTACGTTTAGCCATACTTATTTGTGCAGGAGTTGCACGGTTTTCATTTTTAAGTTGACCTAAACGATAGGTTAATAATTGTGCTTTAGTAATTTCAGTAATCATTTCGGCTAATTTTTTTTGGGTTAACTGAAATGCACCAATTGGTTTACCAAATTGAATACGTTCTTTACTATAACGTAATGCACTATCATAACAATCCATAGCAGCGCCAATTACACCCCAAGCAATACCATAACGCGCGCTATTTAAACAACCTAATGGTCCTTTTAGTCCTTTAATGGTTGGGAAGATATTTTCTTTAGGTACTAAAACATTATCAAAAACTAATTCGCCAGTAGCACTTGCACGTAAACTCCATTTGCCGTGAGTTTCTGGTGTTGTAAAACCTTTCATGCCACGTTCTACTACTAAACCTCTAATATCGCCAGCCTCATCTTTTGCCCACACTACAGCAATGTCAGCAAATGGGGCGTTACTTATCCACATTTTAGCTCCATTTAGCACCACATGTTTTCCATCTCCTGCATCTTTAAAATTGGTTAACATACCACCAGGATTACTCCCATGGTCGGGCTCAGTTAAACCAAAACAACCCATCAATTCGCCAGTTGCTAATTTTGGTAAGTATTTTCTTTTTTGTTCTTCGCTACCATACGAATATATTGGATACATGACTAAGGAACTTTGAACAGATGCCGTAGAGCGTAAGCCGCTATCACCTCTTTCAATTTCTTGCATTAAAATACCATAAGATATTTGATCTAACCCAGGTCCACCGTATTCGGTTGGAATATATGGCCCAAAAGCGCCAATCTCAGCTAAGCCTTTAATCCAGTGTTTTGGAAATTCTGCTTTTTGAGCAAAATCTTCTACTGTAGGTGTAACCTCTTTTTTTACCCAAGCACGAGCTGTATCTCTAATTAGTTTGTGTTCATCGGTTAAAAGCTCGTCCATTAAATAATAATCGTGAGCTTGAAAATTATCTGTTGCCATATTATTTGTTTTTTTAAGACCGTAATATTACGAAAATACCTTTAATTGCCCAAAAACCTCTATTGTCTTAATTTAACACAAAATCCTTTTTATTGATTATAACCTGACAAAATTCAGTAAAAATACCCAATAGGTGGTATAGGTTATTAAGGTAAATTTGAGTTAATTTGTTTTTAAAATATTAATGTTATGAAAAAAATCACACAATTTATTTTAGCTGCTGGCTTATTAGTTTCAGTATCAGCTAATGCTCAAAAATGGACTACTGGTAAAGATTTATCTTACCTTAAAGGACAAAAAGAAATTTTAATTAAGTACGATTTTAGCAACATGACCGTTGGTAGAAAACAAGCCGAGGCGGAGTATGTGAAAGAAAAAACAGAGGATTACAACAAGAAAGAGGCTGGAAAAGGTGATTCGTGGGCGAAAGCATGGGTTGAAAATAGAGAGCGTGTATTCTTCCCAAAGTTTGAAGAGTTATTTAGTAAAGAAGCTGGAGATGTGATTGCTGGAGGTAGAGATAAAGCTAGTGCAAAATATACATTAATTGTACATACTACTAAAACAGAACCTGGTTTTAATATTGGTTTAACAAAACAACCCGCTTATTGCGATTTTGAGATTTCTATTGTAGAAACTGCTGATCCATCCAAAGTTTTATCAGTTGGTGTTTTGAAAAACGTTCCTGGTTCTCAGTTCTCTGGTTTTGATTTTGATGCATCAACTCGTATTTCAGAGTGCTATGCAAAGGCTGGGAAAACAATTGGAAAAACAATTAAAAAAGCTGCTAAACAATAATTAGAAGTAGCATACATTAAACAAAAAAAAGGCTGTCTCAACATGAGCAGCCTTTTTTATGGGAATTCCAGTGGGTAATTACTATGATTTGTAGCAAAAAAAATCCCGCCTTGTTGTAGCGGGATTTTTATTGAATTTGTATTTATTATTTCTTTAAAAACTTAAAGTCTTTACCAATATAGCGTGCGTAATCACCAAGTTGTTCTTCAATACGTAATAATTGATTGTATTTTGCAATCCGGTCGCTACGAGAAGCTGAACCTGTTTTTATTTGTCCACAATTTAAAGCTACAGCTAAGTCGGCAATGGTAGTATCTTCGGTTTCGCCACTTCGGTGGCTCATTACCGAGGTGTAACTATTGGTTTGAGCTAATTGCACAGCATTAATCGTTTCGGTAAGCGTACCAATTTGATTTACTTTAACTAAAATAGAATTAGCTACACCCATATTAATTCCTTTAGATAAGAAATTAACATTGGTAACAAATAAATCGTCGCCTACTAATTGTGTATTACTTCCAATTTTATCGGTCAGTAATTTCCAGCCATCCCAATCTTCTTCGGCACAGCCATCTTCAATAGAAAGAATAGGGTATTTTTTTCTCCAATCAGCCCAAAAATCAACCATTTGAGAAGAAGTTAATTTATCGCCCGTTGATTTTTTGAAATGATATACTTTCTCATCATTATTATAAAATTCGGAAGATGCCGCATCCATAGCAATATAAATATCTTCGCCTGCTTTATAACCTGCTTTTTCAATGGCTTGCATCACGGCTTTAATCGCTTCTTCATTATTTTTAAAATTAGGAGCAAATCCACCTTCGTCACCTACGTTAGTAGCTAAACCTTGTGATTTTAATACTGCTTTTAAGTGATGAAA
This sequence comes from Bacteroidota bacterium, assembly GCA_963169355.1. GTDB lineage: Bacteria > Bacteroidota > Bacteroidia > B-17B0 > Aurantibacillaceae > UBA4416. The sequence goes on along the minus strand of CAUJCR010000034.1, from coordinate 25,937 downwards.
CACTTCGGTTCCCATTCTTAGGGCATCGCTAAATGTTTCGGCACCCACAGGCATAATCATAAATTCTTGAAAGTCGATTCCATTATCGGCATGTGAACCTCCATTTAAAATGTTCATTAATGGAATTGGTAAAATGTTAGCGTTTACTCCACCTACATATCTGTATAGTGGTTGACGACATTCTTCCGATGCGGCTCTGGCTACAGCTAAAGAAACGCCTAAAATAGCGTTTGCTCCTAAGTTTCCTTTATTAGCGCTACCATCTAACTCAATCATAGCCGCATCAATAGCTGCTTGATCAAAAATATACATACCTTTTAAACGTTCAGCAATAGCGGTATTTACATTATTTACTGCTTTTAAAACGCCTTTACCTAGGTATTGAGATTTATCGTTATCACGCAACTCTACTGCTTCATGAATTCCTGTTGATGCACCTGATGGTACAGCAGCTCTTCCAAGAATACCTTGGTCGGTTACTACATCTACTTCAATGGTTGGATTTCCTCTCGAATCTAAAATTTGCCTAGCGGCAATGTTGTGAATAAATGACATAATGTTAGAAGTTTAAATTAATCAGTGTTTAAAATTAAGTATTTATTTTATTGTTGAACTTTTATTTTTAGTTAATTGTAATTTTATTGATTAATGGCGTTTATCAAGTCCCCATAATAGCTTATTACGTAAGGTTTCAAAAAAGTGTTGACCTTCTAAGCAAACCATGTTAAATTTAAAATCGGCCAATTTAATTTTTAATGTTGTATTATTTTTTATAGTATGCGAACGAGAATCAAGGGATACATTATACTCATCTGATCTGCCGCTTACATTAAAACTTAAGGTTTTATTATTTGAGATAACAATAGGGCGAACATTTAAGTTGTGTGGTGCAATGGGGGTTAAAATAAAGTTATCCGAATCGGGCATCATAATTGGTCCGCCACAACTTAATGAGTAGGCTGTAGAACCAGTAGGAGTTGAAATAATTAAGCCATCAGCAAAATAGGAATTTAAAAATACGCCATCAACATAAGTATCAATATTAATCATGGCGCTTGATTCTTTTTTATGAATTGTAAATTCATTTAAGGCGTAATTCACATCACTAAAACAAGTAATCGATTTATCTAGCTCAATAAGTTCTCGTTTATCTAAAGTGTATTTTTCTTGAATTAATAATGTAATTGCTTTTTCAAAATCTTCTTTATAAACAGTAGCTAAAAAACCTAAACGACCTGTATTAACCCCTAAAACAGGGATGCCTGATTTACGAACCAACTCAAGTGTTTCGAGCATTGTGCCATCGCCACCTAATGAAATAACAAAATCTGCTTTGGCAATTAATTGTTCGGAACTTGAAAATACAGGCGTGTCAAATTGTTTATGAAATTCAGCACTTAAATATTGCAAATAAGGTTCATATACAATAACCGAAAAATTTTCGGCAGAAGCCATTTTTAGCAAGCGCTCCAAATAATCTGGAAAATTATCTTTTGTATTTCTTGCATATATGGCAATAGTCATGTTTTTTGGCGTGTAGAATTAAATGTTTAAGAAATGAAGAAATTCATTGAGCCTATCTTTTATTCCTCCCTCAAAATCGCTATTTTGAAACGAGGCTTTTATGTTGTAGTTGTAACGATAAAAGGTTTGTAAAATACGCGATAAATCTTCTTTATTAATTTTTATGGTTACTTCTACTTTTGTACTATCTGGTATTGATGAAACATGGGCGCTTAATATTTTGGCATCATTACCTTCTACAATACTGGCTATTTGTGTTAATGAATAATCCGCTTGATTCATCTCAATTACAATAACGCCTCCTACATTTTGTACCGAAGCCATTGTAGAAATATTTTGTAATAATCCTTTTAATGTTATACAACCTTTGTATTGCTCATTGCTATCTAACACAGCAATAAGTGTTAAATTAAACGACATCATTAATTTTAATAAGTCGTAAGTGTGCTGATGCGTGTGAATAATTGGTCTTAACAAATTAATCTTTAGGTCTTCAATCTTCTCTTCGGGATGGTTGTAGTCCATGAGGTCGTGTTCAAATACTAAACCCAAGAGTTCTCTGTTTTTCACAACAGCTAAGTGTGATACTTTAAATTGTTCCATCCAATCTAATGCTAACTCTACCGTGTCGGTATGTTTTAGAGGTGGAATTTCGTCTGTTATTAAATCGGCAACAAGCATGAGCAAAAATACGATTTATCTTTCAACAAGTTCATAAATCTTATGTAAATTTGTGAGGATAAAAAAAATATGATTTCATTCGATAATACCGAAAATGCTTTTAAGGCAAAAACAAATAGCGATTTAAAACAATCTTATTGGTTATTCAAATTAGTAGGTAACCCTATGCTAGTAAAAATGGGCGCTAAACTAGCACCACTAGGATTAAATTTAGGATTTAAAGGATTAATTAAAAACACCATTTTTAAACAATTTGTGGGTGGCGAAACTATTCATGAGTGTGATAAAACCATTGCAGAGCTTGGTAAATTTAACATTGGAACCATTTTAGATTATAGCGTAGAAGGTAAAGAAAGTGAAAGCGATTTTGAAGCTTGTAAAAAAGAAACGATAGAAACCATTCATAAAGCTAAAGGCAATGCATTAATTCCCTTTTGCGTGTTTAAAGTAACTGGCTTAGCCCGATTTGATTTATTGGTAAAAGTAAGTGCTAATGAAACTTTAACTACTGCCGAACAGCAAGAATACGACAGGGTAAAACAACGTGTGGCAGCTATTTGCCAAGAAGCAAGTAAGGCAAACCAACCATTATTTATAGATGCTGAAGAAAGTTGGATACAACCAGCTATTGATGCCTTGGCTGATGAAAACATGGCGTTATTCAATAAACAAAGTGTTATTGTGTATAACACATTTCAGTTGTATCGTAAGGATAGATTAGCCTTTTTAAGAGAAACCATTGCCAGTGCAAAAAGTAAAGACTATTTGGTAGGTGCAAAATTAGTAAGAGGCGCTTATATGGAGAAAGAAAGGGAAAGAGCAAGTGCTAAACATTATCCATCTCCAATTCAAGAAACAAAATCTGACTCGGATAAAGATTACAATTTAGCATTGGAAGAATGTGTAAAGCATATTAATATGATGGGTTTATGTGCCGGAACTCATAATGAGGAAAGTAGTATGTATTTAGTTAAACTCATGCAAGATCATCAAATTTCGATGAATGATAAACGTATATACTTTTCTCAATTATATGGCATGAGCGACCATATTAGCTATAACCTAAGTATTGCTGGATACAATGTGTGTAAATACGTGCCTTATGGTCCAGTAAAAGAAGTATTACCCTATTTAATTCGTAGAGCGCAAGAAAACACTTCAGTAAAAGGGCAAACTGGAAGAGAGTTGAATTTAATTATTAAAGAAAAAAACAGAAGAAGTCATTTAAAATAAATTGTTATGCAGTTATACTCAATAAACACAGGTCATTTTAAATTAGATGGAGGCGCTATGTTTGGCGTTGTTCCTAAGTCTATTTGGAATAAATTAAATCCTGCTGATGACAACAATATGTGTAGTTGGGCAATGCGCTGTTTGTTAGTGCAAGATGGTAATAGATTGATTTTAATTGATAATGGCATGGGTAACAAACAAGACGATAAATTTTTTGGATATTATTATTTGCATGGTAATGATACGTTAGATAAATCGTTGGCTAAATATGGTTTTCATAGAGATGATATTACCGATGTGTTTTTAACCCATTTGCATTTTGATCATTGTGGTGGTAGTATTGAATATAACAGCGACCGAACAAAACTAAGGCCTGCTTTTAAAAACGCTACTTACTGGACACACCCAAAACACTGGGACTGGGCAATAAATCCTAACCCACGAGAAAAAGCAAGTTTTTTAAAAGAAAATATTTTACCAATTCAAGAAAGTGGCCAACTAAAATTTATTGACGGTACTCAGGAATTAATTTCAGGATTTAAAATACAAGAAGTATTTGGGCACACCGAAGCCATGATGTTGCCCATAATTCAATATAAAAACACCACTATTGCCTTTATGGCAGATTTAATTCCATCTACTGGACATATACCAATTCCTTATGTGATGGGCTATGATATGCGCCCTTTAAATACCTTGCAAGAAAAAGAGATAATGCTTAAACAAGCACTCGAAAATAAGTATGTTTTGTTTTTTGAACACGACCCAAGTGTTGAATGTTGCACACTTACTCGCACCGAAAGAGGTATCAGAATGGATAAACATTTTGATTTAAGTGAGCTTTAAGATAATGTAAGACTTAATTTATTGGTATTTTACAAATCGTAAAATAGACTTGATGCTGAGTAATCCAGAGAGGAATGCCCAAAGTCCGCAAAATGCGACCATAATAGCAAAATTAATTAACCAATTACTTGTAAAAGTAAGTGAGAAATAATTAAAAATAACAATGCCAATAATAAAAATCACTAAGGAAATAATTAAACGAGAATTTATTTTAAACTTAAAAATTTTGTACGCAAAATAAATTTGAATTCCTGCCGTAAAAAATTGAGTTACTAAACTGGATATGGCGCTACCATAGGCTTTGTAATGTGGTATTAATATAAAGTTTAACACCACGTTTATTAATATTCCTACAACCGCCATGGAGTTTAATTGTTTTAAATTTCCGTTTGCAGTTAGTAAAGTTCCAAAGATATACGTAATCGAAACGGCTGTAAAACACAACATCAAAATACTAAATTCTTTTGCCGAGTCGGTTACGCCATGATTAATAATAGCTGAAAGTTCGTTGTTGTAAAAGAAACATCCTACCGAAACAACCAATGCTGGAGTAACTAATAATATAAAAGACAATTTAACGAGTTGTTCTACATTCTCTTTTAGTTTAATCATTCTACTAAAAATAGGAATAAGCTGAATAGAAAATAGATACGAAATCATATTGCCTGCTTCTAATAAACGAAATGCTTTGGCATAAATACCAGCCTGATAAGCGCCTGTATTTACTGCTAAATGTTGCGATGAAATCACTATATCATGTATGGGTTGATATGCCATAAGTTGCGGTGTGTCTTTTATTTTTTCTAATAAATAAAACACATACATGTTTTGTTGTGGGAGTATATAACCCAACATCACGCTATCCAAGCGATTATAAAAAGTCATTAATAAAACCAAAATTGCAAAAGGAAAACTTTGTTTTAATATCATTAAACTAAATGGCCAATTCCATTTTAGGGTAAAATGTTCGGTTTTATAATACACCGTCATAAAAGCAATAACGGCTGTCAATAAATAACCTAATGTTTGGGTATATACAAAAATCATAATATCTATCTGTATGCCAAACCAGCCTAATATCAAACCAATACAAATAACAATCATAATAATTCTATCTGCTACCGAAACAAAACTGTCTGTTTTAAATAAGTGCAAGCCTAATAAACTGGAGCGCAGATATAAAATCATGCTAATTAAAAATTGGTTGATTGTTAAAACAAACAAAAGCTTCATGTAACGATAGTCGTAACCTATAAAATAGCCTAGCAATAGGGTTACTATAAAATATATAACTCCTAAGGCTAGCTTTAATGAGAATAAACTGCTAAAATGCTTGGTTAGTAAATGATTATTTTGAGCAATATTTCGGTTATTAAATTGAGTAACTCCAAAATCTAAAATAATATTTAATAAGAATGAGAAGTTAAATAAAATAGCGTATTCGCCATAGGCCACATTCCCCACAGCTTTTTGTACTGCTGGTTCAATTCCTAATGGCCAAAATGGCTTAATAAGCAAATTGAGGATGATAAGGAAAGCAATATTTTTAACAAACTTCTTTTGTTGCATAAAGGGTGCAAATATATCAATTTTAGGATGTTTATAGCGCTAATTCTATAGTTGGATCCCAAAAGTATTTTTTAAAATCAATAATTTTATCGTTTTTAATTTTTATTTTTTCTTTCTCTAAAAGTTCCTGCATCTCAAAGGGTGTTTTAAAATGATGTTTTCCTGTTAGTTCTCCATTTCTATTTACAACACGGTGTGCAGGCACAGGCTTTTTTTGAGCATGAGCAGCATTCATAGCATAACCAACTAAACGCGACGATTTTTTAGCACCTAAGTATTTGGCAATAGCACCATAACTGGTAACTCTACCTTTAGGTATTAGCCGCACCACTTGATATACCTGATCAAAAAAATCATTTGTATGAATGTTACTCATTTTTATTGAACCATTAAGTTACAACCTCTTATATCGCTATTATCGAACCTACCTAAAATTTCAAATTGATGATTAGGTAAAGTTTTTCCTAAGTCTTTAGTTTCAATAAAAGAAACAGAGTTGAGATTTGCCAAATCAATAACATTGATTCCTCCGCTTTTATGAGTGTTTATTATTGTTTTAGGATCATGAACATCTCTAATTAATATTTTCATCCATGGAGGCGTTGTAAATACGCCGTTTTGTTTTGAATATGCTTGAGACAGAAGCTCCGTCATACCATATTCGCTATGAATAGTCTCTACTTGTAATTTTTCTTTTAAAATTTGATGCAGTTCTTCTTTTAATAATTCCTTCCGTTTACCTTTCATGCCGCCTGTTTCCATTACTATAAATTGATGATTAAGCGAAACGCCTTTTTCGGCTAGGTCTAATAAAGCATAGCTCACGCCAATTAATAATACGTGTTGCCCAGTGCTTTTTAATGTTTCAATGGTTTTAATTAATTCATCTAAATTATGTAAATAAAATCCACTCATTGGGTGCTTAGATAGGTTAATGAGATGGTTACACATATAAACCAAAGACGAGCCTTCGCGCTCTAAATAGTTAGGTAATAAAGCTAAAATACAATATTGATGAGCTTTGCCATAAAACAACTCAAATCCTTTTAAAAACGAGGTTTCATACAATTGAATGTCGTTTACATAATGCTTAGAAACTTGCTGTCCAGTGGTACCGCTACTTGTAAAACAGATGGTGTTATTTGTGGTTTCTGAACTTACAACACGTTGTGTTTTAAAAAATTCTATCGGTAAAAACGGAATTTGATGATAGTGTGAAATTTGATGAATATCTGTTTTTAGATTAGAAACATATTGTTGGTAAACCAAATTATGCTGTAGCTGATAATGAAAAACATCCATACAAATTGCATTAAACTCCTCGTCGGTTGAGTTAAAATGAAGGTTAAAGAACCGATTTTGTATGTTTTTAAGATTAGACAACCTTGGGTTTAAATTATTTTTTGTAAATTTATGCTGAAATATTCATGAAGTCTCTTTTTTTTAGATATTTATTTTTCTTGTTTCTTGTAAGTGGATTGTTTTACGCTTGTGTAAAGAAAAAATCATATTCAGAAGTTCCTGAAATAGAATATAAAGATTTTTATCCGTTTACTGGAGATTCAGGAGTTTTGGTAACCAAGTTTACCGATGGAAATGGCGACATTGGTGTAGGACAAGAGGATACAACAAAAACATTTTGGTACACTTATTATTATTTTGATACCATATCAGATAAATATGTAGCTTATTATGATTGGAATAATAATGACACGCTTAGAATTGGCTATATTGTGAAAGCACCCACCGATTCGTATAAAGGCAAGCCCATTAGTGGGGAGATTAGTATAAAGCTACAACAATATCGGCACACCAGTCAGGTTAAAAAAATCAAATATGTGTTTTATTTATTAGACGCTGCTGGTAATAAGAGTAATGTAGTTACCTCTCCCGAATTAGATGTGCCGTAGCGTCTCTCTACTGTCTTATTTTTTTATCATTTGCAGTAATTTTTCTTAGGGTAATTTTACTTTTAATTACCTATCTTTATACGCAACCGAAAAATTGAAACTATGATTAAAAAATTACTTTTCTCAGCTACTCTTATGAGTGCGCTTTTAATCTCAAAAGCGCAAAACATGGATAAATGTGCTACAATGCCAGCGTATCATTTACAAATGCAAAATGCACAAAGTAAATCTATGTTGATGCAGGCTGACTTATTAGCAAAGAATTGGTTAGCAAATCCTGTTAATAAAGCCAATGCATTAAAACAACAAAATACTGTTATTACAATTCCTGTGGTAGTGCATGTGGTTTATAAAAATGCCGTTCAAAATATCCCAGATTCACAAATTGTAAGACAAATTAACATTTTAAATGAGTGTTATAGAAAATTAAATGCAAATTATGCACATGTACGCCCTGAGTTTGATTCTTTAGGTGCAGATATTGAGATACAATTTTGTTTAGCAGCTACCGATACACTCGGGAATCCTACAACTGGTATTGTGAGGAAGTCGGCGCCATCTAATGCAGGGTTTGATCCAATTTTAAATATGGATAAAGTAAAAAGCTCTGCAACAAATGGTGATGATCCTTGGCCAAATGATAAATACTTAAATATTTGGGTGTGTGATATGAGTATTTTTGGAAATGTGTTTGTATTAGGTTACGCTACTTTTCCAGGCACAAGTCCTGCTTTAGACGGCGTTGTTATACAAAGCGAATATTTTGGTTATGGAGTAGGGGCAGTAGCTACAAGTAATTTAGGAAAAACTGCGGTTCACGAAATAGGCCATTTTTTTGGTATGCGCCATATTTGGGCTGATGATGATAATGGAGGTTCAGGTAGTCAGTGTGATTCTACAGATTTTGTAGATGATACTCCAAATCAAGCAGCTAAGTCGCAAACAGACTGTAACTTCACTATTAATTCTTGTTCCAATGAGTCAAGTTTTTGGGGAACAATTGATCCACCCGATATGGTAGAAAATTATATGGATTATTCTTCAGATTCGTGTATGGCAATGTTTACTAAGGGACAAAAGGCACGTATGTACTCATATATTAATACCGACCCTGCACGTATGTCATTAGCGGCTTCTCCAGTAGGTTGTTCAACGGTTGGTCTACCAGAAATTAAAAACAACTTTAGCGATTACGTATTTGTGTATCCTAATCCAGCAGGTGAAGCCTTTCATTTGAATTTAACTAAGGTAATTCCACAAAATTTAGTGTGTGAGATTTATAATAGCAATGGTCAATTAGTGAGCACCATGTCTCAATTAGATTTCCAAAACATTATTAATACGAGTAATTTAAGTAATGGGTTATATTTAGTAAAAGTGTATAATTCTGAGATGAGTACTGTTAAAAAGATAACAGTATCTAAATAAAATTATTAACATAATTCAAAAAACGTTGAAATAAATCCCTCTAATTTGTTTGATTAGAGGGATTTTATCGTTAAAATTGTAACCTTATTAATACTTATTGAATTATGGCGGATATTCATTTACTTGGAATAAAATATATTGAGCAAAATACTCAAGAGGGATTGTCATTTACTTATAAACCAGAAGTTCCTAAACTTAAAGTGGTAGGTACTGTTTTAATTGCGGCTGATGAAGAAGAAGGAGAGGGCTGCGTGTATTTAACCCAAAAACAACTAAATCAGGTTTTATTAGGTAAAGATGTAGATTTAAAAGTGGTAGATGATACTTGGGTTCCCGTTAAGCCTTTAAATAGAGATCAATTAAAACAAATTGGTTTGGTAAGAATAGACGCCAATTACTTAGGCGATGCTGGAGAAGTAAAGTGTTACGAGGCCTTATCAGTTACTGCATAAAATAAACTAATATAAGACATCCCTCTTTTAATACAAGAGGGATTTTTTTATGGCATTTGATGTTAAAACATTTACCACTCGAACCATAACGGCATCAATTTTTGTAGCCGTCTTATTAAGCTGTATCTTATTTCATGCTGTTTCTTTTACAATGTTGTTTCTTATTATTTCCATTTGGGGATTATATGAATTTTATATTTTATCAGAAAGGCTTGGTGCAAAGCCCTATAAATGGCTAGGGTATTTGTTAGCTCTGTTTATTTATGTTTATAATCTTTTAAGTTATAACACACTTTTATCTACTACTAGTTTGTTGGCTGCTATTATAGTGTGTGTGTTTCTTGTATTTATTCAAGCTTTGTTTGATACCGATGAACATTCGTTTAAGAATATTACATACACTCTTACAGGTGTAATGTATGCTGTAATTCCTTTTGTATTATTAAATAAAATTGCTGGTGTAGATATAACTAGTCAAATTAACTATAACCCACATTATGTATTAGGTATTATTTTATTAATTTGGACTAATGATGTGTGTGCTTATTTAGTAGGTAGTTTCTTTGGTAAGCATAAATTATTTGAACGTGTTTCACCAAAAAAAACCTGGGAAGGAACAGTTGGTGCAGCAATTTTAACTATAGGAGCTTCGTTTTTAATAGCTCAATGGTTTAATGAGTTAGCATTAGTTCATTGGATAGTTATTGCTATGCTTGTATCTGTATTTGGAACAATTGGAGATTTAGTGGAGTCAATGTTTAAAAGACAAGCCGGAGTTAAAGATTCAGGAAAAATAATGCCAGGACATGGCGGTATTTTAGACCGTTTTGATAGCTTATTATTTGTGTCGCCTTTTATCTTTTTATACCTATCCCTTTTTAAATAATTTATATAATTTAAGGTTTTTAATCGACAAAAACATGTTTATTTTGGATATAATATCGAGGAAAAGTTAAAAGATGTAAATGTCTTTTATCATGTTTATAAACCTTGCAAACCTATCTTTTATTATTACCTTTGCTAGATAATTAAAATTAAAAAAATAGAAATTATGTCAACCCAAACCGCAAAAGCACAAACACACGAATCAATGTTTGATGCTGTATTAGCACGCTTAGATGTAGCAGCTAAATTGATGAACTTATCGGAAGATGTGGCTACGATTTTACGTAACCCAATGAAACAAGTAAAAGTGAGTTTACCAATTATGATGGACAATGGTAAAGTTCAAGTTTTTGAAGGATATCGTGTTGTTCACTCAACAATATTAGGCCCTAGTAAAGGTGGAGTTCGTTATGCTATGGATGTAAATCAAGATGAAGTGATGGCATTAGCGGCATGGATGAGTTTTAAATGTGCTGTGGCTAATTTACCTTATGGAGGTGCTAAAGGTGGAATTAAATGTGATCCTCGTGCTATGAGTGTAGGTGAATTAGAAAGATTATCACGTGCATACGCAAAGAGTATGAAAGATGTTTTTGGTGTCAATAAAGATATTCCAGCTCCAGATATGGGAACAAGCGGGCGTGAGATGGCTTGGATGTTAGATGAATTTAATAAAGTAACTGGTGAAGATTCTCCTGGTGTGATTACAGGTAAGCCAATTGTAGTTGGTGGCTCTTTAGGTAGAGATGCTGCAACTGGACGTGGCGTGATGGTGAATACATTAGCAGCACTTAAAAAAATGAATTTAGACCCAAAATCGGTAACTGCAGCTGTTCAGGGTTTTGGTAATGTAGGTTCTCATGCAGCACGTTTATTACATGAAAAAGGAATTAAAATTGTAGCTATTGGCGATCATACAGCTACGTTCTATAATGAAAAAGGTATTGATATTAAAGCTGCTTTAGATTTTGCTGCAAAAAACAACAGAGTATTAAAAGGCTTTACAGGCGGAACTGAAATTGGTGCTAATGATTTATTAACTTGTAAATGTGATGTATTAGTGCCAGCAGCGTTACAAAATGTTATTACCGAAGAAATTGCTCAAAATATTCAAGCAAAATTAATTGTTGAAGGAGCAAACGGACCAACAGTTCCAGAAGCTGACCATGTATTGAATGAGAGAAAAATTATAGTTGTGCCTGATATTTTAGCAAATAGTGGTGGCGTTACTGTTTCTTATTTTGAGTGGGTTCAAAATAAAGCTGGTTACTATTGGACAGAAAACGAAGTTAACACAAAGCATGATGAAAAAATGGAAATTGCTTTTTCTCATGTTTGGAATAATGCTGCAGAGTTTAAAACATCAATGCGTATTGCAGCTTATATAACTGCTCTACAAAAAATTGGTCAAGGTGTTACTTTAAAAGGTAATTACTAAGATTATCTTAATCAAATTAAAAAGGCTAGCTCAAAATTGAGTTAGCCTTTCTTATTAGTAATTATATTTGGTATAAGTTAAGTTTTGCTTTTACGCATCTTTATTTTTTAGTTTATCATATTCTTTTTGAATACTATCTATTTTGTCATGGAAATGATAAGCGTCAGCATATTGGAATGCTATTCCAATTCCCCAACCTAAACAAGACCATGCTGGCCATGGAATAGAAGTGTAATTATATGAATCTCCAGTGAAAAGCCATAAAATCCAAAAAAACGAGTTTATGATTAGGTAAGTAGTCAAACTTTTTTTGAATTTAGCACGTTTTTTAGCTATTGACCATAATAGTCTTTCATTTAGTTCTTCTTTTGTCTCCATATTATTTGATTTTTAGGTTTATATAGTTTTGAATTTCTTTCACATATTTGTCAAACGCTTTAATACCTTCTTTCGTTATTCTACAAATTGTTAAAGGATAATTGTCTTTGAATTTCTTTTCAATATCAATATATCCAGCTTCTTTAAGTTTTTGTATTTGAACACTCAAATTACCAGAGCTTGCATTTGTTTTATCTTTTAAATAATTAAACTCTGCTTCCTTTACTGATACTAATAGTGATATGATAGCAAGTCTTAATTGAGAATGTAATATTGGATCTAGGTCTTTAAACATTATCTTGTGATTTGTAGGCTTTATTTAGTAAGTGTCCTGGAATGATGTAACTACCTAATATTGCAAAAGAGAGACAAAGTAGTTGTTCAGAATCTCCAACAAAAATAGATATAATGGCACATACAAATGAACACATTGCCCCTATTCGTAAGGCTTTAAAATCTAATAATCCCCCAGCTACATAAGTAACAAAACCATATAATAACATTAAGCATAAATAACTACTTTTTATTCCATAAAACGGTAAAGCAAAAATTGAAATGACTAAAACGATGGCAAACGCGTTCCATAAATGAGTAAGATATGAATCTACATAAGTTACCACATGAGTTTTCTTATTTTGTAATTTACTATAGATGATAGTGAAGATTCCACCTAAAGGCATCAATATAGGCCATACTATATAGCCATATTTTATATGTAGTATATCTAAAGTATAATTAAATATAGATGATATAAACACTATCCATCCCCAAAATATTAGCAAAAAGCCATTGTCAGCTAGTTTGCTTTTTGTAGTGTTAATCATAGAATGAATTATTTTTATACTTTCTTCAGGATATATGTCTTTTTCAGTCATAGTTTTAAATTTATTTCAAAAATAAAGTAGTTTATAATATAAACCAAATGAAATATTTATTAAGTACGTAATTTGTTAATTTTCAAACAGATATATTTTAATTAAGAGATAAATCTACAATAGAAAAGCTTAAAAAGAGTGTTTTATTAAGCCGTCCTCAATAAATATCTGGGTTAAATCAAAAATAATAAAACAAAATGAGGCACTTGTCTCTCTATTCATGTTGTATTGCATCGGCATGTAGTAATTCACCGCTTACAAAGGCATCTTCGGTTAATGCTTTTGTAGTAATGCTAATAGGCGTATTAATGATGCTTTCGTTATAAGGTAATGTTACACGAATATAATTTTCGGTAAATCCAAACATCATATCATGTTTATTCTCATGTTCAAATAAAACTGTAAATGTTTTATTTAAGTTCTTCTCATAAAATGCTCGCAGTTTTTTTGCAGATAAAATTCGAAGCATTTTGTTTCTTTTTTTTCTTTCAGCGTAAACCACATTACCGCTCATCTCTACCGCTTCGGTATTATCACGTTCGCTATAAGTAAAAACATGTAAATATGATACATCTAATTGATTGATGAAATTATAAGTATCGATAAAATGAGCCTCGGTTTCGCCTGGAAAACCTACAATAACATCTACACCAATGCAACAATGAGGCATTTTTTCTTTTATTTTGGCTACTCTATTTTCATATAATTCTCTTTGGTAGCGACGTTTCATCTTACCTAATACCTCGTTATTACCGCTTTGTAGTGGAATGTGAAAATGAGGTGCAAATCGTTTGGAGTTTGCTACAAAATCAATGATTTCATCTTTTAGTAAATTAGGCTCAATAGATGAAATTCTGAATCGCTCAATACCTTCTACTTCATCAAGTGCTTTTATTAAATCTAAAAATGTGTATTCTTTCCTTTTTTTAGTAAGTTTATCAAGCTCAATTCCATAACCAAAATCACCTAGATTAATTCCAGTTAGTACAATTTCTTTTACGCCCGAGGCTGCAATTTTTTTAGCGTTAGCTACTACGTTTTCAATGGTATCACTTCTGCTTTTTCCTCGTGCTAATGGAATTGTGCAAAAGGTACAGTTATAATCACAACCATCTTGTACTTTCAAAAATGAACGGGTGCGATCGCCAACCGAAAATGAACCGATAAATGTATTTACGTCGGCAATGTCACAATTATGAATTTCGGCATGTGTGTTTTTGCCTGAGAGATGGATGTAGTTTAATAACTTAAATTTTTCGGATGCCCCTAATACAACATCAACGCCATCAATATTTGAAATTTCATCGGGTTTTAGCTGCGCATAACAGCCAATCACCGCAATAAATGTTTCGGGATTTTTACTGAGAGCTGTTTTTACTATTTGTTTACATTCTTTGTCGGCACTTTCGGTAACAGAGCACGTGTTAATAACACACACATCAGCTCCGTCCTCAAAATTTACTTTTCTAAAACCATTCTCCTGCATAGTACGAGCAATGGATGAGGTTTCTGAAAAATTTAATTTGCAGCCAAGTGTGTAAAATGAAACTGTTTTGCCTTCAAATAACATCTGACAAAGATAAGAAATTTTACTCATGTATTTATTCATTTAATGGTCGTTCGTTGCCATCTTCAAGTTGATTAATAATGTGGTTTTAGAATTTTTCACTACTACGAAATCTTTCGATTGATTTTAAAAATAGGTTTAAGGCTCAACATTATTCATTATCTTTGAAACTCAATTTTTATTTTTAGTAATGAAACCTAATTTTATAGAAGAATTAAAATGGCGTGGTATTTTGCATGATATGATGCCAGGCACCGAAGAAGAGTTGGCAAAAGGAATGGCAACTGGTTATATTGGATTTGATCCAACAGCCGATAGTTTACACGTGGGTAGTTTAGCACAAATTATGACCTTACTTCGTTTTCAGTTGGCGGGGCATAAACCTTTAGCGCTTGTAGGTGGTGCTACTGGTATGGTGGGCGACCCAAGTGGAAAATCAGCTGAGCGTAATTTGTTAGATAGCGACACTTTAAATAAAAATGTAGATGGAATTAAAAAACAATTAAGTCATTTCCTAGATTTTGATTGCGGTGCTAATAGTGCCGAATTAGTCAATAATTATGATTGGTTTAAAAATTTTTCCTTTTTAGATTTTATTCGTGATGCTGGAAAACACATTACTGTAAATTATATGATGGCTAAAGATTCTGTAAAAAATCGTATTACGGGCGAAACAGGAATGTCGTTTACAGAGTTTAGTTACCAACTTATTCAAGGATACGATTTTTACCATTTATGGAAAGAAAAAAAATGCAAATTACAAATGGGTGGTAGCGACCAATGGGGAAACATTACAACGGGCACCGAGTTTATTAGACGTAAGGCTAGTGGTGAGGCCTTTGCGCTTACTACACAACTCATTAAAAAATCGGATGGAACTAAATTTGGTAAAACAGAGGGAGGCAATGTGTGGCTTGATAGAGAAAAAACATCTCCATATAAATTTTATCAATTTTGGTTAAATGTGAGTGACGAAGACTCTAAATCTTACATTCGTATTTTTACCTTACTCAATCAACAAGAAATTGAGGAATTAGAGGCTAAGCAGCAGGCTGCGCCTCACGAAAGGCATTTACAAAAAGCACTTGCAAAAGATATTACCATAAGAGTGCATAGCGAGGCCGATTATTTACAAGCCATTGAAACCTCTGAATTTCTTTTTAAATCAAAGGCCGAAGATGTTTCTAAATTAGATGTGAATAATTTTGAACGCATGTTAGGCGGTATTGATACGTTTGAAGTAAGTAAAGCTGATGTTGCAAATGGCATTAACATGATTGACTTATTAGTTGAAAAAGCGCCAGTATTTACAGGTAAAGGAAAAGCAAGAGAAATGGTAACTGCTAATGCAGTGAGTTTAAATAAAAACAAAACTACCGATGTAAATACATCTATTAATCTTTCACATTTTACGGGCGAGAAATTTTTATTAGTAAGCAAAGGAAAAAAAGAAAACTACTTAATTAAATTGAAATAATGATTAAAGATATTGTATTTCCAGAGGTTGAAGATATTGCAGTGGCTGTTGTGCAAGAAATAGAGGGTTTAGACGAATACAATGTATATCTGATAAATTTAAAGTCAGTAGAGATAAAAAATGTTTTAGTTTCTTCTTCTGGATACGGAGTTATTAACGAACAAGCCCGTAAAACCAGTGTTTTAAGGCATTACTTTGAGGTGATAAAACAGCAAGATTATATGATTATTGAGCCTATAACGAAAGAAGTTTTTGGCTTAAATAATGAATATTGGGTGAGTTTTACAATTGATAACAAACTCCTAGATAAAAAATTTGTATTTTTACCCGAAACAATTATTCCTTCTAATTTTACCACTATTCCTGTTATTAATAAGCAGGGAGTATGGATAAAGTAAGATGGATTATTAAGTACTAATTTCATAAATCATCGAGCCATGAAAGGAAGATTTTATTGGTGGAAAGAGTGGATAGAAAAAAAACATAGTTATGCCACCACCACCGAAAAACAACTTAATACAGATAAGTTTAACGCCATTTGTGCAGGTACTGGATTACCAAACATTCATCAAAAATCAACCTTTAAGTTTAAAGATGTAGCAGATGGTGCTTCACGATTTGTAGGAAATTCTCCTTCGGGCGAAAAACCTTATGCACGTATCTATACACGCTTAGGAAATCCTAATACCGAGTATTTAGAAAAGGTGTTGTTTCAATTAGAGTGTCAGCATATTATTGAAACAGCTTTAAAGCGTGATGAAAAAAATCCTACAATTGCATCGTTGGTGTTTTCATCTGGTATGGCGGCTATTTCCACTATTATTATGGGTTTTGTGCAGCCTGGCGATGGAATTATTGTAGGTAATGTGTATGGCTGTACCGATTCATTAATGCGCTTTTTACAAAAACGTTTTGGGATTGATATTTATTTTGTTGATGCTACTAATCCTGAAAATATAAAAAATACTTTAGAAGCTCATCCTCATGTGTGTGCGGTGTTAATCGAATCGCCTGATAATCCTACATTGCAACTGTGTGATATTGAGGCTATATCTAAATATACCGAGCAACATGAAGCCATGTTAATTGTAGATAACACATTTTGTTCACCATACTTACAACAACCTTTTAGGTTAGGAGCCGATGTGGTTATTCATTCATTAACAAAGTATGTTAGCGGACACTCTACTTCTATCGCGGGTGCGGCGCTTGGTCCATTTGAATTTTTTAGTAAAGAGGTTTTTCCAGTGTATAAAGATTTTGGTCCAACACCATCGCCATTTGATAGTTGGTTAAATAGTTTAACTATTCAAGAAATGGGCGTTCGCATGGAGCATCAATGTAAAACCGCATTGCAAATTGCTGAGTTTTTGGAGAAACATCCTAAAATAGAAAAAGTTTGGTATCCAGGCTTACCAAGTCATCCGCATCATCAATTATGTAAAAAACAAATGCGCAATGGTGGTGGTATGATTTCGTTTGAGGTAAAAGGTGGATTTGATGCTGGTGTAAGATTAATGAATTATTTTGCTCGCCCTGATACACCTATGGAACTAGCTGTTAGCTTAGGTTCTGTAATTAGTTATATTGAACACCCAGCTAGCATGACTCACTCCGTTATTCCTGAGGAAGATAGATGTGTGCGTGGTATTACTAATTCATTAGTAAGATTATCTATTGGAGTAGAGGGCTTCTCTATTTTAAGAGATGCCTTAAATGCAGGATTAGAACTTTAAACCAGATTATGCATTAGAAATTAGCAGTGAGAGTTAAAAGCCCAATAAAATATGAACTTTTACGAGTGAAGCGTAGCCACTGTTACGGTGAAAGAGAAAAAGTGGCGAAGCTTCATATTTTGCAGAGATTTTAGCTCGTAATAGAATTGCTAATACATAATTTGGGTTAAATTAATCTATTATTATTTTTTTACTAATGGTAACTCCTGATGGGTTACTGATTAATATAAAATAAATGCCTTTTACTAAGGTTGAAACATCTAGTGTGATATGTTTTTGTTGACTTTCCCATTGTTTAATGGTTTTTCCTAACATATCTACACACGAAATGTTAAGCGTTTCTATTTGATGGTTGTTGATAGAAATATTAACCACTTGATTAGCTGGATTAGGAAAAACCACTACCTCGTTTTCATAAAATGTTTCTTTTACATTTACCATGCTCACATTGGTTGAATTAAAAAAGGCAACACCACCCGAATAATTTCCTACCAATAAATCGCGCTTACCATCGCTTGTAATATCTTCGTAACAAGGTGCGCTGCGGGTTCCTTCGTTAATACCATACAACATGGTATCTACTTTTTGAAAAGTGCCATTTAAGTTTCCATCAATATTATCGTATAAGTAAATGCTACCTACTTCGCAACCTACTAGCAGCTTTGTAACGCCTGCATCTCTGAACATATAAGGCGTACTGTATCCTGTAGTAGCTCCAATGCTTAATTGTCGTACATCCACATTACCAAAATTATTTGACACTAATGTAAAGGTAGGCGTTGTGGTTGTACCTATGTTTTGGTAATAAATGAGTTTACCATTTAAGGAGCCTAACAATAAATCTAAAGTGCCATTATTATCCACGTCAAACAACTGCGGATATACTAAATTGTTACCTAATATGTTTTGATAATTGGCGGTATAGTTGCTAAATACTGCAGCATTACCAGCGCCAGCAGTGTTTTCAAAATAATGTACCCGACCATTGTTGCCACCTATTATTAAATCTTGGTCGCCATCGCCGTCTAAATCACCAAAGGTGGGAGCCATTGAAAAAATGTTGTAGCTCGAAAGGTTTTGATAATCGCGAGTAATTAATGAAAACGATGGCGATGCATTGGTACCTATGTTTTTATAATACGCTAATTTAGACTTATTGGTGTTTACAGTAAAATAACCAAGGTTGCCAATTATTAAATCTTTTTTCCCATCGGCATCCGCATCAAACAAAACAGGGTAGGCGCCTTCGCCTAACTCAATCATATTATCTTGTAAAAAATTATTTTGTTGATATACAAAATTAACGGTAGGTGTTGTAGAGGTATTTTGGTAGTACCACACACTTTGGTAATTTTCGGCACCCGATATGGAGTTGGGAGTTACAATTAAATCTTTAGCACCATCATTATTAATATCTAAATGATACGAGCAAGGAAATGTATTAAAACGAATGACATTGGTAGAGGCTTTGTTTGGATAATTTGGGTATAACGCTGTGGTATCGCCAATATGTGCATTACTAGTGCTGCCCTCGTTAGATACAAAAATAGGATGATTACAAGATACATCACCTAATAATAATTCTTGATCGCCATCGCCATCTCTATCAAAACACATAATGCACGAGCCTGCATGTAGTACCTTATTGGGATTTGCCTCAATGGCTTGTTGGTATTGTTTCATAAACGGGCACATGTTTAAATCTACCATGCAAGAACTTTCTTGAAAATCGCCCCAACAATTATCTACCATATCAAACACTAAACTATCTGCTACACCGTATTTTTCTTGACTCATATTTTTATGAAATTCAACTCTTACTCCGGTGTAAGAAAAGGTTAAAATATCTAAGTCGCCATCATTATCTAAATCGGCTATGCCTGGTATGCCCACGGTTATAACAGGTATGTTGCTATAATTAGGTGTAGGACCGCCAGGGTTATAATTACTTCTTAATAACGATTTTTCTAATTGAAACGAAAGCGTAGCGCCATTTGATGTGTTTTTAAAAACCTTAATACCACCTGTGGTGTAGGTAAACAAATCGGCTTTGCCATCATAATTATAATCAAAAAAAAGTGCCCAATCGGTAACAGCTGGAAAATCTTCTTGATACGTAAAACTGTGTAAATATTTAGCTTCGCCCGTGCCACCCACATTTAAGTAGGTTCTTAGTTTTCCGCCCGAACCACTTATTTTATCAAAAGCGGCAAGATCTAATTTTCCATCGGCGTTTAAATCAATAGGTGTAAACGATGCAAAATTAATTCCGCCTGCCCAAGGCATTTTTAGTTTAACACCATTTTCAAAAACTGCAGGCGTTGTATCTCGGTAAACTAGGTTTTGAGCCTGTAAAACAAATCCTAAAACTAAAAAGCCAATAATAAGTACACATCTTGTCATAGGCTCAAAAATACGAATTAAATTAGAGTAAAAATAGCTAACTACTTAATTATCAATGTTAAATTTATTTGTTTTATATGTAACGGTACATTATATTTGCACCCTTAATTTTATTGAACAAATATCATTTTTATGCAAAACAAAGGTGCCATTAAAATTTTTGCTATATTATTAGCTTTAGCTTGTATTTTTTATTTATCGTTTACATGGGTTACCCGTGGCGTTGAATCAGATGCTAACGAGTATGCCACTAGTCTTTTAGAATCGGCTGCGGTGCAAGCCAACGCCAAAAAATACGCTAATGGCGATGCTACTAAAGAGTCGTTTTACTTAGATTCTTTAAAAGAAAAATTAGCCGATCGTTATTTAGATTCGGTGAAAAACCAACCAGTGTATGACTTATTAATTGCAAGTTATACTTACGATGAGTGTAAACGTCGTGAAATTAACTTAGGCTTAGACTTACGTGGTGGTATGAACGTAACGCTTGAAATATCTGTAAAAGACATTGTAAAAAACATGTCGAATGATAATCAAGACCCATTATTTAAAAAATCGTTAGAAGATGCTCAAAACAGCTTGGGTGTTGGAAACAATGACGATTACCTTACCTTGTTTGCAAAAAAATATAAAGAAAATGCACCTAATGGTCGTTTAGCGCCTTTGTTTCAAACTATTGAGCTTAAAGGTAAAATTGATTACAATGCTTCTAACGAAGAGGTTATTAAATTTATTCGCGAAAAAGTAGATGAATCAATTTCTAACTCCGAAAAAACGTTCCGTTCTCGTATCGACCGTTTTGGGGTTGCTCAACCTAATATCCAAAAATTGGGTAATAGCGGGCGTATTTTAGTAGAACTACCAGGGGTAAAAGATAAAGAGCGTGTACGTGAATTATTACAAGGAACTGCAAATCTTGAGTTTTGGGAAACTTACGATAATACCGAGTTAGGTAATTTATTAATTGAAGCCAACACTAAATTATCGAAAGCATTATATCCTAATTTTGATTTTAAATCGGATACAACCAATACAGTAGCTACCGATTCTACTAAAACAACTACACCAGCCGATACTAATAAAGTAGCTTCGGCAGCGGTTGATAGCTTAACTAAAACGAGCGATTCGTTAGCTACTAAAACAGTAAATAACAAAGTAAAATTAACAGCCTTAGATTCGTTTAACATGCGTTTCCCATTAATATATGTGGGTAATACGCCAAGTCCTTTAAAAGCTAATGTGTCGTATAACCAGCAAACTCAACAACCCGAGCAGTTTTTACCGGGGCCAGTTGTAGCGCGTGCATATAGCAAAGAAGATACGGCAAAGGCGAATGAATTATTAAGGCATCCAGCATTAAAATCGTTTTTACCTAAAAAACTTAAATTTATGTGGGGTGCTAAACCCGAAGAGGTTAAAAACGAATCGGGTGATGTGATAGGTGTGTATTACGAATTATATGCTATAAAAGTAACCGACCGCAATGGTAAAGCTGCTATGTATGGCGATATTATTACCGATGCAAGAAAAGATTTTGATGCACAAAGTGGTGGTCACCCATACATTAGCATGAGCATGACTGGTGAAGCTGCTCAAAAATGGGCAAAGCTTACTAGAGAAAATGCACCTCAAGGCGATAAAAAAGGTCGCTCAATTGCTGTGGTAATGGATAACATGGTTTACTCGGCACCTACTGTAAATGGCGAAATTAAAGGCGGTAACTCTCAAATTACAGGTAACTTTACCGTAGAAGAAGCCGAAGCTTTAGCCGCTGTATTAAGTGCTGGTAAATTACCTGCGCCTGCTCGTATTGTTGAAGAAAGCGTGGTAGGTCCTACATTAGGGCAAGAGGCCATTGACTCAGGTTTAACAAGTACTATGGTAGCCTTATTAGTTATTTTAGTATTTATGTATATGTACTATAACAAAGCAGGTATGGTAGCCAATGTAGCATTGGTAGCCAATATGTTTTTTATAATGGGTATATTAAGTTCGATGAATGCTGTGCTTACCTTACCAGGTATTGCAGGTATTGTGTTAACCATTGGTTTGGCGGTAGATGCCAACATCTTAATATTTGAAAGGGTGCGTGAGGAATTAGCGCAAGGTAGAACAACAGCGCAAGCTATTAACGAGGGTTTTAAACACGCCATGAGTTCTATTATTGACTCGAACGTTACCTTGGCTATTTTAGCTATTATCTTAATGGTATTTGGTTCGGGACCTGTGCAAGGTTTTGCCACTACTTTATTAATTGGTATTGGCGCTTCATTATTCTCGGCTATTTTAATTACACGTTTAATTTTTGATTGGATGTTGAGCCGTAAAATGGAGATTCCATTTGATAATAATGTAACTCGCAATTCATTTAAAGAAGTAGCTATTAACTTTGTAGGACGTCGTAAATTATATTATACCATTTCGTCGGTAATTATTATTGCAGGTACAATTATGTATTTTGTAAATGGCGGATTAAAATTAGGTGTTGATTTTAAAGGTGGACGTACTTACATGGTTCGTTTTGATAAAGAAATGAATACCGAAGATGTGAAACATGCTTTAAAAGATGCCTTTAAAGATGCTTCGTTAGAAGTAAAAACGGTTGGTGGTAGCCATCAAATGAAAATTACTACTTCGTATCGTGTAAGTGATAACTCGCCAACCGTAGATACTGAAGTAGAAAAAGCTTTAAATGATGGTTTAAATACTTTGCAAGTAAAACACGATTTGGTAAGCCAACAAAAAGTAGGACCAACTATTGCTACTGATATTTTATACGGAGCTTATGCCGCAATTTTATTCTCGTGCTTAGTAATGTTTATATACATTGTAGTACGATTTAAAAAATGGCAATATGGTTTAGGAGCTGTAGTAGCCTTGTTTCACGACGTGTTAATTGTATTGTCTTTTTACACCATACTAGAAGGTGTAGTGCCATTCTCGTTAGAAATAGGTCAGGATTTTATTGCCGCCATATTAACGGTAATGGGTTATACCATGACGGAAACTGTGGTAGTATTTGACCGTATTCGTGAACGCCTTGCCGAAGATAGCAAAGCCGATGAAACCGAAGAAGAGCATAATACTTTAATTAATTACGCTTTAAATAGCACCTTAAGCCGTACTATTTTAACTTCGTTAACCGTATTCTTTGTATTAATTGTTATCTTTATTTTTGGTGGAGAAAGTATTAGAGGGTTTATATTTGCCTTATTAATTGGTCGTATTATTGGTACTTACTCATCATTATGTATCTCAACACCAATTGTGGTTGATTTTGATAAGAAAAAATAACTAAGCCTCTTATTATATAAAACGCTCCAAATTTTCTAAAATTTTGGAGCGTTTTTTTTATATTTACTTAATGAAACGAGTAAGCCCATACGAACTAAGCAACCATTTAGGGAATGTACTTACTGTTATCTCCGACCGCAAAATACCTGTAGATGCCAATAACGATTTTATAACCGATTACTACCTACCCGATGTGATAAGCTCAACTGATTATTACGCCTTTGGTAGCCCAATGCCAGGTAGGCAGTTTAATAGTGGGAACTATCGTTTCGGGTTTAACGGACATGAAAAGGATGACGAAATAAAAGGAAGCGGAAATCACTTGTCTTTTGGGGATTATGGATATGATCCAAGGATTGGAAGAAGATGGCAAATAGATCCTATTATTCTGCATGACATTTCTGGTTATGCTGTTTTTAATAACAATCCGAATTTCTTTACTGACCCTGATGGTGAAAGTCCTATTTCAATTTTTGCAAAGCAAGTAGCAAAGTAGGGTTTGAAAAAAGCAGCTAAAGAAACAGTTGAGGCTGCTATAAAGAATCGATTAAAAGCATATATGTCTAAGAGTTGGGCAAAACAATTAGCTGGAGATGCTTTAGATGCTATTGATATAGCTACTTCCCAATCATGGTGGGAATATGCAATTGAAGTTATACCTATTGCGGGAGATGCTTACGGGGCTTATAAATTGGGCGACCAAGGATATGCAGTATATAAAATAACCAAGAAGTTTGAAAGCGTTACCGAATGGGCAGGAAAAGCAGCAGGACAAGCGTTTAAAAAACTTGGACCTAATAAAGTAATGGGCAAAGGCTCTGATTTGGTTGCAGACTTTACCAAGAAGTTTAATAATCAAGCTAGAGGATTAGAAGAAGATGATTTAGCGGGTGCAGTTAAGGAAATATATGGTTTAAAAAGTGGTGTTAAAGCGGATGGCACACCTTATCAACATTTAAAAAAGGCTACAGAAGCGCTTAGCGGTATGAAAACTCAAATAGACAACCTCACAAAACAAATTAAAGCTGGGGCATTTGAAGGAGATGCATTAAAGGCAGCACAGGGTATATTAAATGATGTCACTAAACAATATAATGACATATCAAATACATTAAACAGTGCCAAGAAGGCAGCAAGCAATTTTTAAATAAAATGGAAAAAATTCTCAGTAAAAGTATTAGTGAATTAGAGGGATGGAAGTGGAAAGGTAATATTCCAAGAGAGGATGACTGGAGTACCGAATATAGATTTTATATGCTTCATGACAAACCCATTGAACAACTTGACCTATCTGACATTTATTTCCTAATTCTTGAAAATTCTGGATTACAATTTATAGTTCCGATAGGAATTAAAAAATTGACAGAGAACTTATTCTTAGAAGTTGAAAACTATCCAGGCGACTTGCTTTGTTCTTTATTTTTAATCAATAATGAACCGAACTATTGGAAATCTCATCCTAAAGAAAAACAGGAGTTAATAGACCTTTATGCCGAGCAAAAAAAGAACTTGGGTTCCATTGATGCGAGTGATGAAATAATCCAGAAAATCAAAGAGGCTTACAAGGAGTTCCTGAATAAGTAAAGATTAATCGGTTTTTGAGTTCGTCTGTATTGTGTCCGCTTCTTCGATTTTCCTTTTGGTTCGTTCAATCTTTCTTTTTAGAAAAAAGCTCCAGCCGAAAATTGAGAACAGGGAAAACAGGTTGAGAGGAACGTAAACCACCAGCGACCAGCGTACCCACTGATACTTCCAAAATAAGAAATACAGCACAATAGCAACACCGGTTCTAATCAGGTAGGTAATCAGTTTTTTCTTACGATATTCCGAGGATAATATTTGATTGCCCGGCAAGCCGGCCAACTCTTGATTGAATTGATTTTTTAAATTATTGTTTGTCATTTTACATCTTGCAATACATTAGAAAGAGCATCCTTTAGTTTTCGCTTGCCGATAAAGGCATCGAGCATACTGTAAAGGGTATTTTTTTCATCATCGTTCAGGCTCTCAATCAGGCTCACTTTTTCCATTACCGTTTTATCGTGGGAGTTTACCTCTTTAATCTCGTCAGTAGTGGCGAACAGTTCAGAGAGTGAAACGCCCGCTCCGCTGCATTTGTAATGCTGCGGCAATTGAAATTGTAATTTATTAGTAAATATCATAAATTAGCTATTACTTTAAGTAAAGTTAATGAAACAAGGTCAAAAACAAAATATAAAAACAGATAGTGCTTATTTTTTG
>CAUJCR010000033.1 GCA_963169355.1 Bacteroidota bacterium | reverse complement strand
GAATAAATAAAGTACATTTTCATCGCTATTGTAAATTGTAAGTGTAAGAATTATTAAAAAAGTAAATATAACTGCTGCCCAATAAGTTGGATACAGCCTGCAAATTCTATTAATTATAAATACTCGAGTGTTTGAGTTATTCTGTAAGCTCATAAATATAACAAAGCCACTTATTATAAAAAACAAATCGACACCCGTTACACCTAGTTTTAAAAACGAAGAATTATCTTCTACCGACATCGTTAAATGAAAAAACACCACCAAAAGCGCTGCAATTCCTCTCAAAGCATCTAACTCTTGATAACGTTCAAGCTTTTTGACTATAGTATTCATCTAATAATTCTTAGAACTAAGCTCTAATTTGAAAAAATCAATAATAAGAAAACTTCTTGTTTAAAAAGTTTTCTAAATAAAACTACAAATTAATTAAGAAAAAAACTTATTTATTCTTATTAATAAATTCCTTTACTAATTCCTCATCACTTTTTCCAAGGTTTTGGATAGCCGCTTTGGCATCCGTTGCATAAGAAGAATTTGGATATTCCTTGATGATTTGCTGGTAAATTTCTTTAGCTGTTTTTTCATTATGCAACACAGTTTGATTATCATATAACTGCGCTAATAAAAACAACGCAGCTCCACGGTTATTAAACTTTGGATAATCGGCTATACATTTTTCGTACATCGTTCTAGCTTTATCGGCATCATTAATAGAGGCGCAAACTTGCCCAGCCTTAAATAAGTATATAGGGCCTAAGGTATCATTATGGCAAATATTGGCATAGTTATAAAAAGCTACAACGCCAGTTAAGGCTACATTGGCATCTAAAGATGTCGCATTCAAAAATATTTGATCATATTTTTGAGCGTCCAATAACAACTTTTCACACTCATCATTAGCTCCAGCTAATGTATCCGTATTTTTATTAGTTAGCTCTTTGTTTTGTGTGGTTTGTTGTTCGGTATTTTGACATGATACCATCGCACACAACACACAAAAACTAAATAAATATCTTAGTAGTTGGGTCATTATTTTTTTGCTTGATACAATCTAGTTTTATAATCTGCTTTAAACTTACCTTTAGTAATATCATTTAATTTACCACTTATCAGTTTACGTTTAAAAGCGCCTATTTTATCTGTAAATAAAATACCTTCAATATGATCGTATTCGTGTTGTATCACACGAGCTATTACACCATCATAGGTTTCGGTATGTTTTTTAAATTGTTCGTCGTAATACTCAATGGTAAGGGTAGGCTTACGCAATACATCTTCTCTAATCTTTGGGATACTCAAACAACCTTCGTTAAATTTCCACTCTTCTCCTATTTCTTCAATAATACGAGCGTTAATAAATGTTTTCTTAAAGCCATTCATTTGTTTCAATTGCTCTGGAGTGAACTCTGGTTCTTCACCTTCCTCTACTTCTGCAAATGGAGAAGCATCTACAACAAATAATCTAATGGCTTTATTAATTTGAGGAGCGGCTAATCCAACACCATTAGCCGCATACATCGTTTCATACATATCCTTTATTAGTTGAGAAAGACCTTCGTAATCTTTATCAATATCCACACATTTTTTTCTTAAAACTGGATCTCCGTAAACAACTATAGGTAATACCATATTAAATTTCTTAAATCAAATTAATTTTTAATCAACAAACAATTCATATTGTTTGTGCATTATTTATCTTGTATAATTTGGTGCTTCGCGCGTAATCACAACATCATGTGGGTGGCTTTCTTTAACACCTGCTGCTGTAATTCTGATAAATTGTGCTTGTTGTAAAGCCTTAATATCTTTTGCACCACAATAACCCATACCCGCTCTTAAACCTCCTAAAATTTGGTACATGACATCGGCTAGTGGTCCTTTGTATGGCACACGTCCACTTATACCTTCGGGTACTAATTTTTTAATATCATCTTCCATATCTTGAAAATAACGATCTTTTGAACCCTTTTGCATAGCTTCTAAAGAACCCATTCCTCGATAGGCTTTAAATTGACGTCCTTCGTAAATAATAGTTTCTCCAGGGCTCTCCTCTACTCCAGCAAACATTCCGCCCATCATTACCGAACTAGCGCCAGCCGCTAATGCTTTTACAATATCGCCTGTAAATCGAATCCCACCATCAGCAATAATTGGCACTTTCCCTTTTACAGCAGCTGCTACATCTAATATAGCCGTTAGTTGCGGAACTCCAACTCCAGCAATAACACGAGTAGTACATATTGAGCCAGGCCCTATTCCTACCTTCACACCATCGGCTCCAGCCTTTATTAAATCTAAAGCAGCTTTACCCGTTGCAATGTTACCTACTACTACTTGTAAAGACTTATACTTTTTCTTTACTGTTTTTAGCATGTTTATTACACCTTTAGAATGACCATGGGCTGTATCAATAATAATAGCATCAACGCCCGCATTTACCAAAGCATCTACTCTTTCCATCGTATCCGATGTAACACCAACAGCCGCAGCCACACGCAAACGCCCCATTTCATCTTTGGCCGCATTAGGACGCACCTTAATTTTAATAATATCTTTATAGGTAATTAAACCTATTAATTGTTTGTTTTTATCTAAAATTGGAAGTTTCTCAATTTTATGTTCTTGTAAAATCTCTTCGGCTTGTTTTAATGAAACACCTTGATTAGCTGTAATAGTCTTACTTGCAGGTGTCATTACTTCTTTAACTAATTTATTCAAATTTTTCTCAAAACGTAAATCGCGATTAGTTACAATTCCTACAAAACATTTTTTAGCATCAATTACTGGAATTCCGCCAATTTTATGCTCGGCCATTAAATTTAGGGCATCACTAATTTTTGCAACATCACTTATCGTTAATGGATCTACAATCATTCCACTTTCACTACGCTTTACTTTTCTCACATGCATAGCTTGGTCGGCAATGGTCATGTTTTTATGTAACACGCCTATTCCACCCTCTTGCGCAATGGTAATTGCCATTCGATATTCGGTAACGGTATCCATTGCTGCCGAAACAATAGGTGAGTTTATTTTAATGTTTTTAGTAAAATAACTGGTCATACTTACTTCACGAGGCAATACCTCTGAGTATGCAGGCACTAATAAAACATCGTCGTAAGTTAAGCCTTCGGGAGCAAACTTGTTTGCTAAATAAGAAGAAGCCATAAGATTGAATTTTAGGTTTAAAATTCGTGCAAATTTAAGAAAAAAAATGGTTTTACAAAATAGCCCTAGATTGATATGTATTAATATTAAAACAATAAAGGCTACCCTTATCTGGATAGCCTTTTAAAAAAAGTATTTAGTATGAAATTAGGTTCCTGCTAAACCCCAACTATTTCCATTTTCAAATAAATCCTTAGGTTTCACACTTAATACAGCTGCCTTTGAATGGTGAATAACTTGTAAAGTATAAGGACCTAGAAATAATCCGCTCAACTCTGCATCTTGATCAGTCATTATCACTATTAAATCTCCACCTTTTTCTTCGCAATATTTAACCGTTGTTCGTGCTCTATTTGCTACATTGGTAACAATCTCTGAACTACACATTACACCATGTTCTTTAGCCACAGCTTCCACTTGGTTTAATACCACCTGCATAGCACCTTTTTGATCTTCTTCACCTTCTGGTAACATGCCTAACACATACACATGAGAGGCAAATTGTTTAGCCAACTCCATCGTTAATGTTACTTTTTGGCGTGCCGTTACCGACATATCAAGTGGTAATATAATATTTTTATAACCAAATTTATTAGTGTGTTCAGTAACTGTAAGTACAGGGCATGGGCTTTGTGTTAATACTTTTAAGGCATTACTTCCTATTGTTAAATCTTCCCATGCACTATAACCATGAGTTCCCATAACTACCATGCCTGCACCAATTTCTTTAGCATACTTTAAAATCTCAGTTGTAGGATTTCCTGTATTTACAACTGTGGTAACTTTTACACCATAATCTTTTCTAATTGTAGAAGCTAAATCTTCTAACTTTTGCTGTACAATTGCTGAGGCTTTTTCAATATTCTCGATAGTAATACTTGGAGTAAATACATTAAATTTTTCCCAGTATTTAGCAATAACATGTAATAAATAAACTTCTCCTTTAGTGTATTGTGCTAAGAAAGCGCCATGTTTAATAGCTAAAAAGGATGTTTCCGAAAAATCGGTTGTAATAATAATTTTGTTAGTGTTTAAGTGTATCATAAGTGTTGTTTTTTTCTTGAGTGTTCTAAATTGTTTTGCTAATTTACAAGTTAATTATGATAAATAATAAAAAGGAAGTACTTTTTTTCATTTTTTTAACCCAGATTGTGCACTAGAAATTAGTTGTGAGAGTTATAAAGCATTATAAAATATGCACTTTTACGAATGAAGCGTAGCCACTGCTACGGTGAAAGAGAAAAAGTTGCGAGGCTTCATATTTTGCAGAAATTTTAGCTCGTAATAAAATTGCTAATGCATAATTTGGGTTTAATGCGAAACCGATTTTATGTCTTCAGGATTATGCTTATGCTTAAATAACACAGCAAACAAGACGGCAATAATTAAAGCATAGGTAGCAAATACAAGCCATATTGAGTGCCAATCTTTTCCAGAATTTGTTGTGAAATAAGTATCAATTATGTACCCACTGCTTATACTCCCAAAAATAGCGCCAAAACCATTTGTCATCATCATAAATAAGCCTTGTGCAGAAGAGCGAATGTGAGCACTTGTAGATGTTTCGATAAATAAAGAACCTGAGATATTAAAAAAATCAAATGCCATACCGTACACTATACACGAAGCGATAATCATCCATAAACCATCCGTTGGATTTCCGTATGCAAATAAGCCAAATCGTAAAACCCAAGCCAACATGCTAAATAACATTACTTGCTTTATCCCAAATCTTTTTAAGAAAAACGGTATAGCTAAAATAAAAAGTGTTTCAGAAATTTGAGAAATAGACATAATAATTGTTGAATATTTTACCACAAAGGAATTAGCATATTCTGGTACCTTTTCAAACTCCGATAAAAACACGTCACCATACGCATTGGTTAATTGCAAAGCAGCACCCAAAAACATACTAAACACAAAAAATAAAGCGAGTTTATAATTAGCAAATAATTTAAAAGAGGTTAATCCTATTAAATCCATAAACGACTGGTTGGAGACAGTTTTATGTTGTGGTTTACATGCTGGAAGCGAAAACGCAAAAACACCTAACAAAATAGCAGAAACAGCAGCAATATAAAATTGGTTCTCTGAAGCCTTATTACCCGTAAGGTTTGTAGTCCACATAGCTACAATAAACCCAATTGTTCCCCATACTCTAATTGGAGGAAAATCTTTCACTACATCTAATTGATTATTTTTTAAAGCAGTATATGCTATTGAGTTTGCTAAAGCAATAGTTGGCATATAAAAAATCATTGCCAATAAAATAATCCAAAAAAAATCGTTAGGATTATTTATTTGCGGAACAAAACAAAAGGTTAAACCGCCTAGTATATGCAAAACACCAAATAATCGTTCGGCATTTATCCACCTGTCTGCTACAATACCGCACAAGGTGGGCATAAAAACAGAGGCAATTCCCATAGTTGAAAAAATGGCTCCAAATTGTGTTCCATCCCATTGCTTTGTTCCAAACCAATAATTGGCAACTGTTATAAGCCACGCTCCCCAAATAAAAAACTGCAAGAAACTCATTACAGTTAATCGAATTTTTAGCCCTGTCATATGATATTAAAATAGTATGCAATATAAATATTTTTTTAAAATGTGTTACTAATTCAACATGGATTTGTTATACAGAAAAAACCACTATTATGAAACCATATCAAATAACCATTAGCCTTATAAGTTGTATAAGTTTATACACTCAATCTGTTGCCAAAACAAGTGCAAACATCCAAAAAGCGTTTGATAAAAAATACATTTCAGCCAAAGCAATTTGTAGAGGTGGTTTATCTATAGATTATAGTTTAACTAATCTATTAAAAGATACATTACATATTAAAATTCCTGCAGGATGGCGTTTTAACTCTGATGATCCAAAACTCGATTATCAAGACATATTAGTAACCAATGAACAAATAATTGTATTAAAGCCTCTTGAAAAGAAGATGATTGAGATAAACGGATATTGTTGCGAGGCCAGTAAATCCGGTCCTATAAAAGGCATAAAATATACTGTTGGGAAACAAGCAGATAGTAGTTTAACAAAACTAGCTAACTATATAAACATAAATTCATTTGATAAAAACACCATACAATATAGTGTATGGGCAATAAGCGACAATAATGAAACAGCCAACATCACCAGCTCAAATGATTCTATTACCGAACAGTTACGTCATTTTGTAGCTTTACTCAAGGGCGAACCATTACCTTGGTACACTTTATTAAAAAAATCTCACGTATCTCCATCTGGCACAATTACAGATATTCCATTAAAATTTAAAGCCAACTTCACATATCAAATTAATGAAACAATGTATTCGTATTGTTACATTGTAGATGCCAAAGGACAAAAAGTTTCAGACATGTTAGGAAAATGGATTTTGCCTGAACACAACAATTACGAAGCCGTTTTTAATATAAAAGGACTAAAAAAAGGAGATTACAAATTAGTTTTAGAAGGATTAAATAATGCTGTTTTTGAACGTGATTTTAAAATTTAAATCTAGAAAGATTTCATAAAACAATATAACTATTTGATAATAGGCAACTTGCAGCAAATTAAAGAAACAAATATTTTTAAGGAAGGTGTTAGCATAATTCAATAATTTTTTTACTTTTGCGTGAAAATTAAACCTTAACGTTATGTATTGGACACTAGAATTAGCATCATGGTTAGAAGATGCACCTTGGCCAGCAACCAAAGATGAGTTGATTGATTTTGCTATTCGTTCGGGTGCACCAATGGAAGTAATAGAAAACTTACAAGAAATGGAAGACGAAGGCGAAGCCTACGATACCATTGAAGATATTTGGCCAGATTACCCAACCAAAGATGATTTCTTTTTTAACGAAGATGAGTATTAAACAGTACTCATCTTTTTTTTAATCCTATTTTATGATGCCGCTATGGTATCAAAATCAAATCCTGCTCTTGTTAATGCCCGTTTAGCTGCTTCTAAGGCATAGGCTGCTGTGTTATATGGATGCACTGGCACCTCGGTAGTTTGATGAAGTTGCTGTAAAATATTTTCCGTTTCATGTTCGGTAAGTTGTTCGCAAGCTTCGTACATTCCTCCTGCCTCTTCTTCAAGTTGATCGTGTAACTCAATAACGTGTTTTATTACTTTTATAACCTCCGCACTTGGTGGAACAAGCATTAAAGAGGTAAGTGCGCCATGATCGAGACGTAACTTAGCTGCTAATGGTAACGGAACATTTCCATTTGCTTTTTGTGCCGCTAAAAATAAAATTTTTTCTTCCATCTTAATGTGTTTTAATAAGCCTACTCTAAATTGATGATAATACAATTCTTGTATTTCATTACTATTTTCTGTAGCCTTATCAAACAATATCTCCAAACGGCGGTGGTCTTGAGTGAAATATTGATATAATGGTTTAGGCATAAGTAATATATCATTTATTTATTCGCCCATAGCATCAATGGCAATAGTAGCATGTGCATAAGCTGCACCCGCACGCATTTCTGAAGCTACCCAAATAGCTTCCATAATTTCTTCTTTACTAGCACCTTTTTTCATCGCCTGTGGTACATGCGATTTAATGCAATACGGACACTGCGTAACATGAGCCACTGCCACTGCAATAAGTTGTTTGGTTTTTTCATCTAAAACACCTTCTTTAAAAATGGTTCTGCTAAAATTTTTCCAAGCCTCCATTTGCTTAGGGGCTAATTCTGTTTTCTTCTTTAAACTCTCGGCTGTAGCCTCGGGATACATCTCTTTATTTGTACTCATTGTGTTATTTCATTTTAAGTTGATTATTTCTCGGCAATAATGGCATAAGAGATTAAATGTTTTTCATATTTCTTAAATGTCTCTCTCATTGTAAGTATTTTCTTTTTTTCTTCTGGATGTGTAAGCACATTAAATCCAATTTTTAGTGTTCTTAAAATTCCTTCATCGGCGATGATACGTTTTACTTTTAATAAATCCATTGGATTTTCTTCTACTAATTTAATTTTAAATCCCTCTTTTTCTAATAAAGCGCACCACTCCGATTTAGTTAAAGGACGTGCATTTACTTTAATGGATTTTGCCAAACCTTGTTGTACCTCTTTCTTAATTTCAGCATCTAGATTATCAGGTGCTAAACCTAATTCATGAATACCATAACAACCGCCCGGCTTTAATATACGAAACGCCTCTCTCATAATCTCAGATTTACGATGATCGGGTTGCATAGTAAGCATAGCCTCGCCAATTACCTTTGTAACAGAAGATGAGGCAAGACCTGTTTCGGATGCACTAGCATTAAGCACTTTGTACTGTTTAGAGTTTATTTTGGTTTGTAATAAATGAGCCGCTTCCTCATTTAGCTCCACGCCTGTATAGTTTTTAGGTTGTTTTTGCAATAATAAATTAGCAGTAAAGCCCATTCCAGGTGCAAATTCAACTAGTTCATCCTCTTTTGTAATTTGCAGTCCGTTCACTAGTTTCATGGTTAATTCTTTTCCACCTGGTCTTAACACTCTTTTACCCATTTTTGCCAAAACCCAATGACCTTGTTCGGTGTTGATTGATTTATAACTCATAAGATTGATTTTTTAGTTAGTATTGAAATTTTAATTCAGACATTCTGGTCTTATTTAGAATGATTCAAAATTATAAAACGATTTTGGAATATAAAAACTAAAAATACATGAAATAAATCAGTTAATATTTGATGAGTGAAACTCAAAGTTTTTAATAATACTGATAATAGCGAAGTAGTATGTTTAGTACTTTTTATAACGCATAAATGCCTCATTATAAGATATATAAGTATTAATAAATTACAAGAATAAAACTACTTTCCAATATTTTGTTAATAAATGCTCATATAAATCTATATATTTATACACTTATGAAAATATATAAAGATAAAAATTGTGTGTTGGTATTTTTATACTGGAGTTTAATAATTTTCTTTAGTTTAGGTTTATACTCACAAACACCCAAAATAGACTCTCTAAAAGAAAAGATTAGTATAGAAAAAAATGACACTTCGAAAATTCGATTAAACCTTAATATAGCCTATGAGTATTCTACTATAAAAGACTTTACTAAATCAAAACAAATTTATCTTGACGCGATTAAAGAAAGCTATCAAGAAAATTACGTTTACGGCGTTATTTCTGGGAATTATGGAATTGGAAGATTATACAAACAACAAAATGAATTTGATTCTTCATTATATTATCTTCAAAAAGCACTTCCAATTTGCAAAAAAACTATTTATCTATCTAGACAGATAGATATCTTATCTAATATAGCAAGTGTATATTATAGAATGGGGATTTATTCAAAATCCTGCGAGTATTTTTTAGAAGCAGCTAATGTCTCTGAAAAGCTTGGAAATAAAATTTATGTTGCAGGTTATTTAGGAAACGCGGGGGCTATTTTTCAAGATATTAAAGAACCTCAAAAAGCCATTTTTTATATCAATAAAGCTTTAGCCATTAATAGGGAGATAGATAGCAAACAAGGAATCGCTATTAATTTAGTATGCTTAGGTAACGCCTATATGGATTTGAAGCAAAATCAAAAAGCATTAGAATTAAATTTAGAAGCATTAAAGATTAACGAGCAATTAGCTGATAGTAACTATCTATCTAATAATCTAAGTAATATTGGAATAAATTATACGAAGCTACATGATTATAACAATGCGCTTATTTATTATAATAGATCTTTTAATTATGTGAATAAATACAATGTAGAACAAAGGATTGTTTTATATCATAATCTAGGCGAATTATATACATTAATTAATAAAAATAAAGAGGCTGAAAGCAACCTGAGTAAA
The DNA here is from genome assembly GCA_963169355.1 of Bacteroidota bacterium. Lineage (GTDB taxonomy): Bacteria > Bacteroidota > Bacteroidia > B-17B0 > Aurantibacillaceae > UBA4416. The sequence continues at coordinate 1,212 of CAUJCR010000033.1, read as the reverse complement.
GCCGAAGCATTACTTAGGAATTTCAACTCTCTGAAGCGTAAGGCTGATAACTATAGGTTATTCTACACATATTATAAGTCAGTACACAATACCCAAAAATCACTAGGCTATCTCGAACAATATTATAAATACCGTGATTCGATATTAAACAATGAAACTAACAAAAAAATTATGGAAAATCAGTTACAATTTGATTACCAAAGAAAGGCAACTGCAGATAGTGTGCGAATTGAGGGTGAAAAGAAATTAGTAGCTATTCAACTAAAAGAAGAAAAAACAAAACGCAATATGCTTTATGCTGGAATGGCACTAATAGCATTATTTGCTATATTTATGGTAAACAGATTTATTGTAACCAATAAACAAAAAAAGATTATTGAGGAGAAGGAAAAAGAAACCTTATACCAAAAAAGCTTAATTGAAGAAAAACATAAAGAAATTACAGACAGTATTAATTACGCTGAGCGAATACAGCGAAGTTTTTTAGCCACCACGGAAATATTAAATTCAAATCTGAATGATTATTTCATTTTATTTAAACCCAAAGACGTAGTAAGTGGTGATTTTTATTGGGCTGCCAATTTGATGGCTGAGTCTAATCGAAGTACTAAATTTATCTTAGCTACTGCCGACAGCACGGGACACGGTGTGCCTGGAGCCATTATGAGCCTATTAAATATTACTAGTCTTGAGTCGGCAATAAAAGACGGCTATAGTAATGCCGCTGACATACTAAACGCAACTCGCCAAACAATTATTGAACGTTTAAAAAAAGATGGTAGTGCCGAAGGTGGAAAAGATGGAATGGATTGTAGCTTGTGCATTTTCGATTTCGCAAATTTAAAATTACAAATAGCGGCAGCACATAATCCAGTTTGGATTGTAAGAAGAAATGAAGTAATAGAAATAAAGGCAGATAAAATGCCTGTAGGGAAACACGACATAGATTATGTTCCTTTTAGTGAAAAAGAAGTTGATTTGCTTCCTGGAGATGTAATTTTTACGCTTACAGATGGCTTTCCTGACCAATTTGGTGGTAATAAAGGCAAAAAATTTATGAGTAAAAATTTACGGTTATTATTAGCCTCGAATGCTCATCTACCTATGCCTGAACAAAAGAAAATATTAGAGGAAACCTACAAAAATTGGACGGGAGATATTGATCAGGTGGATGATATTACAATTATAGGAATAAGAGTTTAACCAAATCTA
>CAUJCR010000032.1 GCA_963169355.1 Bacteroidota bacterium | reverse complement strand
CACCGTTCACTTTTCCATTTTTCTTGGTAAATCCTTTACCACAATAAAAGCACTTTTTTTATTCATAACCTTTGATTGCCATCAAAGATAGACACAATAAGGATTATAGCGATTTTGAGCCTAATTTTTGTCCATTAAGCCGAAAATTTAGTGTAATTTTATGGCATATATGGGCAAATTATCGGCCTGCTAAAAACTACAGCATTCATACTTTTATCGAATACTACTGTTTTTATAACATGAATAAAAGTAAAATTATATCAATCAGTGTACTTATTATAGCTATTAGCGCAGGTATTTATTTATATAATAAATATAATATTGCACCAAAAATAGACTTATCAAAACTAGAGATAATTGATCAGGACACTAATATATTTGAGATTAGCTCTTTAAAAGGCAAAAAGGTTATTGTTAATTTCTATGCTTCTTGGTGTCCTAATTGTATTGAAGAATTAGCGGTACTTAACAAGATTAAATCTTCTAAACTAAATGATGTAGAAATACTAGCAATTACAGATGAATCGTTAGAGAAACTTATTTGGTTTAAGAATAAAAAACAGTACCCATTTATTTTTATGAAATTAAATGATGCATTTCCCAACATTGGTATTCATTCTATTCCTGTTACTTACTTATTAAATACAAAAGGCGAAGTTGTGTACGAAAAAGTAGGTTACATTGCCTGGGATGATGACAGTAATATAGAATATTTAAAACAACTGATGGATTAAACATCCAGTCTTAATGAGTCAGGAGTAAGCGGTTAATTTTTTGTGCAATGCTATCAGCATAATACCTAGGACCACAAATATGACATTCCTTTATTTCATAAAATTCCTTTGGATGATTTGCTTTTTCAAATAATTTTTGCCCCATTTTAAAAGGAATGGTTTCATCTTGTGTACTATGAATAATTAATACAGGTTTTTTGACACTTGGTATAGAGGCGTAAGCACTATATTTTTCACTCACTAAAATTCTCCCAATAAAACCTGCCATATCCGCAGCAATATCCTTATGTGACGAGAATGCACCCTCAATCACTAAAGCATCAATATCATTTTGTCTTTGATTTGCCACTACTGCCGATAAATGTCCACCTAAGGATTGCCCATAAATAACTAATTTAGTAGTATTTACATCACTTCTTGTTTTAATATAATCTAAAGCTGCATGTGCATCCGTTAATACATTTTTACGAGTTGCTTTTCCAGTAGAAAATCCAAAACCACTATAATCAAATACAAAAATTTGAAATCCAAATTTTAACAACGGTATCATAGCTCGATGCTGTCCTAAAATATTTCCAGCATTACCATGAAAATGAAAAATGGTAGTAGTAGGTTTAAGTTTTTTTGGTTTAATTAACCATCCATTTAATTCATTTCCATTTCTACTTTTAAAAACAACACTTTCAATTGTATAATCAAATTGAATTGTATCTGTTTTCCCTTTTAAATAAGTAGGCTGATGATTAACAGGATTAAATGAAATATAAACGGTATCCTTATTTCGAACTTGTTTTAAAAGTGGAGTATCTGAAGATAGTGCACTGGGTCTTAAATACAGCTTATTAAAAGCACAAGCCGACAACAATAATACCATTAATATTAATCCTAACAATCTCATTTGCAAACGTTTTAGTCTATATACTTAAAAAGTTGCTTTAAAAACTTAAAGCAACTTTTTATTATCATCAACGATTAAAAATTAAGCCTTAACCGAAGCTCTAATAATATTTAAAGCACCACCTGCTTTAAACCACTCAATTTGTTGAGCATTGTAGCTATGGTTTACTTTAAATTCTTCTTTGCTACCATCAGCATGTGTTAATGCAACTGTTAATTGAACTCCTGGTGCAAATGATGTTAATCCAATTACATCTATTACATCGTCTTCTTTAATTTTATCGTAATCGGCAGTATTAGCAAATGTGATTGCTAACATACCTTGTTTTTTCAAATTGGTTTCATGAATACGGGCAAATGATTTTACTAACACTGCTTTCACACCTAAATGGCGTGGTTCCATAGCCGCATGTTCACGAGATGAACCTTCACCATAATTTTCGTCACCTACTACAATTGAGCCAATGTTTTGAGCTTTGTACTGACGTTGAACTACTGGCACACCTTCATAAGCACCCGTTAATTGATTTTTTACTGAATCTGTTTTATCGTTAAAAGCATTTACCGCACCAATTAACATATTGTTAGAGATATTATCTAAATGTCCGCGGAACTTTAACCATGGACCAGCCATTGAGATATGGTCGGTTGTACATTTCCCTTTGGCTTTTATTAATAATTTTAATCCTTTAAAATCAGTACCATTCCATGCAGCAAATGGCTCCAATAATTGTAAACGTTTAGATGTTGGTTCCACCATTACTTTTACTGAACTACCATCAGCAGCTGGAGCTTGATAACCAGCATCTTCTACAGCAAATCCTTTAGTTGGTAACTCATCTCCATTTGGCGGATCTAACTTCACTTGTTCACCTTTTTCATTAGTTAAGGTATCGGTAATTGGGTTAAATCCTAAATCTCCTGCAATTGCTAAGGCAGATACAATTTCTGGAGAAGCAACAAAGGCATAAGTATTTGGATTACCATCGGCACGTTTAGCAAAGTTTCTGTTAAACGAGTGAACAATGGTATTTTTCTCTTGTTTTTCAGCTCCCATACGATCCCACATACCAATACAAGGACCGCAAGCATTTGTAAACACAATTGCACCACACTCGTCAAATACCTTTAAGAATCCATCACGCTCAATGGTATAACGTATTTGCTCAGAACCTGGGTTAATCATAAAGCCCGCTTTAGATTTTAATCCTTTAGCTTTTACTTGTTTTGCAATAGATACAGCACGCGAAATATCTTCGTATGATGAGTTAGTACAAGAACCAATTAAACCAACTTCAACTTTTAAAGGCCAACCGTTTTTAGTAGCTTCTTCTTTTAATTTAGAGATAGGTGTTGCTAAATCTGGAGTAAACGGACCATTAACATGTGGTTCTAATTCTGATAAATTAATTTCAATAACCTCATCAAAATATTTTGATGGATTAGCATAAACCTCCGCATCACCAGTTAAATGTTCTTTAATACCATCAGCTAATGCCGCAACATCAGCACGACCAGTAGCTTTTAAATAGCGGCTCATAGAATCATCATAACCAAAAGTAGAAGTAGTAGCACCTACTTCTGCCCCCATATTACAAATGGTGCCTTTACCAGTACATGATAAGTTAATTGCTCCTTCTCCAAAATATTCAATAATTTTATCAGTACCACCTTTAACGGTTAAAATACCTGCTACTTTTAATATAACGTCTTTAGCACTTGCCCACCCGTTTAGTTTACCAGTTAATTTAACACCAATTAATTTTGGCATTTTAAGTTCCCATGGTAATCCAGCCATTACATCGCAAGCATCAGCTCCACCAACTCCAATTGCAATCATACCTAATCCGCCTGCATTTACAGTGTGCGAATCAGTACCAATCATCATACCTCCTGGGAAGGCGTAATTTTCTAAAACAATTTGATGAATAATACCTGCACCTGGTTTCCAAAAACCAATACCATATTTATTAGAAACTGAAGACAAGAAATTAAATACCTCTTCACTTTCTGTTTTTGCTCTATCTAAATCGGCTTTTGCACCAACCTTTGCTTGAATTAAATGGTCGCAGTGAACAGACGAAGGTACAGCTACTTTTGGGCGACCAGCTTGCATAAATTGCAATAAGGCCATTTGGGCTGTAGCATCTTGCATTGCTACTCTATCAGGATTAAAATCTACATAATCTTTTCCACGTTGGTAATTTTTTACTTCAAACGAAGCATCTAAATGTGAGTATAAAATCTTTTCAGCCAACGTTAATGGGCGTCCTAAGGTTTTACGTGCTGCTTCAATGCGAGAAGGCATATTAGCATAAACCTTTTTAATCATTTCAATGTCAAAAGCCATAGTATTTAATTTTTAGAATTGTGTTTAAAAAAATGCGTTACGAAGTTAAGAATAATATACCGTTTTTGGTGTATTTTATAATTAAAAAAAGTTGCTAAAAAAAAGCTACCTTTTAGGGTAGCTTTTTTATAAATTAGATTTTAATTTCCTAAATCCTCGAAATTAACATCTGTTGAATTTGAAGTGTGTTCACGTTCAACAATTGGAGGTGCATTCTTTTTAATAACCTCCACAGCCTCGTTAAATCCTTCCATAAACTTCTCAAAGTCTTCTTTATATAAAAAGATTTTGTGTTTTTCGTAGGTAAATTTACCATCTGTGCCAAAACGCTTTTTACTTTCAGTAATTGTTAAGTAATAATCGTTTCCTCTTGTAGATTTCACGTCAAAGAAATACGTGCGTTTTCCAGCTTTTACCGCTTTTGAGAATAAATCCTCTCTTTCTGTTCTTTCAAAGTCTTCAGACATAATCTTGTTTTTTATTATCCGTAACAAATATTGTATTTTTTATCGAAAACTTTTATGGTGTTGAAAATTAGTTAATAACTATAAGTATTAAGGAAATTTCAAAAAAAATAGGCTGTCTTTTCCGAGACAGCCTATTTTAAAATTAGATGAACTTAATATTACTCAATAATAAGTTTTTTAGTTATTCTTTGGTTATTTACATCAATATTTACAAAGTAAATACCCGATGCTAATTGATTATTTTGGTTAATTACGTATTCAACTGTATTACCATTTTCAGTTGTTTTATCAGCAGATTCTAATATACGGCCCATCAAATCTGTCACACTAATTTTAGCGTGTTGTTTTTCATTTAATGTGAAATGTAACGTTGAAGTAGTATTAGTTGGGTTTGGATACATTTCTATTTGCATTGATTTCTCAAGTTCGGTTATTGCAGTAACAACGTTACCAGTTAAATTAATTTGGTCAATGTAAATATTATTTGAACGACCCGTACCAATATCACTCTTAAACCAAAAACGTAATTTTACACTTGGTTTATTATTTAATACATTTAATAATGCTGTAGGATGCGATTTTAACACCCATTGTGTCGAAGTAGGATTAAATGCTGTAGTTGTTGTTCCGCCAGAAGCTGTAGCCATTTGTGCTGTTGTAGGAGCGCCCAATACATTTACCCAAGTCCCACCACAATCCAATGAATATTGAACTTTAAAGGTATCAGCTTGCGCAGCAACACGCTTAGCATACGCATAATAATATGATAAGGATAAACCAGTTGTATTAGTGAAATCATAAATAGGAGTTTCAAAATAATCAATATGACCACCTGTACTTGAAGAAGATGCGTTATTCATATATATACTCTTACTTGTGGAATTTGCTCCATTGGATGTATGTTGTATCCAACCTGGTGAACCTGTGTTCCCATTAGTTACAGTAATACTACTTGGTAATGTAGAACCTTGAAAGTCGTACATTGTTGGGGCCAATATACCATTAGTTCCATCTGTAACTGTTACATAAGAGGTAACCGTTTTTGTATTTGTTCCGCTTGGGTTTGTAACTGTATGACTAACCGAATATGTTCCCGCTGTAGGATATGTTACTACTTGAGAAGTTGAAGTAGAAGTTGCAGGTGTACCACCTTGAAATGTCCAACTTACGCTACCTGATGAGCCGTAAGCGCCAGTAGTTGTATATGTTATAGTTCCACCTTCACACACTGCACGCTTGTTCGATTTAAAATCGGCAACTGGTGTACAAGTATAACCAGGGGTAATACCAGTGGCCAATAAATTAGCAGCCGACCATAAATTATTACGACCAGAAGTAGAACTTGCTAAAGCTGTTCTCATTCTAGTTACTTGTCCCTGTGTAAACATTTTAGGGCAAGATGCATAATCCATAATATTTTCAACGTTTGCGTTACCAGAAGCATCGCAAGTATTTCCACCTGAACTAGATGGACAAGTACTAAAATACCCTTTTGTTGGCGGTGTGTCAGAAACTCCATCATCTCCACAAGATACCCCAGGATTATTTGTATTACCAAAAGTATGAGGTAAATTTAACCAGTGTCCAATTTCATGACTTATGGTACGAGAATCCTTCGGATCTAATTGTGCTAATTGGCTTTTTAACATTACAATAGCATCTTGTGGTGCATTAGTACTCCATGTTCCAGGTAAATAAGTATAACCCCCAATATAAGCGCCACCAGTTGTAGGGCAAGTATATGTAGAACTTGCAATACATTCTACAATATATACATTCAAATATTTATTAGTTGGCCATCTATTTACGCCTGATCCTGAATAATTGTAATTTCCACCAGACTGACTCCAATAGATATTTTCGTTATCATGACGAATGATACCATTTGTACAATTGCCTAGTGGGTCTCTCTTTGCAATTTCAAATCTAATTTCAGCATCTACATATAATGAAGCAAATAACGGGCTAATTGTTCCTTTGTCGCTTCCTAAAGCTGCAAAATCATTATTTACATAACTAATTAAATTTGTAAAAACTTGATCAGATATATTTTGTGGTCCCATAATATGAAATACCACAGGAATCGTATAAATAGGTACTGCTACTTTAGCGGCTGAGTTAGCTTTTGCTAAATCGTTTTGATATTCTTGCTCAAGTTGTGATTGCACTTGTTGATAACGATTCTTTGCACTTGGATCATTTTTAAAAACTTCATCCATTGCATCATACGTTGTACAAGGAATCATATTAGGATCTCTTTGAGCTATTGAGGTCAAAGAGAACATTGCTGCCGATAGCGCAAATAGTAATTGTTTTTTCATGGGTAACTCTATTTTTGTGTTTGTTATTATGTTTTAATGTAGCAATTTACAATCCAATTTTGTTATTTTTTTGAATTTAGTAAATCTTTTTGGTTCATTGCCATCATTTGTTTTAATGTTTTATCCATTCCTTCTACACTTCCATCTAAGAAAATCACATTTCCTTTTCCTTCTTGAGCAAAGTTTTTAACGGCTTCTGTCCACATACTAAATAAAATTAGAGATGAATCTAATTTAGCATCTTCCATTTCTTTAGCTGCTCCTGCCATACCTCTAGCCACTTCTTGTCGGAACAAAGCTATTCCCTCACCTTTTAATTGCGCAGCATCTTTTTCAGCTTGAGCAGATATTTTTATAAAATTACCTTCTGCCTCAGCTGCTTTAGTACGAGTAATTAATAAAGCTTGTCCTTCGTTTTCGGCAGCTGCTTTTAAATTATTACTTGCTACTACTTTTGCCATTGAGCGCATTACCTCTTCATCAAAAGTAATATCATTAAGTTGCAAATCAATTAAATGGTATCCCCACTCTTCAAGCATCACATCTAATTGCTCTTTAACAGCTTCTACAATATCACGACGTAATGATAAAACCTCTGATTGCTTTTTTGTGGCTACAAATGCTCTCACAGAACCCTCAACGGAACGAACTAAGGCTTGCATTAAATTTTTATCATCAACAAATTTAAAAGCGACATTTTTAATAGTTTCTTCAGCTTGATTAACTACGGAATAAAGTAACATAGCAGTGAAATTCACATTGGCTTGATCGCTTGTAACAGCTTGAAAACCAAGTTCAGCACTCCTGTTCTGAATAGATATTTTTTTATACACCTTTTCTATAAAGGGGATTTTCATGCTCAAGCCAGGGGTTAAAATCCGACGATATTTTCCAAAAACAGTAATAACCGCCACAGTACCTTGCTGCACCGTAACAAAAGATAAAATGATTAGTAATAAACCAAAAACAATAAGTAAAATGAGTAAAGGCATAATTTTTAATATTTAATTTGTAATACGTAAATTTAAACAAATAAATAGAATATCAAAATTATTTTAAGAAATAAATTCCTTCACCATGCGCTCTTACTCGTATTTATATTGAGTACAAACCTTGCTATTGCTCAAAAAGATACAAGTAAACATAAAACACCTGAAGTAGATTTATATAAAAATGCTTGTAAATTAATGGATTCGTCAAAATACAAAGAAGCCATTGTTATATTTAAGAATGCTATAAAATTGAAACCAGACTATATTGAAGCCCTAAATAAAATGGCTCAATCAAAAATAAAATTAAAAGATTTTAAAGGTGCAGAAAAAGACTTGAAGACAGCTTTAAAGATTATACCTGATAATTATGAAAGTCAAAAATACATGGGAGTAGTTTATTTAGAAACAAAAAAATATAAGGAAGCTAAAGCCACGCTCGATTCTGCACTTAAACTAAATACAGATGACGCCGAATTATTTTATTACAGAGCTAAACTAATGTATGAAGGAAAAGCATACAAAGATGCTATTGAACAATGTAACTCGGCGCTTGATTTAAAGCCAAAATATATTGATGTCTTATTTTTAAAGGCAGAAATTAGATATGCTGCTAAAGAATTTAATTATTGTGTAAAAGAGATGTCGGACGCTATAAAAGAATCGTCGGCAACTGAACCCAATTACAATGCCTATAAAACTCGTGCAAAAGCAAGAGCCGAAATGCATGATTTTAAAGGTGCCTTAAGTGATTGGAATGTGTATATGGAGGCTTTTCCTGATGAGGAAGAAGCGCTTATATTAAGAGCAGCTTGTAAAATTGAAACTAAAGACAACTCTGGTGCAATTGCAGATCTAGATGCGGCAATAAAAATAAACTCAAAGAACCCTATTAGTTATAATTATAGAGGCGTAGCAAAAGGTGAACTTAGACAATTTGTAGAAGCACTTAAAGACTTTGATTACTCCATAAAATTAAAATTTGATTACGCCTCGGCCTATGTAAATAGAGCCGCTGTTAAATTTGCAAGTAAAGATAAACACGGCGCCTGTGAAGATTTGAATAAGGCTGAAAGTTTAGGAAGTGAATTTGCTATTCAGTTAATTCAATCTTATTGCAAATAAATCATTAATATTGCTGTAAAATATTTTGCTCTAATTATCTAAAATAAGTTTTTAAACCATGAAAACTGCTGTTTATAGAAAAGCTCACTTTAATGCAGCTCATCGCTTATATAATCCTAAATTTGACGATAAAACCAATAACGAGATATTTGGGCTATGCAATAATCCAAATTTTCATGGCCACAATTATGAATTGATTGTAAAACTTGTAGGCGAAGTTAACACTGACACTGGTTATTTATTTGATTTAAAAATCTTAAACGACATTATACAAGAAGAAATTATCGAACGATTTGATCATAAAAATCTAAATTTAGACACTATTGAGTTTAAAACCCTCATTCCTACTGCCGAGAATATTGCCAGAGTGATTTATGAGATTTTAAGAAGAAAAATTGACTTCCAATATGATTTGGAAATTACATTATATGAAACCCCAAGAAACTTTGTGGTTTATCCTATAAAGTAACTCACCTTTTTATCCATTTTTTTAAATATTTTTATTAGCTACAATTTGTAGCAAACACCTGCTATTATTTCGTTTAAATTTGATGTATTAAATTAAATATTATGTCAAAGGTAAAAACATCTTATTTCTGTCAGAGTTGTGGAACTCAGGCAGCCAATTGGTCGGGTAAATGCAATAGTTGTGGCGAATGGAATACCATGGTAGAAGAAGTGCTAAAAAAAGAAACCAAAAACGACCGCTTACAACTTTTCTCGGGTAATAAATCAGATAATTTACGTTCCAATCAATCCATTAAACTTCAAGAAATTGGCGTCTCAGAATACCCTCGCATTCAAGTGCCAGGACATGAATTAACAAGGGTTTTAGGAGGAGGCGTAGTACCTGGAAGTTTAGTGTTATTTGGTGGCGAACCCGGTATTGGGAAATCTACCTTAATGTTGCAGTTAGCGCTTAGGTTAAAAAATATTCGTGTATTATATGTAAGTGGTGAGGAAAGCGAGCAACAAATTAAAATGCGCGCCGAACGTATTGGAATTACCACCGAAAATTGTTTTATACTTCAAGAAACCAATACCCAAAACATTTTTGCTCAAATTGAAAAAATTGAACCACAATTAGTGGTTATTGATTCTATTCAAACTATTCATACAGCTTATGTAGAAAGTAGCCCTGGTAGTGTAAGCCAAGTAAGAGAATGTACTGCCGAGTTTTTGCGTTTTGCCAAAGAAACCAATGTACCTGTGTTTATGATTGGACATATTACTAAAGATGGAAATTTAGCAGGACCAAAAGTACTAGAACACATGGTTGATACGGTTTTACAATTTGAAGGAGACAGAAATCATATTTATCGCTTATTAAGGGTTACCAAAAATCGTTTTGGAAGTACCAATGAAATGGGAATTTATGAAATGAGTGGAGATGGCTTAAAAGAAGTAAATAATCCTTCCGAAATATTAATTACCAATCGACAAACCCCAACAAGTGGTGTAGCCATCGCTGCTACTTTAGAAGGCAACCGGCCATTATTAATTGAAACCCAAGCTTTAGTAAGTACCGCAGCTTACGGCACGCCACAGCGTTCTTCAACAGGTTTCGATTTAAGAAGACTATCTATGCTACTAGCTGTTTTAGAAAAAAGATGTGGTTTTAGGTTAGGCGCTAAAGATGTATTTATAAATATTGCTGGAGGTATTAAAGTAGAAGACCCAGGTATTGATTTGGCACTACTTTGCGCTGTACTCTCAAGTAAC
>CAUJCR010000031.1 GCA_963169355.1 Bacteroidota bacterium | reverse complement strand
TTACAAATAACGAGGTGATAAAATTTTAGACTTAAATGTATTAAAGTCAAAACCAATCATAATTTCATGACCATTTCCTAAATTCTTTTGAATAGGAGCAATCGTTCTGTCATAAGAATAACCAAGTCTAATATTTTCGGTAACTAAAACTTGAGCTAATATTCCTACCGATCCACTCGATCTCATAAATGCTCCTAACCATAACCGTTGTTTAATGAGGAAATTTAAATTCAAATCAGCATTTAAGGTTGCTGATGCCGACTTAACCATAATGGTTGGGTTTATTACTAAGTTATCGCCCACCGAAAATCCTTTACTTACTATAAAAAATAAATGCGTATTTAATCTATAAGTTAAGTCATATTCCTTTTGGCTTCCTGTTGCTTGAATTTTGTCATTATAAACATAAGCGGCATTTAAGTGTGTAGCACTAAAGCCAGCATAAAATGAGTTAGATTTTAAAAACAATCCTGCGTCAAAATCTGGTTTTATTTTATTAGTGGGAATAGTATTATAAGCTACCGATTCGGATTGGTCTTTATAATTTATTTTATTAAAATCAAACACATAATTAACAACACCCGCTCTTAATCCAAACGATAATTTTAATTTATTATTAATGGGTAAGATGTATGAAAAATTACCATAAGTAGCCGTTACTCTTTTAGGACCTATCATATCGTTATAGGCTGTTAGACCTAAGCCAATACGTTTATTTTTTAATGGCGTGTGAAAACTTAATGCTTGAGTTCGTGGTGCACCACTAAAACCAGCCCATTGGTTACGTACGTCTAATACCACGCTCATAACATCTTTGGTTCCAGCGTAAGCAGGATTAATAACCATTTGGTTAAACTGATATTGGCTATATTGCGGATCTTGTTGAGCAATCAACAAGTTGTTTAATAATAATATAACCAAATTTATAAAAATTTTTTTTCTCATCACTTATTTTCCTGTTAATTCAACCCAACCTTTTTTAATACCTTTTCCATTATCTAATTCAATTACAAAAAAGTAGGTACCGCTTACTAAATCAGCTCCAGCATTTGTTTTACCTGTCCACACATTGGAGGTATTATCATATTTTTTGGTATGCCACACTTGGTTGCCCCATCTATTAAAAATGGTAACTGTATTATTTGGAAAGTTCTCGATATTATCAATTATCCATGTGTCATTGATGCCATCGCCATTAGGTGTAAAACCATTATAGGCAGTAATTTGGCAAGGCTCGGTACTCGCTATAACATCATAAGAAAACGACACCGAATCAATTGCTACATTAGTAGCATTTAATGCTTTAATAGTTACACTATAGGAACCCGGTGCTAAGCTATCAACCGAAGAACAGGTTTGGCTTGGGCACACAGAAGCTGGTTGCCAAATATATAGCAATTGAATAGCACTACTAGGTGATGAATTAAGTTGTAACGAAATCAATCCATCATTTTTATTCATACAACTTTCGCTTTGAAATAAAGGCGTAATACTTAAATCCAAAGAACCTATTATATCTGGTTGTAAAAAACCTTGCGTTAAAACGGTGTTTGAATTAATAGCTGTAGAAACAATTGGCTCTCCAATATTATAGTAAACTTCATTACCAGTTGAACCTATAGCTCCTCCTCCACCAGCAGAATTAAAAACTTGTGGAGTAATTGTTTGCGCATTAATACTTACACACAAACTTAAAAATATAACATTTAAAATGTATTTCATAGCGATTAATCGGCTTTATCAACGGTATAAGTTATTACAAATCTTGAGAGTCTGATATTTTGAGGTGTTGCAGTATAAACTCCTCCAAATCTCACATAATAAGAATAGTTTTGATTATCAATAATGGGTGTATTCACTGAGTTATCGGAAAGCAATTGAATATTTGGATTAGAACCTGTTGTAGCCGATGTTTGAGCCATAATAGAGGCAGTTCCATAGGCTGTTCCAACTGTAGAAGTAGATCTCCATAATTGTGCTAAACTAATATTGTAAGTGGCGTCTTCATCAACAACATAAGCGTCTAAGTTAGTAACAACTGCACCATCTGGTAGATAGACCGGAGCTATATAATAAGTTGCATAACCAAGGGGAAGTGTATTCGTTGCAACCGAATAAATTTGCCCTACTATTGAATTTGCGGCAAATAAATTTCCGCTCTCAGAAATAAAAGCTTTTGATGGAACACTTAAATATCTTGTTTTAGTTGTACCGTATTTATACTCACTCGTAGTTCCATCTATTTGTACATTCCCATTTACCTCTAATTTCTCTACTGGTGCTGTAACTCCAATTCCCACACTTGTTGTGGTGTTACCTAAAACCAAAGCATTATCAGCATTTACCCTTGCATTATATCCAATTGCCGTAGCATTTGTGTATTGGGTTGTAGTAGATAAGCCCGAACCATTTCCTATAAAAACATTATTAGAAGCTGTAGTTTGATTGACTCCCGCTCCTTGTCCTATAATAACATTGTTGTTTCCAGTAGTAATTCCGTTTCCTGATATGTTACCTAAAAAAGTATTCTGTGAACCCGTTGTAATAGATGAACCAGACGATGATCCTACAAAAGTGTTATTATTTCCTAATGATGCATTTACACCAGAGTTGTAACCTATATAAGTATTTGCAGCGGCTGTACCCGTAGTTGTTGTAACTGCCTGTCCAGCAAACCCCCCTACAAATGTATTATAATATCCAAGAGGTGAAGCTTTTACACCAGCTAAATGTCCTAAGCTTGTGTTGGAGCCCACACCCTCAAAATTAATATAATCCTGAACTTCAAATAAACTATTTGGGGTAGATGTACCTATTCCAACTCTATTACCTATTCCGGTAGGGAAAATAGAAGTAGCAACTGATGTTGTAGCCGTTGACCATAAACTAGGCAATGTTGCTAAATTAACTGAATTTGATGCTACACCAGATGTTAAAGTAGTTCCAGATAAACTTAGAGGCGAGGTAATAGATACTGTATTCGTGCCTCCAAAACTTAATATGCCTGATACTGATGAATAAGTAGGTTTTGGAACATTAACCGTAAAGTTATTGGCAGTTGTAGAAACAGTTGATATACCAGTACCTACACCATTGATAACAGTGGCTGGTAAAGTAACCGAATTACCTCCTGTTATAGATAATACATTTGAAGATAAACTTAATGATTGACTAGGTGATGATACAGTATATGTATTTCCGGATTGATTTAAAGTAATATTATTGCCTTGTACCAAAGTTGTTGTAGGAGAAGCTGTTGAATTTAATGTATAATTAGGATAAGTACCCACGATAGTAGAAGGTCCGTTATTTGTAAAAGTAGGTGATTGTACATTTACTGTAAAGTTATTTCCAACCGTAGGTGATACGCTGGCAATACCAACTCCTGTCATACTGATGGTATTAGTTCCTGTGCCAATTAATGTTTGTGTAGAAGTAGCTGTACCTTGCGATATACTAAGCTCCTTAGTTGATTGATTGTAATTTAATACAGGCGCAGGAACAGATACGTTAAAATTATTACCTGTTGTAGGTGTAACAACCGCAATGCCACTACTAGTAATAGTTGGCGTTATAGGTGTTAAGGTATTAGAGATGATATTTCCTGAAATATCTATTCCTGTTCCAGCCGAATATGTTGGGCTAGAGTTAATGGTTGCTGTATTACCACCTACTGATAAAATATTATTGCTATAAGTAACAATAGGTGCCCTTGAGTGTAATGCGTAAGGCACACTCATAAATAATTGTTTAGTACCAATTACATTTGAGTTTACCAACACTTCATAAGCAATACCACTTGCCCAAGGTATGGCAATAAAAGGAATAGAACCTCCAAGCTGTGTTCCCTGACCAATTATTAAATTAACCATACCATATTGATTGGTTGTAGTGGAATGAGTTTCGTGATACAATAATGCACCCAACATCCCATCGTATAATTTAAAATCAACCGTTACAGCCGAATTAGTTAAAACACTTCCACTCGTAGTACGAATTATGGATTGATAATTGATGCCCTGAGGTATCTGTGCATATAAATTAATACTAATTACCTGTAAAAATAATACACAACTAATACAAACTGTTTTTTTCAAAGTACTCATCTCTCAAAGTTGTTTAAGTTCAATATCTAATTTATTTATTGTATGACTATGTAATTCAAAGTATAGGTTCTTGAAATACTTGGAGTAGCGACATTGAAAAACACACTAAAACCAGTATTAGAAACCGAAGACACGTAAGGCTGCATTCCTGCTGAATATAAATTAGATGGAGTGATGATAACATTTGGCGTAACACCCGACGGATAAGGTTTATTGAAAGTTACCTTTATCATTTCTTGATTAGTAGGAATTGAGGTTGTTGTTGTAGTAATACTTAATTTACCAGAAACATCATTACCTATAACTGTTACTCCTGATATTGCTGTTACTGTTGTAATTGATGTTGCGTTTGCTCCAGATGTTTTAATATGTCCTTCTTCTAACCATAAGGCTACATTACTTCCTCCTGTTACAGTTGGTCCGCTAATAGCATGAATTGCAGCGCCTGATCCTGCGTTATTAATTAATACTGCATCTGCACCATTAGAAGTAGAATTATTATTAAACTGAGCAACATTTCCAAAAGTAGAACCATTATTTTTATATGCCATTATAGTAGGACCATTTCCGTTATTTACCGTTTCAAATGCGGCCATACTATTTGAATTATTCTGAGCATAAATAGCTCTTGATTGCGCATACACTTGCATAGCTTCTCCATTTGAGTTGTTTATATAAGCTGTTGGAACTACTGTACCACTAGATGTAGCATGTAAGGCACTTGCATTATTAGTTTGTATATTCACTCCTTGCCCACCACCACTATGCACTACTTGCAATACAGTAGTCGTATTGCCGATTAAATTATTTTTTAAGTAAGCAGCGCTAGACATACCGTCATTTATCGCTTCAATAACATTTCCAGAGCTTACGGAATTAGTAATTTTTGCTGTTAAAGCACCACCTGTCGTTGTTTTGTTTTCAAATAAAGCAACATCATTTCCTCCTCCTACATTTTTTACAACATTTAAAAGACTTAATCCGTTAAATGATGTGTTATTATTTATAATACTTACCACAGGTTGGGTTGTCAATCCACTAGAATTGGTACTATGTACATCTAACAATGCATTCGCAAGATTCGAACCAATAGCCACTTTATCTGAAGCAGGATTATTATTAGGAAAAATACTGCCAGCAAGAAATTGCCATGGTGCAACATTAGAGTTAATTAAATTTACATAAGCACCTCCATTCTCTGACACTTTAAACTTATTATTAATTTTATCATAATATAATCTACCCTCGCCCAATGGTGCAGGATTTGGAGGATTATTATATCCACTTACTGTTAAAGTAGAATCTAATTGTAACTTGCCAGCCATCCAAGAATGTCCTTCAAATTTAGCAGCCAATGCTAAAGGCGATACATTATAAGTACGAGCAAAAAGGGCAGGTCCCGTGCCGTTGGTTTGCGCATTAACTGCACTAGCCGTTGTTGTATTACTCGGTAAAATAAATTTACCTGCATCACCACTTGTTGATTCTCCATACACTCCCGAACCACTGGTTGACTTACCCCAAATGCCTGCGCCAGAATTACTTTGACCGTACACCCCAATACCATTATTTGGATTTTCACCAAAAACACCAGTAGCCGAAGAAGTAGCTCCTGAATTATAACCATGTATTGTAGCAGGAACTGAACCTGTGCCATACACATCTAATTTATAAGTTGGATTTAAAGTACCAATACCAGCTAAACTCGCTGTATTTGTAATTGCAGCATTTGTTAAAGATACTGTTGACCATATACCAGGTAAAGATGCTAAGTTTACTGAATTTGAAGCAACACCAGATGTTAAAGTAGTTCCAGATAAACTTAAAGGCGAGGTTATAGATACTGTGTTTGTTCCTCCAAAATTTAAAATACCTGTTGTAGGAGTAAATATAGGCTTTGGTACATTAACTGTAAAATTAATGCCAGTTGTAGGAGTAACTAATGCAATGCCTGTTCCAATGATTGTTGGAGTTGGTGGAACTGGCAAATTTTGAAATGTTCCATTTCCAGCAGCATCACTCGTGAGCACCTGCCCAAGTGTACCACCGGTAACAGTCAAAGTATTAGTAAATACATGTGGAGTTGTAACACTTGCATTAAATTTTCCATCGCCTACTACATGAAAAATTGCTTGTGGAGTGGTAGTGCCAACACCAAAATTAGTTCCATCAAAATATAAATTATTTCGTGGTAAGGTATCCCAAACTGTTGAGTTATAATATAAAAACTGCCCATTTAATCCTCCTGGTAAAGCACCTGTAGTTCCTGAATTTGGAACATTAACAGTAAAGTTAGGATAACTACCTGTTACTGTGGCGCTATTAATTCCAATAATTGAAACAGATTGACTTGGCGCCACAGTTGGTGTATTAATAATTAAATTAGGGTAAGTACCAGTTACTGTTGTTGAACCAGCCCCTACTATATTAGCTGTACTAGTAATAATGCCAGAGTTTATATCTATTCCACTACCCGCAGTATAAGTTGTTCCCGTATTTATTGTAGTTGTATTACCACCTATTGATAAAATATTATTGCTATAAGTAACAATAGGTGCCCTTGAGTGTAATGCGTAAGGCACACTCATAAATAATTGTTTAGTGCCTATTATATTTGAATTAACAAACACCTCATATCCTATGCCAATTGCCCATGGTATAGCAGAAAACGAAGCAACTGATCCACCTATCTGAGTACCTTGACCAATTACAAGATTCACCATACCAAATTGATTGGTATTAGTTGCATGAGACTCATGATATAACAAAGGTCCTGATAAGCCATCGTATAATTTAAAATCAACCGTTACAGCCGAATTACTCATCACTGCGCCAGCACTTGTACGAATTATAGATTGATAATTAATGCCCTGAGGAACTTGGGCAAATATGAGAGTTGAAATGAATAAAAAAAAGATGATTAATGAATTCTTCATATAATGGTATTTTTTAAACGAATTTTTAAGTTTATTACGCATTACAAAGATATTAAACCTCTGTAATAACACAAGAAATTTAACACTAAACACCTATTTAAAAGTAAAAAATAAGACTTTAACCGAAAAAAAAGCAGATTCAACTAAAATCTACAAATCCCAAACACTTTGGCGTTTTTTATATGAACTGGGTTTAAAAAAAGCTTTATGCTCCAATATAAAAGCCATCATAAAATAAATAATAATTGGAGAACCAAACGTAAAGAAAGACAAGTAAATAAAATACATACGTATGTGAGTCGTTTTAATGCCTAGTTTTTTTCCCCACCATTCGCACACACCAAAGGCTTTTTGCTCAAACCAATATTGTATTTTATCTATCATTTTTTTTAAAAAGTAAAATTAATTTAATTTTTAAGCAAAAATTCTGCCACACTACATTTTAAACATTCTTTTTTTAAACAATAATTATCAAAAAGGTAAATCTGTGCTTGACTTTCCATGGCGTTTTTAGCTTCCATGCCTAATTGAGCATAAGGTTTTGTTTTTGCATTCTCCTCAGGTGGCAAGGCTTGCAACAGGTTTAAAGCATAATCTATATAAAACTCCAGTTGGGTGTGTTGCGCCATAAAAAACAAAAACGGAACTATAGTATTTATAATGCTGTTATTAATTGATAACTCTCCTATCTTACAACTTAATTTTTGTTCATCGCTATCAAAATAATAATGTGTTTGCCAATAATTACTTGGTGTTATATTAAAAAATTGTTTGATTTCTTTTATGGAAGGTTGTTTTTCTATGAAATGAAATAAAGATGTTTGCTGATTTAAAAGCTGTGCTAATTGGGCTAATCGAATGGTTGGAAAATTTGACGGACGTGTTTTAGAAAATTTCCAAATCGTTTTTTGCAAAGTAACTAATTGATATTTGTGTTTTAAAAATTCAAACTCATTTTGTAATTCCTTTGCATACGCATCTTGTAAAGGTTCATCTAAAAATCCAGCAACACCAAACAATAACGCTTCTATTTGAGTAATATTTCCTATATGTTTTTTGATGATAGAATAAGATAAATGCTTAGCTAATAATTCAAATGCTTCATCATTTATTTTTAATCCAAAACTTCTAAATAAAAGAAGATATAAGGTTTCTTCAAAGTTATGTTGTGCAAACTGAAATAATTGTTCTATGTAATTTGTTTTTTTCTCAAGGCGCGAAACAGCTAACTTATCTAACCACAAATTCCAAACAATGCTTGGAACCGTATTAATTGCCTGTCCACAAGCTATTTTTTGTTTAGATACTTGGAGTTGATGATATTGTTCAATCAACTGAGGTTTAATGTAACTTTTAAGTTCTAAAACAGATACATTAAATTGCTTATTCTGTTCAAGTTCTACATCGTGTTCGTACACAACATGCAAAATTAAATTATCATAGGCTTTATTAAATTGGTGTTGGTGTTTCAGCCAATCGGAGGTTTTAATGTGAATTTCCACATTACCAGCCAGTAAAAGATTATTTATTTTAATTTTAGAATTAAAAAAATCAGGACCTGAGTCCTGATTATGTTCACCAATAGAAACTATTTCAATAGTTTCGTTTTTAGTTCCAATAAATTGATTAAGCTGAAGCAATTTATACTTCCAAATAGTATGGAGTAAGGCTTCGTTCATCTTATTTATTTGGAGCAGATGCAGGTTGAGTCATTTTAATTGAAAACACATATTGTGTTAAAGCCTCTTTTTGTTCAGCGGTTAGCTTTGCTTTTTTCGACATGCTTTCAATAATACCTGGCCAGTCTTGTTCCGAAAATTTATAAATACTTTTAGCTGCATGGCAATTTGTACAAGCGCCAGTATAAATAGCGTGCCCTTCGTTTAGTACAGCCATCGTAGCATTTGGGTATTTTGCTTGTATTGCAGTTAACTGTTCGTCTTGAGGTGCAAATACACCATTACCAATTCGTTTTGGAGCCTCTGTTGTTTTTGTTTCGGCTGTGCTTGTAGTTGTTGATTTTTTAGATGCACAAGCAGCCATTATGCTAATAGCTACAACAGCAATAGATAATTTAAGTAGTTTCATCGTGTTTAAATCTTTGGGTTTAAATTTATGTTTTATTATTTACTCTTCAATTTTGTGTTCGTTAATTTTTCGGTATAATGTTCGTTCGCTAATACCTAATTCTTGGGCAGCATACTTTCGTTTACCTTTATGTTTTTTTAGTGCTTTTTTAATCATATCAATTTCTTTATCTTGAAGCGATAAAGATTCTTCTACTTCAATTGGTTTCGTATATCCAGCGCCTTCTTTTACAATAATAGGGTTATGAATTTTAATATCATTTACGCCTGTTACTTCTGAATAATTGGCGCCAAGAGGCTGAATGCTATCTGTAGTTGGAATATGTTCATTAGGTAAATCGCTTAAATTAACGCTACCAGATTGAATGATGTCGCGTACTACTTTTTTTAAATCATTCAAATCTTTTTTCATATCGTATAACACCTTATACAACAATTCGCGCTCATTCAAATCTGAATTACTTGAAGCACCAGAAAATGAAGCACCAGCCAAGGTTGGCACATTACTTACATTATAATTTGGTAAATATTGCAATAAACATTCTAATGAAATTTCTCGTTCTTTTTCAATAATTGAAATTTGTTCGGTAATGTTTTTTAGCTGACGAATATTACCAGGCCAATAGTAATTAATTAAAGCTTGTTCGGCTTCTGGTAGCAGCTTTACAGTTGGCATGCGGTATTTAGATGCAAAATCGTGTGCAAATTTTTGAAACAACAAAGTAATATCACCTTTACGTTCGCGTAGTGGCGGTAAATTCACTGGAACGGTGTTTAAACGATAATACAAGTCTTCTCTAAATTTTCCTTTTTCAATAGCAAGGCTAAAATTAAGGTTAGTAGCCGCTACCACTCTCACATTTGTTTTTTGAACTTTACTACTTCCCACTCTAATATACTCACCAGTTTCTAACACACGTAGCAAGCGTGCCTGCGTAGATAATGGCAACTCCCCTACTTCATCTAAAAAAATTGTTCCACCATTAGCTACTTCAAAATAACCTTTTCTAGCTTCGTGTGCGCCAGTAAAAGCGCCTTTTTCATGTCCAAAAAGTTCGCTATCAATTGTTCCTTCGGGTATAGCGCCACAGTTTACAGCTATGTACGAACCATGTTTGCGAGCGCTATTTTGATGTATAATTTGAGGAAAGACTTCTTTACCTGTTCCGCTCTCGCCTGTTATTAGTACGTTCAAATCGGTAGGAGCCACTTGATAAGCCACATCTATTGCTCTATCTAACAATGGATTATTCCCTATAATTTCAAAACGTCTTTTTATATCTTGTAATGTCATTTTTATTTTATATCAAATTACGGTTTATACAACTTCTCCTATTAAAGTACTGCTGGTGCAACTGGTAGCCAACACGTTCACATAATCTCCTTTTTTTAAATTTCCTTTAGGAAAAACCACTACTGAATTTTGAGAATTTCTACCGCTCATCATCTCTGTCGATTTTTTAGAGATACCTTCTACCAACACACGGTGTATTTTACCCACTCCTTCTTTAGTTCTTTGTTCGCTATGTTTTCGTTGCAAATCTATTATCTCAGTTAGTCTTCTACTTTTTACATCTTCCGATATATCATCTTTATATTTTCTTTCGGCTAATGTTTTAGGACGCTCACTATAGGCAAACATGTAAGCAAAATCATATTTTACATATTCCATTAGTGATAAGGTTTCTTGATGTTGCTCTTCGGTTTCTCCGCAAAACCCCGTAATAATATCCGAACTAATTGCTGCCTCGGGCATTATACGACGTATTGCAGCAATTCTATCTAAATACCATTCTCTGCTATAACCTCTATTCATTTTTTCAAGAACTTCGGAACTACCGCTTTGTACTGGTAGATGAATGTATTTACAAATATTTTCATGTCGTGCCATTGCTTCTAATACATCATCGCCCATATCTTTAGGGTGTGATGTAGAATAACGTACTCTTAAATCAGGATGAATTAACGCTACCATTTCGAGCAATTGTGCAAAGGTGGTGGCGTTGTTGCGTTGTTCTTCTGTTAAAATTTCTTTCTTTAATCCGCCACCAGTCCACAGGTATGAGTTTACATTTTGTCCTAATAAAGTTACTTCTCTATAACCTTTATCAAAGGCTTCTTTACATTCACGCACAATGGTTTCGGGTTCTCGGCTACGTTCACGACCACGCGTAAAAGGCACTACGCAAAAACTACACATATTATCGCAACCACGCATAATGCTTACAAATGCACTCACCCCATTGTTATCCAATCTCACAGGCGATATATCCGCATACGTTTCTTCTTTGCTTAATATTACATTCACTGCTTTTTGTCCAGTTTCTGCAACATCTATCAAATTAGGTAAATCTCTATACGCATCGGGACCAACTACAATATCTACTAATTTTTCTTGTTCTAAAAATTGATGTTTTAATCGTTCGGCCATGCAACCTAACACACCAATTAGAGCACTTTTATTGTTTTTCTTTACTTTTTTATAATCTTGTAATCTTTGGCGAACTCTCGATTCTGCATTCTCACGTATGGCACATGTGTTTACAAAAATCACATCGGCTTCTTTATAATCATTAGTTGTAGTATAACCTTTATCTATTAAGATAGAAGCCACAATCTCACTATCCGAAAAATTCATTTGGCAACCATAACTTTCTAAAAACAATTTTTTACCCGAATTATTCCCCGATTCCATCATCATTGCCTCGCCCTGCCTTGATTCGTCTATTACTTTATTTTCCATGTTTCGCTTTAAAAATGCAAAGATAAAGCATTATTCTGTCATTTTGACACAATTCACGTTTTTTAATGCTTCAACTAAAAAATATTTCAAAATATTTCAAAATACTGATAATCAATTTTTTAATTTATAAAATAAATACAAAATGAATGGGTTTAGGAGCTCTTGAAAAAATAAAAATTAGGATTAATTAAATAAAATTATTTTCCTTTGCGAAAATTTTGAGGACATATATATAAGGTATAAGCTCCAAAAAATGATTGATTTTTGACTTTAAAACATAGAACGCATGGCAAAAAATTTAGTAATTGTTGAGTCCCCCGCTAAAGCAAAAACCATTGAAGGATTTTTAGGAAAAGATTTCACGGTAAAGTCGAGTTTTGGGCACATTAGAGATTTAGTTAAAAAAGGATTTGGAGTAGATATTGAGAATAACTTTACCCCGACTTACGAAGTTCAACCAGATAAAGAAAAAGTAATTGCCGAATTAAAGAAATTAAGTAAAGAAGCCGATATGGTTTGGTTGGCATCCGATGAGGATCGAGAGGGAGAAGCCATTAGCTGGCATTTATTTGAAACCTTAGGTTTAAATAAAAAGAATACTAAACGCATTGTTTTTCATGAAATTACTAAGCCTGCTATTACTAAGGCTATTGAAAATCCGCGCGAAATTGATATTAATCTTGTAAACGCCCAACAGGCACGTCGTATATTAGATAGATTAGTAGGCTTTGAACTTTCGCCCATATTATGGAAAAAAGTACGTCCAAGCTTATCAGCAGGACGTGTTCAATCGGTATCGGTAAGACTTATTGTGGAGAGAGAGCGTGAGATACAACAATTTGTAAGCACTTCTGCTTATAAAGTATCCGCTCTTTTTAAAGTGAGCGATAGCACCTTAAAAGCTGAACTAGACACACGTTTTAATAGTGAAAAAGAAGCGCAAGTTTTTTTAGAAAAATGTCAATCGGCTTTATACACTATCCAAAGTTTAGAAACAAAACCTGCTAAACGTACGCCTGCTGCACCATTTACTACCTCTACGCTACAACAAGAAGCGGCTCGCAAACTGGGGTTTTCGGTAGCGCAAACTATGCAAGTAGCACAACGCTTATACGAGGCTGGTAAAATAACCTATATGCGTACCGATTCAGTTAATTTATCTGAAACGGCTATGGGACAAGCTAAAAATGCCATTACCAAAAATTATGGTAATCAATATTATCAGCCACGCCAGTATAAAAATAAAAACAAAGGCGCTCAAGAAGCGCACGAGGCTATTAGACCTACTTATATTGATAAAACAGAAGTAGAGGGCGATAGAAACGAGCAACGTTTGTACGACTTAATTTGGAAACGCACTATTGCATCGCAAATGAGTGATGCCGAATTAGAAAAAACAACAGCTAAAGTAGCCATTAGCAATACCTCTGAAATTTTTGTGGCACAAGGTGAAGTCTTAAAATTTGATGGTTTCTTAAAAGTGTATATCGAAAGTTCAGACGACGAAAATACAGATGATGAAAACACCTCTATACTTCCACCTATGAAAGTTGGTGAGAAACTTAATAAGCAAGAAATCACTGCCACTCAGCGTTTCACACATCATCCAGCTAGATACACCGAAGCTAGCTTAGTTAAAAAATTAGAAGAATTAGGTATTGGTCGTCCTTCTACTTACGCCCCTACCATTAGCACTATACAAAAAAGAAATTATGTTGAAAAAACAGATAAAGAAGGTACTCCAAGAGAATATATACAACTTACTTTAACAAGCAACATAAAAAAACAAATCAAAACCGAAAATACTGGAGCCGAAAAAGCCAAACTATTTCCTACTGATATAGGCATGGTTGTAAATGATTTTTTAATTAAATATTTTCCAACTATATTGGATTATAATTTTACAGCCAAAGTAGAAGAAGAATTTGATGAAATAGCCGAAGGACAACTTGATTGGCAAAAAATGTTGAAAGCATTTTATACACCCTTTCATAAAACAGTAGAAAATACCAGTGAAAATAGCGAACGCGCTACAGGAGAAAGAATGTTAGGAACCGACCCAGTAAGCGGGAAACAAGTGAGTGTACGCGTAGGACGTTTTGGTCCCTTAGCACAAATAGGCGAAAGTATTGATGGCTCGGAAGAAAAACCAAAATTTGCCAGTTTAAGAAAAAATCAAAGTATCGAAACCATTACCTTAGAAGAAGCTTTAGATTTATTTAAACTTCCGCTTACTCTTGGCGACTATAATGGCGAAGAAGTTACTGTGGCGGTAGGAAGATTTGGACCATATATTAAACTTGGCGAATCCTTTATTTCTATTCCACGAACTATTGATCCATTAACAGTAGATATGGAAAAAGCCATAGAAATTATAAAAGAAAAAGAAGCGGCTGATGCGCCAATCGCCACGTACAAAGGGAAAGGAGTAACCAAAGGCAAAGGCAGATTTGGGCCGTTTATTAAATATGATGGTATGTTTATTAATGTTCCGAGAGCTTATAATTTTGACAATTTATCGCAAAAAGATATTGAGGAACTCATTGTCAAGAAATTAGAAAAGGAAGCAAACCGTTATATCCAAAATTGGCCGGAAGAAAAAATATCTGTTGAAAATGGACGTTGGGGGCCATTTATTAAATTTGGAAAAAACATGCTGAAGCTAATTAAAAAAGGAGGCGGAAAGCACAACGAAGAAGAATTACAAGCGCTAACGCTTGATGATGTAAAGGAAATGATTGAAGCCCAATTACCTAATGCCTTTAGCAAAAAAGCTACTGCTAAAAAAAGCACTGTGAAAAAAGCAAAAGTAGTAAAACTCCCCAAAGAAAAAGCGCCTGCTAAAAAAGTAGCTGCTAAAAAGGCAACTGTAAAAAAAGCGGCAAGTAAAAAAGCAGCACCAAAAAAAGTGAGTAAGAAAAAATAATTGAAGAAAATGTTCAATTATATCTTAATTTTAATAACTTTGGTAGAATATGAAAATTAGGATTTTATTTATTTTAAGCATTTTACAATATGTAACATTTGCACAAACAGGACCTGCTGGCGTAGGTAATTCAACATCAAATGTTTTATGGCTTAAAGCAGATGTAGGCACTTTTAGCGATGCTGGCACTACGCCCTCTACAGCTGGAGGAAGTGTACAACAATGGAATGACCAATCTGGAAATTCAAAACACGCTATACAGTTAACTGCTGCAAATAAGCCCACGTATCAAACTAATATTTTTAACAACTTACCCTCTATTAGATTTGATGGCAACAATGACGGTATATTATCAGCAGGGCTAAGCACCAATAGCCAATTAACTACTTTTATTGCCTTAAATTATATAACATTACCAGTCTCAAAACCAAATCCTGGTATTTTGCAAGGTTCGCCTACTGGTTTAGGTTATTCAACTACTCCTGGAAATAAAAGTATTGGAATGTGGGTAGATAGAACAAATCAAAGAATTTGGGGAAGAGGGATACAAACAAATAACTCCCAAAGAAATATCTCTAAAGTAACAGCCTTGGCAGCTAATACTGGTTATATTACAACAAATAGATATGACGGTACAAATATTAATCAATATGTAAACAATAGTATTGCTGGCACAATTACCTATGACGGCACGTTAAACTCATGGACAGATGTAGCCATTGGAACTCAAGGAACTGAAACTTGGGATGGCAACATCTCGGAGGTTATTATTTACAATATATCTTTAAACGACGCCCAAAAAAACATAGTTGACAATTATTTGTCATCAAAATATAACATTACACTTTCTGCTAATGATAAATACAGTGGAGATACGCCTTCAAATGGCGATTATGATAAAAAAGTGGCAGGTGTAGGACAAGAAAGTTCAGGTAGTAACACTACTTTTTCTGCTAGTGTTACAGATGGACTTGGAATTTCAGTTAACTCAGGTTTAAATAATGGGGATTATATCTTAGTGGGTTATTCTAGCGATTCTAATACTCCTTTAACAACAGATGTGTCTGGAATGACTGGCACTAATAATGCTAGGTGGAGTAGAATATGGTACATTGATGTAACAAACACCAGTACGAACATTAATACCAATATTGAATTTGATGAGATTGCAGGAAACATCTCTGGTTTACCACTTAGTGCCCCTGCAAGTAACTACGTGTTGCTGTATCGCGCCACACAGGCAGGAAGTTGGACAGAATTAACAACTGCGTCGACTATTTCGGGAAATAAAATTCAATTTAATAATTATAGTTTAACCACAGATGGTTATTATACAGTGGGCACCAAAAACTATATGCAAAGCCCTTTACCTATAACTTTACTTTATTTTACAGCCGAATTAAACAACAAACAAGTTAATTTAAAATGGGCAACTGCATCAGAACTAAATAATGATTTTTTTACGATTGAAAAAAGTAGTAACGGAATACAGTTTGAACCATTAGCCACAAGCAAAGCCAAAGGAAACGAAAATGAATTAACTATCTATAATGAAATTGATTTGAATCCACTTGATGGAATAACCTATTACCGACTTAAGCAAACTGACAAAGATGGTTCATATACATACTCAAAGATTATATCTGTTATAAATAACCATTCGATAAGTAAAATCACCATCTTACCAAATCCTAATGATGGTACTTTTGATATTCATTTAAATTCAGACAATGAAAAAAATGTATTAATTGAAATTAAAGATTTATCAGGGAAAGTATGTTTTAAAGAGTTGGTAAAGATGGAAGAAAACAGTAATAAAATAACCGTACGTACCGAAAACAAATTAAGTAAAGGAACTTATATCTTATCAATACTATTAAATGATAAAGAAATTCACGAAAAATTAATCATCAAATAAACACAATACATTAAATAAACACAATACATGAAACTTTTACAAAACAAAGTAGCTATTATTACAGGTGCATCAAGAGGCATAGGAAAAGGTATTGCCGAAAAATTTGCTGAGCAAGGATGCAATATCGCTTTTACATTTTTATCGTCTGTAGAAAAAGCAAAAGCATTTGAAAGCGAATTAGCTTCTAAATATGGTGTTAAAGTAAAAGGATACCAAAGCGATGCCGCTGATTTTAAAGCAGCCGAACAACTAGTAAACGATGTTGTTACCGAATTTGGTACAGTTGATGTTTTAGTAAACAATGCTGGCATTACACGCGACACACTTTTAATGCGTATGACTGAACAACAATGGGACGAAGTTATAAATGCCAATTTAAAATCGGTATTTAACTTAACTAAAGCGGTTCAAAAACCCATGTTAAAAGCTCGTAGTGGTTCTATTATCAATATGAGTTCGGTAGTGGGTGTAAAAGGTAATGCTGGACAAGCTAACTATGCTGCCTCTAAAGCTGGTATTATTGGTTTTACTAAATCAGTAGCATTAGAGTTAGGCTCTCGGAATATTAGAAGTAATGCCATTGCCCCAGGATTTATTGAAACTGAAATGACTGGTGCACTTGATGAAAAAGTGGTACAACAATGGCGCGATTCAATTCCTTTAAAACGTGGTGGTACTGCCGAAGATGTTGCTAACCTTACGCTATTTTTAGCTAGCGATATGAGTGCTTACATTACTGGACAATGTATTAATGTGTGTGGCGGAATGCTCACCTAATTCTAAAGCAATCTAAGATTTAAGATTTATTTCTTTTATTTTTAAACAAAAATCTTAAATAATTATGGAACTTATCTCTAATTATCCTTGGTACTACACCCTACTATGTTTAATAGTAGGGTTTGTATTTAGTGCCTTGCTTTATTTTAGAGATAAACAAAATGCAGAACGTTCTAAATCATTACTATACTCTTTAGCTGCCTTACGTTTTATATCTATTAGCGTGTTATGTCTTTTATTACTTGATATTTTCATAAAACGAATTGTTAATGAAGTTGAAAAACCTGTTATCATCATTGCTCAAGATAATTCAGCATCACTTGTTGCTAATAAAGATTCATTAGATATTAAAACAACATACACTACAGAAATTCAAACTTTAATTAGTAGTCTTAAAGAAAATTTTGATGTAAAAACATATCAATTTGACAGCGAATCAAAACCATCGGAAACATTTGATTTTAAAGGGAAAGAGACCGATATATCAAAGGCCTTAAATGATATAGAAAATAATTACGTTAATAAAAACATTGGGGCTATAATATTAGCCAGTGATGGTATTTACAACAAAGGCAAGAATCCCATTTATGATATTAAGAAATTAAATGCCCCTATTTATAGCATTGCTTTAGGCGATACAACAGCTTTAAAAGATGTTTGGATACAAGCTGTAAATCATAATCAGATTGCGTATTTAGGTAATACATTTCCAGTAGAAGTTATAATCAATGCTATTGACTTAAAAAATGAAGAAGTTACCATCAGCATTTCTCATAAAGGAAAAACCATACAATCAAAAAACATAAGCATTACCTCGGAAAATTTTAGCAATACCATTCAGTTTGTGATAGATGCTGATAAACCTGGCGTTCAAACTTATCAAGTGAATGTAACTTTACCTAAAAACGACAAAAACAAATTCAATAATTCCTTTTCGTTTATAGTAGATGTAATTGATAATAGGGAAAAAATTTTGATTTTAGCCAATGCACCTCACCCAGATATTTCGGCTATAGAACAAAGTATTGCATCATTACAAACTTATGAAGTAGAAATTGCTTTAGCAGCAGAGTTTACTAAACCATTAAAACCGTATGCACTTATCATCACACATCAAACTGCCTTATTGCCTACTCGCCTTACTAACGAAATAAAAGCAAATAACCAATCGGTATTATGTATTGGCAATGATGTGATGAACCCTATAACAGGAGTTAATATTAAACGGTTAAACGATTCGCGTAAAAATGATGTAGAAGCAGTATATAGAAAAGATTTTACTTTATTTACTATAAGTACCGAGTTACAAAATTTCTTAAAAGATTTACCAGCTGTAAAATGTAATTTTGCAAATACTGTTTCAGGTAATACTGTAAATAGTTTATTAACTCAAAAAATTGGTTTGGTAGAAACCGATTATCCGTTGTTATATTTTACCGAAATAAATTCGATAAAATTAGGTGCATTTGTTGGAGATGGTTTGTGGAGATGGCGTATGAGAGATTACGTGGAACATGAAAATCAACATTTATTTAATGAACTCATCAGTAAAACCGTTCAATATTTATCAGTTAAAGCCGACAAAAGTTTTTTTAGAGTTCATACTAAAAAAATTATAAACGAAAATGAGCCCATTGAGTTTAATGCCGAGGTTTACAATCAAAGCTATGAGCTTACTACCGAACCAGAGGTTCAGCTTCAACTAAAAGATGAAAATGGTAAAACCTACGATTACATTTTCACAAAAAAACAAAATATGTATTATTTACCAGTAGGGCGTTTTTCTGCTGGCGAATATAGCTATGAAGCAAGGGTAAAATATGGAGAAAAACTATTTGTAAAATCTGGAATTATAACTGTGAAAGAAATTGTTTCGGAGAAAATTAATACTGTCGCTAATCATCAACTTTTATATCAAATGGCCAATGAAAGTGGTGGGCAACTCGTTTATAGAAATCAAATACAACAATTAGCAAGCATCATCAATTCTAACCAAAACATCACCTCAATTACCTATTCGCATAAGCAACTCACCGATTTAGTTCAATTAAAATGGTTGTTTTTCTTCATCTTACTATTGCTATCTATCGAATGGTTTTTGAGAAAATATAACGGAAAAGTATAAGTTCATTTATTAATGAAACTTCTCTCCTTTGGCTAATTTTTCAATAATGTCGTTCATACGCTTTTCTCGTGTTTCTTGTTTTTTAGCTGTTTGTAGCCTAAAACCAATTGAATAAAGATTTGTTTTATTGAGTGTTTTATAAAATTGGAGTGCGGTTTTATTCTTACTAAGTAATTCTATAAAATCGTCGGGAATTGTCATCTTACTAGGCGAATCGTAGGCTCTGTCCCATCTGCCATCTGCTTTAGCATCTTGAATTGCTTTAAGCCCAGCAGGCTTCATTTTAGCCTCGTTAATTAAACGCTCCGCATGTCCTACATTTACTTTCGACCAAATACTCTTAGCACTTCGTGGGCAAAATTTCTGAATCCACGAAACACTATCCAAAGATTTTTTTTGCCCATCTATCCAGCCATAACAAAGCGCTACATCAAGTGCTTCGGCATAGGTAATTGTTTTCATTCCAGTATTTTTTTTAAATATCCTAAGCCATATTCCACTCGATTTGTTATGATGTTTATCTAACCATGTGTAAAACAATTTACTTGATTTGAACTCTATAGTTGGGGCTGTGTTTAGTTGATTCATATTTTTACAATCCTATACTTCTACACGAGAATAATTATTTGTTTAATATCGAAAATACAAAATCTATCTGCAAAAGCATTTAACAAATTTTTATTAAACCTCTTGTATCCATAAATTTTACTAAATTAAAATTAACAAACACAAAGAAATCGGCAATTCATTTTTTATTTGTACATTTATTTTATAAATAGCAACCCGCCTATGTTAATGATTATGAGTTTTTTTTCATTGGCTGACGATAGCGGTAATTATTAAAGCGTACAACAAAATGAAACCATTAAATCTATATATTGGACACACCTTTCATGGAGATAGTGAAGAGTTATCGGGTATTTCCAAAGACAATACTTTTGCTAATGTGGGCACCAAATTTATTACAGTTAAACTAAATATATTAGGAGGTCATTCGATTAGTGAATTTTCTGAGCTAAATAAAACAATTGACCATTTAAAAAATCACAATTTAGTATATCGTTTTGTAGAATCAGTTGATAATAATGAAACTCATAGAATTATAGTTCTTCACAACATTATCGGAAGTGACAAAATAGTTGGTTATCATAATTTTTATGGAATTGGTGGAAATTGGAAGCTCTACGTAAATGGTAAAAGAGACGTAGTTATTCAACATATCCAGTTCCCAAAAACCGACATTACTGTAAGATTTAGAGACTTTCCTTTGGAAAAAGAATTTTATGTGTATTTGAGTTGCTTAATTTATACTTTAACAAACTACGAACTTGGAACAGAATTGGAAATAAGAACAACTTTTAACAAGATAAAAGATTATTCAATGAAATAAAACTCCCCCGCTCCACTGTATTTGTAATCATTAGTATATATAAGCATTTCATCTTGTAGTATTATAGAATATAATTATCTGTCGTTTTTAATTATTAATTTTTTCCAAACAATTTGTCACAGTTACTCCTTATGTTCCTTAAATTGTAAAAAATTAATTTTTTCTAAGTAAATGATTGCGTAATCTCCCAAAAATTAAAACTACACAAAAGTAGAAATTAAGAGAATTACTTCTTAAGTTCTATATCAAAGCCTTGTTTTTTCCAGTCATCAAAACCTTTAGATAAGTTATAAACTTTGGTAAAGCCTTCTTTAACCATTAACTCAGCACATTGCCCGCTACGGCCACCCGCTGCACAATACACCAAGTATGTTTTTGTCTTGTCTAAAGCCTTAATGGTTGCTTCGGCATCTTTTTTAAACCAGTCTATTTGTTTGGCACCTTTTATAAATCCTTTTTTAGTTAATTCATCATCGGTTCTTAAATCAATTAACTCATATTTGTTTTCATCTATTAATTTTTTAAAGGTTGCAGCATCTACATTCTCTACTTTAGTTTGTGCAACCATGCACAGCGACATAAAAGCTAATATAATTGTTAATACATGTTTCATAGGTATCAGTTTTAAAGGTTTATTTCAGGTAAGCAAGTTAGTATTTTATTTTAAAAATAGCAATCAATAGCTTAGCCTACACGTTTTATTAATGCCATATAAAATCCATCAAATCCAGCACTTGGTAAAACGGTTTCATCTTTTACAAATTCAAATTTTGAATTGTTAGCTAAAAACAATTCCACTTGTTTATTATTCTCGCTTGGTAAAATACTACAAGTAGAATACACCAAATAGCCGCCCACTTTAGTCATTAAGGAGTAATCGTGTAAGATTGTTTTTTGTAGTTCTTTAGTTCGGTTAATAAACTCTTCGTTTAATTTCCATTTAGCATCTGGGTTTCTTTTTATAACTCCTGTTCCGCTACATGGAACATCTAGCAACAATCTATCGGCTGTATTTTCTAGTCGTTTAATGGTTTTAGAACCTTCAATTAAGCGTGTTTCAATATTATCCGCCGATGCACGCTTAGCTCGTTTTTTAAGTTCGGTTAGTTTCCATTCGGTTACATCCATGGCAATTATTTTGCCTTTGTTTTTCATAATGGCCGATAAATGCAAAGATTTACCACCACCGCCTGCACAAGCATCTATCACTCGCATACCTGGCTCTACATTTAAAAATTCCGAAATGCGTTGCGATCCTGCATCTTGTATCTCAAATAATCCCAACTTAAACAATTCGTTTTGAAACAAGTTTTGGCGTTGCACAAGACGTAAGGCATCTTCGTAGCCATTAATAAATTCTGTTTCAATATCTTTTTCTAATAAAAATTTTTGAAGTATTTCCTTTCTTGATTTATGTGTATTAACTCGCAATACCACTTCGGCTTGTTGATTAAGGGCTTTGGCTTCTTTTAACCAATTGGTTTTTCCTAATTCTTCTTCGCACAATGTCCACAACCAATCTGGATAAGATTGTTTTATTTTTTCATCGCTTATAGCCTTTAGCATGGCAAATACCGTTTCTTGTCGAAACTCTTTAAATTCTCTTTCGTGCGGAACAGGCATTTGTCTTACAATAAAATACACGCCTAATATTGACCAAAAATCATTTTCTCGTTGCGATAAATACGCTAATAAACGGTAATTACGAACAATGTCGTAGGTAGTTTCGGCTACCAATCGCCTATCTCTACTACCAAACTTTGGGTTTTCCTTTAAAGTCTTTTCAATAACTTTATCGGCATATTTATGTTCATTAAAAATTGTTTCGAGTGTAGAAACAATAGCTTGCAATAGTACACGATGTGGTTTTGCAACTTTAACTGTTTTTTTGTTCATCTGGGTAAAATTACTGTATTTTTATTACATTTACCTAACTAGAAATTAGATAATATGATGCGCTATTTTATTTTATTCTTTTTTACATCTTGTGTTTTATTGGCTCAACATTCAAAACGTATTTTATTTAAAAATGCTACTGTGCATATTGGTAATGGCGAGGTAATAGAAAACGCTTATTTGTCTATAAAAGAAAATAAAATAGATATGGTAAGCAATGCTACGAATGTAAGAATTGACATAAGCCAATTTGATACCACAATAGATGTATTTGGTAAACATATTTATCCTGCCCTTATTGCTCCCAATTGTATTTTAGGGTTGCAAGAAGCCGAAGCCGTAAGACAAACCAGCGATTATAATGAAACTGGAAATTTTAATCCGCATGTTAGAAGTGTAATAGCCTACAATGCCGAAAGTAAAATTTTAGAAACCGTAAAAACAAATGGTGTGCTTTACACACAATCTACACCACGTGGCGGACGAATTCCGGGTACATCTTCTATTTTAGCTACAGTGGGTTGGAATTGGGAAGATGCCGTTTTAAAAATGGATGATGGCGTGCATGTTAATTTTCCGAGTATGATTGAAAAGCATGGCTGGTGGGCAGAACCAGAGCCCAATAGCCGAAACAAGCAATATGATAATGACTTAAAGCAATTACAAGAGTTTTTTGAAAATGCGTATGCCTATTATCAATCTACCACAGTTAGCGAACAAAATTTGAGATACGATGCTATGAAAGGCGTTTTTAATGGTTCTAAAAACTTGTATTTAAAAGCCGATTATGTGAAAGATATTATTTCGGCAGTAGATTTTGCAGAGAAATTTAAAATTAAAAAAATAATTATTGTAGGTGGTAAAGACAGTTATAAAATAACTTCCTTTTTAAAGAAACACCAAGTTGCTATTATGCTTAATAGGCTACACGACCTACCCGATTTACCAGAACAACCCACCGACATATTGTATAAATTACCTTATTTGTTACACAAAGATTCGGTTATGTTTTGCTTACAAAACCAAGGCGATATGGAGGCTATGAATGCGCGCAACTTACCATTTTTAGCCGGTACAGCCGCTGCTTATGGTTTAACTAAAGAAGAAGCCTTACAAAGTATTAGCCTTAATGCCGCTAAAATATTGGGTGTAGATAGCTTAATAGGAAGTTTAGAAAGCGGAAAATTAGCGTCATTTATAGTTTCGGAAGGAGATATTTTAGATATGAAAACAAATCATATCACCATGGCATTTATAAACGGACAAGCTATTTCTTTAACTAATTTTCAAACCGATTTGTATAAAAAATACTCAAATAAGTTAGGAATTAAACCATAATAGGGTTTAATGATTAGCTTCATTGTAGCAGTCTCTGCACAATGGCTCGTAACTATCGGTTTCGCCTAATAATACTAAATTAGTATCCTGTGTTGTGCGATGAGAAATGTGTGCTAAGCTACCACATCTTACGCATATTGCATGTACCTTAGTAACATATTCGGCAATAGCTAATAATCCAGGCATTGGGCCAAAGGGTTGCCCTTTAAAATCCATATCTAAGCCCGCTACTATAACTCTTACTCCGCTATTGGCTAACTGATTACACACATTGATTAATTCCATATCAAAAAACTGAGCTTCGTCAATACCAATTACATCTACATCATTTGCTAATAACAAAATATTAGAACTTGCTGGAACAGGTGTGCTATGAATTTCGGTACCTTGATGTGAAACCACCTTTACCTCATCATAGCGTGTATCAATCTGAGGTTTAAAAATTTCAACTTTTTGTTTGGCAAACTGAGCCCTCTTTAATCGCCTAATGAGTTCCTCTGTTTTACCCGAAAACATAGAGCCACAAACAACCTCTATCCAGCCTTTGCGATTTGTAGTTTGCTTTATGTTTTCTAAAAACATGTTTATTTTATCTTAATAACAAAAGCTAAAAATACAGGAAGAATTGATAAAATAACGTAAATTTATTTTCTAATTATTCACATTATGCAAACGGATATTTTATTAAAACAGGTTTACTCAAGTCTTAGCGAATTAAAAACAGCCATTGAGAAGTTTGAAAAACATCCTTCGCCAAGTACACAATATTCGGAGAGTTTATATAAAGCATTAAACGACTGTAATAAATTAGTTTCGGCATATTTAGTATTAAAAGAGCAAAAAGATGTAGCACCCGATTTAAACTTACATTTAAAATTAATGAATGTGCCTACACCACAAGAAAAACAAGTAATTGCCGATGTAGAACCAAGTTTACCAGCTACCGAGCCTATTGCCGAACCTAAAGTGGAAATAGAAACGATTGTCCCTGAAGTAGCTGAAATTAATAATACTGTACCTGAACAAACTAAGCCAGTTGAAGAAAAAACATTTCCTACACTCGTTATTAGTATTAATGATAAGTTTAGGATGATAAACGATTTATTTTCGGGTAATGCTAATGAATATAATATTGCCATAGAACAAATAAACACCGTAAATACTTTAGATGATGCTATGATTTATATAAAAGGACTAAAGGATATTTACATGTGGAAAGAAGAACATGAAATGGTAAAAAAAATAATTGCCCTCACTCAAAAACGTTTTTCATAAGCACACGACATGATATTGCGCCACGCCAACTTGTTTACAATAATTTTCGTACTTTTTTTTGCACTTAATATTTATGCTCAGGATACGAGCTATGCCAAACAAGTGATAAAAAAATTAACCTCACAAAAATTTTTGGGAAGAGGTTATGTAAACAATGGTGTAAATAAGGCTGCAAGCTATTTAAGCAAAGAGTACCAAAAAATAGGTTTATTAAGATTTAATAAATCCTATGCACAAGTTTATCATTTTCCAGTTAATACTTTTCCATTACCAATAACAATAGTTGTAAATGGTAAACCACTAAAAGCAGGTGTACATTACTTAATTTACCCCAATGCACAAACTATAAAATCGGGTTTTCAGTTATATAAAACAGATAGTGTAACTTATGAAGCCAATGATGGAAGAAGACCGTTTCCATTAACTGTAAAACTAAAAAAGAAACTTACTTATACAGTTGCTACCGAATTATCTGATAAAACAACCATTGAATTATTAAAAGATTCTTTTCCTGAAGAATTAAAAACTATTGATGTCATTTTTACAAACCAATTTATTCCATCATTTAAGAATCAAAATTTAATTGGTTATGTAAAAGGCACACAGCAACCCGATAGTTTTATTGTATTTACAGCACACTACGATCATCTTGGCGCTATGGGCACTGACTGTTATTTTCCAGGAGCTAACGACAATGCTAGTGGTGTAAGTATGGTTTTAAACCTTGCCAAATATTACAAAAAACATCCTTTAAAATATTCGGTGGTGTTTATCCTTTTTAGTGGTGAAGAAGCAGGATTACTTGGTTCAAAATATTTTACTGAACACCCCGTTTTTCCATTATCAAAAATTAAATTTCTTACTAATTTAGATTTACTTGGAACAGGCGATGATGGCATTATGGTAGTTAACGCAACGGTTTTTAAATCTCAATTTGAAATTTTAAATCAAACCAATGAGGCAAAACATTATGTGCCACAAATAAAACAAAGAGGCAAAGCTGCTAATAGCGATCATTATTGGTTTGCAGAAAAAGGCGTTCCTAGTTTTTTTATTTATACATTAGGCGGAACAACGGCCTATCATGATATTTATGACATTGCCGCTACTTTACCACTTACTAAATATAAAGAGGTTTGCCAATTGCTTATTGAGTTTACAAGCAAACTGTAATTTTGCAAATCCGCGTGAGCGGGTTAAAAGAAAGTAAGAGAATATCTGCGCGAGCGAGTATTGATGGAAAAGTATAAGCAGATTGAACTAGATTGTAGTTGTATTTGGTATTAGTTATTCAACCAAGGACTAATCAAAATAATGGCATAAAAAAAACTCCCCAATATTGAGGAGTTTCTTTTTAATTAGAAGTTCTAATTATTTTCCTTTGTTAACGTTTCCAGCTAACTCAGCACCAGCTTTGAATTTTACTACTTTTTTAGCAGCAATTTTAATTTCTTTACCAGTTTGAGGGTTACGACCAACACGAGCTGAACGCTTAGCTACTGAAAAAGAACCAAATCCTACTAAAGATAAACGGTCACCTTTTTTTAAAGTTTTGCTAATTGCTTCGATAGTTGCATCTAAAGCACGAGCTGAATCAGCTTTAGTTAATTTTGATCCGTTTGCGATTGCTTCGATTAATTCTGCTTTGTTCATTTTTTTTGATTTTTAAGGGTTAAACTTTTTAATTAATTACAATACAAATGTACGCCGTATTCCTTATTTGTCAAGAGCTAAGGCTGAAAAAGTGCCGATTTTGTTGATAAATCGCCATTTTGTTAATAAGTAAGCCCTAAATAGCACTAAAATAAGGCTTTTACGACCTTAGCTAAGGCTTATTTACCATTATATAAGCCTTACAGACTGTAGAAAATCTGTAAATACTATCTATAAAGAGATTATAAAAACGAAAAAGTTTCTTCTACTTTAAAGCCACGCAAAAATTCTTCAATACTTATTCTTTTTTTACCAGCTAGTTGTAACTCTTTTATAAAGATGTAGCCATTGTTGCAAGCCACGCGTAAATATGATTTTCCATCACTACTAACGGTTCCAGTACTTTCCGAAACATGAGAAATTTGTTTTTCAACTACAAATAATTTAACGCTTACTAATTGGTTGTTCTTATCTTTAAATTCGGTATAAGCTGCTGGGTAAGGCGATAAACCACGAATATGATTATATATAGTATCCACAGATTGTTGCCAATTTATCTTACAAGTATCCTTAAAAATTTTTGGGGCATGAATACTTAAAGTGTCATCTTGTGGTTTTAATTCATAGTTACCACTTTCAATTACTTGAACTGTTTTAAGTACAACTTGCGCTCCTAGGTTCATAAGTTGGTCATGTAATTCACCTGCAGTTGTTTTAGAAGAAATGACTACTTTTTCTTGTAACAAAATATTACCAGTATCAATTTCATGCTTTAGTTTAAAACTAGTAACTCCACTTTCAGTTTCGCCATTTATGATAGCCCAGTTAATTGGCGCTGCACCACGATATTTAGGCAATAATGAAGCATGTAAATTATAAGTGCCTAATGGTGGCATATTCCACACTATTTCAGGTAACATTTTAAAGGCAACTACAATTTGTAAATCTGCATTTAGAGTTTTTAATTGATTAATAAAATGTTCGTCTTTTAGTTTTTCGGGTTGCAATACAGGTAATCCTTTTTCAATGGCATATTTTTTCACTGACGATTGTTGTATTAACTGTCCTCTGCCAGCAGGTTTATCAGGTACGGTTACAACAGCAACCACGTTATATCCATTCTTTACTAATATATCTAAGCTTGCTACGGCAAACTCGGGAGTACCCATAAATACAATTCTCATCTTTCATTAAAAATTTGCATAAAGTTACATTCTAAATTGATTACGAACAAAAAATACCCAAAGCAGGGTATAGCATTAAAAATTAAACTTTTTAATTTTGTATCAATTATTAAATTATTATTACTATGAAAAAACACATTTATTTATTAGGATTACTAGTTATTGCTGGTACAATAACTTTAACATCATGTTCAAAAAAAGATAATACTGAGCCAGAAACCGAAACCCCAACAACACCAGGCGGCGGTGGTGGAGGAAGTGCATCAAATGCCCCTGTAACACCAAGTTTTACTGATGGAAACGGTACAATGATAGCATCGAAAGTTAATGCCATAGTTGCAGTACCTGGAACTACAATGGAAGTTACAACTACAATGGGAAGTGCAACAGCTAGTTTATTCGACGCTGCAGGTTCTTCTACATTAGTAGATGGTGGTGCCATTACTGCCAACGATTCTACTTTAGCAAAGCAATCAAATAATGCTTATATCTTTACTCCTAAATCAACTGGAATTAACTGGAGCAGTAATTCAAAATGGAGTATAGCTGGTAATTCAGCAACTAATGTTCCGGCTTTTACATATACCGCTAATGGTTTTCCTTCAAATCCTACATTACCTAGTATTACATCTGTAAGCAAAGGTAGTGCATTTACTTTTAGCACGAGTTCGGTATCAAATGCTGATTCATTATGTTTCCAAATTACATCTGGAAGTAAAACAATTTATAAAATGAAAGGTGCCACTCAAACTTCGCATACATTCTCTTCATCTGAAATGGGTACATTAGATCTTTCTTCAAATGCATTTATGACCATTACAGCTTATAAATTCAATAACACAACGGCATCTACCAAAAAATATTACTTTATTAATTTAAGTACTACTAATAGAAACATTAGTGTAACTAACTAATTCACTCATTAATTTGTTTTAAAAGCCATTCTTAAGTTTTAAGAATGGCTTTTTGTTTTTGAAGAAGGAAAACGTTGCATCGAATCTTTGAAGATCAATAAAGTTTAGATAAAGTAATACTCTGATGATAATTCTTCATAAAAGTCGTTAAGAATCCAATTTTAATTTTCTATTATATGACTTTAACTCCACTAAATTTTAATCCTTTTAGTATATTTGCTGAAACAAAAATTTAACAGTTATGAAACAGCTTATCGTAATCTCATCTGCCATTATATTAACTCTTACTTCTTTTACTTTTAATAATGGTGGAAAACTTCCTTCTGCTACAGTAAAAAATTTGGATGGTACTAGCATCAATTCTAATACTTTTAGTAATGATGGAAAACCAATGATTATAAGTTTTTGGGCTACTTGGTGCAAACCGTGTAAAAAAGAACTTGATGCTATCAATGAAGAGTATGCCGAGTTACAAAAAGAAACTGGTGTAAAATTAATTGCAATTTCAATAGACGACGCTCGTAGTTCGGGTAAAGTTGTTACTGATGTAAAATCAAAAGGATGGACATACGAAGTTTACATTGATGAAAATCAAGATTTTAAAAGAGCCATGAATGTAAATAATGTACCTCACACCTTTTTAATAGACGGGAAAGGCGAAATTGTGTGGAGCCACAATTCCTACGCCGAAGGCGACGAAGAAATATTGTTTGAAAATGTCAAAAAATTAGTTAAGGGTGAAAAAATCTCGCACTAATTAATATATCGTACATCATTTATAACCTCCCTTTTCTTATATGGTTTATTCACAATCTAAATATTATTTAGCTTTATTGGGTTTAGTGCTTAGCATAAATTTAAAATCGCAAAGCTTTAAAGAAGATCCAGGTGCTATTCATGGCAATTTTCAATTTGATGGGGCTTATTACCAAAAAGATAGTGCCATTGGGGCTGATCCTGGAAGTGAATTATTTAGATATAATGCTTTTGGAAATATAACCTATACTCGTGGAGGTTTTAGTGCAGGCGGTCGCTTTGAGAGTTATAACCCTCCATTATTAGGCTTTTTATCTGGTTATAAAGGTTCAGGAGTACCATACCGTTTTGCAAGATATGCCCATAAAGATATTGATATTACCGTAGGAAATTATTACGAACAATTTGGAAGTGGCATTGTATTTAGAGCTTATGAAAACCGCGGATTATTATACGACAATGCTATGGATGGTATGCGTGTGATATTTAGACCTAAAAATGGTATAACACTTAAAGGAGTAATAGGTAAACAACGAACATATTTTTCATTATCGCCAGGAACCGTTCGTGGTATTGATGGAGAAGTAAATGTAATGGAACTATTTGATTCAACCCTCGGAAAACTCAAAACAAAAGTAATCATTGGTGGTAATTTTGTAAGTAAGTACCAACAAGACCAAGATCCTACGTTAGTTTTACCAGAAAATGTAGCTGCTGGTTCAGGTCGTTTTACCGTAATTCGAGGTGGTTTTAATTTTAATGCAGAATATGCTTTCAAAGCTAACGACCCTTCATATCAAAATCACTATAGCTATCGTGATGGTCATGCTTTAATTGCGTCCACCTCCTATGCCACCAATGGTTTCTCATTTTTACTTTCTGGTAAAATGATTGACAACATGAGTTTTAGAAGCGACCGTAATGCAACCAATACCATTGACATGATTAATTATTTGCCTGACTTTAGTAAATTTCACACCTATTCATTAATGGCTTATTATCCTTATGCAACCCAACCAAACGGTGAAATTGGTGGAAGTGCAGAAATACAATATAAAGTAAAAAAAGGAACTTGGCTTGGTGGTAAGTATGGAATGGATATAACTTTGAACGGTTCAATGTTTTTTGGAACAGATACTACTGGGATTCCAGTAATAAAAGATACTGCCAACCATTATAAATATACTACTAATTATGGCTCTGTAGGTGATGAGTATTACCACGATTTTAATATTGAAATTACAAAGAAATTTACAAAAAAATTAAAAATGACATTAATGTATGCTAACCAATTCTTAAATCAATCCATTGTTCAATTTAATACTCTTGATAAAGAAGAACATCCAGATATTCATTCAAATATAGGTGTGATAGATTTAACTTGGAGATATAAATCTAATTCAGCAATTCGTTTTGAAGGTCAAGGTTATTTTGCAAGCTATGATTACAAAGACAAGAAAATAGATCCAGTAACTAATGAAAAAAACATTATTGGTAATACTGGTTCATGGGTATCTGCTTTAGTTGAATGGACACCTTCAACTCACTGGAGTATTACAGTTGCCGACCAATATAACTACAATAATCCGGATATTACGAAACGTGTACATTATTACTATGGCATGTTAGCCTATATTAGCGGGCCTACCCGTATATCAATAAGTTATGGGCGTCAGCGTCAAGGCATTTTTTGTGCAGGTGGCGTGTGTCGTTTTGTTCCAGCATCAAATGGTTTAAGTTTAAGTATTTCATCTAGTTTTTAAAAAATATAGCCAATGAAAAATTATATTTTAATTTCAGCATTATGTATCAGCATCACCACTTGTTTTACCAGCTGCGATAAAGTGAAAGATGCAAGAGATCCAAATGTGCAAGTAATAAGTGGCAATAGAAAAGTATTAATAGAAGATTACACTGGTCATAAATGTGGTAATTGCCCAGCCGCAGCTGATACACTTAGATATTTACATAATGTATATGGTGAAAAAATAATTCCAATTGCTATACATGCCGGTTCATTTGCCAACATCAATGCTTCTTATCCTACCGATTTTAGAACTGCAACTGGCAATGCTTATGATACTGAATTTGGTATTTCATCAGCAGGAAACCCTAACGGTTTAATTAATCGTGTGGGACATGGGACAGGAGGTTTTATTAAAGCCTATTCTTCATGGGAAGCAGAAACTGTTCAAATGCTTTCTACAGCTGCCAAATTTGAATTAAAAATAAATAACTCCTTTACAGCTTCTAGTAATTTATTAAACACAAAAGTAACCGTAAAATCGCTTACTACTAATTCGGGCATGTATAAATTAGTTGTGCTTTTAACAGAAGATAGTATCGTAGCCGAACAACTAGATTATCGAATTGTATCCCCTCCTGCTCCATCACAAAAAATTACTAATTATGTTTTTAACCATGTGTTACGCGATGCCATAAATAGTACGTGGGGAGATGCTGTATTTGCTTCGGGAGCTTTTTTAAATGACTCAATCACTAAAGTTTATACTAAAACCATTAGCACGTCTTATCGTCCTGAGAAATGCCATGTGGTAGCTTATATATATGACGCTGACCCAAATAGCCCTACTTACTACGAAGTATTACAAGCCGAAGAAAAACACGTAAAGTAACCGAAACTTTATCTCATTTATTTATTGCTCGGTAAAGCTTTTTGATTTATAAAAAACACTTTATAAAATGGCATTACTAATACAATAAATACTGTAATTCCAATTACACGTGCATAATAACAAATGTTTTTAAAAGTGTATTCCTTTATAGAACATTCAATCTGAGCTTGAATATCATCTACATCTGAGAAGTTACATTTATACCATCCAAAAATTTCGTGGGCATATTCGCAAAGAAAATAAGGCATTAATGGTAAACCAATATAAAATATATTGGAAGCTACAACATCTATCACACGGTATCTATCTTTCTTAAAGGAGTATTTTATACTCATAAAACCTGCTACTACCCACACCAATATAGAAAGTGTTGGATAAGCACTTGGCAAACTAATTAATGAAATAATACCAATGATAATTGATAATAAAATTACCGTAACAGCAGTAACCAAGTAATGCTGCCAACGATTATTTCTAAACAAAATCATTAATAACGAAG
Organism: Bacteroidota bacterium; assembly: GCA_963169355.1. Classification (GTDB taxonomy): domain Bacteria; phylum Bacteroidota; class Bacteroidia; order B-17B0; family Aurantibacillaceae; genus UBA4416. Next base: position 111,472 of record CAUJCR010000031.1, on the reverse strand, counting down.
CATAAAATGAAAAATAAAAACAGAAACGGAGATATGACAAACTCACTAAATAAATATTGGTAAACTTTGCTTTAAAGATGTTATTAAGTTGGTACGTTACATCCGGAGAAGGCAAATAAGATTCTTGTTCATATTCAGCATAAGAACTTTTTTTATAGTTATAGGCCAATGGAAAAGTTATAACGCATGCTTTTTCATAATGGTTATAATTATCTAAATAATCTTTTGGCGTATAAGACGCTAAATTATTGAAATTGTAATCATTATCCGAACTATAAATTCTCACTACTTTAAAATATTCATCAATGGCACCCAATTTAGCGCCATCGGTTTGATGTTGTTGATAGCCCTTTTCGATAGCGGATGCCGACATCATATTATCCGAAAACTCCTTACTCGCTTTAATATCCGATTTATCCCAAAAGCGAATGAGGTCATAATCATAATCGTTTTTATCTGGCGAAAAACATACAAAATTTCTGTACTTGTTTAAATCACGATACATGCTTCCATTTTTAAAACAATTGGTATCACTTTGAGCTTGTTGGTATGTAACCGTATCATGCACATCAAAGCCGCAATATTGATAATCATCAATATTATTTCCTACATATTTATGACCTAAGTTTAAGGCATTGTAATGTTGAGCTAATTGTGCATCGGTAAATGTATTGGCTATACGATGTTTCACTACCCACTGCATAGGATAAGAAAATGACATAAGTAAATTAATACCAATAATAAATACACCTAAAAACTTAACATCATCCCATTTGGTAAATTTTCCATAATGGTCTTCATTGTTATAAATGGTTAGATGATACATCCACACACAAAATAAAATAATAGCTAAAACAGCCATTAAAAAAATCCATGTTCCCGAAACGGCTTCAGGACTATAAGCAGTAATATCAATATTTAATAAGTATCCTATACCAAAACTAAGTAACCACATCAATATGGTAAAGTATAAGATGTAATGGATTTTAACGATATACCAAAAAGGATAATTCAACAATAAAAACTTGTCGAAAGCCTTCATAAATTTTGGAGCTAAGAATGTAAGCATAATAATAAAGTTTAAATATCTTTTTGAAATAATTGACGAGTTGATTTAGAAATATCACGGAAATAATTAACGGGAATTTGCTTATCTGTAATTGTTTTAAGAATTGTAGCGCTATCAATATGAAGCGGCGTATTGATAATAAACACCGTACCCGAATCAATAATCTTAATATCACTAAGATTTGAGAAATACTCTTTAATTTGAGGGTAATTAAAGTTCCCTCCTATTTCGTACGCATTCGTTTGTCGGTTAGAGGCAAATGCTTGTTGATTACCGCTATAAATGGTTTTACCTTGTTTGATAAATATGATATTTTGGCAATTACGTTCCAACTCATGTAATTGCTGTGAACTTAAGATAACACCCATTGGATTTTTGACCGATTGTGATAAATATTTTAAATCCTGAATAAACAATTGTTGAGCATTGATATCTAAATTGGCTAAAGGCTCGTCTAATATTAATAATTGCGGACGCATCATTAATGCTTTAGCTAATTCAAATCGTAAGCGATAACCACTCGAAATCTCAGTCCATTTTAAATTACGAAATTGGTATAAGCCTAAGCGATGTAAAATATAATTAACATGATTTTCATTATCCTCATGCTTAATGCCCTTTATTGTACAATAAAAATGTAAATTATCTATTAAAGTACCATACCATCTATTGGGTCGTTGAGGAATGTAAGCTATTTTACCCTTTATGTTATACCAATCGTTTTGTTGATTTTCGAAATAAAGCACATTGCCTGTACTTTTAGCTAATTCACCCGACACTAATCGCAACAAGGTTGTTTTACCATTACCATTTTCTCCCACAACCGCGGTTAATTCTCCTAGTTTAATCTCTAACGACAAAGGATGTAACTTAAAACTACGATTGGCCGAAACAAATTCTTTACTCAACTCGCTAGCCGAATAAACAACCGTATTTTCATTAGGAACTTGGCTTTGAGAAAGATGAGGCATTAACTGATGAGCCAGTTGTAACCAAGCATCACATTGCTCTTGCAACTTCGTTACTTTTGCACTTTCATCTTGCGATAGCGTTAAATAGTTTTGTCTAATTTCATAACTCAAGTGCTTTAATTCAGCATTTGAACTAACATTGTAATCGTATAAAAAATCTAACATGCGCCTAGAAGTAAGGCTATAATCCGCATTAGAAATACTTTGAGTAATTTCTTGGATATACTCAGATGAGGTATTAAACATAAAGGTAATTTTGAGTCATAACGAATATAACTAAAAAAAAGTACTTTAATGGTTTACTGAGTTCTCAAATATTAACATTAATTAATACCTTTACCAACTCAAGTATGAGTAGCTATTTATTAAATAACGACACTATTGCCGCCCTAGCAACGCCTCATGGTAGTGGTGCCATTGCGGTTATACGATTAAGCGGTAGCAAAGCATTTTCAATTACCGAAACTGTTTTTAGAACTAAGCATTTAAAACCAAAATTGCTACAATTAAAAAATAGCCACACCGCTCATTTTGGTGTTATAGTTAATCAAAACAACCAAATTATTGATGAGGTATTAGTTACTATTTTTAAGGCACCCAATACATACACAGGCGAAGATGTGATAGAAATATCGTGTCATGGTTCAACGTATATACAACAACAAATTTTACAATTACTTTATGCGCAAGGTGCACGCCCAGCACAAGCAGGCGAGTTTACACTCAGGGCATTTTTAAATGGAAAATTTGATTTAAGCCAAGCCGAAGCTGTGGCCGATTTAATTGCAAGTCATTCCGCTGCCTCACATCAAGTAGCCATGCAGCAGATGCGTGGTGGTTTTAGTCATCAAATAGCTTTATTACGCGAAAACTTACTCAACTTTGCATCATTAATTGAACTAGAATTAGATTTTAGTGAAGAAGATGTAGAGTTTGCTAATAGAAAAGAATTAAATCATTTAGTACAAACTATCTTACAATCTATTCGTAAACTCATACAAAGTTTTGAAATAGGCAATGTGATAAAAAACGGTGTTCCAGTAGCCATAGTTGGAAAACCCAATGCGGGGAAATCAACTTTGCTAAACATGTTGCTAGAAGATGAACGTGCCATTGTTAGCGAAATTCCTGGAACTACACGCGACACCATTGAAGATCAACTCATTATAAATGGCATTTTATTTCGTTTTATTGATACGGCTGGAATTAGAAACACAACTGATGTAATAGAACTAATAGGCGTTAATAAAGCGTTTGAGGTTATTAAAAAATCGGCCATTGTTATTTATTTATTTGATGTATCCTCCATTGACAAGCGCACATTGCAACAAGAAATCAATCAAATAAAAGAGCATCTTGGTAAAGCCCATTTATTAATAGTTGGTAATAAAATAGATGCCTTAGCAAAAGATGAATTGTTGCATAAATTTTCGGAAATAGATAATTTGATATACATTTCTGCTAAGCAAAACCAACACATTGATACGTTAAAAAACAATTTAACACAACTGTTTAACACCTCAACTATTCAAGCAACCGAAACAGTAGTTACAAACTCTAGACACGTTGATTCATTAATAAAAGCACAACAAGCATTACAAAAAGTAATTGAAGGATTAGAGCAAAACATACAAAGTGATTTTTTAGCGCTTGATATTCGTTATGCCTTAGAAGCACTATCGGAGATTACAGGAAATGTAAGCTCAGAGGACCTTTTAGGAAACATCTTTGGAAAATTCTGCATAGGGAAATAGAAATAATTAGTCAAATAACTTTAAAAACATGAGCATCATACAATCTAACTTTAATAGTATTACAGAAAAATATGCTAAAACATCTAGCTGGGCGGTATGGAATAATACGAACCTGTCAGACGTTTCATTTATTGAAGCCAATAAAGATATTTTAAATTCAAGACTAGTAGGTATTGGTTTAAATATTTCAGGAGAATTATCATATAATTGGCAAAATTTTCATGGTGGAAAACACGATCGAAAACTCGCTTATGCTCTTAATGAAAGCCATTTTAAAGGAGCATACCTTACCGATTTATTTAAAAATATAAATCAAAAAGATTCTAAAATATTAATTGATAATATTGGTGCCAATTTATCAATCATCAACAAACACATTGATACTTTTTGTGAAGAAATGATGGATATTGGAGTTAATGATAAAACCATTTTTTTAATCTTTGGGGTAGAAAAAAGTTATTTAGGGCAGATTATTTCAAATCTTATAAAATCTAAATTTCAAAACAATCAATTTGTATATCATTATCATTATTCCTATTATAAATTAACAGATAAAGATTGGGTAGAAGGTTTGTGGAAAAAAATTGGCATTTCAAATAATTTTGAAGAAATTAGAAATAAATATCAATAAATAATTAGAACATGAATAAAATAGCTGAATTTGGACATAGCAGGTATAAAGGAATGTACGGCTTTAATGTTACTGTATATAAGAAGGATGATGGAACAATTATAGTAGAGTCAGGAGGTAAATTAAAAAGCACTTATAATTCTTTTCTAGATTTTATTGAAGACTTAATTAATGAAAATCCTTTGTGGCATACATACTACTATGTAAAAGTGGATGAAATGTATAAATTGATTGTTCAGAAAAAATTAAAAGATACTTTAGTATATATTTTTGATTGTTTAAATGCTAGTGCTATAAACAGCAGAAATAATTGGATTTTAGGAGATACATTTATGGGTATGGGTAATTTTGCATATAATGTTATGAATGAACAAATGGAAAATAGTAGAATACATTATTATATAGATGACATTCAGCGAAAAGAAATTGAACCAGTTAAAATAAACCAAATATGGAATGGTTTCTGCCCGGAATGTATGCTGAAAAATAAAAACGTAAAAATGCGCTTAAATAAGAATGATTTTTATGAATGTGAAGAAAGTGCATTGCAAATTTGTGTTTTAAGTGGAGTACAAGCAATCATTATGAATTTTAGAGGTAAAGGCGATTTTAAAAATGAACCACGTTATTCTACTGACATTGAAAATGGAGAAATTTTAAGCCCGCAAAATTATAATGGATTTCCTTTTAATAATCCAACAGAGATATTTGAAAATACTAAAGATATAGTCGATTACCTAAAAAATATAAATGATTAACATCGTAAATACAAAGCATGTAACTCTAATAATAGGCAGTCCAAATAGGGAAGCTCTTAGATGTTGTTTGTTTAAACTCGACATTTGCTCACTTTATAATATTCAAAGCCCCTACTCTACAGCTAATTTTATTAAGCATTTACAAAAAAACTCTGCTTTTTTCCACGCCAACTTTAGTAAAATTAAAGTCAATCATTACAATAAATTTAGTAAGCAAAAATTAATAAATGATATAAAAAAAGACCCAAACTCCAATATTATAATCTTTAGCGTAGTGCCAAATAGGCTTAAAAATTTTGGAGAAAAATTAAAAAGGTTAGCGAACGAGCACAATAAACAAATTATAATATGCTTATTTCTGAATGGAATGAAACAAGAGCGATTAAACTATCAAATCACATTATCTTATTTAGAAAAATTAAATATTGGTCTTAGCAATTATTCAAATATTTATTGGGTGTATAATGAGTTTTACCATTCGGATAGTAAAGATTTTGAAAGTGAACGTACTTGGGTAATGAATTTAAGAACAAACGAAACAGAGTATTTGTAATCTGAGGTAAATATAATCAACTCAATATACAAACTATTTCCTGACTTAAACAATTGTGTGATGCTAATCTTCCGCAATTTTTCCTTACCTTTGATAATATCAAATGATACTATCGTGAAATGACACCTCCTTATACCATTACCTACAATATTTTACAATTAATAGCTACTATTTCCGAAAAAATAGGAGCTATTAATGCTACACACTTATATAAACCAACAACTGAAATACGTAAAAAAAACAGAATAAAAACCATTCAATCATCTTTAGAGATTGAGGGCAATACACTTACCGAAGAACAAATAACAGCTTTTTTAGATAACAAGCGAGTAATAGCGCCTAAAAAAGATATTCTAGAAGTACAAAACGCTATTAAGGTGTATGAACAATTACACCTATTTAATCCCATACAATTAAAAGACTTAGAAAAAGCACACGCCATTTTAATGAACGGATTAATTGATAGTGCTGGTAAATTAAGAACTAAAAATGTGGGCATTGTTAAAGGTTCAAAAATTGAGCACATGGCTCCAAATGGAGCAATGGTTAAAGGTTTAATGAATGATTTATTTAGCTACTTAAAAACAAATAAAGATTTAATGCTCATAAAAAGTTGTGTTTTTCATTACGAGTTTGAATTTATACACCCGTTTATTGATGGCAATGGACGTATGGGAAGACTTTGGCAAACATTACTTTTAATGAAACAATACCCTGTTTTTGAATTTCTACCTATCGAACATTTAATAAAACAACAGCAAAAACAGTATTACGCCAAGTTATCCGAATCGGATAAAAAAGGGAATTCAACACCATTTATAGAATTTATGTTAGGAATAATTTCCAACGCATTAGATGAGGTTTTACAATCTCAAAACAAAACATTACACCCTGAGGATAGAATACAGCTATACAAAGAAAAAATTGGTAAAAATACGTTTAGTAGAAAAGACTATTTGTTAAATTTTAAATCCATATCGGCACCCACAGCTAGTAGAGATTTAAAATGGGCAGTTGAACAAAAAATATTAGTTAAATTTGGAGAACAACGATTAACTGAATACAAATTTAAGTAAGCGATGTTTTCCAATTTTTGCATTTAGTTTCCGTCAAAAAAGCAACTTGTAATTACAAAGGGTTTGAAAGCTCGTAAATACAGTATATTGATATTCTTTGAATTGGAAAGTAAAAGTAGTCATAACAACTATCAATCTTGTGTATAAACCAATCTGACATTAATATTATTTCAAAATCTTCCGCAATTTTTCCTTACCTTTGATACTATCACTTGACATTATCGTAATATGGATTTAGCCCCTACATTTGAAGAAGTTCAAAGATTTAATAAATGGTGGCATTACCTATTAGCCTTTTTTCCATTTATACTTATTGCTTTAATTTTTTATTCTGAATGGAGCGGCATCATCCAACAAAAACCAAATCAAAATCCCGAAACACTCCGTTGGATAATGATTGTAACATTAGGTTCAACATTATTATTTAGTATTTGGTTTGTTGTTTTAAAACTGAGTACAACTATTAACTCTAATGGCATTGAGACCAAGTTTCATTTTATTCCTTTTTGTAAACGCAATATTACATGGGAAGAAATACAATCTATTCAGCTTATTAAATATTCTCCTATAAGTGATTATGGTGGCTGGGGAGTACGATATAGTATTTCAGGTAAGGGCTGGTGTTATAATGTAGCTGGTGAACATGGTATTAAAATAACTTATAAAAATGGCAAGCAATTTTTAATTGGTACACAACAAAAAGAAGAAGCCGAAACCATCGTACAATATTTTAGCCAAAAATTAAAATGAATTCACCTTATCAAATCATTACACCTCAACACATACAATTACTACAACAAATTGTTGGCGAACAAAATGTATTTATTGACGAAGAAATTTTAAAGTCTTACGGGCAAGACCATACCGAGGATTTTATTTTTAAACCCGAAGTAGTGGTGAAAGCACAAAGCGTAGCGCAAATTTCTGAAATTATGAAATTAGCAAATCTACATCACATTCCTGTAACAGCCCGTGGTGCAGGTACTGGTTTAAGTGGTGGCGCATTACCAATATATGGTGGCATTGTGATAAGCATGGAACGCTTTAACCGTATTTTACAAATCGATACACGCAATCTACAAGCAACCGTTGAGCCAGGTGTTATTAATTATGTATTTCAAGAGGAGGTAAAGAAAGAAGGTTTATTTTATCCGCCAGACCCCGCCAGTTGGGGAAGTTGTTCATTGGGAGGAAATATTGCACACAGTAGTGGTGGACCTAAAGCCGTTAAATATGGAACAACCAGAGATTATGTTTTAAACTTAGAAGTGGTATTGCCTAATGGCGAAATTATTTGGACAGGGGCTAATACCCTCAAATACTCTACAGGTTATAATTTTACACATCTTATGATAGGAAGCGAAGGAACGCTTGGTATTGTAACCAAAATAGTTTTTAAACTTATTCCTTTACCAAAACATGATGTGCTAATGTTAATTCCATTTACATCGGCCGAAAAAGCCTGCGAAGCTGTGGGGGCCACATTTAGGGCAGGTGTTACCCCTAGTGCTATGGAATTTATGGAAAGAGATGCTATCGATTGGAGTATCAAATATGCTGGAGAAGTAAATTTTTCTATTAAACCCGAATGGCAAGCCTTATTATTGGTAGAAGTAGATGGTAATAATTTAGATTTACTGTATCAAGATTGTGAAACCATTAGCGACATCATGACTCAACACGGGTGCGATGAAATACTAATGGCGGATACTGCCGAACAAAAATCATCTTTATGGAAAATTAGACGAAAAGTGGGCGAAGCGGTTAAAAGTAACTCGGTGTATAAAGAAGAGGATACCGTGGTTCCAAGAGCTGAATTACCAACACTTCTAAAAGGTGTTAAAGCCATTGGTGCAAAATATGGTTTTAAAAGTGTGTGTTATGGCCATGCTGGTGATGGTAATTTACATGTAAATATCATAAAAGGCGATTTACCCAACGATGTTTGGGAGCGCGAATTACCAAAAGGTATTACCGAAATATTTACTCTGTGTAAACAGTTGGGCGGCACCATAAGTGGTGAACACGGCATAGGATTAGTTCAAAAAAACTATATGCCCATTATTTTCCCAGAATATCAATTAGAATTGATGAGAAATGTTAAAAAAGTGTTTGACCCAAACTTAATTTTAAATCCTAGCAAAATATTTTAAAATTTTGTATATTTGATTAACCTTAAACTTAAAAATATGAAAAAACTTTTACTTTCTATCTTATCATTAAGTGCATTAACTGTGTCGGCACAGCTTACACAATCTAATCATGCTTTTGTTGCAGGCGACACCTACTCTACTGTTCCATGCAACACCGTTGGTATCTCCCCAGGTGCTGGTGGCACTGGTGCCACTTGGAATTATTCTATAACTCCTTCTACTACTGTTACAACCGATTATGCAGCCAGCACATCTACCAATACTGCTTACAATCCTGCAAATATTTTTGTTACCGCGGGGACTAACAATAACTCTTATTACTTAGCTAGCTCTACAGAACTTAAATATTATGGAGGAGATATGGTTATGAATATGTTCAACATGAACTTTATTTACACTTCTCCTGCTTATTATGCAGTATATCCAATGAGTTTAAACACCACAACTACTGTTGCAACTAGTGGTTCAGCTACTGCTACATCACCTCTATCAGGTTCAGGTACATTCAATGGATCTTGCACAGTATTAGCTGATGGCACAGGTACCTTAGTATTACCAAGTAAAACTTTTACTGATATTATCAGAGTAAAAACTAATCAAGATATAGTTGCTACTATATCTCTTCTTACAGCCACAGTAAATACAGAAGTTTACGACTATTATAGTCCAAGTGCAAGTAAAGCTCCGATTTTAACAATCAATACATCAACAATCATATCCTCGTTAGGCACTAGTACTCAAACTTTTGTAACCGCACTAAGTAATTATGATGTTGTTAGCGTTCAAGAGAGTCAAAAATCAACAATTGAATTAAATGTATTCCCAAATCCTGCATCTAACATTGTGAATTTTACAACACTAAGCCTCGATGCAGCTAAAGTATTAGTATATGATGTAACTGGTAAGTTAGTTTCAACTACTACATTTGATATAGGAAAAAGCCACATGAATGCATCTCACCTTCCTTCAGGATTATATATTTATCAAGTAGTTAATAAAGAAAATGTTACTTTAAAAACTGGTAAGTTTAACGTAAGTAAATGACTTTAAATACCATATTTATATTCAAAACCTTGTCTAAAATAAAGACAAGGTTTTGTTTTTTATTACTATTCGTTATTTCCCTCACAGCTTGCCAACCAGAACCCAAAAAACAAGTTATTGTAAAAGCAGATAAACCTCAAGACGTTGAACTTGAAACCACCCACGAACTTCAAAATTGGTTATCTACTGAAGATTCTATCATTTATGTAGATTCAACGCCCCTTTCATGCTTTACTTTTTTTAAACCAATGTATCAACATTCTTTACTTTGGTTTACTAAGAATAAATTAAATACCAGTGGAGATTCACTTTATAGTATTATTCTTCGTGCTGAATATTATGGTCTTTATTCAAACGATTATCATTTACTAGAAATTAAACGAAATTTAGATTCCATTAATACGGACAAAAAATACATAAATGTAACTGCACTTGTAAATGCCGATTTATTACTAAGCGATGCTTATTTCTTGTTAGGCGCACACCTCAACAAAGGCCGATTTTATGCGGATAGTTTGCTATTACAAACTAATTTTAAGAAACTTCCAAGAGGTTGGGACAGTATTTTAGTGAGTGGTTATAAGAACCATCAATTGAAAGCAGCTCTCGATTCGTTGGAACCTAAATTTTATAATTATCGAATGTTGAAGCTAGAACTAGCTCACATTTTAAACGATAGGAATCAATTTAACATAGATTCAATTCCATTTACAAGCGAGAAAGATAGTTTACTAAAACATCAACTCATCGTAAATAGTTTAATAAAACAAGGTTTTTATGATAGTACCAGCAAAGCCAATGATAGTTTAAAATTGGCAAGAGCATTAAAGAAATTACAAACAAAATGGTTTATACAACCCGATGGGAAATTAGGTGTTTACACCATGCAAGCCATGTCATATAACAGAGCAAAAGTGATTAAACAAATTTGTATGGCTATGGAACGCTGGCGCTGGGAAAATACTTTTCCTGAGAAATATGTTTTCATTAATATTCCTGCATTTTGGCTTACTGTATTCGAAAAAGATACCGTAGTGATGCAATCGGCAGTAGTGTGTGGGAAGCCTGACCATCAAACACCTATTCTTAAAAGTAAAATTGACCACATGCTCATCTATCCCTACTGGAATGTACCATTAAGTATTGCTACCAAAGAAATTCTACCTCTTGTGAAAAGAGACACCAGCTATATAAGAAAGAAAAATTTTGAAGTAATTGGCGCCAGCAACAAGGTTCTCGATTATACTAAATTGCCATGGAAAAAATATACAGAAGATTATCTCCCCGTACGCTTTAGGCAACGCATAGGCGAAGAAAATAGTTTAGGTATTGTAAAATTTAACTTTCACAATCCATTTGGTGTTTACTTACACGATACCAATTCTAAACGCTACTTTAAAACCAGTAATAGAGCGCAAAGTCATGGTTGCATTCGACTTGAAAATTTTGTAGAATTTGCCGATTTTTTAATAAGAGACGATAGTTTAAATTATCGTCATGATAGTTTACAAGTATATTTTACAAAACAAGAACAAAAGAAAATAAAACTTAAACGGCCATTAATACCAATATACACTAGATACTACACAGCTCATGCCGATAGTACAGGCTTAAAACTTTATCTTGACATTTATAGAAAAGATGAAGAAATGATGAAACTGATTTACAGATAACGGCTCATTTCGTTAGCAATCGTCTTAGCCTTCATAGCAGCTGCCTCTGCAAAATCTTTCCCGTTTGATGCGTAAATAATATCTCTTGAGGAATTAACTAACAAACCTATATCGTCCTTTATTAATCCATATTTACAAACATCAGACAAACTTCCGCCTTGAGCACCAACACCTGGAACTAAAAAGAAATGTGTAGGTAATATACTTCTTACTTCAGTTAGCATTTCGGCCTTAGTGGCTCCTATCACATACATCATGTTATTAGGTGTTCCCCATTGACTAGAAGTTCGTAAGACATGTTTATATAGTAATTCATTTTTACCCATATCTAATTGAAAATCATTAGCTCCCTCGTTAGATGTTAATCCTAAAACTATAGCCCATTTATTTTCAAATTGTAAAAATGGTTTTACCGAATCGCTTCCCATATACGGTGCTACTGTAATAGCGTCGGCACTTAAGCGATTAAAAAAGGCTTTGGCGTACATGGCCGATGTATTTCCAATATCACCTCGTTTTGCATCTGCAATTAAAAAATGCTTAGGATAATATTGCTTAATGTATTTTATAGTTTTTTCAAGACTTGTAATACCTGATACACCATAAGCTTCGTAAAAAGCGGTATTAGGTTTGTAAGCCACGCAATAATCTGCTGTGGTATCAATAATTTGACGATTAAATTCGTAGATTGGATCATCTTCTTCTAATAAATGTTTGGGAAGTTTATCCACATCAGGATCTAAACCAACGCACAAAAAAGATTTCTTTTGCTTTATTTCTTGTATAATTTCTGCTCTTGTCATACTGCAAAGGTAAATAGAAGTTATACCAAATACAACTACAATCTAGTCCAATCTGCTTATTCTTTTCCATCAATGCTTCTTCAAAAAATAGCTCCATAGGCAAAGTTATGCAACGATTTTTTTCCTCGTCTTGACAAAAAATTACTAAGCATCTTCGGTCTAAATTATAATTGCATTTGGTATTATAACAAAAACACCTGTTCACTTAAATTAATTAAATGAACAGGTGTTTATTTATTTAAATTGAGATATTAATTATCCACACTTAGAAGAACCGCAATCCTTACACGTTAAGCAGCCTTCTTGATACATTAAATTTGGAGATGAACAATCCGAACATTTTCCTTTAGCTTGTGTACCATCTGGAATATAACGTTTAAGCGCACGAGCTACACCATTTTTCCAAGTATTGATTGATTCATTATCTAATTGAAGACCATTAATTAATTCAACTACATTTTCTATAGCCATACCATGTCTTAAAGTTCCAGAAATTAATTTGGCATAATTCCAATAGGCTGGTTCAAAACGATATGATAATCCTTCGATAGTTGTTTTGTAACCTCTTTGGTTAATATATTGAAAGTCATATCTTGAGTTTCCTTTATCATCTCTGTTTTTAATAATGTAACCATCGTTTACCCAACGTGGTAATAATATTCCATCATCATCGTCGGCAGCTAACCCTGTAAATATTTCATACGGTTTCCCATCAATAGTTCCCACAAATGCAATCCACTTCTCTTTATTATTTTGGAAACGAACAACATCTGCATCTAACACCTGAGGACGTTTTGTTGGGAAGGTATTTTGTTGAGCATTCTTCTCAGCATCGTTCTCTTTTTTCTTATCATCATTAGAGATTAATACACCCGAACGAGAGCCATCACGATAAACAGTTACACCTTTACAGCCCTCTTCCCAAGCAGTTAAATAAAGTTGATTAACTAAATCTTCGGTAGCATCACTAGGGATATTAATAGTTACAGAAATTGAGTGATCTACCCATTTTTGTATAGCACCTTGCATTTTCACTTTACTTAACCAATCCACATCATTAGATGTTGCTTTATAGTAAGGTGATTTTTCAATTAATGTATTTAATTCTTCATTAGAGTAATTAATGGTTGTATCAATGCCATTTACTTCCATCCATTGTTTAAATTTATGATGGAATACTACATATTCTTCCCATGAATCACCCACCTCATCTACAAAGTCCACACGCACATCTTTATCATTAGGGTTTACTTTTCTTCTTCTTTTGTACACTGGCATAAATACTGGCTCAATACCAGAAGTAGTTTGTGTCATAATAGATGTACTACCTGTTGGAGCAATAGTTAACATGGCAATATTTCTTCTACCATACTCTTGCATATCATTATATAATGCAGGATCTTCTTTTTTAATGCGAAGTGCAAATGGATTATTTAACTCTCTTTTTGAGTCATAAATAGCGAATGCTCCTCTTTCTTTAGCCATCTCAACAGATGAGCGGTAAGCTGCTAAAGCTAAAGTTTTATGTACATTAATTGAGAATTCATTACCTTCTTTGCTGCCATAACGAATACCTAATGCTGCTAACATATCACCTTCTGCTGTAATTCCTACACCAGTTCTTCTTCCTTCGCGTGCTTTGTTTCTAATTTCTAACCAAAGATTTTTTTCAATACGCTTAATTTCATCATCCTCGGGATCTGAATCTATTTTTAATAGAATCTCATCTACTTTTTCCAATTCTAAATCAATGATATCATCCATCATACGTTGAGCATATCCTACATGTTTTTTGAATAAATCAAAATCAAAATATGCATCTTTAGTAAACGGATTTACAACATAAGAAAATAAGTTAATAGCTAATAAGCGACAAGAATCGTAAGGACACAAAGGAATTTCGCCACATGGATTAGTTGAGATAGTTTTATAACCTAAATCAGCATAACAATCTGGTAAAGATTCGTTGATAATTGTATCCCAAAATAAGATGCCTGGCTCTGCCGATTTCCATGCATTGTGTACAATTTTTTTCCAAATATCTTGAGCATTTACCTCTTTAGTAAATTGAGGATTATCACTAAATATTGGATATTTTTGAGTATATAATGTGTCTTCTTTTACCGCTTTCATAAAAGAATCGTCGATACGAACTGATACATTAGCACCAGTAATTTTACCTTGCTCTAATTTAGCATCAATAAAATCTTCAGAATCGGGGTGATTAATAGAAACAGAAAGCATTAAAGCACCACGACGACCATCTTGAGCTACCTCGCGAGTTGAATTAGAGAAACGCTCCATAAAAGGAACTAAGCCAGTAGAAGTAAGAGCTGAGTTTTTTACTGCCGAACCTTTTGGACGAATGTGCGATAAATCGTGCCCTACACCACCTCTACGTTTCATTAACTGAACTTGTTCTTGATCTATTTTCATGATACCTCCATAAGAATCACTTCCGCCTTTATTACCAATTACGAAACAGTTAGACAAAGAGGCGATTTGAAAAGGATTTCCAATACCCGTCATTGGGCTACCTTGCGGAACAATATATTTAAAGTCTTTAATTAAATCATAAACTTCTTGATGTGATAATGGATTAGAATACGTTGCTTCTATTCTTGCAATTTCACTTGCAATACGATGGTGCATATCTTCAGGCGATCTTTCATAAAAATTTCCTTCAGAATCTTTTAAGGCGTATTTATTAATCCATACTCTAGCTGCTAAATCATCTCCTTTAAAATACGCGATAGTGGCTTTTTGAACTTCGTCTTTTGAGAATGTCTTTTTCCCTAATTTCATAGTAACTGTTTCCATATAATATATTGTTTGTTTAAATGTGTTTTGCTTTTCATAAAAGTAGCCCAAAGTAAACCACATTTTTTTTCTAATGACTAAAAAGTTATCAAAATCGATATGTTAAATTGCTATAATTCAACACGCTACATATTTTACTAACAAAAAAAGTTTTCAATATTGAAAACGATAATAACAACTATTTTAACATTGTTTCCAAAAATGTTTATAATTTAAACATTAAATTGGATTAAAAACGAACGAAAAATTTCATTTCTAAAGATAAATTTCGTATAGGAAAGGACAAAACACACTATTTTAAATGATGAATTGGATTTTAGAGCTTAAACCCCTTAATACATCGATATTATACTGAATATTTAAGACCAATTACACATACATCGTCAACTTGTTCTATATTCGATTTCCATTCTTCAAAGCATTTTGACAACTCGATTTGTTGCGCTGTAAGAGGCAATGCGTGTATCTCTATTAATTTATTTTTAAGTTGGCTGTATTTAAATTTCTTGCCTTTTTCACCTCCAAATTGGTCGGCATAGCCATCTGTAAAGGTATAAACAACATCATTAGTTTGTAATTCGATGCGTTTAGTTTCAAATGGTTTTGCATGTTCCATATAACCCACTGGCATTTTTTGAGCTTTAAATTCTAATAACGCACCTTGCCTTACAATATACAAGGCATTATTTGCTAAAGCACAATCCAATGTCCCTGCTTTAGTATTAAGCCTGCAAAATACAGCATCCATGCCATCTTTAGCATAACCATCATCTGTTTTTAAAGAGCGAGTAATTTCATCTCGCAATAAATTTAGAACCATGCCAGGGTCTTTTATTTTTCTTTCTACAACAATTTCACTTAACAAGTTTATACCCAACATGCTCATAAAACCGCCAGGAACACCATGCCCTGTACTATCAGCTGTCATATAAAAAATCTCATCACCATCTACATGAAACCAATAAAAATCACCACTTACAATATCCTTAGGTTTAAATACAATAAAACTACTACACTTTATTCTTCTTAATTCATTTTCAATATATGTTTGAGACGTAAGCATCGCATCTTGTATTCGTTTAGCATACGTTATACTATCTATAATCTCTTTATTTTTTTGTTCAATACTCGATTTTTGCTGTTCAATTAATCTGTTTTGAATACGAGTTGTCTTTAATCGCTTATTTAATACAATGGCAAAATAAATCACTATTGCTAAAACAATAACAACGGCTGTTATGATAAACCATTGCTGTTTTTGTTTTTCGGCAGCCACAGCCAGTTGGGCTTGGCGAATTAATTTTTGTTTCTGAATTTGCTTTTCATATTCATATTGACTTTCTTTTCTATAAAGCTCCCTTTGTCTCTCCTCGCCTACTACTTCTTCTTTCACATGTATATAAGTCTTTAAGTAATAAAAAGCGCTATCCTTTAAATTTAGTCCTTCAAAACATCTTGAAATTCTTTTAGCTGTTTCGTATTGCTCACTAGTAGCCTTTACCTCAAGAGCTAAAGCATAAGCTTGTTTGTACTGTGGTATTGCCTCTTGATAGTTGTTTTCCTTTACATAAATATCGCCAATACCATTATACCCATAAATTAATCCGAATTTATTACCTACTTGTGTATTAATTCGGATAGACTCGCTAAAGTTAAATTTTGCAGAATCAATGAGGCTAAGACGAATGGGGCGAGGCGATGTATAATTTAGATTAAGCGCTACAATCTTTAATGAATCATCTGATAAATTATACATCATATCGTAAATTGTCCCAATATTAATATGCGCAATCGAGATGCCTATCTTATCTCCACCTATTTGATGATACTCTTTGCTTTTTATAAAAAATTTAAGCGCTTTTATTAAATCAAAATTATCCATGAATAGATTACCCAGTCCATTATAGGATATAGCAATACCGCGGCTATTTTTTAGACGTTGATTTATGCCTAAAGCTTTAAATAAATATTTCTTTGCCGATTCTTTTTCATTTAAACGGCTATACACTTTTCCTAAATAATTACAAGCCTCGGCAATACCTATACTATCTTTAAGATTGGCATATCTTTTTAATGATTGTAAAAAATTATCGAGCGAATTAGGAAAATCACTTAAATCATAATACACATTTCCAATTCTTGTATAAGTATTAGCTAAGCCTTTTTGATTATTGGTTTCTTGAAATAATGCCAAACTTTTATTATGATGTGGTAATGCTTCTTTGTAGGCGCTTTGATGCCATAATATCAATCCAATCAGATTATGAGCAACGGCTAACTCATTTTTAAAATTAAATTTCTCAGAAATTTGAATCGAGGCATTTAAATAAAAATTTGCACTATCATAATTACTATGACTCTCGAATATAGCTCCAAGTTGGTTATATGATTGAGCTAATCCTTTATAGTATTGTTGTTTTTTACAAAACGCAACCGCCTGATGAGACTGACTCAAGGACTGTTGTGTTTGCCCAAGACGCATTAAATCTTTACTTTGCTCTATCCAAGAATTGACGTTTAAAGAATCTTGAGCCAATAATATTGAGTTGAAAAATAAAAAACTAAATATCCATCCCTTTTTTATCATTAATCTAAACCGTTTAAATGTACTAAAAAAATATTAGATTACTTACAAAAACAGGTATTAAAAACTATTTCTTAAAACGCTGGTCGGTTAATGAAATTAAAAAAGCTTCTAAATCTTTTATTTCATCTTCTGAAAGATTTAGAGGCTTACTTAGTAAAGTGTCTCTATTAATTGAGTTTGAAACAAATTTATCAGGGTTATTGTAATAATCTATTACTTCGCGTAAGGTTTTAAACATGCCATTATGCATATAGGGTTTTGTAATTTCAATATTTCGTAATCCTGGCACTTTAAATTTTCCTATGTCTTCTATTTTCCGAGTAATAAGGTATCGCCCACTATCATTCAAATCTTTAGCATTAAACAATCCAATATTTTTAAATTCATCGCCTGTAAAATCAGGACCAAAATGACAATCAAAACATTTTCCTTTTACATTAAAAACTGTTTGACCTCTTTTGGCTGCCTCTGAAAACAGTACTGTATCTTTTTCATTTATATAATTATCGAACGGAGAATTACTCGTTTCTAAAGTCTTCTCAAAGGTAGCAATAGCCTCAACTAAATTTTCTGAATTAGCAGGTTTACCAAATAACTTTATAAAGAATGCTTTATATTGAGCATGATTATTTAATTTTTTTACTGCTTCTGAAATAGGTAGATCCATCTCTTTTGGATTTTCAATTGGACCTTTGGCTTGTTCTTCAAGCGTTTCTGCCCTACCATCATGAAAATAAAAATTACGCGCCGACATATTCATTGCACTTGGCGCATTCCTATCTCCTGCAATACTATCAACTCCAAAACTAAACGGCACATTATCAGCAAAGGCAAATTCTGATTTATGACATGAAGCACAACTCACCTGATTTCCTCTCGATAAAATAGAATCGTTAAAAAGCAATTCTCCTAATTCAGCTATTGTATTGGGTTCTTTTAGTATTTTTTCTTTAGGTGTAGGTTCGCCACACGATACAACAAAGGTTAAAAACAACAGAAACAATAACTTATACATATTCACGAAATTATTAGCTAAAAGTATAAAATTTACCAAAACAAAACTATGATAAGCCGATGTATTTTTAATACCTTTGTGTTTTATTTAAAAACTATGAAACATACACTATCTTTATTTATTACAATTGGCTTAATCAATGTTCTTGTATCTTGTGGCACTTCCGAAACCAAAACCTCAGAAGCGAATCCTATTATTAATGCAGAGGCGCAAGAAGACTCAGCATTACTAGCAGAGGCGCAAGCCTTTTTTAAACCATTACCTAATGAAGCTACTAGTACAGAAAATCAACTCAGCACTCAAAAAATATTACTAGGGAAAACACTTTTCTTTGACAACCGATTATCCAAAAACAACACTCAAAGTTGTAATACATGCCACAACCTATCTACTTATGGAGTTGATAACAAACCAACTAGCGAGGGCGACTTAAAGAAATTAGGAGATAGAAATTCACCTACTGTTTATAATGCTGCATTACACCTGACACAGTTTTGGGATGGGCGTGCAAAAGATGTAGAGGAACAAGCTGGGATGCCTATCTTAAATCCTGTAGAAATGAATATGCCTTCAGAAAACTACGTTATAGATAGACTTAAAAAAATAGCTGGATACAAACGATTATTTACCGAGGCCTTTCCAGAAGAAGAAAATCCAATAACTTATGATAATTTAAAAAAGGCAATTGGTGCTTTTGAGCGCACATTAATAACACCAGCTCCTTTTCACGAATATTTGAATGGTAATAAAGATGCACTTACATCTGAACAGAAAAAGGGACTTAGAGAATTTATAAATACTGGATGCATGACATGTCACAATGGAGTTGCAATGGGTGGAGCTTCTTTAATGAAATTCCCTACTTATGGTGATAATTACACATCACTAACTGGCAGTACACATGAAGACCTAGGAAAAATGGCAAACACAAAAAATGAATCCGATAAATTCATATTTAAAGTTCCCTCACTCATTAATATTACTGAGACAGCTCCATATTTTCATGATGGAAGTGTAGCAGACTTGGGTCAAGCAATTAAAATAATGGCAAAACTTCAATTAAATAAAGAATTGAGTGATGAACAAACAGAAAGTATTAAAGCTTTCTTAAGTAGTTTAAAAGGAAAAACACCAACTGGTGTTGAGATTAGCCCAGAAATGCCTAACTAATATTTTACACTAAAGTTTCTTATGAAGAAACTTTAGTGTATTTACAAAATAATGAAACTTATTCATCTCATCATACTATTATCAGTTGGTTATCACACAACTATCTTGTCGCAAGATAGTTTAAAGATTGTAAATAAAAATATAACCTTTGGGCACGCCACTGCACAAAACAGAAAAATTGACGCTGTCATCATTCACTCCACCTTTAATAACTCTGGTGGCGATTTCTATGATATTGATTTAGTTATCAAACAATTTGCACAATATAATGTATCAGCACATTATGTTATTGGAAGAGACGGGACTATTTACCGTTTAGTTGAAGAAAAAGATTTATCATACCATGCTGGAAAAAGTAGTTTGCCTGATGGCAGAACAAATGTAAATAGTTGTTCAATAGGAATTGAGATAATGACCTCTTATACAGAATCGCCAACCGAACAACAAATTAAATCATTAGCTGCCTTGATTAAGACTATAAAACAACGACATTCTATAAAATATATTTTAAGACACAGCGATATTGCCCCTATTAGAAAAACAGATCCTTGGAACACTGATTGGGAATCTCTTAAAAAATTATGGTAAGATTAAAAGTAATTAAGCCTTTTTTACAAACTCAGACTTAAGCCCCATTGCACCAAATCCTTCTATCTTACAACTAATATTGTGGTCGCCCTCTACTAACTTAATATTCTTAACTTTTGTTCCTGCTTTTACTGGTTTTGATGCGCCCTTGACAGGTAAGTCTTTTATCACAACCACTGTATCTCCATCAAATAACTGATTGCCATTGGCATCAATTACCTTATCTGATGATTCGTTAACTATATCCGTTTTTATTTCTTCATCTGGATTCCACTCATAAAAACACTCAGGGCAAGTTAATAAAGTACCAGTTGAATAAGTATATTCACATTTACATTTCGGGCAAGCAGGAAAATCAGCCATAAATCAATCTAATTAAATAATGGCTGTAAAATTACATTATTTTTTCAAAATAAATTAATAATTGTCTTGCTATAACCTTAGTCGAATAGCCTAATATAAAAACTATGAAATAAAAATATTAAGTACTCAACCAAGGTTTAGCAAGTTTCTATGCTAGTCATTAGCTAACATTATCTCCAGCCCCCTCCTAATGCTCTATACACATTTATGAGGGCATTCATTTGTTCTTTTTTTGTTTCCACTAATTCCATTCTAGAGTCTAAGGCATCACGTTGTGTCATTAATACTTCCATATAATCTGCTCGTGCAGACTTAAATAAATTATTTGAAATGGGAATAGATTGTGTTAATGAAAGTACACGTTTCTCTCTTAACTCATAACTCTTAGCAATATTATCCATTTTATTTACCTGATTTAAAACTTCTATATAGGCATTTAATATAGTTTGCTCATAATTAAACATGGCTTGCACTTGTTTTGCACTCGCACTATAATATTGAGCCTTTAGGGCATTTCTATTTAATAATGGCGCTATTAAATCTCCCGCAACAGTGTATAATAAAGATTGTGGAGTTTTAATAAAGTATTGTGGATTAAAAGCTTGATACCCAACGCCTGCTCTTATATTTAATGCTGGATAAAAACTAGCCTTTGCCGATTTTACATCTAACTTGGCAGCCGTTAATTGATATTCAGCTTGTTTTATATCTGGTCTGTTTTGTAATAATTGAGATGGGATACCTGCTTGAATAGGTTTAGGAATAATCGTCATAAAACTTTCTGAATTTCTAACAATAGAAGTTGGGTAACGGCCTACTAGAAAATTAAGTTTATTTTCAGTTTCAATAATTTGTTGTTGAATATCAAACTGCAAACTCTTTGTGTGATAAACTTCTGCCTCAAAACGTTTTACTGCCAATTCTGTAACCTGAGCTGATGCTTTTTCAAGTTTAACAATATCTAACGCATCACTTTGAATCGCAATATTTTGTTTTAAAATTAGCAACTGATTGTCTAAGGCCTGTAACTCATAATAAGTGCTAGCAATTTCGGCAACTAAATGTGTTACCAAAAAATTCTTTCCTTCTGCCGTTGCAATATATCGAGCTACTGCTGCTTTTTTAGCGTTTCTCAGTTTTTTCCAAATATCAACTTCCCATGAAACATTTGCTGAAAGTAACATATCGGTTAAAGGCTCTGGAAAATGTTCCCCTGGCTCTACTTCTAAATTATCTTCTACAACCCCATTCCTTGTATAACGAGGTGTTTTTTCAGCGCCGCCTGCTCCTTGCAAATACAAATACGGCAAATACTCTCCTTTCTTTGCTCTTGCTTCATTTCGAGCTATTTCAATTTCTTGTGTTACGATATTAAGTTCTTGATTATTTTTAAGTGCCGTATCAATTAACGCCACTAAAACAGGATCCGTAAAAAACTCCTTCCACTTTATCTTTGCTGAATTATCTGTAGAATCAGCAGTTGCAGTAAATTGATTAGGAGTATATCTATTTTCTTTTCTTGTAACAATTTTAGAATTGTTTACACAAGAATTCATAATTATGGCTACTAAGACACAAATTATGGTATATGTTATTTTATTTATATTCATTTTCATCTGGATGTGGGAAATTATCTATTTGATGTACTAAGTCTTCTGTTAACGACGAATCGTCTTCGTTTTTAATGAGTTTTCTACCCTCAGCTAGTTTAGCAAAAATGAAATATAGGCCAGGTATAATAATCACACCGAACAAGGTACCAAACAACATACCGCCTAATGCTGAAGTTCCAATAGTTCTATTACCAATGGCACCTGCCCCATGAGCTAACATTAAAGGAATTAACCCAGCTATAAATGCAAATGAAGTCATTAAGATAGGGCGAAAACGCACTTTGGCTCCTTCTATGGCTGCTTCGAGTATTGTAGCCCCTTGCTGTTGCTTTTGTAATGCAAACTCTACAATTAATACGGCATTTTTACCTAACAACCCTACCAGCATAATTAAACCAACTTGGGCATAGATATTATTTTCTAAGCCCATCACTTTCAGCAATAAAAAGGAGCCAAAGATACCTACAGGTAAAGATAGGATAACTGATAACGGTATAATAAAGCTTTCATATTGCGCTGCCAAAACAAAATACACAAATAATAAAACCACAAGAAATACATAAATTGATTCGTTACCTCGAATAGATTCATCGTAAGATAATCCTTCAAATGCAATATCATAACCATTAGGTAAGGTTTTAGCTGCCACCGCTCGAATAGCTTGTATAGCCTCTGCCGTTGTATATCCCTTTGCTGGAAGACCTTGTATGGCTGCCGAATTATATAAATTAAATCGAGTAATTTCATTGGGACCTTGCCCCTTTTTAAGTTTCATAAAAGAAGAATAAGGCACCATTTCCCCTTCTTCATTCTTCACAAACAAATTAAGAATATCTGATGGCAATCTTCTAAACTTTGGATCAGATTGAACATACACTTTAAAGAATCGGTTAAATTTAATAAATCCTTGCTCGTAAGTACTTCCAATCATAATATTCAAATTCTCCATTGCCTTACCAATATTTACTCCTTTTTGTTTCGCAAGATTATTATCAATTTCTAATTCATACTGAGGATAATTAGCAGCGAAAAAAGTAAATAAGCCTGTCAGTTCTTTTCGTTTACCTAAATTCTCCATAAATTCTTTATTTACTTTATCAAAATCGTGATAATCCGTATTCGTTGTTTTATTTAGTAAGCGCATAGAGAATCCACCTGAAGTACCGAAGCCTGGAATAGCAGGTGGTTCAAAGAACTCAACAATAGCTCCAAGTCCTTTTGTTTTAACTTCTAATTCTTCCATAATTTCTTTTACAGTTTGATGACGTTCAGACCAAGGTTTTAAATTAATTAAACAAGTTCCTGCGTTTGACCCTCTACCCTCCGTCATAATTTCATAACCTGCTAATGAAGATACCGACTCCACTCCTTCAACATCTTCGCAAATTTTTTGAAGATGTTGAGAAACCTGATTTGTTTTTTCGAGTGTAGAGCCTGGAGGTGTTTGAATAATGGCATAAATGGTTCCTTGATCTTCATTAGGAATAAAACCAGATGGTACTACTTTACTACCATAAAATACACCAATACAAAATAAAATTAAAACACCAAAAGTAACTAGTCTTCTATTTACAATTAACTTTAATAACCAAACATACTTACCTGTTAAGCTATCAAATTTTCTATTAAACACATTAATTGCTCTATTTAATATGTTTTTCTTTTTTTCATGTCCATGATGATTCTTTAACAGCATAGCGCATAATACAGGCGTGAGCGTTAACGCAATTAATGCTGAAATTACAATAGCACTTGCCATAGTGATAGAAAACTGTCGATAAAAAGTACCCACAGGTCCGCTCATAAAGGATATGGGAACAAATACCGAAACCATTACTAAGGTAATTGCTATAATTGCCCCACTAATTTCTCCAAGTACTATTTTCACTGCACTATAGGGTGACAGTTTTGGGTTCTCTTCCATTTTAGCATGTACTGCCTCTACCACCACAATTGCATCATCTACAACAATACCAATAGCAAGTACTAATGCAAATAGAGTTACTAAGTTTATAGAAATTCCAAAAAATTGAATAACAAAAAAAGCACCTATAAGCGAAACCGGAACTGCTAAAATTGGAATTAATGTAGAACGAAAATCACCTAAAAACACAAATACAACTAAGGCTACTAATATAAAAGCATCGCGCAATGTTTCAATAACCTGTTCGATGGAAGCATCCAAAAATTGAGATACATCATAGCTAATTTTATAATCCATGCCTGGAGGAAAAGATTTTTTCATTTCCTCCAAAGTAGATTTTACACTTTCTATAACATCACTGGCGTTACTTCCATAGTTTTGTTTTAATACAATAGCAGCCGAAGGATGTCCATCTAAGTTGGAATAAATATCAAAAAATTCACTTCCTAATTCTACTGTTGCAATATCTTTTAGTCGAATACTCTCTCCATTGGCATTAGCCCGAATAATAACGCCCTCATACTCTTCAGGTTTATTATAACGACCTTTATAAGTTAAAACATACTCTAATGATTGCGCTGCAATACCAGAACTTTGTCCTATTCGCCCTGGTCTGCCAATGATACTTTGTTCAGCAAGTGCATCCATTACTTCCTCTACCGACACGTTATATGCTCTCATTCTTTCTGGGTTTAACCACACACGCATAGCATAACGACGGCTGCCTAAAATTTGTGCTCTTGCTACACCCTTTATTCGTTGAATTTCAGGAATCATTTCAACAGTAGCATAATTGAATAAAAACTTTTCATCCATGCTTTTATTCTTTGAATAAAGATTCACATACATCAACATACTTGGCTGAATAGGCGTAATAATAACACCTTCGCGTTGAACAAGTTCAGGTAATAATGGCATTACCTGATCTACTCTGGTTTTCACACGAATAACCGCATCATTTGGATCGGTACCAGGTTCAAATATAATACGTAAAGTAGCTTCACCTGCACTTGTAGCATCAGTAGCAATATAACGCATGTCTTGCACTCCATTAATTGCTTGTTCTAAAGTAATTAATGTTGATTTCACCAATACATCTGCACTTGAACCAGGATATGCAATAAAGATATTTACTGTTGTAGGTGCAATATCTGGAAATTGTGAAATAGGTAATTTTTTTATGGCTAATATTCCAACAAATATGATAATGATGGAAATAACAATGGCAAGAACTGGCCTTTGAATAAATTTCGTAAACATGATTTCTAATTTTTTAAGATTAATTTATTCAGCATATAAATTCAAATTAGAAACCACGGAATCAGGTTTCATTAAACTAAATTCAATTTTCTCGTTTTCATGTACTTGACGTAAGCCTTCTAATAAAATTTTATCCGTTGGCGCTAAGCCACTACCAACAATAAAAATATGAGGCAACTCAGCAGTTACTGTAATTTCTCTTGATTTTATTTGATTATTTTTATCAATAACATATACAAATTTTTTATCCAACACTTCAAATGTGGCTTTTTGAGGAATAATAAGTGCTTGCTTCATAGGAGAGGTTACAACTATATTTCCTGTTTCACCATGCCTTAATAATCCTGTAGGATTTGGGAATGTTGCCCTAAAAGCAATATTACCCGTTTCGTTATTAAAATCAGATTCTATGGTTTCAACAATACCTTGCTGATCGAACATCTTATTATTTGCCATCAATAACTTTACCTTCATTAAGTTATTTGATGAAATATTTGTTTTATAGTTTAGGTATTCGGCTTCAGGAACATTAAAATAAACCCACATCTTACTATTATCAGATAATGTAGTTAGTAAATCTCCCTCATCAACTAAGCTACCTAGTCTTACTTGAAAGCGATCCATAATTCCAGTAAATGGTGCTTTTATTTCTGTGAACTGTAGATGAGTTTGTGCCAATGCTTGTTCAGCTTTAGCTTTCTCAAGCTTAGCCTTTGCTAAGGCCAACTCGTTTTTAGAAACAATATTACTATCGGCTAAGCTTTTAGTATTTTGATATTCTATTTCTGCAAAATTTGTTTCTGCAGTTGCTTTTTGTAATTCAGCATTATAAATTAAGGGCATAATTTGAAACATTTTTTGCCCTTTATTTATCATTTTACCCTCATCTACATAAATGTTTTGTAAATAGCCTTTTTCTAAGGCTCTTAATTCAATATGCTGTATAGCATGTATTTGGCAAACATACTGTGTGGTAATACTTGTATCTTTAATTAAAGGTGTAGTAACCAAAAATTTTATATCACTTTCTTTTTCTTCATGTTCTGAATGACATGCAACTAAAAAGATATTAGCGCACAGTGTACCAAATAAGAGTACTTTTTTCATAATTTTTAAAATGTGTTTTACGAACTTTTTTTTGATTTTTATTATTAGAATTTATTAGCAACAAGAAATAGCATAGACATAAACGAAAAGTTTATCTTGCCTCTTAAATGAAAGATTGCTAAAACGAAAGAATAAAAATCAGAAATCAGATTCTAAAAGTACGGATGTACAAATACTTATCAGAAGATAAATAAGAAATAGTAGGTTGCTGTTGACCCCTTTGACTAACATTCGATACGTTGCTAATGGAAGTGAAAAGAGTTTTTAATGCGTGTAATTCTGGTAATAACTTATCTGATATTTGAAACTCATCAATTAATCTTAATTGAGTAAAAATTGCCGACTCAGTTTGAGCAGGTAAAACATATAACACATCATCTAACTGATGTTCGCCAGCTAAGACTACCGTATTTTGTGAAACTAATTTTTTATATATTAAGGATGTTTCTTGAGATGTACGAGCAAAAGATGTATTTACGCCAACAATCCCAAGTAAGAAAATGCTCGTAAATAATATATGTTTTAAATGTTTAAGAAACATAACTGCAAAACTATGTAAATCAGATTAAGGTATTTATTTTTCTTTTGCTAAATATTGTTAAGGTGTTAAAACTAAATCTCTAAATTATCAATTAATCTAATGGCACCAACAAATACAGCAATCAATGAAATAGCTCGCTTGTTGTATATATCTTGCAATAAATCTAAACTTTCAGCGTCACAAATTTCATAATAATCTAATTTCATTAACGGTTGCTGATGTATTTGTTCATCTACATATAATTTAGCATACGTTACTCCTTTTTCTCGAGCCAAGTCTGCAGCCTTTTTCATTATAATAGGTATAAGCGAGGCTACTTTTCGTTCTTCAACAGTTAAGCGCTTATTCCTTGAGCTCATTGCTAAGCCATCGGGTTCTCTTAATATAGGACAAGAAATTATATCAACCGACAAATTTTGTTGCTTTACTAATTCTTTTACAATCATCACTTGTTGATAATCCTTACTACCAAAAAATGCTTTATGTGGTTGAATACCTTTTAGCAATATACTTACCACTTGACCTACTCCATTAAAATGACCTGGACGATGTTCACCCTCTAAAACATTACCAATTTTACCAAAATCAAACTGTTGGGTCTCATTATTTGGATAAATATCATTTACGTCGGGCATGTACAAAATATCGCACTTAGCATCTTGTAGCATCTGTATATCATTATCAGGTGTACGTGGATAATGTTTTAAATCATCTGCATTATTAAACTGAGTAGGATTTACAAAGATGGAACATATCGTAATATCGGTTTGCTTTCTCGATGTTTCAATTAATGAAATATGTCCTTGGTGTAATGCACCCATTGTTGGAACAAATCCAATCACATTCCCTAATTGTTTTTTTTCATCAACAAACGATTTTACTTCCTTTATTGTACAAAATATCTGCATTTTTTATGTCTAAAGTTCAAAAACTGGGTGTAAAGCTAAATAATACTTTGAAATATGGATTTTTTTTTATTACTTTTGTATTTCCTAAAAAACTTAAACCTAAATTATGAGAAAAGCAAGAGTCCTTTTTGTGTCGCAGGAAATTACTCCTTATTTAGATGAAACCCATATTGGTAAAATTGCTAGAAGACTTCCTCAAGCTATACAAGAGAAAGGGAAGGAAATTAGAACGTTTATGCCAAAATACGGTAATATTAACGAAAGAAGGCATCAACTGCACGAAGTAATTCGTTTGTCAGGAATGAATATTGTCATCAATAATTCCGATCATCCTTTAATCATTAAGGTTGCTTCTATTCCTTCTGCTCGTATGCAGGTGTATTTTATTGACAATGATGATTATTTTCAAAGAAAATCTGTGTTATCCGATAAAGTAACTGGTAAATCCTTTGACGATAATGATGAACGTTCTATTTTCTTTAATCGTGGGGTTATTGAAACCGTTAAAAAATTGGGATGGGCTCCAGACGTTATTCATTGTCATGGTTGGTTTACAGGTTTAACGCCTTTATATGTGAAGAAGGCTTTTAGCGAAGATCCTTTATTTGCTGAAACTAAAATTATTTTCACTATTTACGATGATGAGTTTACAAAATCATTAAATAAAAAAATAATAGATAAAGCCATTGTAGAAGGAATTAATAGAAAAGATTTAAAACATATTGAAGATGCTAATTACATTAACTTAATGAAGTTAGCTATTGATCATGCTGATGGCATCACATTTGGTAGCGAAAAAATAAACCCTGAATTAGAAAAATACGCTAAAAAATCAGGTAAACCTATTTTAGAATTTAAACACGAAGGAGAATATTGTGATGCGTGTAACGAATTTTACGATATGGTATTAGAAGATAGTATCGTATTGGCTGATTAAAAAATTTTATAGATTTAACTATTTTAAACGCATAATTTTGATTAATTATGCGTTTTATTTTAATATGTTACAACCTCACCTTAAATATTTTATATTTCTTACGTGTATAATTATTCTTTCATCTTGTAAAAAGAAAGATGATAGCAATATTTTAGGGTTAGATGTGCAACCCGAATCGGATAAATTAGGCATTACCATTACCGATTCTGTTTCATTGTGGATGCACACACAACGTGCTGATAGTGTAAGAACCTTTAACGACCAATATAAATTCTTAGGTTCTAATCAAGATCCTATTTTTGGGCGTACAGACGCTTCTATCTATACTAATTTTTCTATTAGTAATAATTTATCTAATTTAAGTTTTGGCACCAATCCAATAATAGATTCAGCTGAAATAGTTATGTTATATACTGGAAATGTTGTTGGAGATACAGCAACTAAATTAAAGTTTGAAGTATATACATTAAACGAAAAACTTAAAACAGATAATGGGTATAGAGTAAATCATACCATTAATAAATCAACCGCTCCTATAAATACCTTATATGGAACAGTGCGTGCAAGAGGTGAATATGTTTATTTAATAATACCTTTAAGTAAAACTTTAGCTCAATACATTCTTCAAAACACTTCAAATCTCATCAACAACACCTATTTTCAAGAAGCATACAAGGGATTTTATATTACCACAGAGAACACAGCTTTGTCATTACCTGGCAGTGGTTCCATTCGTCAGTTTGATTTAGATGATGTAAACTCGGGGGTAAATTTATATTACCATAATGGCAATTCATTAAGTACAAAGGGCGAAATGTATCATTTCTCTTTTTCAGGACCAGATGCCTTACGATTTAATCATGTAAAACATAATTACATTGCAGGATCAACTCTAAATTTATATCAGCAAGTTGTTGCAAATGATACGGCAAGTGGCAAAAACAATGTATATCTTAACACATTTGGCGGAACAAGAGTAAAGGTTTATTTACCATTTATGGAACATTTTGCAGATTCTGTAAACGTTTCAATTAGTAGAGCTGAGTTAATCGTAAACATTGATGAAATTGCAAGTCCATATAATTTTTATTATAGTTATCCAAGCTCATTAGCACTATTAGCTTGTGGAGACGATGGTTCTGAAGAGCTTGTTTATGACCAATTAGAAGCATCAGACTTTGTGAAATATGGTGGAAGTTATGATGGAACTAAAAAACAATATGTTTTTAATATTGCCAGACAGATGCAAAAAATTATAACTAAAAAAATAAAAAACTATGGTTTTTATATAGTAAATGCGCTTCCTAATCCAGCATACGCTGCCAGAAGAGATAATCGTTATCAACGTGTTGTATTTGCTGGTACGCAATCTAGCAACATTGCTGCTAGACCTAAATTTAAAGTAACTTATATAAAATATCCTTACGATAAATAAGTATGCACATTGCCCTAATAACAGATGGAATTTCACCTTATGTTTTAGGAGGGATGCAAAAACATTCGTTTTACTTAGCTAAGTATTTTGCTAAAAATGGCATTTATGTTGATTTAATACATTACAACGATTCTAATTATGATATTCAGCAATTAGAATTCTTTACAGAAGAAGAAAAGAAATTCATTCATTCTATTGTACTGCAATTTCCAACCAGTTTCAAATTTCCTGGACACTATATTTATAATTCATATCGTTACTCTCAACTTGCATACAACAGCATTAAAGAACAACTTGATAAATATGATTTTATTTACACCAAAGGGTTTACAGGATGGAAAACACTTCAATCAAAAACAAAAAAATGCCCAATAGGAGTAAACTTTCATGGATATGAGATGTTTCAAATTGCTCCAAGTTTAAACGTAAAATTACAACATTATTTATTGCGGCCATTTGTAAAACAACTAGCTAGAAAGGCGGATTTTGTTTTTTCGTATGGTGGAAAAATAACTCCAATCATCCAGCAACTCAACATAAAAGCGTCAAAAATAATAGAAATACCTTCTGGAGTTGAATCTCATTTTATCAACTCATCTATTTCAAAAAACACAACAGGTATTCGTCGCTTTATTTTTATGGGAAGAGCTGAACGCCGAAAAGGTATCGTTGAACTAAATCATGTTCTCGAAAAATTAATTCAACAACAAATACCTTTTCAATTTGACTTTATTGGTCCAATTCATGCCACACAACAGATTCATCATTCATCCATTATCTATCATGGAGAAATTAGAGATACAGAGAAATTAAAATCAATTTTACAACAATGCGATGTTTTAGTTTGCCCAAGTTGGAGCGAAGGTTTTCCAAATGTTATTATTGAAGCAATGGCGAGTGGTTTGGCAATTATTGCCACCAATGTAGGCGCTGTTTCCGAAGCCGTAAGTGCTAAAAATGGCTGGTTAATTGAACCTTCCAGTTCACAACAATTAGAAAAATCGCTCCTTGAAGCAATTAACACTTCTAACATAGACGACAAAAAAACTCACTCGCTTCAATACATTCAAACTAAATTTAATTGGGATATCATAGCAAAAGAAACTATAGAAAAGATACAGCAAAGCATCCAAAAACACAAGGAAAAATGTCAGTAAACTGTGAGTAAATCAAGGCTTAAAAGCTTAAATTAGTTGCTATATTTGCTTTTCAATTTTTTATACTATGTCAGCACTTACCGCTACCCACTTTAATTTACCAAATCAAAAAAGCTTTTACAAAGGAAAAGTAAGAGATGTGTATAATATTGCCGATAAATACCTAGTTATGGTTGCTAGCGATCGTATTAGTGCTTTTGATGTGGTATTACCAAAAGGTATTCCCTATAAAGGGCAAGTATTAAATCAAATTGCGGCTAAATTTTTAAATGAAACAAAAGATATTGTACCTAATTGGGTTATAGACACTCCTGACCCAGTCGTATCTATTGGTCGTTTATGCGAACCGTTTAAAGTAGAAATGGTCATTCGTGGTTATTTAGCTGGACACGCTGCAAGAACATATAATAGTGGACTAAGAACACTTTGTGGTGTTGCATTACCTGAAGGATTAAAAGAAAATGACAAACTGCCTGAACCAATTATTACACCAACTACCAAAGCTAGTGAAGGACACGACGAAGATATTAGCCGAGAAGAAATTTTAAAACAAGGCATCGTTGAAGAAAAATACTACACACAACTTGAAGATTACACCCGAAAACTATATGCTCGTGGGCAAGAAATAGCTCATAAAATGGGCTTGATTTTAGTTGATACAAAATATGAATTTGGTTTATATAATGGTCAAATTTATTTAATGGATGAAATTCATACGCCCGATTCATCTCGATACTTTTATTTAGATGGCTACGAAGAACGCCAACAAAAAGGCGAAGAACAGAAACAACTCAGCAAAGAATTTGTACGCCGTTGGTTAATAGAAAATGGATTTCAAGGAAAAGAAGGGCAAAAAATTCCTGAAATGAGTGAACAATGGGTTAATGAAATATCGGAACGCTATATTGAACTTTTTGAAAAAGTAACTGGAGATACCTTTGTAAAACATCCTACACATAATTTACTAGAAAGAGTTGAAACCAATATTTTAAAATCATTAAACAACCTTTTATAATTTTTAAAACTTAATACGATATGAAATACCAAAAAATAAGTAATAATATTTTAGAAACAATTGGTAATACGCCAATGGTAAGAATAAACTCTATTACAAAAGACTTACCTTGTACGGTATTAGCTAAAATAGAAACCGTAAATCCTGGCAACTCTATAAAAGATAGAATGGCATTAAAGATGATAGAAGATGCTGAAAAAGATGGACGTTTAAAACCAGGCGGAACAATTATTGAAGGAACAAGTGGTAATACAGGAATGGGTTTAGCCATTGCCGCCATTATTAAAGGCTATAAATGTATTTTTACAACCACCGACAAACAAAGTAAAGAGAAAGTAGATGCACTTAGAGCATTTGGAGCTGACGTTATTGTGTGTCCTACAGATGTTGAACCAGAAGATCCTAAATCTTACTACTCTGTTTCATCTCGTTTAGAAAAAGAAGTGCCTAATGCTTGGAAACCTAATCAATACGACAATCTATCTAACTCTCAAGCTCATTACGAACAAACGGGTCCCGAAATTTGGGAACAAACAGAAGGGAAAATAACGCATTTAGTTGTAGGTGTAGGAACAGGCGGTACTCTTTGTGGTACTGGTAGATATTTAAAAGAAAAAAATCCAAACATCAAATTATTAGGTATTGATACTTATGGTTCAATATTTAAAAAGTTAAAAGAAACTGGCGAAATTGATAAAAATGAAATTTACCCTTACATCACCGAAGGAATTGGTGAGGACTTTTTACCAAAGAATGTAGATATTAATTTAATTGACCATTTTGAAAAAGTAACTGATAGAGATGCCGCTATTATGACGCGCCGTATCCCACGCGAAGAAGGTATATTTGTAGGTAATAGCGCTGGAGCAGCCATGGCTGGTTTAATACAAATGAAACATTTATTTAAACCTACCGATGTAGTAGTAGTTATTTTTCACGATCATGGAACACGCTATTTGGGTAAAATGTTTAATGATGATTGGATGCGCGATAGAGGCTTCTTAGAAATTAAAAAACCGAAGGCTATTGATTTAATCTCAACACATAAAAACCAAAAATTGGTTACTATAAATGATAATGCTCCAATTGGTGATGCTCTTAATTTGATGAATAAATATGGTATTTCACAAGTACCGGTTACTAAAGATGGAAAATTTGTGGGCTCATTAAATGACAATTATTTATTTAATAAATTAATTGCTGATAATAGTTTAAAAACTAAAACAGTGGCTGAATTAATGCAACCTGCTTTTCCAATGGTAAGTGCTAATACACCAATGGACGAAATCTCTAAATTAATCACAAAAGAAAACAACGCAGTTTTAATGACTGATTTAGCAGGTACCGTACATATTATTACCAAGCACGATTTAATACTTGGCATCTCTCAAATATGTAACTAGCCGTTCATCACGTTTTTGAGCAAATTACATTATTTAACAAACTTATACGATAAAATAATCGTAACATTGATAAATCAAATAAATTAATTATGAAAAAAGTAGTTGTCTTAGCCTCATTATTATTAGTAGCAACAGCCAATGCTCAAAATAAAAGACCTGATAACTGGTTTAACTTAGATGCCAGTAAAGATAATGTGAACGGCGTAAGTACCGAACGCACGTATGAAGAACTATTAAAAGGAAAAAAATCAACAACCGTTATTGTTGGTGTTTTAGATAGTGGTGTAGATTATAACCACGAAGACTTAAAAGATGTGATGTGGACTAATGCTGGAGAGATTCCTAACAACGGCATTGATGACGATAAAAACGGTTATATAGATGACATTCATGGATGGAATTTCTTAGGAAACAAAGATGGTAGAAATGTAGAGAAAGACAACCTAGAGATTGCCCGTGTTTATAAAACTTTAAAAGATAAATACGACGGAAAATCTGAGGCGGACATGAAAACTAAAGCCGAGAAAACAGAATTTAAGTATTGGCAAAAAGTAAAAGCAGATTATGATAAAGAAACAGCAGAGCAAGAAGCGAGAGTTAATCAATATAAGTTTATTAAAGAAGCGGTAAGTGGTGTTGTAGAAAAAATTAAAAAAGAAAAAGGCGTTGAGAAAGTTACTTTAGAAGATATTAAAGCTTTTAAATCTGACGATAAGAAAGACATGCAAGGCAAAATGATTGCCGTTGCTCAAGCTTCATCAGGAATGGAAATAGAAGATTTAATTGAAAAATTATCTGAAGCTTTAAAATCAATGGACAATACAAGATTAGACATAAACTTTAATTCTCGAGAAATTGTAGGCGATAACTATAATGATGTTAATGAAAGATATTATGGTAACGCCGATTGTAAAGGTCCAGGCGCTTTTCATGGCACACACGTAGCTGGTATCATTGGGGCATCTCGCCATAATGGAATTGGTATAGATGGTGTAGCCGACAATGTTCGTATAATGAGTTTACGTTGTGTACCCGATGGAGATGAGCGCGATAAAGATATCGCTAATGCTATTCGCTATGCTGTTGATAATGGCGCTAGTATATTAAATATGAGTTTCGGAAAAAAATACACCTCAAATAAAAAAGCAGTTGATGATGCAGTTAAATACGCCGAAAGTAAAGGAGTATTATTAATTCATGCAGCGGGCAATAACTCTGATGACATTGATGAAATTATTCATTACCCTTGCAAAAAAATGGAAAACGGCAAAGTTCCTTCTAACTTTATGGATGTAGGTGCCCTAAGTTGGAAACCAGCGGATGAGATTGTTGCCCCATTTAGTAATTATGGTAAAAAAACCGTTGATATTTTTGCACCTGGCGTAGATATTCATTCTACCGTTCCAGATAACAATCAATACAAAGACGCAAGTGGAACAAGTATGGCAGCCCCAGTAGTTGCTGGATGTGCGGCTGTTTTAAAATCATATTTCCCTAGTCTTACTCCTAAGCAAATCATAAAAATCTTAACTAAATCATCTATTAAATCGTACAAAGGAAGCAAAGTAATTAAACCAGGTTCGAGAGATGAGATGGTTGAATTTAGTGAACTATCAAAACACGGAGGTATTGTTAATCTTTATGAAGCTGTAAAAATGGCTCAAAGTATGGTTAAATAACATCCAAAAGTTAAAACATCATTTAAAAAACACCGCTCTAATGCGGTGTTTTTTTTATATATTCGCTTCGGATGTTACAGGGTAAACAATTAATATTAGCCACTAAGCCATTTGCTATCGAAAACCGAACAAAAAGTTGGATTTTAACGATAAGCACTTACCTTATCCTAATTGCTCTTTTAACAGGTACAGTGTATAATTTTCATTGGTCATTAAAACTCATTTGTAGTATCCTAGCAGGCTTAGTTATCGTTCGTTTGTTTGTTATTTATCACGATCATCAACATAAAGCCATTTTAAACAAATCGTTATTTGCTGATATTATTTTTACCATTTTCGGATTTTATGTTTTAGCACCTACAGGTATATGGAGTGCTAGCCATGATTATCATCATAAAAACAACTCCAAATTATTTAGCGCAAGTATTGGTTCATATCCTATTTACACCAAGCAAAAATTTGAAAGATTAAGTAGAAAAGAACAAATACATTATTTATTTATCAGACACCCACTTACCATCTTATTTGGATACATTTTTACCTTTATGTACGGTATGTGTGTAAAATCTATTATTAACCGTTTTAGTAAAAATGTAGATTCGCTCATTGCTTTAATTGTGCATTTCGCCTATCAAATAGCGGTATTTTACTTTTTGGGTTGGCAAACATGGATATTATTATGTGCTATTCCTCACTTTATTTCAGGAGCCTTGGGTAGCTATTTATTTTATGCCCAACATAATTTTCCTACCGTTACATTTGTAGGAAATGAAGAATGGACTTATGAAGGCGCTGCACTTGACTCTTCTAGTTACATGAAACTAAATGCCATTATGCATTGGTTTACTGCTAATATCGGCTATCATCATATTCATCACCTCAACTCCCGAATTCCTTTTTATAGATTACCTGAGGTAATGCAAGCCATTCCTGAATTACAACATCCAAAAACAACTTCTCTATCTCCAAAAGCAATTTGGGATTGTTTAAGTCTTAAAGTGTGGGATTATGAACAACAAAAAATGATTAGACTGTAAAAATTCTATTTTAATATCTTTGTTCACATCAAAAATATCTTAAAATACAGTTTTCAATTTCCAAGTATGCTTGTTATTGCATTAGCTTGCATAACAATAATAGAGGTACATCTTAATTTATCTAAATACAAGTATGACAATGTTATAAAGTGGGACATTACATCTTACTATAGCTATTTACCTGCAACTTTTATTGATAAAGATGTTAGTTTAAAATTTGTAACACTCGAAAACAATAATAAAAATTCGGGAATTAAATATTGGTATATTGAAGATGAGAAAGGAAATCGTGTTATTAAATACACAATGGGAATGGCAGTGTTATATGCCCCATTTTTTTTCATTGCTCATTTATTAGCAAGTCCATTAGGCTATGCTAACGATGGTTTTTCGGTCATTTACGAATGTATGATTGATTTTTCGGGCTTAATTTATATTGCACTCGGGCTTTGGTATCTTCGTAAATTATTGCTTCAATTTTACTCAGAAAAAATAACTGCACTTACCTTACTACTTGTGTTTTTTGGCACTAACCTACTCTATTACACCTGTGTTGAATCTGCTATGAGCCATGCCTATACGTTTTCTATATTCTCCATCTTTCTTTATTATACTCATACATATTATCACACTCAAAGTTTTAAACCACTTATCGCTGTTGCCATTTGTTTCGGTATGATGGTTTTAATAAGGCCATTAAATATTCTATTTATTTTACCATTCCTGCTTTATAACGTGCTAACACTTTCACAACTAAAAAAACGGTTATTATTTTTTACCAATCACTACCGCCATGTTCTTGTATTTGTTTGCATTTTCATTTTAATTATTGCACCTCAACTATTGTATTACAAATATGTTACTGGAAATTGGCTAATATTTTCTTATGGCAACGAAAAATTTTATTTCTCAAACCCACAAATACTAAATGTTTTATTTAGTTTTAGAAAAGGTTGGTATCTCTATACACCTATTATGTTAATAGCAACGGTGGGCATTTTCACGCTTTATAAACAAAATACAAAAATTTTCATCAGCGGCCTTTTAGCACTTTTTCCTTTATACGTTTTCCTCATTTCGAGTTGGTGGTGTTGGTGGTACGGCGGCTCTTTTGGACAGAGAACTTTTATAGATATTTATCCATTATTAGCAATTCCATTAGGAAGTTTTATTTATTATATCCACCAAAAATCGAAGATATTTTCTAAAACTTGCGTTACTGTCCTTTGTTTACTTATGTTCTTAAATATATTTCAAACTTTTCAGTACAAATACAATATTATAGATTACGATGGAATGACCAAGGAAGCTTATTGGCAAGTTTTTGGCTCGATGAATCCAGAAAGCATTAAAGCAGAATATCTTAAGAAACCAAACTACGAAGCTGCCCTTAACGGTCAGCAAGAGTAAGCGTAGCAATATCATTAACTCTCACTACCAATTCCTAATGCGCAATTTGGGTTAAAATTTTTATAACTCTAATCGTTTTATTAATTACATTTACCTAATGACATTTTCATTAAATGAAAATATTAAAATCGCTATTAATTCTATTAAAGCCAATAAGCTAAGAGCTTATCTTACTATGCTTATTATTTTTTTCGGGATTACAGCACTGGTAGGTATTTCATCAGCTATTGATGCTATGAAAGAATCTATTAATGCCAATTTTGCTAATATGGGAGCTAACTCATTCACCATTAGAAATAGTGGCACTGCTATGCGTGTAAAATCTTCTAAAAAAAGGCGAACTTATACATCAATAGCCTATAAAGAAGCCGAACGATTTAAAGAAATTTATCATTTCCCCGCAAAAACATCTATCTCGACTATGGCTTCGTTTAATGCCCGACTAAAATTTGAATCAGAGAAAACAAACCCTAACATTCAAGTGTTTGGCAGCGATGAAAACTACATTGACATTAGCGGTTATGAAATTGAACAAGGTAGAAATTTTTCACCCTTAGACATTACCAATAGCACTCATGTAGTTATTATTGGTAAAGATGTAGAGTTTGCCTTATTTAAGGGTAAACAAAAAGCATTGAATAAATACATTAACTTAAATGGAGGAAAGTATAAAGTAATTGCAGTGCTATCAAGCAAAGGAAATAGCATGGGATTTGGTGGCGATAAAATTTGTATTATTCCATTAAGTACTGCCCGACAATATTTTGGCGGTAATGGCATGAGTTTTACCATTAATGTGATGACACCCAATGCGCTTTTATTAGATCCTGCTATTGATGAAGCCACGGGCGTTTTTAGAAAGATTAGAAAAGTAAGAGTGGGCGACGACGATAATTTTGAAATTACACGATCCGATAATTTAGCAACTATGCTCATTAGCTTAACCTCTAAAGCCTCAATGGGCGCCATTGTAATAGGCATCATTACATTAATTGGTGCGTCTATCGGGTTAATGAATATTATGCTCGTTTCAGTTTCTGAACGAACCCGAGAAATTGGCATTCGTAAAGCACTAGGTGCAACAGCCAACACAATTAAAAATCAATTTTTAATTGAAAGTATTGTGATTTGTATTTGTGGCGGATTTTTTGGAATTGTGATGGGAATTATAGCAGCCAACTTAATTTCATTTAACCTTAGTTCAACATTTTTTATTCCCTGGACTTGGATTATTCTTGGCTTTACAATTTGTTTTATCGTTGGGCTCATTAGTGGTTATATGCCCGCTAAAAGAGCTTCACAACTCGACCCAATTGAAAGTTTGCGCTTTGAGTAGGCTTATTGTTTTATACCGTTTAAATACACACTTTCTATTAATTGACTACCAAAAGCGTAAGGAATAAAAGCATACGAACTAATAGGTTTGGTTATAAAAAAATTAGCTTTCTTACCTAACGTAATGCTTCCTACCTCATGCGATAAATGCATGGCATAAGCAGAGTTTAATGTGCAGGCGTTAATTACTTCTTCAGGAGTTAACTTATATTGCACACAACCTAAGCTCATCATAAAATTCATATTACCACTAGGACTACTACCTGGATTATAATCGCTTGCAAAAGCTACAGCTAATCCAGCATCTATCATTTTTCGAGCTGGTGGTAATGGTAAACTCAGAAAGAAAGCAGCACCAGGTAACACCGTTGGCATAGTATCCGATTGCTTTAACAAGGCAATATCATCTTCATTACAATATTCTAAATGATCAACGCTAATGGCGCCACACTCTACACCAACTTTTATGCCTCCAAAATGACTCATTTGCTCAGCATGAACTTTAGGAATTAACCCTTGTTTTTTTCCAGCTTCTAAAATCATTTTGGTTTCTTCGGGTGTAAAATAATTTTGTTCGCAAAATACATCAATATAATCCGCTAATTTTTCTTTCGCTATTAAAGGTAACATCTCGTTAATTATTAACTGAATGTAGCCTTGTTTATCGTTTTTATATTCATGTGGTAAGGCATGTGCTCCAAGAAAAGTAGCTTTAACGGGCAATATATTTAAATCTTTTATTCGTTTTATAACACGCAGCATTTTCAACTCACTTTCTACACTAAGCCCGTACCCACTCTTAATTTCTACACTACCTGTTCCTTGACTAATCATTTCTTTTAATCGCCACATGGCTTGTTCAAACAATTCGTCTTCAGTGGTTTCATGTAAGCGCTTAGCCGAATTTAAAATACCGCCCCCACGTGCAAAAATTTCTTCATAAGTTAAGCCATTTATTCTATCCACAAATTCAGCTTCTCTATTTCCAGCATAAACAATATGCGTGTGGCTATCGGCATAACATGGTAAAACTATTTTTCCATCGGCATCTACCACTTCTAAGTCTTTCCAATCTACAATGCCAGGAAAATCATTCATAGAACCATAATCGGCAATTAAGCCATTATCTATTGCTAACCAAGCATTTTCAATACAAGGTAAGGTCTTCATGTCTTGTCCGCTTACTTTTAAAACTTCGGGCTCTCTTACTTGTACTAATGTTTTTATGTTTTTAATTAAAAGTTTATTTGCCATTACTTGTGCTTTTAGAAACACCAAGGTATTTATTTTTTTCTATCATCTATCTTAAATCTATTATAAAAATACCCGTTTATTTTTAGTATTTTTGGCACTTATGGCGGCAAATACATTTGGCAATATTTTTCGATTAACCACATTTGGCGAAAGTCATGGCGAAGCCATTGGTGGAATTATAGATGGATGCCCTGCTGGATTAAAGTTGGATATGACATTCATTCAACATGAACTTGAACGCCGCAAACCTGGGCAATCGCACATTACAACGCAACGCAAAGAAGATGACGAAGTAAAATTTTTATCAGGTGTTTTTGATGGGGTAACAACAGGACACCCCATTGGTTTTATTATCGAAAATAATAATCAAAAAAGTAATGACTACGAACATTTAAAAGATGTATTTCGCCCTTCACATGCCGATTTTGCTTATCATCAAAAATATGGTGTTAGAGATTATCGAGGTGGTGGACGCTCATCTGCTAGGGAAACCGCTTGTAGGATTGTAGGAGGCGCTATTGCTAAACTCATTTTAAATCATTATCACATTCACATACAAGCTTATGTAAGCCAAGTGGGACCTATTAAATTAGAAAAATCTTATACTGAACTCAATTTATCAAAAACAGAAGAATCTATTATAAGATGCCCTGATA
Organism: Bacteroidota bacterium; assembly: GCA_963169355.1. Taxonomy (GTDB): domain Bacteria; phylum Bacteroidota; class Bacteroidia; order B-17B0; family Aurantibacillaceae; genus UBA4416. Next base: position 69,773 of record CAUJCR010000031.1, on the reverse strand, counting down.
CTGAAATAGCTGATAAAATGATTAGTTATATTGAAGAAATAAAAAAAGCGGGTGATACCATTGGAGGCATTGTAAGTTGTGTTATTAAAGGAACTCCAATTGGCTTAGGTGAACCAGTATTTGATAAATTACATGCCGATTTAGGAAAAGCCATGCTTAGCATAAATGCCGTAAAAGGATTTGAATATGGTGCTGGGTTTAATTCTATTAACTATAAAGGCTCTGAACTAAATGATGTTTTTATAACCGAACAACATAAAATTAAAACCAAAACAAATTTTAGTGGAGGCATTCAAGGAGGCATAAGCAATGGCGAAGACATTTATTTTAATGTTGCTTTTAAACCTGTAGCCACTATTATGCAAGAACAATTAAGCGTAGATGCAAATGGTAATACTACCACTATTAAAGGCAAAGGGCGCCACGACCCTTGTGTTTTACCAAGAGCAGTTCCTATTGTAGAAAGTATGGCAGCCTTAGTAATAGTAGATAACTTATTAAAACAACGAAGCACAAAACTATAAAACAATCCAGTAATTCATTAATCCGAATAAATGATAATATATGTTTAGTAAAAAAAATAGGCTCATTACAATTATTGTAATTTCTATGATATTAGGAATTATTATTGGCTATGGAATTAATAAATCCATTACAAACGAAATTCCTAAATTAGAGACAAGTTACATCAAACAACTATCTAAAGGTAATCTTGAAATTGAACAACAAATTATAGATGCCAATGACCAACTATATGCTGCTCAATTAAAACAAGTAAAAAAGGATATTGCTTCAGATTTCTCCATTCTTAGTGATATTTTTTTACGACTTATAAAAATGATTATTGCACCATTGGTATTATCTGTGCTCGTTATGGGTGTGGCTAAAGTAGGCGATTTTAAAAGTGTAGGACGAATTGGAGGTAAAACCATCATCTATTTTACATTTGCTACATTATTAGCACTCACATTAGGTTTGGTATTGGTTAATCTATTTGAACCAGGTAAAGTAATGGCACTGGAGCTACCACCAAGTTCGGCAGATGCTGGCGTAAAAACTAATACACAAACGGCATCTAACTTTATAGCACATATCGTTCCAGATAGCATTGTAAGAGTAATGGCCGAAAACGAGATATTACCTATTGTAGTATTTGCTTTATTTTTTGGTATAGCAGCAGCAAGTATTGGCGAAATGGGCAAACCCATGATAACTATAATGGATAGTTTATCTCACATTATGTTTAAGGTAACAAATTTTGTAATGGGATTTGCACCCATCGGCATTTTTGGAGCTATTACCGCTGTTGTTATACAACAAGGATTAGATGTATTAGGAGGTTATGTGTATCTTATCGCTTGTTTTTTTGGAGGGTTGTTATTTTTTGTATTTGGTATCTTATTTACAATTTGTTTGGTTTTAGGTATAAATTTCTTTTCATTGCTATCCTATATTAAAGAACCAATCTTATTAGCATTTAGCACCGCTAGTTCCGAGAGTGCCATGCCCAAAACAATTGAACAATTAGAAAAATTCGGAATCAGTAATCGCATTGTATCTTTTGTGCTTCCACTTGGATACTCATTTAACCTAGACGGCTCCATTATGTATATGACATTTGCTACTGTGTTTATTGCACAAGCCTACGGTATTGAAATGACCATGGGTGATCAAATACAGATGATGTTAATTTTATTAATAACTAGTAAAGGCATGGCAGGTGTACCAAGAGCCTCGTTGGTAGTAATAGCGGGTATGCTAACGATGTTTCATATTCCAGTTGAAGGATTACTATTATTATTAGCAATTGATCAAATATTAGACATGGGACGTTCAGCAATCAATGTAATTGGTAACGCAGTAGCAAGTGCAGTGGTAGCAAAGTGGGAAGGAGAAACATTAACACCAAAATCAGAAGTTTAATGTGTATTAACACCAACATATTTATCAAATAAAAATGTCTTACTGGTTAAATCTTATTGGTATATTCTTTTTTACCATTTCGGGGGCTGTAGCTGCTAGAGATAAGAAACATTACCACGATTATTTTGGTGTTTTTTTTACAGGATTTTTAACGGCTATTGGAGGTGGAACCTTGCGCGATATGATGTTAGGAGCTTATCCTATCTCGTGGTTAAACGACGGTAATATTCTTATCACAATTTTTGTAGCTTTTATTTTTACTCTCTTTTTCAAAAACTACATCGTAAAATTATATCGTACTCTTTTTTTATTTGATACCATTGGAGTTGCTATTTATACGATTGTAGGTGTAGAAAAAAGTTTAGAGATGGGCGTAAACCCTTATGCAGCTGTTATTTTAGGCTTGGTAAGTGCCGTATTTGGCGGTGTGATAAGAGATACGCTATTAAATGAAATTCCATTAATTTTTGCAAAAGAAATATATGCTACTGCGTGTATTATTGGGGCAATTGTTTACGTATTCTTACAATATTTTGAACTAGATAATAATATAGCAGAGATAATGAGTATAAGTATCATTATAATAGTGAGGGTAAGTGCTGTAAAATATAAATTAGCACTCCCAAAATTTGAATTTGGCAACGAAACAAAAGATTAATACATGGAAACAAAAGAGGTTGGATATATTAGTAAAACACATGGACTAAAAGGACAAGTAGTTTTACGTTTATTAGATTTTATAGATATAAACAGTCATCTCACCTCTTTGTTTATCACTCTTAATGGTTCTCAAGTACCTTATTTTATAGAGGAATGTAATCCCATCAATCAGGGTTATTTATTAAAATTAGAAACAATAAACTCAATAGATTTAGCTAGAAACTTAGTAGGAAAAAAAGTTTCTGTATTACCTGATTTTATTATAGAAGACGAAGAGTCTTACCAAGAATTTGTTGGTTATAGCATCATTGACACTACTTATGGTAATATTGGAGTGATACAACATATTGATGAAAAAACTCAAAACATTACAGCTTTGGTTGTTCACCCAAGTGGTAAAGAAATAATCTTACCTTTTAATGAAGATTTAATTGAAGAAATTGATGATGATGAAAAAACCATCCAATTTAATTCGCCAGAAGGTTTAATAAGTATGTATTTAGACTAAATTTTTTAGTTAAATTCTAATTCTTAATTCGATAAAAGATAAATTTTAACAAGTATTTTATTTATATTCGGTGGTTAAAAAATTTCAAGAGTATGAATAAATATTTATTAAGCCTTTTAATATTAGGGCTAAGTTTCAATTTAAAGTTATTTTCACAGTGTTCGAGAGATCAAGTAGGAGCATTAGGCTTTTTAACTAATCCCCAAAATCAATCTATGGCAGTTGCCCCGAATGGTGATATTTATGTTTTGGTAGGCAAAGGTAACTCTGGTAAAACAGAATTATGGAAAGGTAAAACCATTTCAACTTGGACATTGCAAGCATCTCTTGCCACTTCATGTAATGTTAATACAGATATAGCTGTGAGTAGAACAGGCAAGGTTTCTATTATAGTCCGTGATGATGCAGGATCAAAAACTCCGTTATTATATTATTTATCTGGTTCTTCCTTAATTCAACAAGGAAGCGCAATTTCTTCAAACGTTGGTAATAATTTTGCTTTAGCATTCGATACGTTAGGCATTGAATATGTTGCTTTCTCGGATGTATCAAATGGTAATGCAACAACTGTAAAAAAATGGAATTCTGTAATGAGCACTTGGGATAATGTTGGTTCTGGTGTTGTTTCTGCTGGGCAAGCACAATTTAATTCCATTGCTGTTGATTTTGGTGGAACTCCAGTTGTTGCGTATCAAGATATTGATAACTCAGGAAAATTAGAAGTTCAACAATTTGATGGTGTAAATTGGAATTCAATCGGTTCTTTTGGAACAGGTTCTACAACAAACTGCAAAATTAAAATTGGAAAAAATTCCAATAATTACTTCTTGGGTTATACCGAAACAAGCGGTTTATCTGTTTCTAAATACAATGGAAGCTCGTGGTCTCAAGTTGGTTCAACTCTTTCTGGACAAAGTACTGTTCAAGGTCAATTTGATTTAGCAATTGATCCTAATGACAATCCATTATTTATCTCTATCCCTACAACTCCACCTTACCCTGATGTTTATAAATATAATAGCGGAAGTGGTAATTTTGATTTAGTTCTATCTAATGTTACCTCGTCTATTAGCACCACATTTGTAAATATAGGAATTGATGGAAGTGGATATCCTTATTTTTATTACTACGATAATTCAGGAGCAAAAGGCAGTGTTCGTACATCAGTTGGGAGTTATAATATAGATACTCAACCAATCTCTCAAACGGTGTGTAATGGAGCCAATGGAAGTTTTACTTGTGGTGCAACAGGTGCAACATTTCAGTGGCAGGTACGTAATTCATTATTTTATGCAGATGCCACTACACCATATTCAAACGCCACAACTTCTACTTTGTCTGTATTAGCTAATCCAAGTTTAAATCAAAACAACATAAGATGTATTGTAAATGATGGTTGCTATAACTTAGCGTCTAATACAGTTACACTAACTGTTATTAATGTTATAGCCAATACCACACAAACTAATACTTCTTGTTCAGGATCATGCGATGGAATTGTTACAAGTTTTGTGAGTGGAGGAATTCCCCCATATAGTTATTCTTGGATGCCAATAGGTCAAACTACGCCTAGTGTTACTGGATTGTGTGCTGGTACATATAGTTTAAGTGTTAGTGATGCAGCAGGATGTGTTAATACCAAAGTTATATTCATAACTTCTCCACCTGCCTTATCAGCAACTGCAAATGGAAACTCAAATATTTGTATAGGCTCAAACACCACACTATCAGTAACTGCTACTGGGGGTACTCCTCCTTACACTTATAATTGGACACCACCTACGGGATTAAGTTCAACTACTACATCAGTTGTAATTGCTAACCCCACTGTGAGCACGAATTATACAGTCCAAATCATTGATAATAATGGTTGTATTGGCAGTTCTCCAACCATAAGTGTTACTGTGCAGCCAAACCCTACCATATCATTAAACACAGCTAGCTTAAGTTGTTCAATCACTACTAATACACTTACAGCTACTGTACTTGGTGGAAGTTCATATTTATGGACAGGGCCTGGAGTTGTGTCGGGTGGTACAACATTAAATGCTGTAATAAATTTACCTGGCACATATACACTCACAGCAACTTCGGCTTTTGGCTGTGCAACAACAGCAACTACCAGTGTAACTCAAAATACGGTTTCACCTGTGATTACTCTCTCTCCTATAAATGTACCATGCTTTGGTTCTTGTAATGGTTCAATAACATCTACTGTTACTGGAATTCCTGCGTCTTCCTACTTATGGTTGCCTAATAATCAAACCACTGCAAATATTACAAATATTTGTGCAGGTACATATACTTTACAAGTAACAGCTACTAATGGTTGTACGAATACTGCAACCTCCACGATTAATCAACCAATTGCCGTTATCCCTAGTATTTCTGGCAACTTTAATATTTGTAAGGGTTCTAGTACTAATATAACAGCTAACGTAAGTGGAGGAGTTGTGCCTTACACATACAATTGGACGCCTTCAACTGGATTAAATTCAACAAATACTGCATCAGTAATTGCAAATCCTACGTTAACTACTACCTATTCATTATCTGTAACAGATGCAAATGGTTGTATTGGTACAGAAACAACATCCATTAATATTGTTTCTAATAAGAACATCGGAGGAACCATTACTAATACCGCTGGAGTAACACCAGGAGACGTTACTCTTTATAAATACACTTCTTATTTAAGTAAATGGGATTCATTAACAACTGTTTCATTGGCTAGTAGTTATAATTTTCCGAGTGTTGACAGTGGACAATACATTATTAGAGCAACGCCTACTGCAACTAATCTACAAATTACTTATGCCGATAGTTCAACTACGTGGCAAGATGCAACCATTATTTCACATGGATGCACAAATAATACAAATCAGGATATTAAAATTATTCCTTTAGCAACATTTACGCCAGGCTCTGGTCAATTAAGTGGAACAATTACTGAAGGTATAGGCTTTGGGCAACGATTAGCTTTTAATGAGTTTAAGCCAACTGCACCAGGACAACCCATTGGAGGTATCATTGTAAAAGGAGGACGTAACCCAGGCGGGCAAATGTTAGTACAAACAACAACAGATGTAAATGGGACATACACTTTAACAGGATTACCTGATAATTTAACTGGAGAATCGTATTTTATTATGGTTGACATCCCAGGACTTGATACAAGTAGCACTTACCATCGTGTTATAAATACAGGCTCTACAACATTTAACAATCTTGATTTTGTGGTAGATTCTATGTACATAAATCCAACTGGTATTACATCATCTATTCATCAATTAACCCAAATAAAAGGTAATATCAACCTTTATCCAAATCCATCTACACAAATAAGTTACCTTGCATTTAACTTAAATAATACAGCAAATATCAAAGCTGCTTTGTATAATGTGTTAGGAGAAAAAGTTACTGATATAATTCATGAAGCAAAATACGAACAAGGACACCAACAATTTAGTTTCGAGACTAAACATATTCCTTCAGGAGTATATTTTATTAGGCTAGAAATAGAAAAACAAGAAACCACATTAAAATTAATTGTGAATCATTAAATGCATAATCCAACGCATAAAAAAGCCTCTACCTTCGGATAGAGGCTTTTTTAATATAGCATCAAATAACTTTAATTATTCTATTACACCTGCGGCTACAGTATTATGTGTGTTTTCATTTATTAAGATAAATGAACCGTTGTTTCGATTTTCGGTAAATTTATCGTAACAAACTGATTCCGCTGTTTTAATTACAACTTTACAAATATCATTTAATTGTATGTTAGATTCGCCTTCTATTGGTGTAAATGAGTGAATATTTATTTTATATACTATTTCTTTAATAACTGCTTTTGTTCTATATGAATTCTGTTGAAGATAAAATTTTTGACCTTTTACAAACGAACTATCATCCATCCAACACAAGGTTGCAGTAAATTCGTTGCTTATATTTGGTAACTCATTTATTGGAATTATAGAACTACCTCTACTCACATCTATAGCATCTTTTAAATGAAGGATAACAGAAGAATTTGCACATGCCTCAGTTACATTTTGTTGATTCATTTCAATACAAGTAATCTCAGTATCATAATTTCCAGGAAAGATCTTTACTTTTTGTCCTACATAATATTTACCCGAAAGCACTTTTCCCGCATAGCCTCTATAGTCGTGCAAAACATTCGTTTCTGGTCTTATAATATATTGCACCTGAAATCTAGACGATAGTAATTCTTGAGACGGATTAATCCCAACAGTTTCTAAATAATCTAGTAACGACTTTTCTTTATACCATTCCAACTTACTAGACTGTGTTACCACGTTTTCTCCCAGTAAGGCACTCATAGGGATAAAAGTAATATTTGATAAATTTAATGGATTAGAGAATTTTATAAATTCATCTTTTATGTCATTAAACTTATGTTCACTATAATTAATTAAATCCATTTTATTTACACACACAAGTACATTTGGTATTCTTAAAATAGATGAAATAACAGCGTGTCGTTTTGTTTGTTCGGTGATACCATGCCTAGCATCTATTAAGAGCAAAGCTAAATGAGCTAATGATGCCCCTGTAAACATATTACGCGTGTATTGCACATGTCCTGGTGTGTCAGCTATTATAAATTTTCGTTTTGATGTAGTAAAATACTTATAAGCTACGTCAATTGTAATCCCTTGTTCCCTTTCCGCTCTCAATCCATCCGTTAATAAAGCTAAATTAAAGGCATTGTCGTCTTTTATATTCTTACTCTGTTTTGTTAATGTTTCAATTATATCCGTTGAGATAGAGTGGCTATCAAATAACAACCGACCAATGAGCGTACTTTTCCCATCATCAACACTTCCTGCAGTAAAAAATCTAAGTAGATCCATTAGTTATTTATAAAAATAAAATATGTTAATCATTATTCATTAATTACTCTTTGCTTAGAAATATCCATTTTTCTTTCTATCCTCCATTGCCGCTTCACTAATTCTATCATCCATTCGTGTAGCTCCTCTCTCACTAATTTTAGTATTTTCCAATTCCTTAATAATGTCATCTACCGTATAAGCTACGCTCTCAATAGCTGCTGTACAAGTCATATCGCCAACAGTGCGGTATCTTACATTTTTACGAACAAGTATATCTGTTTCATCTATTTTTACAAATTGATTAACATTCATTAATTGTCCATTCTTTAACACAATACAATCGCGTTCATGTGTAAAGTAAATAGAAGGAAGCGAAATTTGCTCTCGTTTAATATAATTCCATACATCTAACTCTGTCCAATTACTAATAGGAAACACCCTCACATTCTCGCCTTTATTGATTTTCCCATTATAAATATTCCATAATTCTGGGCGTTGTGATTTTGGGTTCCATTGCCCAAACTCATCTCGTACAGAAAACACACGTTCCTTAGCTCGTGCTTTCTCTTCATCACGTCTAGCACCACCAATACAAGCATCAAAGGCAAATTCTTCAATTGTATCTAATAAAGTATTTGTTTGCAATACGTTTCTACTCGGAAATTTACCCTTAGCATCTTGTAAATTATGGCGTTTTATAGTATCTGCTACATAACGAACAATCAATTTTTCATCAATTTGCTTAACCAGTTGATCTCTAAAAATAATGGCTTCCTCAAAGTTATGTCCTGTATCAATATGTAATAACGGAAATGGGAATTTACCTGGTCGAAATGCTTTGAGTGCTAGGTGTACCAAAACCGTACTATCTTTCCCTCCACTAAACAATAAAGCAGGTCGTTCAAACTGACCAGCTACTTCGCGTAGAATATGTATTGCCTCAGATTCTAAAAAGTCTAAATAATCAAGCTGTTGGCTCATATTTTAAATTTAGCGAATATGCGCAAATCTAATAAATATCAAGCTTTTAAACTATATTTCACCTAAATATTAATTCGTAAATTATTGATTTTACAGAATAACTACCAAATTAAATAGTATTTAAAGCCCTCTTAGAAAATTTGAAGTTCCTTTTTAAAAACTGTTTTACGATTTCCGTCATTTGACAACTCAACTCGCTCATTTAATAGTGAAATAAAAAGATGATTGGTAAGTATGTATTCCCGATACTCAAATAATTGTTCAAGATGAATTTTACCAATCACGTAATGAAAATCATTTCCATTATATTTCTCGGTTATTTCTTCAAATTGTAGATGTCGCAAATCTTCAGGCGAGTTATATCTAAAATATACCTCAAGTATAACATCGTTGGTAAATTTCGGAATTTGATTTTGCGCAAACTTTTTAAACTCATATTTATAACCATGAGATAAGGCAGAAATATCCGAAAGTACAGCCGCTCCAGTTGGATAACTTCCAGCGCCCTTTCCCTGAAAAAACTGTTCACCAGAAAAATCGCCTTCTACAATGACACCATTAAACTCATTATCTACATTATATAAATGATTATGTGATTTTATAAAACTCGGAACTACAAACACAGATACTTTATTATGAGCGATACGATGAATGTGAGGCGTTAATTTAATTTTATATCCTTTTTCATTGGCATATTTAATATCACTTTCATGTAAAGTGGTAATTCCAATATTTAATACCTCATTAGGTTTAATAATTAAGCCAAAAGCATGTAGCGCAATAATAATTGCTTTAAACTTGGGGTCAAATCCTTCTACATCATTCACTGGATTAGATTCTGCAAATCCTTTAAGCTGTGCTTGAGATAGTGCTTCTTGATAAGACAAATTCTCCGCCAAGGTTCTAGTTAAAATATAATTTGTAGTACCATTAAATATACCCGTAACCTTTTTCAATTCTTCATTATCAAAATACTCTTCTAAGGTTCGAATAATTGGAATACTTCCGCAAGCAGAAGCTTCGTATAATAATGATACATTATATTCATTTTGCAAATGATATAATTCTTCTAAATGTTGGGCTAGCATTTTTTTGTTAGCTGTTACGACATGTTTACCTCGTTTTAAAGCCTCACTTACAATTAAAAAGGCTTCATCGGCATCATCAATTAACTCTACAACGACATCAATTTCAGAATTGTCCAATATCTCCCATTTATTGTAGGTAATTAATGTACTTTCAACTCTCCTGGTTTTAGTTTTATCTATTACGGCAATTTTCACAATATCAGCTTTAAAACCTGTACTATTATTTAATACATGATAAAGCCCTTGCCCTACACAGCCAAAACCAAATAATCCAATTTTTAATTTCTTATTCATAATTTATTTTTCAAATAACTTCTTCTTTAATTTTTATGGTACTTGTTTGATAAAATTGTTTGATGTGCTCCGATAATTGTTTTGTTTCAATTAAAAATCCATCATGTCCATATAAAGAGTCTATTTCTTGATATACGGCATCTTTAATATTTTCAGCAATAAACCGTTGTTCAGATACAGGAAACAAAATATCCGTTTTTACACCAACAACTAATGATTTAGCCTGTATGTTTTTTAAAACGCTAACAACATCGTCGCCTCTATTTCTTGCAACATCATGTGAATCCATTGCCTCCGATAATTTTACGTAAGCATAAGCATTAAAACGTTTAACTAATTTTTCTCCTTGATAACGTTGATAAGAAGACGCATTGCTACTTAGATACTTATCCCGTGATTGTGTTTTTACATAAGTTTCACAACTTCTATAACTTAACAAAGCGATACTTCTTGCTGCCACAAGGCCTTTTTCACCTCCATGTAGCGAATTAGAAAAATAAGTTCTATCAGCTTTTATTGCCAAGCGCTGCGACTCATTAAATGCAACACCCCATGATGAATGTTGGGCATTGGTTGCAATTAAAATAAGATGCTCCGAAATATCTTTTTGAAGTAACGACCACTCTAAAGCAATTTGACCTCCTTGCGAACCGCCAATTAAAGTGTGAATTTTTTCAATTCCAAGATGTTCCTTTAATACTTGAAGGGCATTAGCCATATCTCTTATTGTAATTTCAGGAAAATAAGCATACCATGGTTCGTTTGTATCTGGATTAATACTAAGTGAGCCAGTTGTTCCATAACAAGAGCCTAAATTATTAGCACACACTACAAAATAATCATTAGGATTAAACAAGTCATTTATTCCAAATAATCCTTTCCACCAGTCATACACATTGCTATTTGCGGTAAGTGCGTGTGTTACCCAAACCACATTACTTTTATCAGCATTTAACTTACCAAATGTGTGATAGGCAATTTCTAATTTTGGAAGTGATAACCCACTTTCTAAAAGAAATCTTTTGTTGTGAACTAATAATTTATGACTCATACTATTTTGATAAATTAATTTAAAAGAAGTTCTAATTCATCTGTTTTAACCTTCTTTAATTTTTCAAGTGCTTGTGTAAAATCTGCTTTTATATCATCTATGTGTTCAATACCAACCGACACACGTAACAAACCTGGCTCAACACCAGCCGATAGTTGTTCGGTTAATGATAATTGTTCATGCGTAGTAGAAGATGGATGTATAATCAAAGATTTGGTATCACCCACATTAGCTAAATGGCTAACTAATTGCAAATTATTAACTAAGAAATCGGCAGCATTTTTACCCGCTTTAAGCTTAAATGATAACACACCACCAAATCCATTTTTTAGATATTTTTTAGCAATGCTATGAGATTTAGAACTTTCTAATCCTGGGTAATTCACATATTCAACTGCCTCTAATCTCTCTAACCATTTAGCAAGTTCTAACGTATTATAAGCATGGCGCTCTGCTCTTAACGACAAGGTTTCTAATCCTTGTAAAAGCAAGAAAGCACTTTGAGGAGAAAGAGCTGCACCAAAATCACGTAAGCCCTCTACCCTTGCTCTAATAATAAAAGCAATATTGGGTAATCCTAATGGGTTATTCACACCAAAAACATCTGAAAATTTTAACCCATGATAACCTTCAGAAGGCTCAGTAAATTGAGCAAATTTTCCATTTCCCCAATTGTAATTTCCTCCGTCAATAATAACACCACCAATGGTTGTACCATGGCCACCAATCCATTTAGTTGCCGATGCAACTACTACATGCGCTCCATGTTCTAAAGGTTTAAAATAATAACCACCAGCTCCAAAGGTGTTATCAACCACCAAAGGCAAATCGTATTTTTTAGCTAATGATGCTAATTTTTCAAAATCAGGCACATTAAAACTAGGATTACCAATCGTTTCAACATATAAGGCTTTTGTGTGTTCGTTAATTAGTTTTTCAAATTCTTCGGCTGTATCATCTTTAGCAAAACGGGTTTCAATACCTAAACGTTTAAATGCTACCTTAAATTGATTATAGGTGCCGCCATAGATAAAAGGTGAAGTTACAAAATTATCACCTGCATTTAAGATATTATTTAAAGCAATAAATTGTGCTGCCTGACCAGATGAAACAGCTAATGCTGCTACACCGCCTTCTAAAGCAGCGATACGTTTTTCAAACACATCGGTTGTAGGATTTTGAATACGAGTATAAATATTCCCAAATTCTTTTAAGCCAAATAAATTAGCTGCATGTTTACTATTTTTAAATCCATAAGATGTAGTTTGATAAATTGGCACAGCTCTTGAACCTGTTGTGGGATCTATTTCTTGTCCGGCATGTTGTTGTAATGTTTCGAATTTTAATTGTTGTGTTGACATAATTTTATTTTTTAAATTGTTATTGTTTGTTGATTTTATTACGTTATAAATACTGCGCGCTTGTATCATAACATAAAGGTTATTTGAATTGTAAAAGTGAAGACGTTGAAGCCCATCGACTAGCTAAGAGTCAATAGATAATATCCACGAAATAAAAAGGGATACACTAGCACATGCAACAACAGCACATACCGTATAACATCATCATTGATGAGAATAAAAATGAATTAGATACTTCTTTTAAATCTTCTCTTTGAGATTCTGAGATTTTAGTTGCTGTTGTGTGTTTCATTTTCTTTAGTTTTTTAATTTATTTGTCTCCGTTTTTCATCGGAGTAGGATTTGGCACCGGTTTTCCAATTCTGTGTTATCAGAACTTTTAGTTGGTTGCCAGTGGGTCATCGAGCCTATTCTCTCGCCACTTCTTTATAAATTATAACACACATGGGTGGGTAATAATTCGGGGACAAAGTTAAGGTATAAATATTTACATCTCCAAATATTTTTTAAAATATTTTTAAAAACACAGTGTTATCAATGGTTACAGAGTGCAATTAAGTATTACAGCAAATACAATTATGACATTAATTAAACCTTCTAATACAACATTTAGCAAATAAAATTACTTTCTGACGAGAAGTAACATGAGCTAGTGAAGTAATATGTGATTTAAAGAATAGATGATAAGCTCTTAACCCCAAGGATGTATTACCGCATGAGTCAAACCAAAATTTCAGAAGAAAGTTTGAAAACGAAGACGTATTAAATACTTTCAAAGAGTTATTTTGTTCATATAATAAAAGTAAAATACTCTCAATGGCTTCTAATGATTCTATAGTTCTTATGAAAGTATTATTCCCAATGAAATTAATTATCTTTATTTGCTCTTCAGAAATATTAAACCCCAACCTCTGCAAATAAGCACCTCTGATATCACTACTAATTTTTAATTGTTTCTCATGATATTGATTACTCACTTGTTTAGCATGATGACGGTATTTCAATAACGGTTGTGCAACATTTAAAAACGTTCCATATTGCGCCATATCAGTCCATAATTTAAAATCCTCGGCATGTAAAAAATCAGGATGATACGATAATTTGTATTGAGAAAAAATATTTTTCATCATCACCGTTGGATGGCAAAAACAAGGTGTAAAAATCAATACTGCTTTCTGATAATCACTGTCATTTCTATTTTTAATATACTTGAGTTTCGACTGATTCAATAAATAATAATCACTTCCAATAATTACTGCATCTTGATTCAATTCAAACATCTGAACTTGTTTCTCTAATCGATTAGGCATACAAATATCATCTGCATCCATCCGAGCAATCAATTTTCCTTTGGATAATTCAATGCCTTTGTTTAAAGAATAAATAAGACCTCGGTTTATTTCGTTATCAATTATTTTTATACGATGATCTTGAAATGATTTTATAATAGCTAAAGTAGAATCTGTAGATCCATCATTAATAATAATTAATTCAAACTGCTGATATGTTTGATTTAATACGCTTTCAATTGCTTCACGTAAAAATTTCTCTGCATTATAAGCAGACATGACAACTGACACCAAAGGTGATATTGTATTTAAAGAATTTGCCACGTCTTTGGAATTAAATCGTTAGTATTTAAATTGCTATCTGCATACCATTTTCTTGGTGCTACAACAATTTTAGATGAATTGGTATTTAACCATGCTCCCCACCAGCTAAAACTACTATTTGCTACCACATGATGTTTACATTTTGACATTAAATACATCTCAGAATGAGGATTAGAACCAGAAAGATTCTCGACAAAATGTGTATTGACCTCCAAATTAAGATGAGAACGACACCATGCAATGTCATCAGAAAAGACAAATACATCTAAATTAGATTGAAATTTGTTTAAAAACTTAATGGCATCTTGATAATATGAAAGAGGTAAATTACCATGATGTTGCTTCACAAATTCATTCGAAACATAATCGCCACGTCGGACATGCAACGACACGGCATTTAACGATTGAATTTGATGCAAATATTTTTCATATTCGGTATCTAATTTGTTTTTTAATGTAAAATCATTTAAGATAATTTCTCTAATGGCTAAAAAATATTTCTCGCTTTGCCAAAATCCCTCCAAATAAGTGTTTTTAGGAAATTTAAAGAAATGCTTATTAAACGAGGAGCCACTTTCCGCAGCATATACATTCTTAAAAAAAGATGGGAAATTTCGTTGCAAACTACGTGTTATTTTATTGGAATGTGGTATATCAAAAAAATCAATTTCTGATTGAGTAGCTTTCACTATTTGAATATTAAAAGCGTCTAATTCCATCTCACGCTTAGTATAGGCACCTCCGGGGTCTTTATCAATATAGCTAGTATCAAAAAGCAATGGCGTCTCTCTTAAATGCGATAAATGTCGAGCTGCCGCATATTGAAACATTTGATTGCCTAATCCTCCTATGAGTTTTACAATAATCATAAATAAGGTTCAAATTTAAAGATATAATTATTGTAACGACTCTCAAAGAAACGATTTCTGAAATTTTTTAAAAAGCGAAATTTTGGCAATCCAGCAATTATTTCTTCGTAAAAAGCATGGTTATTTTCAGCTTCTGGCGTTATTGCATAAAGTTCAGCAAAATTCTTAACTTGATATTTAAAAAACAAAATATCGAAAAACTGAGCTGCACCTTTTAAATTAACAATGCGTGGTTTTATCTTATTAAACAGTAAAATATGTTCTCTTATCTGAATTTCTTTATCGTTCAGTACAGCTCCAGTAATTTGACCTTCAACATCGTGCATCGTAGAAATTAATGGTTTATCTATATAACACCATGTGGCTTTTAAAAACAAAGCATTCAAATAAAAGTCAACATCTACCAACCACTTAAAATTTTCATCGTATTTATATTCTTTCTTGTTTTTATGTAATATGACACTTGGAGCGCCAATTATATTTTTATAAAATAACAATTCCGGTTTTTCTTTCATTAATCGAAATTGTTTGTCAGACACGCTTTGAATACGATGTGTGTTTTTATTGGTGTACCACACATCTGTTTGACAAAACAGAAAATCAGATTGAGTATTTGATATTTCATTTACCATCATACTTAAGCTATGAGATTGTGTAAAGAAATCATCATGATGTAAAATTTTTATATAGTCACCCTTAGCGCGTTGAATTGCTGCATTCCAATTACGAGGTGAACCTAAAGAAGGAATATTTTTATGGTAATGGTATTTAAGATTTGGGAATTCTTTATCTAAGAATAGTTTTACTGCATCATCGGGCGAGTCATCCGAAATAATAATCTCTACTCTTGAATAATCTTGATTAACAACCGAATCCAAACATCTTTTTAGATAAAGCGTTTGCTTATAAGTAGGGATACATATTGAAACTAATGCACTCATTTAACGCTGTAAACTGATGAGTTAGATTTTATAGATTGCTTATAATACAATTCCTCTTCCGATAAATGGTTAGTATCCAAATACCATGTAAGATGTTGAGCCGTAAGTTTACCAGCTACTCTTATGGCTTTACATTCCTCAGCAATACCAAAGGCAAATGGCTTATATAATGCCAAGGTTGTATCAACTTGTGCATCATATATATCGGTATCTAATTTGTTTTGCCAAAATAACTTTTCATTTTCGATAGCCTCTCTTTTAAACAGATAAGAATCTGGTAAGTCGTCTATCTTCAAAGCTACGCCTGCCTTTTCAACCATCGGATATTGATTTAATGCCTTATACAAATGATAAACAAAATCACTTGGACAATCTTTTTGCATCAAGATATCTGGATCGGTATAAACATAATATTGCTTTTTAAACTGTTCAAACACCTCTGTTTCCCATAATGCCTTATAACCCACATTTCTACCTAAAAAAATAACCTGTGCAGATACCGTTTTATAATATTCTAATAATGGTGGATAGGTGCTATCGTTATCTAATATATAAATGTGTTTATAACCAAAAGAAGTTAGTTGTTCAATCATTAATTTAAGAAAAGTATAGCGATTTCGGTTATTAATAATGATTGGCACATTAAAACAATTTTCAGAATTAATCATCTGCTTTTTTGATAATGAACGTTTTATGTTTCGTATCAATTTAAAAAAAGATTGTTTCAATCTTTTTTTTCTTATAAACAAATATTCCTTGATACCCTTCAACATGCGCATTAAAATCTAGGTTTACCTCTCCATTTTTGTAAGAGATTTATAACAGTTGCATACTTACTTCTTGCAAATGAGTTTTGTTGTTTTAAATTCTCATAAATAAGTTCTGACACATTCATTCTCCATGCTTTTTCTCTCTCCTCAGTCTGTAATTGGTTTTGTTGAGGATTATTACTTATTCCATTAGCATCAAATCGTGTAATAAATAGATCTAAATATTGAGTAGTGATATTAGGTTTTAATAAGCAACGAATAAAAAACTCATAATCTCCACAAATTTTAAATGTAGTATTATATAAGCCAAACTCCTTAAAGAGAGACGATTTTATAAACACACAAGGGTGCCAAAAAGTACTATTAAGCATAAAATCTACGTCAATTATCTCGGGAGCTTGGTGTTTTACAGATTGATGATTGGATTCAAGAATTAAATTTCCATAATAAAACGATTGTCCATTCAGTTTAGTACTTACGTGCTCCAATACATTATTATCTACTAATACATCACCACTGTTTAAGAACAATAAATAATCTCCTGTTGAATTTAATATTCCTTTATTTTGTGCGTCATAAATCCCTCCATCAGGTTCACTTATCCAATTAGTTAGCTGGTGAGCATACGTTTTAATGACATCAACACTCGTATCAGTAGATTGACCATCTATAACTATAAATTCAAATTCTTTGTAGGTTTGAGTAATTACACTACGAATGGTTTTATCTAAACCCGTAGCATTATTATAATTAATAGTTATGATTGAAATTTTTGGCACTATTCTAAAATTTATTCATGACTTCTACCACTTTATGTATTGTATCTTCCGGATGAAAATACGAAATTGGTAAACTTAAAGTTGTTTGATGTATTAACTCAGCAATAGGCGTTACTTGATTATCAATAATGCCTTTCATTGCTTTTTGTTTTACTGGTGCTACAGGATAATGAATCTCTGTTTTAATTTCATTTTTCAATAAATAATCTTTTAGCGCATCTCTTTTCTCATGTCTTATATTAAAAATATGAAACACATCTATATAATCTGAATGTAACTGTGGTAATATAAAATCAGATTTAAGATTATTAAAATAAATGTTGGCTAAAACTCTTTTATGAGCAGTTATCTTCTCCATATATTTTAATTTCACTAGTAATAAAGCTGCTTGTAATTCATCTAGTCGAGAGTTTACACCTACTACTTCGTTGTAATATTTAATCTCAGAGCCATAATTTCTTAAAACCTTTATGCAATTAGCCAAACCCTCATCTTGGGTGGTAACAGCACCCGCATCGCCAATGGCACCCAAATTTTTGGTTGGATAAAAACTATGAGCTGCATAATCACCAAAACTACCCGAGTATTTACCTTTGTATTGTGCACCATGCGACTGAGCACAATCTTCAATAACTTTTAATTGGTATTTTTTGGCAATTGCCATAATCGAATCCATATCACACATTTTGCCATACAAATGAACAACTAATATTGCTTTTGTTTTAGGTGTTATATGGCGTTCAATTAAAGTAGGATCTATATTATAGGTTGCTAAATTAGGCTCTACTAAAATGGGCTGCAATTTATTTTCAACTATCGATAAAATAGTAGCAATATAGGTGTTTGACGGCACTAACACTTCGCTTCCTTGCTCAAAGTTAAGAGCCCTTAATGATAAATGAAGAGCATCTAAGCCATTGGCAACGCCCACACAATATTTAGTTTGACAATACTGTGCAAATTGTTGTTCAAACTCCTTTACTTTATTTCCTAAAATATACCAACCGCTTTCTAAAACCTCGTTAAAGGCTTTTTTGTACTCATCAAATAATGGTTTATTTAATTGATGTAAATTTTCGTAATCTATCATGAGTTGTAGGGTTCAAAAATGTAATCGGCTTGATCAAAATATTCAGAGGCGAAAACCATTAATATGGCATCTTCTGAAAAATCATACATCGTGTGCCAATCTTCTGGATTTAAAATTAAACATTTGCTAGGCGTATCTAAATCAAATATTTCTTCTACGATATTATTATTGTTATAAATTTTACAAGAACCTTTTATACACACCGCTGCTTGTATTGTTTTATGATGACGATGCCCACCACGCTTAGAATCATCTACTCCATATATATAAAAAACTCGTTTTATATCAAATGGCAATATCTTTTCCACAACGGTAAGATTGCCTCGCTTATCAGTAAATGTTTTTAAATCAATTATTTTAGCCATTACAGTAATAAAAATGTTTATACTTCATCCGTTCTTTTGTTCTCTTACCGTTGATATTCTTAATATCTTGTCTAATGTCATAAAAATACCATCTTAACAAAGATAAAAAATTCTCGGGTTTTTGAGGTGATTTTTCTTTAGCTCCATTAGCATCAAAAAGTCTATTCGTTTGTTGATGAACAAGTTTTGAAACCTCCATTAATTTTGACACATAAGGTAAATAAAACTGATGTAAAGCATCCGAATTCATTTCATACATATCACCAGTTAAAGACACAATATAATCGGTATATATTTTAACACCATGAAAATGAAAAAATATAGCCTCAAACTTTTTTCCTGTAGCAATTTCCTTACCAATAATTTGCTGACCTAATTTAGAGAAATAATATTGTTGCATATTCCAAGGTGCTATGCCACCTCCTAAATGCGCCATCACATGCACTTTATTAAAACGAGTCGTCCAATCATCTAAATATTTTTGATCTCCAAATTTTCCATCCTCAGCTCTTGCATAGCACCATTCAATACACGCATTTCGCCAATAATTAAGTGCCATCAAGCCATCTTTATCATTTTTAAACCCTACAAATTGCACACAATATTTCCCACTTTCTTCACTCTGATCATAAGGTTTTGTATAATGATGCTCTGTAATTAAAACCGATTTATCACCCCATTCATCAAACAAAATCTTAGGATTCTCATAAAAACACATATCGGCATCAATATATACACAATGGTTTAATTGAAAGGTATTAATAGCATATAATACTGTTGATGGTGTGCATGTCCAACAATATTCGGTGGCTGAGCGTGTTGTTTTAATGGATAACAGTTTTTCATCTTCAAATGCTTGAAGTGAAATAGCCGTTAAATGTGGCTGTGGAAACTTCTGAAAATAATCATACGTTGCATCATCAAATGCAATCACATAAAGATGGAATTGCGGACAGTGTTTTATTAAAGAATGATACAAGACCAAACCTCTTGACAAATAAGCAGAATTAAATAATGTAACAAAATTATACATAGCCTATTTTTTTCTAAAATAAAATCCTTTACGATATACTCTTTTCCCATCTTCTAAAATTCCATCTGCATCAAAGGCACTAGGAAAACTATTAAGCAATTCATACTTATCAGAAAATGCTTTTAAGAATTTTTCTTCATTAAGAAACCAAGCGGGATAAGACGCTTTATAAATAAATTCAGGGACTACCTGTTTGGTAATGCGTTCTTCAGTAGCATCAATAAATGCCGTTCTATCAATAATAATGTATTCAAAATGATAGTTTAAAAGTTTCTGAATGAGTTCATAAGGTTTCTCAAAATAAGGAATAACACTAGATGCTAATAAAACATGAGGCTTTTGGTATTGGAGAGCTTCATCAATGGTATGATGAAAAGTTAAATGGTTGATAGTAATATCGTTTTTACCACATTCAACAAAATGTTTTTGCTCAACCACAGCCCATTTAAAATCGGTTAAATTTTGAAATAACGATTGATGTTGAAAATAACTACTACCTAAAGAACCTCCAAAATCAACAACATGAAGCGTGTTATCTTTAATGGATTTTTTAAATGCTTCAATTAAAGCGGGCGAATATTGTATTTCATTAAATAATACCGAATCTCGTTCATACACTGCTTCCCCGTTTCTAACTTTTAACACCGATTGACGAACTTTTTTTAAAATATCAGCTGCATCATACCCATTACACAAGCGCTCCACTTCTTGCCATGTTTTATAGTTTCCAAACCAACCATGAGGTTTTGAATGCTTAACTTCTCCTCTTAAGAAAGAAAGAAGCTTTACTTTTAGTTGATATAATTGATATTTAATTTTTTGAAACAATGATTTGTAATTTATATTAAATGTGTTGCTTTAGATAACTCAATAAATTTTGCATATAAACATCATAATTATAATCCTTCAATGTTCTCTTCTGAGCATTTAATCCAATCTCAATCGCTTTTTCAGGATGTGTACTATAATAACTATATTTTTCTAAAGCCTCTGGAAAACTTTTATAGGCTACAATTTCTTTATCTATCTCAAATAGTTGAGGCAAATTATTACCGTAATCATTTAATAACATGGTGCCTACTCCACTTGCTTCAAACATTCTCATGTTTCCTACATCTCCATTTAATAAGGCTTCATGAATATTTAAAGTAATTACTGATTTTTGAAGTACATCATACATATTCAATCCCCAGACCTCTTCTACAAAAGCTTTCTCAATTTCTGGGTTATCTGGAAAAAGCCAATGTTTGTAATATGCCCACGTTTTTCTACTATAAAATTGTTGATAGCCATAGCCCCATATCTTTACAGGTGTTTGTTTTGCGAAATATTTTAAGAATTGTTTCCTGTTTTCGTGCACATTACTCCATCCACCTACAAAGGAAAGTGGAATTGATTTTGGTTGTGGGTTCTTAATTTCATCTAACACCCTACTATCAAACGCAGGTAATAAATAATAAGATTTTATACCTTTTTCATTAAAAGATTTAACAAACTGTTGGGTGGACGAAAAAATCACATCAATATTTTGAAGTGGTAAATCAGTAGAAAAAGGAGTGGAAATCCAAGCAACAATTTTTTTACAATGTAATTTTGCTTCATTAAGAAATGCTCCAAAAAAACTAAAAATACTTTCTATATAAAATACAGTGGGTTGAAAGTGTTTTATTTGTGCTAATGCTATTTCCTTTTCCCAATTACTCTCAGAATACGTTATATTATTTTCGGTTGCCCATTTTTTTTGTAACACTTCACAATTAGCAATAATTATAAATGCTTCATGACCGTGTTTATACGTATAATGATATGCTGCACCAGTATCTGCAAAATATTGACTCAATAATAATTGTAGCATTTGCTGATAACTTAAATTACAAAAATCAGGAAAACGAGTATAAAACTTATCTAAAAAAGGCTGATAATATTGAGTAAGGTACTGAATCTTCATTTTTATTTAGCCTTTATATACTTATGATTTAAGTTTTTGCTGTGCAGGATTACCATATAATAAACTATTGGCAGGTGCTGATTTTGTAACGACAGCACATGTCGCTACAGTAGAGTTATTGCCTATATTTACTCCTTTCAATATCGTGGCTCTCTTACCTATCCAACAGTCATCACCAATCGTAACTGGAGCCGTTTCTGGTTTCTCTACTTCTAATCCTATATAAGGATAATTTTCCACTGTTAATTTTCTTCGTTTATCTTGGTTATACATACAATGCGTATTCGTATCATAAATCATACATTCATACGATATCATATTAAATTTACCTATTTTCAAACTCTCATCACATCTTATCTCTGTGCCATACATAATTCCCGTGTATGAATCTACCGAACAGTTGCCACCAAATCTTATACAAAATTCTGATTGAATAATACAATGATCAGCAATTAAGAGACTACCTTCACTAATGTAAATAGAATTAGAAAGTGTATTTTTAACCCCAATAAGCTGTGTATCATTCTCAATTCGGCATTTGCCTCTTAAAATCCTAATTTGATAGTTTTCAATTTTTACTTGATCTCCAATAATTAACTGCGCATCATTTTCAAGAATAATTTGGCTATTTAAAATAACCGAAGAAGCAGATTTTTGAAAAACGGCCTTATCACTTATTTGAAAATGATTAGATGCTTTTGTTTCTGCAATACCCAATATATTTTTCAGTTTTTTAAACATCATTTTTTCGACCAAGAATTTTCAATTAAAATACTTTTATGTGAAGATGGATTGATTTTTCCTGTGCCATAAAAATCACCAGCTATCACATTTACAAAAACCGCTTCTTGAACCCAATCTTGTGTAATACCGCTCTCTGTAATCGATACATTAATGAAATAGGATCCTTCCATTAAAGGTAACTTATTTATAGTACATATAAATATTCCATTCCCGTTCACACTTTGATAGGTCATTCCAGTGTTCTCGCTATTTAATACTGTATATAGCACACCATCATCGCCATAAATAGCTAATGCCACATTTACATGGTTTCCTACATAATTTGCTTTACATTCATACGACACATGAATTTCAATGTGTTGCCCTGTAATTAACTCCTCGGTAGCTTGTGCCGAATGAAAAAAAGAAATATTCGTTACTTTAATCTTTCCTTCACCTACTCTATCGATTCTATCTGCAACTGCCGAACGAGCCACTTGATTTGCTAATTGCATATAATGCTTTATGGCTACATCAGCGCTTGATACATTAAGCGAAACTTGCCCTTTATGTAAAACCATGCCTTTATTACACAGCGCTTGTAAAGTATTCATTTGATGGCTTACAAATAAAATGGTTCTTCCTTCGTTAGAACTAATATCGTTCATTTTACCAAGGCATTTTTTTTGAAAAGCCGCATCGCCTACTGCTAATACTTCATCTACTATTAAAATATCAGAATCTAAATGAGCAGCCACGGCAAATGCTAAGCGCACATACATTCCGCTACTATAGCGTTTAACAGGAGTATCTAAAAATTTTTCTATTTCACTAAATGCAACTATCTCATCAAATTTTTTATCTATCTCCTGCTTCGACATTCCTAAAATAGACCCGTTTAAATAAATATTCTCACGCCCAGTTAAATCGCCATGAAAACCTGTTCCTACTTCTAACAAAGAGGCCATTCGTCCATAATATTCAATTTTACCAGCAGTAGGTGGCGTAATGCGCGATAAAATTTTTAATAAGGTTGATTTTCCAGCTCCGTTCCTTCCAATAATTCCAACCCTATCGCCTTGATTTATATCGAACGACACATCGTTTAATGCCCAAAACTCCTCACGTTCTTTTTTAGTAGCTATATTTTTAATATTGCGCAAGCCCGACATCATGCTACCGTACAGCGTATCGCTTTTAGACACACCTGCTTTGTTAAGTATGTATTGTTTACTTAAGCCCTCAACTTTTATAGCTACGTTACTTGCCATTATATATAATCAACAAAACTTCTTTCGAATTTGTAGAAATATTTGATTCCAATAAATAAAAAAATAAATGATACAACTATTGACAATACAAAGTAAGTCCAATTATAAATAGCCTCGCCTCCAAATAAACAATACTTAAACCCATCAATAGCGCCTACCATAGGATTTAAAC
Organism: Bacteroidota bacterium; assembly: GCA_963169355.1. Taxonomy (GTDB): domain Bacteria; phylum Bacteroidota; class Bacteroidia; order B-17B0; family Aurantibacillaceae; genus UBA4416. The sequence goes on along the minus strand of CAUJCR010000031.1, from coordinate 45,468 downwards.
AAAATAACCAATGTAGCCACTCGGGCAACCTATCTAAATAGTATCGGGTATTAAATATAACAGGCGATACATACATACCAAATTGCAATACTACAGGCACAATAAATTTTATGTCTCTAAACTTTACATTAATAGTGGCGAAATATAATCCTAAGCCCAGTCCATTAATAACAGTTAATACAACAAACAAAGGCGCTAACACTATTTGCCAATGCACAACTTGCCCCGAAACAATAAATAACACAATAAGGATAATTAATGAAATTAAAAAATCAACCAAGCACACTAAAATGGTGCTTAATGGAATAATAATTTTAGGAAAATAAACCTTTGAAAATAAATTAGCGTTTGACACAATTGAATTGCTTACATCGTTAAACACACTCGAAAATAATTGCCACAACAACATAGCCGAAGCCACATATAAAAAATTAAGAGCGGTGCTTTCGGCCGAATTTATTTTACTAGAAATATAACCAAATACTAAAATACTAATAAGCGGCTTAATAAGCGCCCACATAATACCCGCAAAGGCTTGCTTATATCTTACAATAAAATCTCTTTTGGCAAGATTATTCAGTAAGCTCTTATATTTTAAGATTTCACTCAGTGAAAAGAATGAGCTTAACCCCGAATCAATAACTATTTTTTCTTTATTCAAACGATTGCTTTATTCGTAAATATACTTTACTTTAATTGGTGCTTTTACATGAAGCATACAAAGATATTGACTTTATTGTTTTAATAACAATTTTTCGCCTTATAATCGCTTATTTAATAGGCTATTACTAATAATTGTGAAATTTAAACACTTGCTGAGATAAGATGTCTTTATCTGTTTTAATTTAAGTATCTTTGAGTAAGTTTTTTAATATAAAATACCATGAAAAAGATAAAAATTGCCATTAATGGATTTGGAAGAATTGGACGTGTATTTTTTCGCAATGCCATTAACCATCCAAGCATAGATATAGTGGCTATTAACGATATTACCGATACTAAAACCTTAGCTCACCTTTTAAAATACGACTCGGTTCATGGGCGATTACCACACAGTGTAGCGCACGATGATAAACACCTCATTATTGACGGAAAAGCTATTGCCGTGTATGCCGAAAAAGACCCAGCCCAATTACCTTGGAAAAGCTTAGGCATTGATGTGGTTATTGAATCAACTGGTTTATTTTTAGATAAAGCCTCGGCTCAAAAACACTTAGACGCTGGTGCTAAAAAAATTATATTATCGGCGCCTGCAAAAGATGAAAGTATTAAAACCATTGTGTTAGGCGTTAACGACCATTTACTAAACGCAAGCGATACCATTATATCAAATGCCTCGTGCACTACTAACTGTGCCGCTCCAATGCTAAAAGTATTAAAACAATGGGGGATTGAAGAAGCCTATGTTACCACTGTGCATTCCTACACCGGCGACCAACGCATACACGATGCGCCTCATAAAGACTTAAGACGCGCTCGTGCAGCAGCCATGAGTATTATACCTACCACTACTGGTGCGGCTAAAGCTTTAGGTAAAATTTTTCCGGAGTTAAGTGATAAACTAGGAGGCTGCGGAATGCGTGTGCCCGTGCCCGATGGCTCATTAACAGATATTACTTGTGTGTTATCTGAATATCCGAATGTTGAACAAATAAATAAAGCCTTTAAACAAGCTGCTGAAACCGACTTAAAAGGTATTATTGAATATACCGAGGATCCTATTGTTTCTACCGATATAGTTGGCAACTCTCATTCTGTAGTGTTTGATTCCGATTTTACAAGCGTGGTTGGAAATTTAGTAAAAGTAATTGGTTGGTATGATAACGAATACGGTTACAGTAGCCGATTAGTTGATTTAGTACTTAAAATGCAAAATTTATAACTTGTATATTTATTTCATAAATAACAAACAGCTTGTGATAATGAATAGGCTAGTGTTATAGCGCATTGTAAAATAACCACACAAAGTTCTTGCAGAACATGATGGTTTTACTGATGACGAATTAGATATTCTAATTAATTATAACATAAAATACAGAACAAGTAAAGAAGCGAATACAAGAATGAAAGAACAGCAAAAAATATCCATTCGTTTTTTCAACGACCGTGAGGTGCGTGCTGTTTGGGACGATGCTAATTCCAAATGGTGGTTTAGCGTGTTGGATATTGTAGCTGTACTGAACGAAGAACCGGACTATACAAAAGTTCGCAACTACTGGAAATACCTGAAAGCCAAACTGAAAAAGGAAAACCATCAGTTGGTTAGTGCTACTACCCAACTGAAGTTAATGGCTACAGACGGCAAAAAATACAAAACCGATTTATTGGATAGTGCAGGGATTGTTGAGCTATCCAAAAATTTCCCCAACAACAGGGCAATGAAATTTTTGGATTGGTTTCTATACAGCGACACCAGTATTGACGGGCAAAGTAAAAAGAAAGCTTATACTTTATTTGAAAGCAAGTTAATCAACGAGTTTGAAGTAGGCACAACCAAAGGTTTGCAACAAATACACGCTTATCTATTTGGTGGCTTGTATAATTTTTCTGGGCAAATAAGAGAGAAAAGTATTTCAAAAGGAGGCTATCAGTTTGTATATGCTCAACACTTAAAAGATAAATTAAAGCAAATAGATGCGATGCCACAAACAACACTTGAAGAGATTATTTTAAAGTACACGGAGATGAACAAAGCACATCCTTTTATGGAGGGCAATGGCAGAAGTACCAGAATATGGCTGGATTTAATGCTGAAGAAAAGCTTGAAAAAATGTGTGGATTGGAGCAAGATAAAAAAAGATGATTATATGAATGCAATGATTATTAGTACTTTTGATAGCAGTGTATTACAACAACTCATAAAAAATGTGTTAACTCCTAAAATTAAGGATCGAGAAATGTTTATGAAAGGCATTGATTACTCCTACTACTACGAAGAATAATTAAAGATAGACCTGACTTAGTGTATTAAAAAACATAGAGGGCGAGAAGAAAGAAAACTCACACCTAGTCGCCATTATATGCTCCCGATATTTTTATTCATTTTTTATTTGTATTTTTATTTCACAAATAACAAACAGCTTGTGATAGTGATAATGAATTTTTTCACAGGCTGACGTTAGTGGCAAACGTATGACGAAAGACAGAGCATCAACAAAACGACAGAAAAATGACCCGAAAAGCCAACCGCACATTCAGGCACATTTGCTTTCCCTAACGTACAGGCGACCGCTTCGCAAGCAAAAGAGCCATTTTTTTTGCCAACGCACTAACATCGTTTCGATATTAAAACTTATCTTAACCGACTGAAATAGAAAATATAATTTGTAGATGATTTTAAAAGAATTGAAACCAAAAAAGGCACTAAACAAAGCCTTTTTAAAAGTAAAACCGAACAGAACTGAAATTGAAGGTTTCAAGACCAATCTCATTACTTTACTCGACAGGACAAATGACACCGAAAGCGAAGAGTTTCATAAAAACTTGGTTTCTGACTTTTTAAAGAAAATCTATTACGACCCAAATCATTTTATAAATACCAAAGGCCGAAACGACCTTGTTATTCATAACGGACAAAATGCAAACTCGACAGTTGGCATTATCATTGAAGCTAAAAAGCCAACCAACAAAACGGAAATGATTACCACCAAAAAACTGAATGTAAAAGCATTTCAGGAATTGGTTTTGTATTACCTACGAGAAAGAATTACACATAAAAACCTTGAAGTAAAACATTTGGTGGCGACCAACATTAACGAATGGTTCATTTTTGACGCTACCCTTTTCGATAGACTTTTTGCCCAAAATAAAAACCTTGTAAAACAATTCACAGAGTTTGAAGGCGGACGTTTGGCAGATACAAAAACTGATTTTTTCTACAAGCAAATTGCCGAACCATTTATCGCTGACATCACTTCTGAAATTGAATTTACATACTTCAATATTCAAGAATATCAAAAGCCGCTTCGCAATGCTGACAAGGCAGACGACAATTCGTTGATTGCTTTATTCAAATTGTTATCGCCAGAACATCTTTTAAAACTTCCATTTACCAACGACAGTAACAGCCTTGACAAACGTTTTTACAGTGAGTTGTTGCACATTATCGGATTGACTGAAACCAAAGATGGAAGCAAAAAACTGATTGAACGAAACAAAGCAGGTGAACGACACACAGGAACAATCCTTGAAGATGCTATCATTCAGCTTGATAGCTTAGATAAATTGAGCCGACTTGAAAAGCCAAATCAGTTTGGCAACACACAACAAGAAAGACTTTTTAATGTTGCTCTTGAACTTTCGATTACTTGGATAAACCGTATTTTGTTTTTAAAATTGTTGGAAGCCCAACTCATCACCTATCACAAAGGCGATAAATCGTATTCGTTTCTCAATCTTGACAAAATCAAAAATTATGACGACCTGAACAGCTTGTTTTTTCAGGTATTGGCTCGTAAATACAAAGACAGAAACGATGATGTAAAAAAAGCATTTGAAAAAGTTCCATACTTAAACAGTTCGCTTTTTGAGCCAACAGATATTGAACAAGTAACTTTATTCATAAGCAATTTAAAGGACGATAAGAAAATACCAATCATTTCAACCACCGTATTAAAAAACGACCAAGGCAAAAAGCGAACAGGAAGTCTAAATACATTGGAATATTTATTTGAATTTTTAGATGCTTACGACTTTGGAGCAGAAGGCGGAGAAGAAATTCAGGAAGACAATAAAACGCTGATTAACGCTTCGGTTCTCGGATTGATTTTCGAGAAAATAAACGGCTATAAAGACGGTTCGTTTTTCACTCCAGGTTTCATCACCATGTATATGTGTCGCGAAACCATTCGCAAAGCCGTGGTGCAGAAATTCAACGAAGCTAAAAAATGGAACTGCACAAGCATTGAAGAACTTTACGACAAAATTGACGACCGCAAAGAAGCCAACATAATTATAAACAGCATCAAGATTTGCGACCCTGCCGTTGGTTCCGGACACTTTTTAGTTTCGGCACTTAACGAAGTGATTGCCGTTAAAAACGATTTGAAAATTCTGCAAGACCGTGACGGCAAACGCTTGAAAGAATATCAAGTGGAAGTGGTAAATGATGAACTGATTGTAACAGATGAAGAAGGAGAACTGTTTGAATACAATCCAAACAACAAGGAAAGCCAGCGCATACAAGAAACGCTTTTCCACGAAAAGCAAACCATAATTGAAAACTGCCTTTTTGGTGTGGACATCAATTCCAACTCGGTAAAAATTTGCCGTTTGCGTTTGTGGATTGAGCTTTTGAAAAATGCTTACTACAAAAACAACACAGAGCTTGAAACACTTCCGAATATTGACATCAACATAAAATGCGGAAACTCTTTGGTGAGCCGTTTTGCCATTGATGCCGACCTGAAACAAGCTCTCAAAAAAAGCAAATGGACCATTGACAGCTACCGAATAGCCGTTGACACGTACCGAAACGCTGAAAGCAAGGAACAGAAAAGAGAAATGGAACGACTGATTGCTGACATTAAATCGGATTTTAGAAGCGAAATTTCATTGAACGACCCGAAAGTAAAGAAGCTACGTAAACTTTCAGGCGACTTATACCAAATGACCAATCAAGAGCAACTTTTTGAAATGGGCAAAAAGGAAAAAGCCGATTGGAACAAGAAAGTGCAACAACTGACCGAAGAAACTAAAAAATTGGAAGCCGAAATTGAAGAAATAAAAGCCAACAAGATTTTTGAAAACGCTTTTGAATGGCGTTTTGAATTTCCTGAAGTGCTGAATGACGATGGCGATTTTGTAGGTTTTGATGTGGTGATTGGTAATCCGCCTTATGGTTTGTTTAATAAAAAACAGAATAAGAAAGTTGCTTTAACAACAGACGACTTAACAATTGAACTACTTAAAAATAAATATCCTGAAGCTACAGGTGGGGTAATAAATGCAGCAAGAATATTTTTAGCATTTAGTTATAAAATAAGTTCAGATATTGGATTTCAATGTATGATTATCCCTTACGGAATTTTGACTGATACAACATCAGTAAATTTAAGAAAGCATATTTTTTTAAACCATTCTTTAATAAAAGTAGATGCTTTCCCCGAAAGAGACAATGCAAGCAGAAGAGTTTTTGAAGATGTTAAAATGTCAACAGCAATTCTACTAACATCTAAAAGAAAAGCGAACAATTTATTTGATATTGGAATTTCTTACGACAGAACAATAAGTAATAATCGTTCTTATTTTAGTGCAAACGACCTAATAAAACTAAACTCCGACTTAGTTCAGATTCCGTTAACTGACACCAAATCTTTTAATTTATTGGTAAAAGTTTATTCCATAAACGATGTAGTTAAACTTGGAAGCATAGCACCTTGTTTAACGGGAGAAATAGATATGACATTTGGCAAATCTGCATTGACACAAAACCAATCAGATGCTATGTTGTTGAAAGGAGTTCAATTAGATAGATTTATCATTAAGACAAAAAAGGAACAAATTTCTCAAGGCGAGATTGAATTCGTCAATTTGAAAAAATTATCAAGTATAATTTCGGACAAAAAACTTTCCGATTCTTCAAAGCGAAGAATTGCATTACAAGGTTTGACAGGAGTAAATGAATCAAGAAGGATTAAAGCAAATATTGTAGATAGTAATATGTTTTTAGCGAATTCTTGCAACTACTTATTGGAACCATTCAATTGCAAATTGGAATTATTGCTTTGTTGGTTAAACTCTAAACTTATAAATTTTATATTCAAAGCCCGTAGCACCAGTAGTAATGTAAACGGCTACGAAGTTGATAACTTGCCATTTATGTTTAGCAAATATGATAACGAATTAATTGAAATTGCTAAAGCCATTTTAGACAAAAAATCAATGAACATCAATTCGGAGACTACTGACCTTGAAAGAAAAATTGATTTGATTATTTATGATATGTTCAATTTGACCGAAGAAGAAATTAAAATTATTGAAAGTAATTAAGAATGAGCATTGAAAGTATTGCAAGAGAAATAGCTAATGTTGACCGAGATATAAACTCGATTGAGAGAAGTATTCATCCCATTGATGCAAACATCACTCGTAAGCAAAAAGAAGCACATAGTTTGCTTGACAAAATTGCAAGGGAGAAAGACCTTAAAAGAATGATTGGATATCAAAAAGACTTGACCAAAAAGAATGAAGAAATAAGTAAACTTGAAAAGGATAAAAGTACGAAATCAAAATCATTAGCCGATAAACAGAAAAGGAAACTTGAACTTCAAAGCAAACTCAACAAAGAAGAACAGAAAGAAAGAGACAAAGCAAAGAAAGAGCAAAAAGAAATGTTGACTTTGCAACAACAGATTACAAGGGAAATGGAAAAGCAGAAAATGCAATCCCTTCATTCTTTTGATGTTTTAAAGCCACAGCCAATTATTCAGACAACTTATGACGTTTTTGTTTCCCACGCATCAGAAGACAAATCCGACTTTGTGAGAGATTTTGTAAAGTGTTTACAGCAACACGGTCTTAAAGTTTGGTATGATGAATTTACATTGAGAGTTGGCGACAGCCTTAGAAGCTCCATTGACAACGGACTTAAAAATTCACGCTACGGAATTGTAGTTTTATCAGAAGCATTTTTCAGCAAAGAATGGCCACAAAGAGAGTTGGACGGACTTTTTGCAAGAGAAGTAAACGGAGAAAAAGTAATACTTCCGATTTGGCATAAAATCAGTAAAAACGAAGTTTTAAAATTCAGTCCAATAATTGCAGATATGTTGGCATTGAATACATCGAGTTTTACAATTGAAGAAATTGCAAAAGAAATATCTGACAGAGTATTAAACTAAAAAAAAGAGACAGTATGCCAACGCTTCACAGCCACACAATTACTCACGATTTGTTGTGTTTTTTTGTGTTCGTGAATGCTTCGCATTTTCCAAGTCGCACACTTGTCCTGAGCCTGTCGTAGGAAGCCAACGCACAGACCAAAACTTGGCACGGAGAGTGTCTGCCCCACCGCACCAAAAACAGCGAAACCCACGCCAGACAAGAAGGGCAGCCCATAACCTATAGAGATTAAACGAAGCTCTGCTTCTATTTAATCCTTTGTTTGTTAATTTTTTGTAACTTTTACTGTGTAATGTATTATATCATTAATTTTAACTAATAAAACTACTATATGAGGAGATTCATACTCTTACTTTTTATACTAAAAATCTCCTCGTCCTTTGCTCAAAAGTTGAGCGTTTCGGGTCATGTACAAGATACAGTTGCTAAAACACCCTTACAAAATGCAGTGGTAATGGCTGTTAAATTAATGGACTCTACTTTAGTAAATTTTACCCGAACAAATGAACAAGGAATTTTCAACCTCGAACAATTGCCCATCGATACTTATCAGGTAATTATTTCTCACCCCAAATTTGCCGATATGGGCTATTTTATTTTTGGTGATACTAAAAATTTGGTGTACGATTTTGGTAAAATAATTATGCAACCTAAAAATGTAACGTTAGATGAAGTTACTGTTTTTGCCTTTAAAGATCCTATTTATTATAAAGGCGATACCTTGGTATATGTAGCGGATTCTTTTAAAACAAAAGCCAATGCTACCGTAGAGGATTTATTAAAAAAATTACCAGGATTAAAGGTAGATAAAGATGGTAAAATTACTTCGCAGGGTAAATCGGTAGATAAGGTTTTAGTAGATGGCGATGAATTTTTTGGAACCGATCCTACTATGGCTACTCGTAACTTAGCCGCTAATTCAATCGAGTCAGTGCAGGTGTATGAGAAAAAAAGCGATGATGCCGCTAATGCCTCTACAGGCGAGGAAACACAAAAAATATTAAACTTAAAATTAAAAGACGAAGCTAAGAAGGGTTATTTTGGGAAACTGAGTGGAGCCAGCGATTTTCAGAAATATCATGAGGGAGAGGTATTAGCTAATTACTTTAAAAAGAAATTAAAAATCTCAGTTTTTGGTTTAGCGAGTAATACGCCTAATTCTAGTTTTAATTGGGATGATGTGTATAAATATGGATTAAATAATGAATTTGACACACAATATGGCGATGATGGCGAAATGATGATGATGTATAGAACCAATACACCACAGGGAATCCCGTTAAATATAAAGTCTGGATTTTATTACTCGGATAAAATTGCTAAAAACACCAAACTAAATATTAATTATTCATATAATACCTCTCAAGTAAAATCGTTTACAGAGCAAACCTCACAATTTTTCTTACCCGATACTAGTTACAGAACTTCAAATCAAACAAATGCTTTTCAAAAAAACGAATCTCATACCATTAATTTAGGTTTAGAACAAAAAATAGACTCTTTAACTGATTTATATTTTCGATCTAAAATAAATGTTTTAAATGGCCAATCAAATAGTGCTGATGAAACCGATTTTGTAAGAAATGATAATATTAAAACCCGAAACACCTTTATAAATAACGCCTCAAATAGTGAAGGGTTTGATATATCTAACAACTTAAAACTTATCAGACGATTTAAAAAAACAGATAGGATTTTAAATTTTAATTATAGCAACGCTATTTCAGAAAACAAAGGAAACAGCATGTTACAAACCAATAATTCGTTTTATAATGACACCAATTCTTACTCTTTACAATCTATTGACCAGAAGAAACGTTCATTAACAGATAACATCAACCATATTGCAAGTGCCAGTTTTATTGAGCCCTTAACTAAAAAAATAAAATTAGAATTATCTTATGATTATATGTACTACAATAGCAAGCAAGATAAAAAATCATTAAATAACGTCGGAGGAGAATATACTCAAATCGACTCGTCGCTTACCAATAATTTTATAAATACAAAACAAATAAACCGTGGTGGTTTAAAATTTATATATGAAATTAAAAAATTACGTTTCACCATTGGCACAAAGGCACGTAATGTATTTGTTCATAATAGCAACTTGTTTACTAATCAACTTATCACTCAAAATTTTAATAACATCTTACCATTTTCAACGCTTAGGTATAAATTTTCAGATAACATGGCTTTAGACATTAGATATACCACAAATTCTCAAAACCCTACCATAAGCCAATTACAACCTGTAAAAGACAACACCGATCCTAATTTTATTAATATTGGTAATCCTAATTTATTACCTACCTATTCGCACGGTGTTAATTTGAATTTTAATTCATGGAAATCTATCTCAGGAAAATACACTTGGCTAGGTGTTTCGTATAATTATATCAATAACGATATAGTTACATCAACACTTTACGATAGTATTGGCAGAACTTTATCACAAGCCATTAATATTAATGGAAATTATAATGCGAATGCTTATGTTGGCACCAGTATCCCATTCTTTTCAAAACAATTTGAAGTTGGCATTGATGGGTCTGCTAATTACTCGGATAGAAAAACATTAATCAATAATTTACTCAACAAAACACAAAATTTGAATAGCAACCTAAATCTAAATTTAAGATTGAATATAGAAAAAATGGAAGCCTCAGTAGGTGGTTATTACAATTATAATTTTTCACAGTCTTCGTTAAACAATAGTAGCAACAAACCTTACACTTCACAGGGGCTTTCGGCTTATTTGCTTATTAAATTACCCCTTAAATTCACTCTCGAAACCGATGGAAATTACACCATTAATTCGCAAAGAAGTCAAGGCTACAACTTAAATTATTTTATTTGGGATGCTAACATTTCTAAAACATTCTTTAAAAAAGAAAACTTGATAATTGGATTTTATGCTTACGATATGTTAAACCAAAATATTAGCTTAAATAGAAATACAACCTCTAATGTTATTACCGATACTAAAACAAACATCATTTCAAGATACTATCTATTAAAAGCTACTTTCAAATTTAATAGCAACAAAGCAAAGGAGGAAGAAGATGAATTTTAAACTATTGATATATATTTTAATCAGCTTGTTTTGCTGTCATGTTATGTATTCTCAAATAACACAAGGTAAAATTACGTATGAACGTAGAACCAATTTGTATAAAAAATTTAAAAATGACAGCTATGTAAAAGAATGGTTGCGCGAAGAAGATAAAAACAAAATAGATGTATTTGAGTTGTATTTTAATGATACCATCTCGGCATTTAAGCCACAAGAAAGCGACCTAGTAGAAAAGATGAGTTGGGCAACATCTAAAAATGTGGTGTATCAAAATTATAAAACCAAACAACGATACACCGAAAAGAAAATATGGGGTGAGCATTTTGTTTTATTAGATTCGGTAAGAAAGTTTCAATGGAAAATAACCGATAGTAAACGAAACATTTGCGGTTACCAATGCCGAAAAGCGATATGGAATGTAAATGATAGTACACGCATATATGCTTGGTTTTGTCTTGAAATTAATAATTCCATTGGCCCTGAAAGTATTTTAGGTTTGCCAGGTGCCATATTAGGATTAGCTACTGAGGATGGTGGTGTTATTTATTTTGCTAAATCAGTAGAAGTAAAAGCACCCGAGAGTTCTGTTTTCGTGCCTAAAAAGGCAAAGAAAACTTACCAAGAATCGGAATTAAAAGCACAGCTCGAAAAAGAATTTGGAAAAGAAAAATGGGGAAAAGCCATGATATTTAACAACTTTGCCATTTGGTAAATAAGTTCATACAATTTCTTACCCATCAAAGAGTTCAAAGCATTTTACCAACTATTTTTTACACCATTACCCCCAAAAAAAGAGGTTATTGGCAATAGCCAACAACCTCTTTTATAGAAACCAAAATCAAATTATTGAACAACTAATTTCTTAGTTATTTTCTCATTTTTGTAATTAAGATTTACAAAATAAACGCCACTTTGTAGCTTTGCATCATCAATTAAAACATTATTAAATCCTTGTATCATATCAATATTTTTATGATACACCACTCTTCCAGTTACATCTACAATAGAGGCATCAAACGCATCTGCAACCTTAGAGTCAATCATTAAATAAAAGTTATTATTTGTTGGGTTTGGAGCTAATACATATTCAAAATGAGTAGGCACATTCTCTTTGATATCCACATTTACATAACATGGATTATTAACACCAGTAGTATATGTAGGAGCAGCAATGTATGTCATATTATTAAAATCAATATAACAAGCATAACGCACACTATCAATAAATGGGTTTCGATTTCCTTGAAGTGAATCTAAAAAATCATTTCTTGAAATTTCCCAAGCATCTGGTAAATCCTGAAAATGCCATTTCTTTAAAATATTTTGATCTTGCCCATAAGCAATAGTTCCAGAAATAGGATCTTTAAGTTTCCAATTTTGTGGTACACCAGAGGCATTATTTTGTCCATTATAGCAAGTAGCCATATACATTACCGCTCTTGCAAAATCCCCCTTATGCGAAGCTCTTGGTTCAAATACGGTGTGCCCCAAAGCATCTTGCCCTCTTCTTGATTGCATATAAGAACTTTGAACTGTAACTACCTCACCCATCGGGAAATTACTTCTCACTGCATTTACATCGTCTTGATTAGTAGGAAATAAATGATGTTGATCATTGTATTCTTTTCGTTCAACATTATTAGGGGCAGCGCCTGTTCCGTCAGCAGGATTCGTAGGCATCCATTGATGGCAATAACTATGCTCACGACTTATATATGAAAAATCAAAAGGCTCGGTGTAAACATAATTTTCGCTACTATACACACATGTTACTACTTTTTTACCTCCCGTGGTATCTCTCGCCGTAAACAATTTAATCATTGTTTCATCATAATTACTATAAAAAATAGATGTGTGAGGATAAATTAAAGCCGATAAATCTGTTAAAAAGCTAGGACTATTCACATTAATAGAAGCGTATTCTGAAACTGGTTGCATAGAAGTAGCAGCATTAAAATTACCTGTCAATGGCGAAGTTGTATTATAATTAATAAAACTACCATTTCCGTTGTAAGTAAATACGGCAATACCATAAGGTAACCCAGCATATATATTTGATAATCCAACACTAGTTGCAGTGCCTTTATAAATTACTTTACTTCCTCCAACAGCGTCTCCAATTTGATATGAAACGCCATCTACTGGCATATCTGTATTTGTAGAAGCTGTTTCTTTTTTAATAACTAAATAACCATCTACCGAACCACTTGCAGCGCTATAAGTAGCCAAGGCACGGTATGATTTAATATTTGAAAATGAAAGATTAGTTGCTTGTGTAGTTGGTTGAGTGGCTAAATTTCCACCTATGCCATTCAGGTTAATTACATACGTCCCTTCATCAGCATCATCACTCATAATAGAAAGTATAGCCGAACGCGTACCTGCTACACTTGGATTAAAACTTAAAAGCAATGGAATATTTGATGAAGGTGCAACTGTAGTTGGTGTTGCAGGTGCAGTTACCGTATAATCAGCAGCAGCAGTACCTGTAATAGTTATTGAAGAAATAGACAATGTGGAAACAGAACCAATATTTTCAATATCAAAAGCTACAACTGTTGGTGTACCTACTGGCGAATTAAATAAAGCAGCATTGCCGCCTGATAAAATAGTATTGCCTGCTTGTTTTACATTTATTTCTTGTGCAGTAACTGGAGCCACTGCAATATTAATTTCATCAAGTCCTAAATTATGTCCAGACACTTTATTTGTTAAAATCCATCTTAAGTAACGTGAGCTTGCAGTTGGCACAACTGTAAAATTAGTATAAGCGGTACTACTAATAGCTGTGTTAGACAGTATAGTTAAATCGTTCCAAGTAGAGCCATCGGCAGATTCTTGTAGTTTAAATGTCCCTTGCCAAGCTCCGCCTGTATTCCATCCTTTAAGGTAATAACTTACCACTCCCATCGCATCAGCAGTGTTTATTTGCACATACTCATTAGAAATATCTAATCGTCCTGCTAAACCTGCCTGACCTGTGGCATAAGTAAATGAACCTCCAATATTAGATGACCATCCGCTGGTGCAAGGTGTAAAACTAGTAGTGGAGATAAAATTCTCGAAATTATATCCCGTTGGTAAAGCACATTGTGCATTTGCAATAGCTGTATATAAACTAAATATTGCTGTAAGTAATTTAAGTTTTTTCATTGGGTGTTTTTTATATTGATTTGTTTTATATTTTAAAATGAAAGCTTAGTACCAAAAGTAAATGTTCTGCCTACACCAAAGAAAACGGTAGCAGAGGTGGCATCAAAATTAGCAGCATTTGCTCCATTATTTTGTGCGTCATTAATGTATCTGGTATTTAACACATTGTTTATTGTTCCATAAATACTAACTTGAAATGCTTTGAATGGGAATTCGTAACCTGCACTTAAATCTAATAAACCATAAGCTGGTATTCTCCAACTCTCACGACCTCTGTTATCAATACCAAATTCACTTTTTAAATCAGTAGCATTAAAATTAGCATAGTTCTTATCAAAATAAATATAGCGTGGCTTTATTCTAAAGCCTTTAAAAGGCATAAATTTTATAGCGCCTCCTATTTGTGTTTGAGCGGTATTACCCACATGCACACCCTTAGCATCATAATTTATTTCTTTTTGCAATACATTATTTTCGTTATATATTGTGATAATTCCTCCTGTATTATATCGCCAATCGCCTAACGATAAAATTCCTTCAATTTCAATTTGTTTGATTAAACGATAGATTCCTTCAAACTCAATTCCTTTATACACTAATCCAATACCGTTTATATTATAGGTTTCACCATCAGGTCCTGTAATGGTATTTTGAGGTTGATTGCCCCAAGTTGTATAATAACCATTTACATTTAAGTTAAACTTACTATGTTTTAATCCATATCCTAATTCATACGATTGAATTTGTTGTGGTTTAAATCCTTTAGCAACTGTATTTCCAAAGGTAAACACATTAGCAAATCTTTGTGGAATTTGCATAACACCAACATTTACAAACACATTATGGTATTCGTTAATATTATAGTTAGCGCCTGCTTTAATGGTATATCCTATTTGATACACCCATCCTGTTTCAGCATCTCTTAGTTCTTTTGATTCTCTAGTGTACATCACGCCATTGTAATAAAGCGTATCATTATAGCCAATAGACATTCTAATGGTAGTATCAGCTAAAACTAAATCTTTCTTTTTAAAATAATCAATTCTATTATATCCCGAATAAGAGCCAGAAGCTGTAAAGAATCCTGTCCATTTATTCTTTTTAAATTCTACCTGCCCAAATAATCCACCCCATTTTACTAATCCAATATAATTAGTGCCTATAATATCTCCTTTTCTTTTCATCCTAATTGCAATATCTGTAGATGAAACATTAGGATTAGATAAATCAACATAATAATCGCCACCTAATAAATCGTAAACACTTTGTGTATGAATACCTTTGTAATAACGCAAATCAACACCATAAGTAAGTGTCAGCATTTTATTTAATCGTGATGTGGCTGTGGATAATAAGCCATACCATCTGTGGTCATTATTAGTAGAACGAAGAATGGTAGAGGATTTATGCTCCGTAGGAGAGTAATACGGATTAATAGCACTAGCTGCTGTATTAGAATTGTACTTTTGTTGTAAGTTAATGTATCCTGTTACCGAGTCTCTACTTGTTAAACTTGGAGAATAACCTGTTCCGCCTCCTTTACCAATTGAGGCATATACAACAGTTGATAAATTAGTTTTTTCGCTAATTTTCCAGAAATGGTTTAAATTAAAAAGCGGTTTATGATAATAATTTATTTTATCATTAAACATGTTGCCATTAAGCATGGCTTGGTCTGGATTCCATCTTAAATCTCTATTGCCCTGTGTAGGAGTTGTGTATTTGATAGAGCTATTGTTAGGAGTTCCATTAGCATTTACTACCCAACTTCTAAGTACCGAATCAGAATTTACTCCTAATTTTTTAGCATATTCTTTATCGTAAACCACAATTTGCATTTTAGAGGAACGCTGTCCATGCGATTGTGGCGCACCATTAGCACCAATACTTATAATATGTCGAGAATTAGGCATATATTGTATTTTAGCAAAATAAGAGTAAGCATTCGTCCATGTACCTTCAGCCCAACCATCTCCCGATTTATAAGTTCCTGCCAATGTAAAACCCCACTTATTATTAATTAACCCCGAGTTATAAGAAAGAGCCATTAAGTTATACATGTTATTCCCCCACTCTTTCTTTACTGTTAATTGTTGCTTTTGCTCAATACCATTGGTAATAAAATTCATAGTTCCACCTACCGATGAAATGGCTAGTTTTGATGCACCAAGTCCTCGTTGAATTTGTAATGTCTTTGTAATGTCTTTTAATCCATCCCAGTTACTCCAATATACCTGACCATTTTCCATATCATTTACCGGAATACCATCAACAAGCACACCAATATTTCTTTGGTCAAATCCTCGCAATGTAACCCTTGAATCTCCAGAACCTCCACCACTACTAGAAGCATAAGCACCTGGTGTTGTATTAGCAATCATACTTATATCCTGACTACCTAACTCCTCTTGTATTTTAGTAGCTGAAATTGAACTAAAGGCTACAGGTGTTTCTCTAACTTGAGCAACGTTAGCTACTACTTCTACCTCATCGAGCACCCTGTTTTCAAGTTTAACATCTATTTTTTTATGAGCGTATAATTTTATTTTTTGCACATACTTGCTATATCCTAACATTGAAACCTCAATAGTATAATCTCCTTTAGGTAGTTGTAACTTAAAATTACCTTCTAAATCAGCTACTGCTCCTACACCCGATTTTACTAATACTGTAGCGCCAATTAATCCTTCACCCGTTTCAGAATCTTTAATGGTACCAGACAAAGTAACACGCGAAGTATCTTGAGCGTTTATAGCAAATGAAGATATAAAACAACAAAACAATATACTTAATCTTAAAAACATATATTAAAGTTAAATGTAAAGGGCTGAATTTACATCAGCCCTTTTAAAATTATAAATCCTCTAAATTATTGTATGATTAGCTTTTCTGATTTTGTTCCTACAGGAGTACTTACTACTGCATGATAAATGCCAGGTGCTAAATGCAATTGATTTAAAACAACTGTTTTTTGGTGAGATGTAGTAGTATAAACTACTTGTCCAATGGCATTAACAATTTTCACTTCATTTATCACATTATCACTTACAAATGCAATTTCTGAACTGTTAGAAGGATTAGGATACACCTTTAGTTTTACTAATTGGACATTTTCCTTAATTCCTGACGAAGTATTACAATCGCAAGTATGAAGATTTAAGTTTGTCCAATTATCTTTTGGTAATGAGTCCCATTGTAATTTTACATTAAACAATGTTGGATTAGTTTTCACACCTTCTTTCACACTCGCTTTTCTTTGTAACGAATGGTCTTTTGTCCACCATTTACCAATCGTTCCATCGTAAGGAGCAACATCACTCCAAGCAGTGGCTGGTTGTTCGCCAATTTTCCCAAAAATATCTAAAACTGTATATGGGTTTTTCTTTACTAGCATTAACGCATCATCTCCGTTCATAAAGGTAGGAACTGGATAAGCACCATCTAGTTGTTGAGCTAAAGCTTGTAATGCAGGGTCACAAGCAGGGGACGATCCCGTTGCTCCCGAAGTTACTCCCACTCCATTGGCAATTACAAATGTGCTGTAAGAAGAAATTGTTCCCACTAAATCTGTACTATCCGTACCAGTTGTAGAACCATTAGAGTAGCGCACTAAACGGTAGTTGTTTAAGTTAATTGAGGCATTAGTTGGGTTATAAAATTCGATTGCTTTTGAATTTCCACCACCTTCTACATATTCAGAAATAAACAAATCTGAACAATCTTGCGCTTTAGCAGCTATACTAAAAACAAGTAACGGCAAACAAAGTAAAGTTTTTTTCATGTTTTGATAAATTTTAAAATTATTGAACTTTTTACTGCGAGCGGTTTCGGATCATTTAAATCAAAAAACAGAAGTCTTTTTGTAAATGCCTGTAGGGTGTTCACCCGCATATTTTCCGAACCAAAAATACAAAGATTTTACTACTCAAATCTATAATTGTGAATAACTTGATAATTTTTTCATATAGATTTAACAATTAAGGCAAAATACCCCTCAAATTTTCATTTTTTAACGAATAATGCGCCTATAAACACCCAATAAAAACTAAATTTGTTCAGTTTAATCAATTATTAAAATGACTAAAGTTTTTAGCTATATTCTTTTGTTGGCATCTGTCAATTTGTTTGCTCAATCTTTTTCAATTTCAGGAGAAATGAAAAACGTACCTGATAATCAATATATTTATCTTCATCATAAGTGGGACGGTAAAGATTATACAGATAGTGCCAAGGTAAAATTGTCAAAATTTTCGTTTACTGGCAAAGTGCCTGAACCCAATATGTATTGGATTACAAAAACGAGAGCCATATCCGAACAACCCAACTTAATATTTTTTGTAGATGCTGGTAAAACAACCATTAATGGCTACATAGATAGTCTTCCAAAAGCAACAATAACAGGTGGGCAAACTCAAAAAGATTACGCCGAATATAACGCTGGTATGTCATCTTTTGGCGCTCGCCAACAAGGCTTAGTTAATGCATATAACGAAGCAAAATATAAAGGCGATCCTGCTACAATGAATGCTAAAGTAGCCGAATATCAGGAACTTGAAAAAGAAGTAAAAACATTTATTGAGGACTTTATTAAAAAACATCCTAAATCTGCGGTAAGTGGATATGTTATTTATTTTAACAATCAAAACAACCAAAATCCAAGCATTGAAGAATTAGAAAGAGTGGTTGGATTACTTGATAAAAGTATTTTAAATACTAAGTATGGAAAATTAGCACAAGAAAAATTAATTCAACTCAGAGGAACAACAATAGGCTACACCGCAACTAATTTTTCGCAAGCCGACCCAAATGGGAAAATGGTAAGTCTTAGCGACTTTAAAGGGAAATATGTTTTAGTTGATTTTTGGGCAAGCTGGTGTGGACCGTGTAGAGCCGAAAACCCTAATGTGGTAATGGCTTATAACAAATATAAGGATAAAGGATTTACTGTGTTAGGCGTTTCATTTGACCAAGTTAAAGAGAAATGGCTACAAGCTATTGAGAAAGACGGATTAACCTGGACGCAAGTAAGCGATCTGAAAGGTTGGGGAAACGAAGCAGGGAAACTATTTGGAATAAGTAGTATTCCTCAAAATTTGCTACTAGACAAGGAAGGAAAAATTGTTGCTAAGAATCTAAGAGGACCTGACTTAGATGCTAAACTAGAAGAAATTATAAAGTAATAATTTCAAATCAAATAATTTAAAACTTATATTAAATTTGTTCACTCTTTTAAATTAATACAAATATTATGAAGAAACGTACCTTAGGAATTTTATCATGCTCAGTTATAGCATTAACAACAGTGGCACAATCAACAGACCCTGTAATAATGAATATTAACGACAAGCCAGTTTATAAAAGTGAGTTTGAAAATGTGTACCACAAGAACAGTGGAAAAGAAGTAAATAAAGAGCAAAAATCGGTAAAAGAATACGTTGATTTATTCTCAACCTTTAAGATGAAAGTTTTTGAAGCCGAAGCCTTAGGCTTAGATACCAACGCTGCCTTTAAAACAGAACTTGCAGGTTATCGTAAACAATTAGCAGCACCTTACCTTACTGATAAAAATGTAACCGAAGCTTTAATTCAAGAAGCCTACGACAGAATGAAAACCGAAGTAAAAGCTTCACATATCTTATACCGCCTTGCCGAAGACGCATTACCAAAAGATACCATAGAGGCTTATACACGTATGATGATTGTAAGAGATGCTATCATGGGAAAAAACCCAACACCTGCTAAAGTTACTGAATACGAAAATTTATTAAAGAAAAGTTCTTCTGCTTTAACAAAATCTTCTACCAAACAAGATACTACAAATTATAACGCAAAACTAAACAGTGTAAAAAACATAAGTTCCATTGTTGGTTCAGCAAGCGATAAATTTGCGGCAGCTGCACAAAAAACATCTGAAGATCCTTCAGCTGTTGACAATAAAGGTGATTTAGGTTATTTCTCTTCATTGCAAATGGTTTACCCATTTGAAAGTATGGCATACAATACAAAAGTAGGAGAAGTAAGTATGCCTGTGAGAACTCGATTTGGTTATCACATTGTAAAAGTAGCTGATAAACGCCCTAATCAAGGAGAAATTTTAACAGCACACATTATGGTTAAATTTCCAAAAGGTGCTTCGGATAAAGAAAAAGCTAACCTAAAAACAAAAATAGATGAAATATATACAAAACTAAAAGCAGGCGAAAAATTTGACGAGTTAGCTCATCAGTTTTCTGACGATAAACCAAGTGCTGAAAAAGGCGGACAACTTCAATGGTTTGGAAGTAGTCGTATGCCAATTGAATTTGAAACAGCAGCTTTTGCTTTAAACAATAATGGCGACTATAGCGAACCCTTTACAACAGCCTATGGTTGGCACATTGTAAAACGCCTTGATAAAAAAGGCATTGCCACTTTTGATGATATGAAAGGCGAAATAAAACAACGCATAAATAAAGACAGCAGAACACAAGCAGGAAAAGCCTCGTTAATTGCTAAGATAAAAACCGAAAATAATTTTAAAGAAAACCCCGCTGTTAAAAAAGAATTCTTAAAAGTAATAGATACAACTGTTTACCAAGGAAAATGGGAAAGTAAAAAAGCTAGTAAATTAGGCAATAAAGAATTATTTAGACTCTCAACCAAAAAAGATGGAAAAGAAACCGTTATTATTTATACCGCCAATGATTTCGCTAAATATATAGAGAGTCATCAAACTACCCGACCTGTTATGGATAATAACATGTTCTTACAACAAACCTATAACCACTTTGTAGATGAAACTATCATCAACTACGAAGATTCTCAGTTAGAAAGTAAATATCCAGAATATCGTAATTTATTAAAAGAATACCGCGATGGCATCTTATTATTTGATTTAACCGACCAAAAAGTGTGGAGTAAAGCGGTAAAAGATACTACAGGCTTAAAAGATTTTTACGAAAAAAATAAAAACAATTATTTATGGGATGAAAGAGCCGAAGTTACAATGTATCATTGTGCTAACGATAAAATAGCTAAAGAAGTAAGAGCGTTATTAAAGAAAAACAAATCTGAGAAAGAAATTGTAGAGACAATAAATAAAACCTCTCAATTAAATGTAACAGCAGATGATATTACTTATATTAAAGGCGAAAACAAAAATGTAGATGCTAATTGGAAAAAAGGTGTTGTAGCTGCAGATATTAAAAATGAGAAAGAAGGGAAAATTACCGTATTAGTGATTAATAATTTACTTGGCAAATCACCAAAAAAATTAGCTGAAGCTAAAGGTATGGTTACTGCCGATTATCAAAACTATCTAGAAAAAGAATGGTTATCGTATCTCAAAAACAAATATACGGTTAAAGTAAACGAAGACGTTTTAAACACTGTAAAATAGGTAAACAACTCAATAAAAAAAGGCTGTAATACCATACAGCCTTTTTTTATAATAATTTCATGAAATATTCAAAGTACATAAACATTTATCTTATATATGGCTGTTTAACTATTCTCTTAATGGCATGTAACAACTCTACAAGCGATAAACAGAATCATGGAAAAGTAATTGCAAAAGTTAATAATAGCATCTTATATGAGGAGGATCTAAAAAACATATTACCAAAAGGTATCAGCATAAGTGATAGTATAGCTTATATTAAAACCTATATTAATAAATGGGCTTATAATGAGGTATTCTATCAAGAAGCACTAAGATATTTAACAGAAGAAGAACAAAACTTTGAAAAAGCCATTGAAAATTATAAGAAAGAACTATTAACGCATGCGTTTCAGAAAAAACTACTAGATGAAAAACTTGATACAACTATTACCGATGCAGAAATAGAGGAATATTATAACAACCATTCACAAAATTTTTTACTTAGAAATAATATTGTAAAGGTATTATATATAAAAACGCCTTTAAATATTCCCAACATTGATAAATTTAAAAAGCTGTGTTATTCAACCGATGCGAAAGATATGGGGCTACTTAAAGAAATGTGTATTCAATATGCTAACAATTATTATATGAATGATGAAGGAGCATGGCTACTATTTGATGAACTAAAAAAAGAAATAAATCAATTAAAGGAAGTTGCAGAATACGACATTAAAGCCGGAAAAACATTTGAGTTTACAGACGAAACCAGCTTTTATTTTTTGAGAATTTATGATGTTAAATCTAAAAATAGTTTATCGCCACTTAATTTTGAAAAAACTAACATTAAAAACATGCTCATTAATCAACGGAAAGTCCAATTAATAGACGCTGTAAGAAAAGATTTTTTTGAGAAAGCACAAGCAAACAAACAATTAGAAATTTATAACTAATTTAGTACAATGAAGTTAAACCTATTTTTCGCCATATTTATTATCATTACAAGTGTACAAGCACAACCTGTATTATTAGACAAGGTTGTATCAGTAGTAGGAAAAAATCCATTATTACTTTCAGAAATTGAAACTAGCCTATTACAGCAAAATGAGAAGCAAGATCTTGGTGCAAACGCTCGCTGCAAGGTATTTGAAGATTTATTATTTCAAAAGTTATTATTATCACAAGCCGATAGAGATAGTATTACCGTTTCAGACCAAGAAGTAGATGGCGAATTAAATCGCCGCATTCAATACTATGTTGGTATGTTGGGTAGCGAAGAAAAATTTGAAGCATTTTATGGAAAGCGTATCAGTGTTTTTAAAGAAGAGTTAAGAGATGATGTAAAAAATCAGCTTATGGCTCAAAAAATGCAACAAAAAATTACAGGCGAAGCAAAACTTACGCCAAGCGAAGTAAAAGAATTTTATAGCACCTTACCAATAGATAGCTTACCGTTAATAAATTCTGAATTAGAGATAGGTCACATTGTAATGCAACCACCAGTAAGCGATGAGGCAAAGGTGACTGTAAGAGAACAACTAGACAAATACAGACAACGTGTATTAAACGGCGAAAGTATGAGTGTTTTAGCAGCATTATATAGCGAAGACCCAGGTTCGGCAAAAAATGGTGGCTATTACCAATTTATGAGAGGACAAATGGTTCCTGAATTTGAAGCAGTAGCCTATCGTTTAAAGCCAGGAGAGGTTTCTGAAATATTTGAAACAACCTACGGTTTTCATTTTATCCAATCTATTGGTAGAAAAGGTGAAAGTGTAGAAGTAAGACATATATTAATGGCGCCTAAGGTATCGCAGCTTGAGGTATTAGTAGCAAAAGAACGCCTTGATAGTATAAGAAATATTATAATGTCAGGAGAAATGACATTTGCAAATGCGGCTCTAAAATACAGCACAG
The DNA here is from genome assembly GCA_963169355.1 of Bacteroidota bacterium. GTDB lineage: Bacteria > Bacteroidota > Bacteroidia > B-17B0 > Aurantibacillaceae > UBA4416. Next base: position 22,120 of record CAUJCR010000031.1, on the reverse strand, counting down.
ATAAAGACACCAAACAAAATGGAGGGATTATTGTAAATCCTAGCAACAATACTACAAAATGGGAATTAAGTGAATTAGGCGAAATGGATCAAAATCTTGTATTTATGCTTGAAAATCAAATGAAAGTGGGCGATGTAAGTCCTATTATTCAACATGTTGTAGATGCAAAACCATGTTGGAGAATTGTTTATTTAAAATCTAGAACAGATCCTCACAAAGCTAACCTAACAGATGATTATACTAAAATATTAAACATGGCTATTTTTAATAGAAATAAAACATTAATAAAAAATTGGATTAGCAAAAAATCAAAATCAACTTACATTAAAATTGATGAAGGTGAATTTAAAACTTGTCCGTTAGAATATAACTGGACAATAAACCAATAACAAATTATTATACGTGTATGATAAATTATAAAAATGATGTAGAAGCCATAGATGCCTTTGTAGTAAAATACAATGCACTAAATGCCGAAATTGGAAAAGTAATTGTTGGACAACAGGATACTATTAAAAATGTATTAATATCCATTTTTTGCAAAGGACATTGTTTATTAGTGGGTGTGCCTGGTTTAGCAAAAACATTATTAGTAAATACAATCTCTGATGTGCTAGGCTTATCTTTTAATCGCATACAGTTTACCCCCGATTTAATGCCTAGCGACATTATTGGTTCTGAAATATTAGACGAACAACGAAATTTTAAATTTATAAAAGGACCTTTATTTGCAAATATTGTTTTAGCTGATGAGATTAATCGTACGCCACCCAAAACACAAGCTGCTTTATTAGAAGCCATGCAAGAGCGTAGTGTAACAGCCGCAGGTAAACGATACGAGCTAGGTAATCCATTTTTTGTATTAGCCACTCAAAACCCTATTGAGCAAGAAGGAACTTATCCTTTACCGGAGGCTCAACTCGACCGCTTTATGTTTAATGTGTGGCTCGATTATCCAAGCTTTACCGAAGAGTTACAAGTAGTAAAACAAACCACTACCGATACAAAAATTGCATTGGATAAAATCATTTCGGCTGAGGAAATTATATATTTTCAAAATGTAATCCGTAAAATTCCAGTAGCGGATAATGTATTAGAATATGCTGTAAAATTAGTAAACAAAACACGCCTAAACTCTGAATTCAGTGCCGAGGTTACAAAAAAATATTTATCATGGGGTGCAGGGCCAAGAGCTTCGCAATTTTTAATTCTTGGTGCTAAATGTCATGCTGCTATCAATGGTAAATACAGTCCAGATATTGAAGATGTGAAAGCGGTTGCAAATGCTATCTTACGCCATCGTATTATTCGTAATTACAAAGCCGAAGCTGATGGTATTAGTATTGAAGATATTATAAATCAATTAAAATAATTTTAACCAAAAGAAAATTAACTTATGAGTCGTTTAATTTTAGCCAATGATGGCATAGATGCAGTAGGAAAGAGCTTATTAGAAAAAGCTGGATTTACTGTAATTACAGAGAAAGTAGCTCAAGAAAATTTAGCACAAGAGATAAACGCTAAAAATTATGTAGCATTAACTGTTCGAAGCGCAACTAAAGTAAGAAAAGATGTAATTGATGCTTGCCCTAATTTAAAAGTAATTGGTCGTGGTGGCGTTGGCATGGATAATATTGATGTAGAATATGCTCGTTCAAAAGGAATTCAAGTAATCAATACACCAGCTGCTTCTAGTAATTCTGTAGCTGAGTTAGTATTTGCTCATTTATTTAACGTCGTTCGATTTGTTTATGACAGCAATCGTCAAATGCCGAACCAAGGAAACAGTAAATTTGATGAATTGAAAAAAAATTATGCGAAAGGAATTGAACTACGTGATAAAACAATTGGTATTATTGGGTTTGGTAGAATTGGACAATACACTGCAAAAATAGCCTTAGGCTGTGGCATGAAGGTATTGGCGTATGATCCATTTGTAAAAGAAGCAACACTTAAAATTGACATTCATGGAACTAATGGTGTAGAAGCAAAAATAAATACGGTAAGTTTAGAAGAGTTAATTTCAAATGCCGATATTATTTCTTTACATGTCCCAGGAGGAAATGTCATTACAGAAAAAGAAATTAATCAAATGAAGAAAGGCGTTATTTTAATAAATGCTTCTCGCGGAGGTGTAATTGACGAAAAAGCTTTGATTGAAGGCTTAAATTCAGGGAAAATTGCACACGCAGGACTTGATGTATTTGAAAATGAACCTACTCCAAATCAAGATATTTTAAAACACCCTAAAATATCATTAACGCCACATATTGGTGCTGCCACCAATGAAGCGCAAGAACGTATTGGTGTAGAATTAGCCGAAAAGCTTATTGATGCTTTAAAATAATTTTTCAAGTATCATTCTGTATTTTTAGCACCATGTCGTATTCTATTTCTATTGTAAATTATTACAACACTACGCCTTTTTTGTATGGGCTTAGGCATTGTCCTTTAAAATGGGATCATAAAATAGAATTAGATATTCCGAGTGTGTGTGCCCAAAAATTAAAAAACAAAGAAGTAGATATAGGCGTTGTTCCTGTGGCTATTTTACCCGAATTACAAAATTATCATATTATTACCGATTTTTGTATTGGAGCTGTAGGAAAGGTTGATAGCGTTAAACTATTTTCAGAAAAACCACTCAATGAACTAACTCATATACTCTTAGATTATCAATCCAAAACTTCTATTACTTTAATTCAAGTTTTAAATAAACATTTTTGGAAAAAAAACATACAATTCATTCCTGCTTCACAGGGTTTTGAAAATCAAATTAAAGGAACTACAGGTGCTGTAATAATTGGAGATAGAACATTTGGTTTAACTAAATATCCTTACCAATATGATTTAGCAGAGCAATGGCATCAATACACTGGCTTACCTTTTGTATTTGCCTGCTGGGTGAGTAATCATAAATTAGAAGACGAATTTATTACTCAATTTAATACAAGTTTAAAATACGGCATTGAACATATACGCGAGGCTGTTGAAGAATATCCAAATACGATATTAGGCACAACCGATTCATTTGATTATTTGCGACATAAAATTTCTTATCACTTAGATAATGAAAAACGAAAAGCGCTTAGTAAGTTTCTTGAATTTATGCAGATGAAATAAAATTATTCTAATTTATGGTATTCGGTTATTCTTATGCCCTTAAACTGAGTATTTGTAGATATTAGCTTATTGGAAGAACTTAGTTGCTTTACAAAATCAGTTTCAAATGGATTTAATTCGTAAAAAGAATCAACTACTATCACTCTTTCAAAATCATCTACATTTACGCTTAAATCTTCCCAAGAATTACAAAATTCAATATTCTTTTGTTGCAATTGTTTTCGTTTTTCTTTCAAATAATTTTTTTCATAGTAATAAGAAAATAAAGGCTGCATATCCTTTGTTTTTACTATAATTAAATCGTTAGATGTTGTATTTTCTTTAAGATAAGCAACAGCCTCACGGTAATTCATTGATTTTTCAGTTTTAAAATCAATTTGCAAAATCGAATAAATAGAGAAAGCAAGTACCAATATCATTATCACTATGTTGTATCGAAACAAAGTTAAAGTAGCCGCTATGAGTATAAATATAAAAGGCAAACAAAAAATTAAATACCTATCTAAAAAAATAGAAACTCGTTTGCCCATGAAATATAAGATTACAATTGATGCAATGCCCACTAAAAAAGAATATAAATAAACTTGTAATTTCTCTTGATTTTTCAATTTAAAAAATAAAACAAGCCCAACAACAATGACAAGTAAAAAAGGAAAAATAAAAGAGGATTGAAAAAAGAACTCCGACAAAGTTTTATGTAACAGCTCAACATCCGATTTTTGTAACCAAAATTTACTTTCAGGTTTATTAAATCCAATTATTAATAACCACTGTTTTTTAGAAAACCTTAATAAGACTAATACAACTACAAGTAATGTACTTATTAAATATTTTTTAATCCAAGGTTTATAAAACCAAATCAACACAAAAAGCCATTGAAATACCAATACTAAACCAACTATATAATGCGTATAAATTAAAAAGAAATTACATAAACCAAGTAATACTGTATTTTTCCAAGACAAATCATTCTTTAATTTAAAAAATAGATAAGACGACAAAAGCACTAACAACACTACTAAAGCATAGGCTCTTGCCTCATGAGAATACGCATAAATAAAATTATTTGACAGATAAAATAACGAGGCTACAATAGCTGTATTTCTATTAAAATATTGGTTAGCAAATACAAATAAAACGCCTCCACCAATGGCCGTAAATAGCACGCTCAAGAACCTTGATGCAAATTCAGAATCATTCCAAAGTTTAATCCACACGCTTAAGCAGTAATAATAAAATGGTGGATTATTATCCCATTCAGATACATGTTTGATGTGCCCAAAATCTTCGGAAGCTGCTTTTATACTAATAATTTCATCATACCAATAAGATGAGTACTCAAGATAAAACACTCTAAAAAAAAGGTTGACGAGCACCACAACCAAAAACAAAAGTCCAATATGTTTGGTAAAGGTTGGTGTGTTATCAGAAATAAACCGACTCAACATAGTTTTATCTTATTACTGATACTTTAAAGCACTGCAATAATGTTTGCTTGTTATATATCTTCACAAAATATAATCCTGAAGAAATACTTTCTAAATCAAGTCTCGTTTTTTGATTTGCAATTAAACCAAATAAAACTTCTTTTCCATTAATATCAACTAACTGATAACAATTTTCTGTATTTACAGCAGAATTTGCACTATTAATTATCACATAACCACTTGCAGGATTTGGGTAAATCTGAATCGAATTTACTTCTTTTTGTTGTTCGTTGATGCCAACAATACTGGAGCCATAATTACCCATACTATCTATCTTAGCAAATAAAATATCGTCTAATAAAGAAGTGTTACCAAAACATTTTCCAACCGTTACAAATCCTTTATCCTTAGTAGGCGCAATAGCTAGTAACTCATCTGTTTTCTCAATACCAAATGGATAATAGGCCACATACCACAAGCCATTATTATAAACATGTATATTTCCATCCGAATTATTACCCATGTATTGATTATATCCTACGGTTATAATATTACCGTTTAACCCTTGCGCACTCGCGTTATAACGCTCCGTATTCGTATTACCAATAAAATTATTCATTTGTTGTACATTAGTACTATTAGTCATGTACTGCCAGTTTACACTATTAACACCGTTCTTATAACTTTTATTCTCTCCAGCGTAATATAAATTCCCATTGCTTAACTCAATCACATTATTAAAACAATCATAATAACTTCCCCCAATGGTGGTTGAATAAATAGAATCGCCTGTTTGGTTTAAATGAAAGATCCAACCATCGCCTAAGGAATCAGCATAACTCTTCGTATAACCCGTTAATACATAATTTCCACTTGTAGTTTGAATAACAGATTTAAATTCATCATCTTTTTGTGCGCCAAATGTTTTTGACCATTGCACGTTTCCATCTACATCAGTTTTAAGAACATAACCATCGGCATTACCATAACCAAAACTATACGTTGTGCCACAAATAATAAAACCACCATCAGAAGTTTGTTTGATGCTATTTGCAAAATCCCAATCAGCCCCTCCAATGGTTTTTTGCCAAATCAAGTTTCCATTCTTATCTGTTTTAACCAAATAAACATCATAACCTCCTACTCCACTAGAACTGGTATATCCTGCCATTACTAAATTAGAATCGGGTAATTGAATAATTCCTTTTGCAGTTTCATTACTTACACCTCCAAAAGCTTTATCATATTTTCGATTCCCGATACTATCTAATTTCATTAAATACATATCTGTATTGCCTTGTCCGAAACTACTTGTTGAACCTACAACTGCATAACCACCATCAAAAGTTTGTACGACATCATAAGCAACGTCATATCCAGAACCGCCATATCTACAAAAGAATTTTGCAGGTGGTTGAGCCTCTAACACCACACAAAGATTAATTAATATAAATAAACTAATGTATCGCATGTTTATCTTTTAAATTTTTTAGCCACACTAATGAATGCTCCTTGCCCATAAGTGTTTTTTGGTGAAATGTATCCTTGTAAACTATTACTTCCTAATCTAAAATACCAACCTGGTGTAGAGTAAGTAAATGCTAAACCCACATTAAATCGGGTATAACCACCATACGCTAAATGTAATGAGCCTGTAAAGTTTTTAAGTAACTTATACTCCACATCTGTAAAAAAATAGGGCTTAAAATTAGAATTAAACAAATATCGAAAGCCAACACTCAAAGCAAATTTATCAGTAAACAAAATTTTATTAATAATTAATAAATTGGTAGGAATATTCACGTTAAAAGATTCTTTATGCGCATTGGTTGTTTTTCTAATAATGGTGTCTTTATTTATTGCCGATAATGTAGAGTCTTTTATGTCCAATAAATTATCTACATGATAACCATCAAAGGTAAAGGTGGAATCACTGCTATATTGCACGCTATTATCATTCCAATGTAAAAAACCAATATTATTCGCATTTACTGTTAAAACGCTACCCTTTCCTAATTTTCCTTTATAAGGTGTTTCGAAAAAAATATCAGCACTAGCACCAATACCTGCAAACATAAAAGGGTTTTTATATTTAGTGGTATCGCCCACTGCCATAATAAAATTTGAATTAAAAGTTAATGCGGTACCATCGTTATTGGTGTATAATGATGAACCTTCTTTGGCTCTTATATAAAATAAATGTTGTCCACGCAATATTGATACCGAAACTCCCACCTTGGCAGTTGTATCAATGCGATGCCATATAAATCCTAGTTTAACTTCCTGAAACCTTAATGAATTGATATTTGAGCCTGAAAAATTTTTGGTTTCGTTTAGATACGGCTTATTACCATAAAACATTAATTGATAAAAATCTTTAGTATATGACGAATTAAAAATCTGCTGATCTTTAAAGCCAATTAAATATGAAAAACGCGCATCTCTTCCAAAAAAAGAAGCAATGTCGTAATTCATATTTGCACCCAATACATTTAGATTGTTCATATTATTATTAGAGGCATCTTTGGTTTTTTTATCAATATACCCCCCATAAATAAATTTATTTAAAAATGAATTATAAATACCATTAGAACCTAACTCATATTCTCCATTAATAGAAATGCATCTTCCTGTTTTATCAAAACTTAAAAAATCAGAATTATACTGTGCTTTTATATTCAAGCCTAACCAAAAAAATATAAGTATAAAACGTAGTTTCATTATTTGTTTTTAACAGTATAGTTAACGTAGGCATGCAAAGTTAAATCCAAATAACTATTATCTCTTATAGTAATAGGAGTTGGTTGATTTGGTAAAAAGAATTGACTTACAAATTTAATTTGCTTACACTTTGTTAAATGTTCAATACCTTGTTTATCAAGCACTACCTCTAATTTAGAGTTAACTGGGCTTAACACCACATTATTTATATCTGTAACTGCCGACGCCAAGGTGTTGTTTCCTGGTAAAAACAACGAATCAATGGTTTGTCCATACTCATCAATCATATAACCTTGTAGTCTTGCTTCAAAAGGATAATTATTGATAGCTTGTAAAATAATTTGACAGCTATTTAAGTTTTCAAGTTCCTTTATTTGGGTTAAATCCATTTTTGAGTAATTAACTAACATAAAATTATTAGCCGATAATTTTAATGGAATATCAATATCTGCAATTACTTTTAACCCTCTTCCAAAAAAGGCGAAGTCATTACCTGCCGAAATATTACCAAGCGGATTAAGCGTAGCATTTACCGAATAAGCCAAGTAGTTAGGTAAATTTTCTAAAAAAGGATTTAAGTTAGAGTTTGATGAATTTATATTAATTTGTTTAACCCATGGAAAAACAGGGTTAGAAGGATTATTGGTTTTATTGGCTCTATTTACATTAATAGATTGAAGCATATTACCAGCATTTAATGTAACCGCACTCGATTGGCTAGAGTTAATGGACGTAATAGCGTTAATGGAGCTGCTCATTTCTATCCCAAACTCATTAATAATTTTAAAGTTAATAGCCGATTGTGTTAGCTGTAAATTAATTGGAGAGAAATTACCAAAAAGACCTAGGCTTGAGGTATCTGGACCAAACGACATGTTTTGTTGACCGAAATAACCTTGTACATATTCTGGAACAATCTCAGTAAAAGATAAATTAATAACCATACCTTGCCCTGCTTGCAATACATCTGGCTGCCCGCTTACATCGGTAGATATTGTATAAGTTTGTACCAAGGTATTAATTTGATTGCCGCTTAACCCAGTTAAATTAATATCATAATTAGCTAATGAGTAGATTTTTGTTAAATGAGAATTACCAGCCACCACTTGATTAACAGTAAGTGGCGTACCCCATAAAGTTGCAGAGTTAATTATATAACTAAAGTTAAGCGGTTGTGCGTATGTGTTTTGATACTCAATCTTTAAATACCCCGATTTAACAATAGCTTTGTTTAATGCCACCCCATTAGGCACATCAAAAGTAATTTCCTTATCCGTTCCAGACGCATTTGAGTATATAACTGTGCCAGGTGTTAGGTTAGTAGTAAAAGGAACTATATATCGCAAATTCACAGTAGTATCAGGTAATTTTACTAAAGTATCAATGGTAAAATTAATAAGGTCTTTACTAAAAGCGATATGTAACAAACCACTCGAATCAGCCTGAAAAATGGTATCACCAAAAAAGTTACTAATGTTCAAATGGCTTTTAGCAATTGGAATAGCGGCATCTATGTCCCAACTGGTTTCTTTTTTGCATGAACAAAGTATTACACCCAAAAAAAGTATGATAATAGAGGTTGTTTTAAACAAACGCATATTTACAAATTTAGTATTTATTTTAACATTATAATACTTATAGTTTGGCAAAGTTTTTGTAAATATGCAGTGTTAAAAAACATAGAATTAGCAATATGCTGTATTCATTTAGATTTTTTATTAGCTGGATTGTTTCTGCTGTCATAATGTATAGCCTTTTTTATGTTTGGCATGGCGTATTTTTAAATGACTTAGAAAAAATTTCCTTTAACATCGTTTTATTCCTTCTATTAGCAGCATTAGTTTATTTAGTTATCTCATTTGTTATCTATCGCACCTTTGAGTCTAGATTACTAAAGAAATATATTCCAAAACCCATATCGCGTGGTATCGTTAGTGGCATTATGGTTGGATTTATATTATTTGCCATTGTAAGCGTACTGGGCATATCATTTACACATGCCGTTAATACAAAATACATTATTGTAGATTGTGCTTGGCAAATTATTGAACAAATTGTGGGTGGCTTAATTGTTGGGCTTGGAAAAATAATGATTTTTGAGCCTAATTCAGACGACTTAGTTCACGACTAATAGTTGTATTTATCTTTCCATCGTTGTTTCAAAAACTCTTTTAGATCTTTCTCTCTCGAATATTCTGAAGGTTGATAAAACGTAGTGCCACTTAATTCGTTTGGTAAAAATTCTTGCTGTACAAAATGATGTTCAAAATCGTGTGCGTATTTGTACTCATTACCATAACCCAACTCTTTCATTAATTTAGTGGGAGCATTGCGTAAATGCAAAGGAACTGATAAGTCTCCTGTTTGCGCTACTACTTCTTGAGCTTTATTTATTGCCATATAACTACTATTGCTTTTAGGCGAACAAGCCAAGTAAGTAGCTGTTTGGCTTAATATAATTCTGCTTTCTGGAAAACCAATGACATTAACTGCCTGAAAACAGTTATTGGCGATAACAAGCGCTGTAGGATTAGCGTTTCCTATATCTTCAGATGCTAAGATTAATAACCTTCGAGCAATAAAACTAGGATCCTCGCCACCTGCTATCATCCGGGCTAACCAATATACAGCACCATTAGGATCGGAACCTCTTATTGATTTAATAAATGCCGATATGATGTCGTAATGTTGTTCGCCTGTTTTATCATATAAGGCTAAATTTTGTTGAATATATTTTTTTACCTCATCATCCGTTACAACAATATCATTTCCCTGAATGGCATTTACCACAATTTCAAAGGCATTTAATAATTTACGTCCGTCACCTCCCGAAATTCTTAATAAAGCTTCTGTTTCTTTGAGTGTTATATTTTTATTTTTTAAATACACATCATGCTGAATAGCATTTTTTAAAAGCTGAATTAAATTATCCTTGGTTAAATGTTTTAAAACAATTACCTGGCATCTTGAAAGCAAAGCTGGAATTACTTCAAAAGATGGGTTTTCGGTAGTAGCGCCAATAAGTGTAACAATTCCTTTTTCTACGGCGTTCAACAAAGAATCTTGTTGCGATTTACTAAAGCGATGAATCTCATCAATAAATAAAACAGGTTTTTCTTGTTTAAAAAAACCGCCATCTTGCGAGGCTTTTTCTATAACATCACGCACATCTTTTACCCCCGAGTTGATGGCGCTTAACGAATAAAAAGGACGTTTTAAATTTTGAGATATAATGTGCGCTAAGGTTGTTTTACCCACACCAGGTGGTCCCCAAAAAATGATGGATGGTAATAAATTTTGCTCAATAGCCTTACGCAATGCCGTATCCGTACCTATAATATGTTCTTGCCCAATATAATCTTCTAAACTGGTTGGTCTTAATCGTTCGGCTAATGGCTCCATAAAGTAAATTGATTAGATACTGTAAATATAAAATCTATATTGACGTTATCGTGCTATGATTTGTAGCTATTACAGTAAAATTTATTAAATAAATGTAAACATTATGAATGCAAAACCATTTTTTATTAAATTTACCAAAACTAAAAATTTTGATACAATGAAAATTAAGCACCTAATAATTTCTGCAACACTTGTTACTATTGGTATATTAGGCATTAATGCCACTAAAAAAGGAGACCCAAAAGACTCGGTAGATAAACGAAAATTTACCGTTACAATGACCGAAGTAAAAGAAGGTGCACCTCCTAAAAAAGGTGTTGAAGACGAAATTGAATTTAAAGCTAGCAAAGGGGTATTTAGTCAGTTAATGTTTGACAAACATGAATTCAGCTGGATAAAATACGAAGTAACCAAAGACTCTACATACACAGATGAAGACGATACGGAGAACCACTATTCAGAAGTAGAAGCTTCGGCTACCGACAAAAATGACCAAACCATTATTATGAAATTTATTGTTGAGAACTACGATATTAGTGGGGAAGTTAAAATTACCAAAAAGGACAAACTAAAGAAAAAGTACGATTTTACAGGAAAAGAAAAAGCTAAAAAGAAGTAAAATTACCCTAATATTCACTAAAAAGTCATACCAAAAAGTATGGCTTTTTTTATGCAAAAAATCGACAATTTTGTTTCATTATTACGGCTAAAAATTTATATTTGTAAGATAAGGATTAATTTATGGAACAAGGAACTATATCAACAGCAAAAGGTTTAAGTTTTGATGATTTTAAAAAAATTGTCTTAGATGATTTTCGTTTAATAAACTTAAGCCGTCAAACTAGCTTATTGGGACGCAAAGAAGTATTAACTGGTAAAGCTAAGTTTGGAATATTTGGTGATGGAAAAGAACTCGCTCAAGTGGCTTTATCAAAGGTATTTGAGAATGGTGATTTTCGTAGCGGTTATTACCGCGACCAAACCTTTATGATGGCTATTGGCGAATTATCTATTCAACAATACTTTGCTGGTTTATACGGTCATACCGATTTAGAATTAGAACCTATGAGTGCTGGTCGTCAAATGGGAGGGCATTTTGCCACACATAGTTTAAATGCAGATGGTAGTTTTAAAAACTTAGTTAATCAAAAAAATTCATCTTCCGATATTTCGCCTACGGGTGGACAAATGCCTCGCCTACTTGGATTAGCTTATGCTTCGCATTTTTATAGAACCAATACCGATTTACAAACAGGCAAGTTTTTAAATTATAGTAACAAAGGAAATGAGATTGCATTTGGAACCATAGGTGATGCCTCTACCTCTGAAGGCTTATTCTGGGAAACCATCAATGCAGCTGGTGTATTACAAATTCCAATGCTTATCAGCGTGTGGGATGACGGTCAAGGCATCTCTGTTCCAAAAAAATACCAAACCACCAAAGAAAGTATTTCAGAAATTTTAAAAGGTTTTCAAAGAGAAAATGGTGGTAAAGGCTATGAAATATTTAAAACAAAAGGTTGGGATTATGCCCATCTATGCGAAACTTACGAAAAAGCAGCAAAAATATGTCGCGAAGAACACGTACCTGTGTTAGTACATGTAGAAGAAGTAACTCAACCTCAAGGGCACAGTACATCTGGTTCTCATGAGCGATATAAATCAAAAGAACGTTTACAATGGGAAAGTGATTTTGATTGTATTAAAAAAATGCGTGAATGGATTTTACAAAATGCCTTAGCTGATGAGGCTACGTTAAACACCATTGAAGAAGAAACAAAAAACGAAGTCAAAAATTCTCAAAAAGCAGCTTGGGCTAATTATTTAGAACCAATTAAATCTGAGATAAACGAAGTCTCTCAAATATTAGACGAGATAATTCCATCCTCAGCTCATGGTGAAACAATTAACACAATTAAAACTGAACTAGTTGCCATTAAAGAACCATTTAGAAGAGATTTACACTCCGCTGTAAAAAAAGTTTTGCGCTTAACCAAAACAGAAAACATACCAGCACGTACAAAATTAATTGACTGGCTTAGAATTGCGAATATTGAAAATGCTGACCGTTATAGCTCACACATATTATCTCAATCTAATCAACAAACAAGCCATATTACACCTGTAAGTCCAGTTTACAACGAAGAAAAACTAGTAGATGGTCGTGAATTATTACGCGAAAATTTTGATTACATCTTAAATAAATATCCAGAAACACTCATTTTTGGTGAAGACTCTGGAAAAATAGGAGGCGTAAATCAAGGATTAGAAGGTTTACAAGCCAAATATGGAGAACATCGTGTGTTTGATACAGGAATACGCGAAGCCACCATTATGGGACAAGCTATTGGATTGGCTATGCGCGGCCTAAGACCAATTCCTGAAATTCAGTATTTAGATTATTTATTATACGCCTTACAAATTATGAGTGATGATTTAGCGACTGTACAATGGAGAACTAAAGGTATGCAAAAAGCCCCTGTAGTTATTCGTACACGAGGGCATAGGTTAGAAGGCGTATGGCATAGTGGCTCACCGATGGGTGTTATTATTCATGCTTGCCGTGGAATAAATGTGTGTGTGCCTAGAAATATGACACAAGCAGCTGGTTTTTATAATCTATTGATGGAAGCCGATGAACCTGCTTTGGTCATTGAACCCCTAAATGGTTACCGCTTAAAAGAAAAAATGCCTTCTAATATTGGTGAATACAAATTAGCATTAGGCATTCCAGAAACCTTAGTAGAAGGACAAGATGTAACTTTAGTAACTTATGGTTCGTCTGTTCGTATTGCTCAAGATGCCATTGCTCAATTAAAATTACATGACATCTCTGTTGAGTTAATTGATGTACAAACTTTATTACCTTTTGATGTTAATCATTTAATTGTTGAATCATTAAAGAAAACAAATCGTATTGTATTTTTTGATGAAGATGTACCGGGCGGCGCAAGTGCCTTTATGATGCAAAAAGTATTAGAAGAACAAGGAGGTTATCAATATTTAGACTCTAAACCAATTACCATTTGTTCTAAAGAACATCGCCCTGCTTATGGTTCTGATGGTGATTATTTCTCAAAACCAAGTTCAGATGATGTATTTGACATTATTTACAACCTTATGTTAGAAGTAAATCCTGAAAAATACACCAAAATCATATAATTATTGTAATTTTACTGTTTAAAATTTAGATAATCATACATCGTTTATGAAATTAAGATCGATTATATGTTCAGTTGCAATCAGCCTTATTATAGGTAATGTAAGTGCTCAAGAAGCTAAAACTGATGAAAATAAAATACAAGGCGTAGTGGCCATGTTGGCAGATCCAGTGGCTTTACCTCCTAATGAAGATGGCTCTGTACCAGTTGACACATCTGCTCCAAAAGGCATGGCTGCAAGTGAGTTATTAAAACGTGGAGTTAATTTCGTAAAAACTGAAACAAAAAAATACACGAAAAAAAATGGCGTAACTGCAGGAAGCAAAGCCGAATGTGTAGTTGAATTTCCATATAAACCTAAAGAGTTAAACCCAGCAGCAGATGTACAAGGTACTATTACCATGCATGTGTGTATTGAAGCTAAAGAAGGAAAATACAGATACACTATTTCTAAAATATCTCATAATGCCAAAAACGGCGATTACTCTGGAGGTGATGTTTATAGCGAAGTACCAAAATGTGGTAGTATGAAACTACCTTCCGATTTATGGAAACGCATAAAAAGCGAAGCGCTAAAGAATAGCGCATTAGTAGTTACTGATATTAAAGAAATAATGCAACTCTCGAGTACATTACCTGTAAACTCAGACGAGTGGTAGTTATTTCAATTTCCTTAATAAGTCCCTTTTTTGGGACTTTTTTTATGAATTAATGTATGCAATCAATAAAAGTATATTCCGAAAAGGACTTAAAACAACTCGTTAGAACTAGAACCAATGAAACTAAAATTGGTGAAGAAATTCGATTGATAAAAAACACTAAAGAATGGGAAACGGAATTAGCAACAATTGATTGCCAATTTGTTCTTTTAGGAATTCCCGAAGATATAGGCGTAAGGGCAAATTTTGGTAGAGGTGGCGCACACACTGCATGGAAACCAGCATTAGATAGTTTTTTAAACCAACAAAGTAATCATTTTTTAACTGGGAGTTCTATATGTTTATTGGGGCACATAGTTGTAGAAGACTTAATGGAAAAGGCCCATGAACTAAATCCCAAGAATCATCATGATTTAACTATTTTACGACAACTCGTAGAGGAAATAGATAAAAGGGTTTCAACTGTTATTACTAAAATTATACAAAGTGGTAAAATACCAATTATAATTGGCGGTGGACACAACAATGCTTATCCTATTATTAAAGGCTGTTATGATGCCTTACAACAAAAAATTAATGTTATTAATTGCGATCCACATACTGATTTTAGACCTTTGGAAGGAAGACATAGTGGAAATGGTTTTAGTTACGCTTACTATCATCAATATCTTCACGCCTACTCTGTTTTTTGCATGCATGAACAATATAATACTGAGCGAGTACTTAACGAATTTACCAACAATAACCATTTACTTTATTTTAGCACCTACGAAGATATTTTCATAAAAGAGATAAGCAGTTTTCATACAGCCTTACAGCAAAACATAGCATTTGTTCATGCCAAAAAATGTGGTGTAGAAATAGATTTAGATGCCATTACCAACGTTCCAACTAGTGCTAAAACAAGTAGCGGTATTTCGCCCGTACAAGCCAGACAATATGCTTATCAATGTGGGAAATCTTTACCCGTACTTTACTTTCATATTGCAGAAGGTGCGCCAATTTTAGCGCACTTAAAAGCAGATAACAAAACTGGTAAGCTCATTGCCTATTTAATAAGCGATTTTATAAAAGGAGTGAATAATTTACCAAAGAATTAACTGAAAATTCTGTATTTTTAGTTTACAATAAATATTTTTTGAAAGAGCACTTTACATATTTTGCTAAACTATCGTTTAAAATCTTAATGACATTTGTTAAGATAAATTTATTAGGATTCATCTCTACTGTTTCGGTAATAATTATTGAATTTGCAATTCTTTCAACACAAGGAGAAGGTGCGCCAACAAATAGCTATAGTTTTATCCCTAATTTCGTTTACAATTTTTGGAATCGCCCTATTGGCACATTCTTATGGCTATTAACTTGCTTTGCTAGTTCTATTACTTTTTTTATTTTAGGAAACAACTATATCATCTCCAAAGTTGCCCATCAAATTCTAACTGATAAATCAGAAAGTTTAGTATATCCATTTTTAGACAAAATCTTTTTGAGATCTAAAAATAATTCTCCTCATGTATTTAAAAATATAGGGGATTATTCTGTAAATAAAATTCGTATGATTCAATCTGTTCAAGAAGATCAAAACGAAAATAAATGGCTTAGAAGAATTATTGCTTTTGCTATGAAGAGAGTAAAATTAGACGATGTTGATTTTAAAAATAAAAATCAAGACTTCTATGAAATATTTAAAACAAAAACCATTCAAAATCTCAAAGAAATTTCAGAACCTAGCAAAATGCCAATCTGGATTGCCCTTATTATACAATGGCTAATTTTAATATTTATTTGGAAAACTAATTACTAATTTTTTATTTCAAAACATGGTTTGAGGCAATCCAAGCCGTGCTCCAAGCATTTTGAAAATTAAATCCGCCTGTAATTCCATCAATATTCAACACCTCACCGCAAAAAAATAAACCAGGCATTAATTTACTTTGCATCGTTTTAAAATCAACTTGTTTTAAATTAACACCCCCTGCTGTAACAAACTCTTCTTTAAAAGTTGTTTTGCCACGCATATCATATTGGTCGTTAAAAACCACTTGAATCAATTTATTAAACTGCTTATTGCCTAATTCTACCCACAGTTTGTGTTTATCAATATCAGCACGCGTTATTAAGTATTCCCACAATCGCTTTGGAATATCAAAGAGTGGCGTATTTACAATCTTCATCTTCGAAGTACGTAACTTCTCTATCTGTGTTCTAATCTCATCTTCTAATTGGTGCTCAGTCCAATTAATATGAATAGTGGCATTGTAATTTAAATCAAAAAAATCTTTTGCAGCAAATGCTGATAGTTTTAAAACGGCTGGTCCGCTAAGCCCCCAATGTGTTATTAATATTGGTCCCGAATATTGATGCTTGGTTCCCACAACTTTAACTGTACCTTGTTTTACACTCAAACCCATTAATTCCTTAAGCGGGCTTTGTGGTAAATTAAGTGTAAATAAACTAGGAATTAAATCATCTATTTGATGACCTATTTTTTGTAAAAACTGATAATTATATAATTGATGATGACCGCCAATACTACAAATAACAGCATCGGCTAAATAAGTTTGTTTAACTGTTTTTACTTCAATACCAGTTGAATGTTGTTGCGTTATCGAAATAACCTCTTCGTTTTTATAAATATCAATATGGTATTTTTGGGTTTCAGATAAAAAACATTCTATTACCGACTCGCTCGTATCTGTTGTAGGAAACATTCTACCATCGGTTTCTACTTTTAGTTTTAATCCTCTTTTTAAAAACCATTCAATAGTATCTTGTACCGAAAACTGAGCAAACACTTGCCGTAATTCTTTATGCCCTCTTGGATAATTTTTAATTAATTCGGAGTTATCAAAGCAATGGTGCGTTACATTACAGCGTCCGCCTCCAGAAACCCTCACTTTTGATAGTATTTTATTCGTCTTTTCTAGAATAATCACTTTAGCCTCTGGAAAATTCTGAGCCGTGTTAATAGCTGCAAAAAAACCAGAAGCTCCTCCACCAATAACTATAACTACCTTTTGTTGCACAAACAAAGATGCTTAAAAAAGATTACAAACCATTAGAATTTATTATATTTACCATAAATATTTTAAAACAATTATTATGGGATTATGGGATAAAATAAAAGGTGAATTTATTGACATCATCGATTGGACAGACAGTACAAACGACACGATTGTGTATAAATTTCCTCGTTTTCAAAACGAAATAAAGATGGGCGCAAAGCTTACTGTGCGCGAAAGTCAAGTTGCTGTATTTATGAATGAAGGTACAATTGCCGATGTGTTTCAACCTGGCATGTACGAATTAAGTACGCAAAACATGCCAATTCTTACCACATTAAAAGGTTGGAAATACGGCTTTAATAGCCCATTTAAGGCAGATGTATTTTTTATTAGTACTAAACAATTTATTAATCAAAAATGGGGAACAAAAAACCCCATAATGCTACGTGATGCAGAGTTTGGACCAATAAGATTAAGAGCCTTTGGAACTTACGCATTTAAAGTAAATGATGCCGCTAAGTTTTTAAAAGAAATATCAGGAACTGATTCGCAATATACTGTAGAAGAAGTTAACGAACAGCTCCGAAATATTGCTGTTTCAAGAGGCATGGATGCTTTAGCAGAAAGTAAAATTCCTGTATTAGATTTATCTTCTAACACCGATGAGGTTTCAAAAATTATTACAGATAAAATAAAACCAGAATTTAACGAGATAGGATTAGACCTTACTAAATTTTTAATTGAAAACATCTCATTACCACCTGAAGTTGAACAAGCTCTTGATAAAAGAAGTAGCATGGGAATTATTGGAAACCTTGGTGCTTATACACAATTTCAAGCTGCAAATGCGATGGAAGAAGCTGCTAAAAACCCAAACGGCGGCGGTATGATGGGAGCTGGCATGGGAGCTGGTATGGGATTCGGCATGATGAATCAAATGGGTAACGCTTTTCAAAACCAACAATTTAATGGTAATACAGGAACTAATACACCTCCACCACCGCCCATTACTCAATATTTTGTAGCGGTGAATGGAGCTCAAACTGGTCCTTTTAGCTTACAACAATTACAACAAATGGCTGTATCTGGACAATTTACACGCCAAAGTTTAGTTTGGAAACAAGGCATGAGTGGTTGGTTAGCTGCCGAAACTCAAGCTGAATTATCTTCGGTATTTGGCGCCGTACCTCCGCCTCCACCACCTCCAGTTGGATAATACTCACTAGTAAATAAGAGCCATTTTTTAATGGCTCTTATCATTTAATTTTAATATGTTTGTACACTTATGTTATGGCATTTAACTAAATTCTATCTGTGTTTTGTTATTAGATTCTTCTTTAAAAGAATTCAAATAAAAAATGCAAAATCCATAAAAGTAAACGGGCCTGTAATTATTGCCATGAATCATCCTAACGCATTTATGGATCCTATTGCATTTACCACTATGGTATTTCCACCAAGAGTAAGATACTTAGCAAGAGGCGACACCTTTAAAAAAGGAATTATTTCAGCTATTCTAGAAAGCTTTGGTATTATTCCCATATTTAGAATTCAAGATGGTGGAAAAGAAGGCTTGAAAAAAAATGATGAAACCTATGATAGAGTAAATAAACTATTAAGGAGGAATAAAAAAATTATCATTTTTGCTGAAGGTCTCTGTATTCAAGAGCGCCGATTAAGGCCTTTAAAAAAAGGTGTACCGCGTATGGTTTTTGGAGCAATGGATGCTTATAATTTAAAAGATTTAACCGTAGTACCCGTTGGCGTAAATTATTCTAATCCTTCTCAATTTAGAGGTAACTTGTTTTTTAACGTTGGAGAACCTATCCGTATTTCGGAATATATGACTGCATACAATGAAGCGCCAGCTAAAACCATGAATCAATTTTTGGCAGACTTAACTCCAAAAATGAAAGAACTAATTGTACACATTAATCATCCACATAACGAAACATTAATTGCTCATCTCGAGGAAATATATAAATCTGACTATTTTACCCAACATCAATTAAATACAACTAATCTTGAAGATGATTTTAAGTTTTCTACACACATTGTAACATGGGTAAATAAATTAGAAGAAGATGCACCAGAAAAGTTAAAATTACTCTCTGCAAAAACAGAAAATTATTTTAATCAACTTAAACAATATCAACTTAAAGATTGGTTGATTGATCCATTAAAACAATCCAAAATAACTTATCTAAATGTATCATTACGATTTTTAGTTATCATAATAAGCTTTCCTATTTATATAAGAGGGCTTTTAGGAAGTTATATCCCTTATTTTCTCACTGCCTATATTACAAACAAAAAAGTAAAAATTATTGAGTTTAAAGCTTCCTTTTTAATGGGAATAGGTGCAGTTATGTTTTTATTATTTGGGCTTATTCAATTTTTTGTAGCTAAAGCATTAGCACCAAATGCGTGGTGGGCTTTATTGGTATTAGTTATAACCGTGTTAACAGGTATGTATTGTTTATGGTTATCTCCTTTTAGAAAAAAGACTTTTGGAATCTTAAAAGCATTACAATTAAAATCAAAACAACCTCAAGTCTTTAGTAACTTACAACATTTACGTGAAGATATTATAAATGATTTTAAGAATTTGACACTATAAAAACGCACTAGACATTTTTATAGAATTCAAATAAATCAATCACTTGCTTTGCTTCTTTTACATCATGTACTCTTAAAACATTAGCCCCATTTTGAAGTGCTAACATATTAAGAGCAGTAGTGCCATTTAGGGCAGTTGTTGGCATCGTATTAATTACTTTATTTATCATTGATTTTCTTGAAAGCCCAGCTAAAACTGGAAATTCAAGCTTAGTAAAATCAGATATATTTTTTAATAACATATAATTATGCTCAACCGTTTTTCCAAATCCAAAACCAACATCTAAAATTATTTTATCAAAATTCACGGATTGGAAATATGCTATTCTTTCTTTAAAAAAATCGAAAATTGTTTTCGTTACATCATCGTATTGCGGATTGTGTTGCATGTTTTGTGGTGTACCTTGCATGTGCATTAACACATAAACTACTTGTTGTTTAACCACAACTTGTAACATATTTTCATCTAGCTTTCCGCCTGATATATCATTAATAATATCGGCACCCTCGCTAATAGCAAAATCAGCAACTTCAGACAAATAAGTATCTACCGATAAAAAGATATGAGGAAACTCATTTCTAATCCTTCTTAAAGGTTCGCCAAGTCTTAAAATTTCGTCTTTTACAGCTAATGGGGCAGCGTTTGGGCGAGAGGAAGCGGCACCTAAATCAATAATCGTTGCGCCTTCATTTATTTTGCGTTCAACATCTTTTACAATATCCGATATAGATGAAAAACGACCGCCATCATAAAAACTATCAGGCGTAAGGTTAATAATAGCCATAACCTGCGCCTTATTAAATGTTAATTGTTTACCATTTATTATATAAGTTTTCTCCATATTTTTAGTACATTAGCGCATCTTAAATATATGAATAATACTTCACAACAATACGATGCTTCGATAAAAATTTGCAAAGATATTTTCTTAAAGAAAATGAAAGATTATGGTACAGCTTGGAGAAACCTCCGCCCTACTTCACTTACCGATCAAATTTTTATTAAGGCTCAACGTATTAAAAGCATCGAAGAAAAAGGAACTCAAAAAGTGGGTGATGATATTAAGGGAGAATATATTGGTATTGTAAATTATTGTGTCATGGCACTTATTCAATTAGAATTAGCAAACGATGACAGACTTGAATTACCTTACGAAGAAGTAGAGCTATTATATAATAAATACACCAAGCAAACCAAACAACTCATGGAAGACAAAAATCATGATTATGGCGAAGCTTGGAGAGATATGCGTATGAGTTCGCTGACCGATTTAATTTTAATGAAAATTTTTAGAGTAAAACAAATAGAAGATAATAAAGGGCAAACAATTATTAGCGAGGGCGTAGATGCCAACTATATGGATATGCTAAACTATGCTGTGTTTGCATTAATTAAACTTTAGTATTTATTTCTTTAATAATGCTTCTATTTCTTCGAGACGCTTAGTAGCTGTTGGATCATTAGGCTTAAACTTCAGCGCTTCTTCATATACTGGTTTGGCCTCTGCATAACGCTTCATTTTAAAGAGTTCATTTCCTCTCTTAATTTTTTCTAAATATTGTGTTTGACTCCCAATGGTTTGTAAAGAAGAATACTTAGCATCTTTAGAACCAATTGAACTTCTTTCCAATTCAGAACCAGAATTCACAGGCGCAATAATTCCTTCTTGATTCTTTGACGTTTCGGCATTTAATTTCTCAGTATTAGCTTTTTCCTTAGCTATACGTTCTTCTTCAGCTTTCTTTGCTGCGGCAGCCTTCTCTTGTGCTAACTTTTCAGCAGCAGCCTTCTCTTGCGCTTTTTTCTCAGCGATTTCCTTTTCTTTGGCTATTTTCTCAAGTCTTTCTTTCTCTTTTCGCTCAGCAGCGGCCTTTGCTAATGCTGCCTTTTGAGCGGCTTCTTGTTCCTTCGCTAATTTTTCTGCAGCAGCTTTTTCTTGGGCAATGCGTTCGGCTTCTGCTTTAGCAGCCGCTTCTTTCTCCTTGGCAATACGTTCTTC